>JBFOMB010000216.1:0-17822 GCA_040830545.1 Paracoccaceae bacterium | reverse complement strand
CCTTAAACCTCAATGTATTTTGGCGGACTATATGGGGATTGCCTCGTGAAATCCACCCCGTGCCGCCGCAGAAACCTGCGCTTAACCATGTTTCAACCCCGTGCAGGGAAGTGTAGGCTGACGCGACCCCGCCCGCGCGGGATTCGACGGACAAAACACGAAAAATAACTCAGGACGGAACATGGCCGGCTCGATCAACAAAGTCATCCTCATCGGCAATCTCGGGCGCGACCCCGAAGTACGCAGCTTCCAGAACGGCGGCAAGGTGTGCAACCTGCGCATCGCCACCTCGGAAACCTGGAAGGACCGCAACACCGGCGAGCGGCGCGAAAAAACCGAATGGCACTCGGTCGCCATCTTCTCCGAAGGTCTGGTGCGGGTCTGCGAACAATACCTGCGCAAAGGCTCCAAGGTCTATCTCGAAGGCGCGCTTCAAACCCGCAAATGGCAGGACCAGTCCGGCCAGGACCGCTATTCGACCGAGGTTGTGCTGTCCGGCTTCAACGGCACGCTCGTGATGCTCGACGGTCGCGGCGAAGGTGGCGGCGGCGGCGGCATGGGCTACGATCCCGGCCCGCAGGAAGACCCCTACGCCAGCGCCGCCCCCGCAGGCGGTGGCCGCGACATGGACGACGAAATCCCGTTCTGATCAACAAAAACGGCAGGCCACCCCGGCCCGCCCTTTCATTGTTCCCCAAATACTCAAATTCAAACGGCGCGGGGCTCCCCAGCCCCCGCCACTCCATACGTCACCTCCCCCAATCCCCGAGGCAACGGCCAATGGCCGGTGACGAGGCATCCAGCGCGCCGTCAGGCGCACAATTTTACTGCGCCAACAGCTCGAACGGTGCTTCTGCCACGATCCGCCCGTTGATCTGCAAATCTATCCGCTGCGGCCCGGGAAACAGGCTGTAGGTCGTTGCATCCCCCTTCAGGTGATGCGCCTTCTCCAGTTTCAGCACTTCACCGGACTTCAGCACCACCTGCTTCAGCTTATGCACCTTCGGGGCCAGTTCCCCGCTCGAACGCCGCCGCCAGAACACATAATCCACAATCACCGGCGTCCGTGCCCCGGCCCGCAACGCAACCGATATGGGCAGTTTCTCTCCCACCGTCGCGCGTCCCGGCACATCAAACCGCACCACCTCGACCGCCGCCTCCGGATCAAACCCCAACAGCCGCAACGCGCCACCATGCCCGCCCTTCACCAGCGTCCGCAGCGCATGCCGCGTCATCCAACCCAGTTCCTTGGCCCCCTGACGCCCCTCATCCTGCCAGGCCTCCAGCCGTCCGACCACCAGATCCGGTTCGATCTTGGCGATGTCGTTCAGATGGTTGGCAACCGACCGCGTCACATAGCGCGTCCCGTCCCCATGCAACCGGTCGAGCAGCGGCAATGTCTCCGCATGGCCGATGGTGACCGCCTTGGCCCAGGGCAGCTTGGGCCGCGTGCCTTCACTCACCAGCCGCCGCACGTGGTAGTTGTCATCCTCCACCCAATCCTCCATCCGCGCCAGAACCTCCTTGGTCCAGCGGTTCAGGAAAGGCCGGATGTAGAATTCCATGGAAAACCGTTGTGTCGCTGCATGCAGCAGGTCCAGCGCCCGTTCACGATGATCCTCCAACCCGTGCCGCACGGCCAGAATGCCCGGCATTGCATGAATGAAATGACCGAAATCATCGTCCTTCAACGACGGGTCCAACGGAGGCGGCATCGCCGCCTCCAGCGCCTCGGCCATGGCTGGGAAATCACCGGGCAGCTGGGGTTCCAGGCAATCCGCCATCCACTCCATCCGCTCCAGCAATCCCAACTCATCAAACCGGCTCAGGCTCTCCTCCACGAACCGCGCGCCATCAAACCCCGGCACGCCCGCCTCGAATTCGCCCGCCAGCTGGCCCAGCGTTTCCGCGTTGAACAAATGATCTTTCAGCGAAAACGCCTCAGCCATACTCTTTCCTTACATCGTCATATTGGTCGCGCCCCCGTCGAGCAGCAGGTTCTGCCCCACGATGAAGCCCGCATGTTGCGAACAGAGGAAGGCACAGGCCTGCCCGAACTCTTCCGCTGTCCCATAGCGCCGCGCCGGGATCGTTTCGGCCCGCTGCGCCCGCGCCTCGTCCAAAGAGATACCCGCAGCCCCCGCCGCACCGGTATCCAGTGCAACCGCCCGGTCCGTGTCATGAATGCCCGGCAGGATGTTGTTGATTGTCACGCCCTTGGGGGCCACCTGCCGCGCGGTGCCCGCCACATAGCCGGTCAGCCCCGTGCGCGCGGCATTCGACAGGCCCAGCACACCAATCGGCGCGCGCACCGACTGGCTGGTGATGTTCACCACCCGGCCCCAGCCTCGGTCCATCATCCCCGGCAACAGCGCCTTCATGAACGCGATCGGAGTCAGCATATTGCTGTCCAGCGCCTTGATGAAATCCTCTCGGTCCCAGTCATGCCACATGCCCGGCGGCGGACCGCCCGCATTGGTCACCAGGATGTCCACGTCCCCCGCAACCTCCAGCACCTGCGCCTGTCCTTCAGCGGACGTCACGTCGGTCGCAATCGTTTCAACGGACACGCCATAGGTGTCGCGAATACCCTTTGCAGAGGCTTCCAGTGCCTCGGAACCGCGCGCGTTCATCACCAGCGACACACCCGCCTCGGCCAGCGCCTTGGCACAGCCCAGACCCAATCCCTTGCTGCTGGCACAGACCAGCGCACGTTTCCCAGATATACCCAAATCCATTGGAATCTCCCATTTCGTTCACGCCGACTAAACACTCGCGTTATATGGATTGCCAGTAAAACACCGGGCAATTGACCCTGAACTGCCACATTCCTACCTTAGCTTCACCTTGAACTCACACCGCAGCACAGCCAGCACAGACAGCAAGCCCAGATCACACATGACCAGACCCCCGCACACCGCCCCCGCACAGAACATCCCGGTTTTCTTGGCCGAGGATTTTTGTGTCACATACGGTGCGAACATGGGCGACGGGCTGTCCTTCATGTCCGAGGTGGAGCTGGACGATATCTACGAACTCGACAGCGCCGCCACCCGCCACCGCCTGACCTTCCGCGCGGAAGAGGATGGCAGCTACCGTGTGGTGGATGGAACGGAACGCGGCATTCCCGGCGCGCCGCTCTATCTGGATGCGACCTTCCTGTTCATGACGCCGGACGGGCGCAACATCGAACTGCTGGTGTTGGTCGAAACCGCTGATGATGGGCATCTGAACCAGGTCTACTTCCTGCCCCTCGCCCCGATCGAGGCCGAGGTCGAATATCGCCTTGTCGGCACCGACCGCGACGGCGCACGCGCCCGCTTCGCACAGGTTGCCAATGTCAGCTTCACACGCGGCACGCACATCACCATGGCGTCGGGCGAACAGGTCCGTATCGAGGATTTGAAGGCAGGCGACCGTGTCCTGACCCGCGATGCGGGCCCGCAGGAAATCCGCTGGATCGGCCACACCACCGCCCGCGCCACCGGGGATTTTGCCCCGATCCTGATCCGCGCAGGCGTGCTCAACAACGAAAACGACCTGCTGGTCAGCCCCGACCACCGGTTGTTTGTCTACCAACGCTCCGACCAGATTGGCGTTGGCCAGTCGGAGATCCTCGTGAAGGCCCGCCACCTCGTCAACGGGGACAGTGTCACCGTGCAGGATGGCGGGTTTGTCGACTATTTCCAGATTCTGTTTGACCGTCATCACATCATCTATGCCGAAGGTATTGCTGCAGAAAGCATGCTGATCGACAGCCGCACACGCTCGGCCCTGCCGCCGGACCTTATTCACAAGCTGAAGTCGATCCTGCCCGCTCACGGCCACCGGGCTGACCACGGATTTGACGTGCAAAAGGCCCTGCTGGACCGCCCCGACGCGATTGATCTGCTGCGCCGGGCGTCTTTGCGGTAGGGCGTGGGACCTCATTTTAGCTACAAGAAGCTGAAACCGCATGTGCACCACTGCATTTGAAGGTAGCCGCGCATTGACGGGCCGTGGTGCGGCGAACCGACCTCTCAACAATACACTTTATGCCAGCCAAATCCGTACAAGCTCGCTGCCCCCCACTTCCGTCAGCCAAATCGCCGTGCCGGGGGACGGCCCGGCCCCTCTCAGCGATTGCCTTGCAATCGCTTGCCGGTCGATGGTTGCGCGGCCGGCCAAAGGCCCTTGATTCCGCGCAACACCAGAACACGGTCGCTGCGAAGATTTGTTTTCAATGGTAATTTCGTCACGTCCCGTAGAACGGCTGCCGCGCCGCGACCCGTCAACGCGCGGCTTTCTTCCAGAACTGATAGCCACCTTACCCCCAACCCTCACGCGCCGTAGAAAAACTCCTCCCTCACGATCTTGCCCCCGGCGACGTGATAGACGGCCACCTCTTTCATATCGAACGCCTCACCACTGGCCTTCTCGACACCCTGAACCTCGAAGATCACCGCAAACCGGTCATCGCCATCGGGCATCGGATCACTGACCGACCCGCCCGTGGCCTCCATATTGGCCTCCCACCAGGCATGTTTGCCCCGGATCGCCTCCAGCCCATGCGCCTCACGCCCGTTGCCCTGATCCGCTGCCTCCACGGACACTGCGTCCTCGGCATAAAGCACATCCAGATTGGCCATTGCCCGCCCCTCGCGACATCCCGCGACCAGTGCATCTGCAATCTCGTTCAACGTCATCTTTACCTCCACCACAAATGTTCACTATTTGTTCTTATCTGGATTCCCACGCGATGTCCAAGTGAAAATCCCCGGGCCTACGCCCACCCGTTTTCCTCCGCCTCCCGCTGCAACTCTTCCTGACGCTTCGTGATCATCTCCATCGCTTGCTGCTGGATCATCGGCAGGTCGTGGTCCTCGTAGTGGCTGTGGATCAGCCCCGTCTGCAACGCCGTCCAATACAGCCGCAAAACCATGTTGATCCGCGTCTGATACCCCGGCCCCATCTTGCGAAACCACTTCAGCATGTCCGCATCCAGCCGGATCGTCACACGCTCTTTCTTCGGGTCAATCGGATAGCGGTAGTCCAGCGCATGCCAATCCATCGGCAGGCTCTTGTCCACCCACTTCCATTTCAACTCTTCCTGCAACTCCTCCAACTGCCGGAAAAACTCGGAACGGTATCTTTGCCGGGTCGTCATCGCGCAACACGTTTGCCCGAAAAGGTTAACGCGCCCATGACCCGACGCGCGGTGTACAGGGTGTGTACAGGTGGTGTACGGAAATCACAGCGCCCTGTGTTGCACCAATTCTAATCCTTACCTATACGCCCGATATGCTTGACGCCCCTACAAACCGCCCCGATCTGCCGGCTGAAATTGCCCGGCGCCGGACCTTTGCCATCATCTCGCACCCCGATGCGGGCAAGACCACGCTGACCGAGAAATTCCTGCTCTATGGTGGCGCGATCCAGATGGCTGGACAGGTGCGTGCCAAAGGGGAGGCACGGCGCACGCGGTCGGACTTCATGCAGATGGAAAAGGACCGGGGAATCTCGGTTTCCGCATCCGCAATGTCGTTTGATTACAATAACTTCCGATTCAATCTTGTGGACACACCAGGGCACAGCGATTTCTCCGAAGACACCTATCGGACGCTGACCGCAGTGGACGCCGCTGTGATGGTGATCGACGGCGCAAAAGGCGTGGAAAGCCAGACGCAAAAACTGTTCGAAGTCTGCCGCCTGCGCGACCTTCCGATCCTCACCTTCTGCAACAAGATGGATCGCGAAAGCCGCGATGTTTTTGAAATTATTGACGAGATTCAGGAAAACCTCGCCATTGACGTGACCCCTGCCAGTTGGCCGATCGGCCAGGGTCGCGATTTCATCGGGTGTTATGATATTCTGCGCGACCGGTTGGAGCTGATGGACCGTGCCGACCGCAACAAGGTCGCAGAAAGCATTGAAATCAAAGGGCTTGATGATCCGAAGCTGGCTGAACACGTGCCCGCACATCTGCTGGAAACCTTCACCGAAGAGCTGGAGATGGCGCGCGAATTGTTGCCGCCGCTTGACCCGCAGGCGCTGCTGGACGGGACCCTGACGCCGATCTGGTTCGGCTCTGCGATCAACTCGTTCGGGGTGAAGGAGCTGATGGACGGCATAGGTACCTATGGCCCCGAACCACAAGTACAGCGCGCGGAACCTCGGCAGATTTCTCCAGAAGAAACAAAGGTTTCCGGCTTTGTCTTCAAGGTTCAGGCGAACATGGATCCCAAACACCGGGACCGCGTCGCCTTCCTGCGCATGGCGTCTGGCCACTTCAAACGCGGCATGAAACTGACCCATGTGCGGACCAAGAAACCCATGGCCGTATCGAACCCCGTGTTGTTCCTGGCATCCGACCGCGAACTGGCCGAAGAGGCCTGGGCGGGCGACATCATCGGCATTCCAAACCACGGCCAGTTGCGCATCGGCGATACGTTAACCGAAGGGGAACCTTTGCGTGTTAGCGGTATTCCCAGCTTTGCTCCGGAACTGTTGCAGGGGGTGCGGGCCGGCGACCCGCTGAAGGCCAAGCATCTGGACAAGGCATTGATGCAATTTGCCGAGGAGGGCGCGGCGAAAGTCTTCAAACCGCAGATCGGGTCAGGCTTTGTTGTGGGCGTGGTCGGCGCCCTGCAGTTCGAGGTTCTGGCCTCGCGGATTGAACTGGAATACGGCCTGCCCGTCCGGTTCGAACCGTCCCAATTCACGTCGGCCCGCTGGGTGTCCGGCACACAGGATGCGGTGGACAAATTCGCCAACGCAAACAAACAGCACATCGCCACGGACAATGACGGCGACGTGGTCTACCTGACGCGTCTTCAATGGGACATCGACCGCGTCGTCCGCGACTATCCGGACATCACGCTGAGCGCGACAAAGGAAATGATGGTGTGACCCGCTGGGGCCTCGTCTCAACGATCAAGGCCCCGGTTCGGGACATCCTCGCCTTTGCGGCACATCACCTCGATCTGGGGGCAGCGCGTCTGTACCTGTACCTCGACGCGCCCAACCCCGAGGCGCAGGAGGTTTTGCAGCGCCATCCAGCGATCCGGGTGCAGGTCTGTGATGACGCCTACTGGCAGGCCGCACCGATCAAGCGACCGAAAAAACACCAGCCCCGTCAGACATTTAACGCCTCTGAGGCCTACAAGACGGCAGACGTCGACTGGCTGACCCATATCGACGTGGATGAATTCCTGTGGCCCGATCACCCGGTCGCGGACACGCTCGCGGCACTCTCCGCAGACACCCAAACCCTGCGTGTTCGCCCTATGGAACTGCTGTCGGGCAGCGATACCGCTTACAAGGCCTGGTTACCCCCAGGCCCCGACCGTGACCGCATCGCCGCGCGGCTTTACCCGACCTATGGGGAATTCCTGAAGGGTGGGTTCCTCAGCCATGTGGCGGGCAAGGTTTTTGTCCGCACCGGCATGTCCCCTATCACCTTCCGCATCCACAATGTGTTCCTCGGCAACGACATGAACCCCGGCGTCGCAGAAAGCACGGATATGGCACTGTGCCACCGCCACGCGCTCAGCTGGGAGGATTGGCATAGCAGCTATCGCTTTCGCATGGCGCAAGGCAGCTACCGGCCCGAACTGGCCCCCAACCGCCCGCACGAAAAAGGCGGCGTAAAGATGCACGACCTGTTTGCGATGATCGAGTCCGAGCGGGGTGAAGACGGCCTGCGCGCCTTTTTCGAAGAGGTCTGCGCCGCCACGCCCCGGCAGCGGGCAGCCTTGGAAAAGGAAGGGCTGCTCCGTATTTGCGACCTGTCCCTGGACGCCAAAATCGCGAAACACTTCCCCGGCATCTAAGCAATTGTTTCGCGATGGGAAACAGTGGCCAGAACCGGGTGAATCCCCACCGATTATGAGCCTTCAACACATTGAAATCGTTGAAATCCGGCCAAATCGGGCCATTTTCCCCATCAGACGCGCAATAATTTGACGTGACCTCACGGTTTTGCTATTCCGCGCGCGGGCGAGACGCGCCCACGCAGGAGGGCGACCGGCCCTTCTGATTATGACGTGCGGGCCAGGTCGGTGTCCGCGTATAGCGGATGGATATGACGAAATTCTCTGATCTGAATCTCAATCCAAAGGTTCTGAAGGCCGTTGAAGAGGCCGGATACGAAACGCCCACACCAATCCAGGCAGATGCCATTCCCCACGCGCTGGAAGGGCGCGATGTTCTGGGGATCGCACAAACCGGAACGGGTAAAACAGCCAGCTTTACCCTGCCGATGATCACGCTTCTGGCGCGTGGACGGGCACGGGCGCGCATGCCACGCAGTCTGGTCCTGTGCCCGACGCGGGAATTGGCGGCGCAGGTGGCGGAAAACTTTGACACTTATTCCAAACACGTGAAGCTGACCAAGGCGCTGCTGATCGGCGGTGTCAGCTTCAAGGAGCAGGATGCGCTGATTGACAAGGGTGTTGACGTGCTGATTGCCACGCCCGGTCGCCTGCTGGACCATTTCGAACGGGGCAAACTGCTGCTGACTGGCGTGCAGATCATGGTGGTCGACGAAGCGGACCGGATGTTGGACATGGGGTTCATCCCGGACATCGAACGCATCTTTTCGCTGACGCCGTTCACCCGCCAGACGCTGTTCTTCTCCGCCACCATGGCGTCCGAGATTGAGCGGCTGACCAACACGTTCCTGTCAAACCCTGCCCGGGTCGAGGTTGCCCGTCAGGCCACCACCGCCGAAAGCATCGAACAGGGCGTGGTCATGTTCAAAGGCTCCCGCCGGGATCGCGAAGGGTCGGAAAAACGTCGCCTGCTGCGCGCCCTGATCGATGCCGAGGGCGAGGCCTGCACCAACGCGATCATCTTCTGCAACCGCAAGGTTGATGTGGATATTGTCGCAAAATCGCTGGCAAAATACGGCTACAACGCGTCGCCGATCCATGGTGACCTGGATCAAAGCCATCGCATGCGCACACTGGACGGGTTCCGCGATGGAACGATCCGACTGCTGATTGCGTCCGACGTGGCGGCGCGGGGTCTGGACATCCCGCACGTGAGCCATGTGTTCAACTTCGACGTGCCCTCCCATGCCGAGGATTACGTGCACCGCATCGGTCGCACTGGCCGCGCGGGACGGGACGGCAAGGCGCTGACCATCTGTGCCTCGCGGGACGAAAAGTACTTCGATGCCGTTGAAAAGCTGGTGCAAAAGGAAATCCCGCGCATCGAAAACCCGGTGAAGGTGGAAAAACCCGCCAAGCCGGTCAAAGAAGCCAAAACCGAAGAAATCACCGCCGATGAGGACAAGCCCGCAAAGAAGAAAAGCGGCCGGTCCCGAGGCGAGCGTCATTCGGGCGGCAGGGACTCGAACGTTGTGGGCATGGGCGATCACATGCCCCGCTTCATCGCGTTGAGCTTTGAAGAGCGTATGGTCGGCTAAGTCGGGCCAAGGCCTTTCGAAAGGCCTTGAAAACGCGAATTTCAATTCGCGTGGGAAGCGCGTTCAAACGCGCTTGGACCAAGCCGTTTTGAAACGGCTTGTCCTGTTCCCTCTCAACTGACCCGGCTGATCACCACGATCACCTCGGGCTTGCGCCCGATCTCGCTCATCGCCGTTCCCCGCGCCACCCGGCGCAGTTCCTCTTCCAGCGCGTCATCATCCGCCAGCGTCTTAGCCCCTGCACGGCGCAGAAACTGATCCAGATCTTCTTCCAACACTTCGATCAGCGCCGCATTGGACACACCTGTTTCCGGCAACCCGTGCAGCACGCACCAGGGTTCGCCCAGCGGTTCGTGATCCTCGTCCAAAATGACCGAGATCGAGATCATTCCGTTCAACGCCATGCGAATACGGTTGCGCACCACGCCATCCAGCGCGCCGATCTGGACCGAGCCATCCAGATAGGTGCGCCCCGTCTCCACATATTCAACCACCGCCGGGGCTTCCCCGCTGAGGTCCAGCATGGTGCCGTTCACCGCCAGCGCACTGGCATAACCTCGCGCCTTCGCCAGATTGGCATGGGTCCGCAGATGGCGATGTTCACCATGCATCGGCACCACCATGCGCGGTTTGGCAATGTCCTGCACCCGCTCCAGATCAGGGCGGTTCGCATGGCCGGACACGTGGTACAGTCCGCTGCTGTCATCCACCACATCCACGCCCTTTTCGCTGAGCTGGTTGATGATGCGGATCACACCGGCCTCGTTCCCCGGAATGGTTTTTGACGAAAACAGGAACAGATCGCCCTCTTTCAGCTCCAGCCCCCGGTACTTGCCCCGCGCCAGCTGCGCGCTGGCCGCGCGACGCTCACCTTGGCTGCCGGTGACCAGTAGCAACAGGTTTTCGCGTGGAATGTCCTTGGCATCTTCCGGACTGACGACTGATGGAAAATCGCTGAGCACGCCGGTCTCTACCGCCGCCTCGATCATCCGCCGCATCGCCCGGCCCAGCAGCACAACCGACCGCCCGGCCCTCTGCCCGGCCTCAGCCAGCGTTTTCACCCGGGCCACATTGCTGGCAAAGGTTGTGGCAACCACCATGTTGGGCGCGCCCGCCACCAGCTTTTCGATCTCTGGCCCAACCTCGCTTTCCGACCGTCCGGGATGGGCGGAAAACACGTTGGTGGAATCGCAGACCAGCGCCTGCACCCCATCCCCGCACACCCCGGCCCACAGGTCGGGATCAAACGGTTCACCCACCACCGGCTGCGCGTCCAGCTTGAAATCACCCGTGTGCACCACACGCCCTGCCGGGCTGTCGATCACCAGCGCGGCGCTTTCGGGGATCGAGTGGCTGACCGGCAGGAACCCCACCTGAAACGGCCCCGCCTGCACCTGCTCTGGCCATGCCGAGGCCGTAACCACCGCCTCTTCCGGGTGGCCGCGTTCGTCCATCTTGCGCCGGGCGATGTTGGCGGTAAACGCACGGGCATAGACCGGCACGTTCAACTGTCCCCAGACATGGGACAGCCCGCCCACGTGATCCTCGTGCGCATGGGTGATGAACACCGCCTCCAACCGGTCGGCCCGTTCGATCAGCCAGCTCATGTCCGGCAGGATCAGGTCGACCCCGGGCGAGGTCTCCATATCCGGAAATGTTACACCCAGATCCACCAGGATCAGCCGTTCCTGATCCGGCGCGCCATAGCCGTAAACATAGGCGTTCATGCCAATTTCACCGGCCCCACCCAAAGGCAGGTAGATCAGTCGTTCATTGCTCATGCGTCGCCGTGGTCCTTGTTGTAGCGATGGATCACAGTCAGCCCGTGCATCGTCAAATCATCCTCGATCTGGTCAAACAGATCGACCGTCTGGTCAAACAGCGGGGCCAACCCGCCAGTCGCGATCACCGACATGTCCCGATCCCGCTCGGCCTTGATCCGCGCGCAGATCTCGCGCACCAACCCGACGTATCCCCAGAACACGCCGGATTGCATACAGACCACGGTGTTGGTGCCGACCACGCGCTGCGGCTTGGCGATGTCCACATGGGGCAGCGCGGCGGCCGCCATGTGCAACGCCTCCAGGCTCAGGTTCACACCAGGCGCAATGACGCCGCCCACGTAAGCCCCGTCATGATCCACCACGTCAAAAGTCGTTGCGGTCCCAAAATCCACCACGATCAGGTTGCCCCCATGCCGGTCATAGGCCCCCGCCGTGTTGACCAAGCGGTCGGGCCCCACCTGCGTGCCCTGATCCACGCGCGGTGCATGGGGCAACAGGCAATCGGGTTTGCCCACCACCAAAGGACGACAACCAAAAAACCGATCCGCGAAAATGCGCAGGTTGAACACCACGCGCGGCACGGTCGAGGAGATAATGACATCCGTGATGTCGGGCGTGATGCCATAGTGATTGATCAGCGTGGAAAACCACGTGAAATAGGCATCCGCCGTGCGCGCATGGTGGGTCGACGTGCGCAACGTGCACAGGAATGTCTCCCCATCCCAGATCGAAAACACGGTGTTGGTGTTGCCGCAGTCAATCGCCAAAAGCATGCCGTTCCCCTTCAGAAAAACACATCCGCCGCCGGAATGCTGACCCGCCCTGCGGACGTGGTCAGGACCAGATTGCCCGCCTCGTCCACGGTTTCAAACGTGCCAAACGTTTCGCTCTTTGCCGTGCGCGCGGTGATTTGTTCCCCCAACCGCGCGGCCCGCGCCAGCCAGGTCTCGCGAATGGGCCCGAAACCATAGGTCTGAAACTGCGCCTCATAGCGCGCATAAGCGGCGGCCAGGAAATCCAGAAACGTTTCCGGGTCCACATCCGCCCCGGTTTCCGACAACAACGACACAGGCGGCACCGCGCCAGGCTCCACAGTGTCTGCCCCGGGTGCGTTTTTGAGGTTCACGCCAATACCAATCGCCAGATAGCTCAGCGCACTGCCCTGCCCAGCGCTTTCCAGCAGGATGCCGCTCAGCTTGCCGCCATTCAACAGCACGTCATTGGGCCATTTCAGCGCAAAACCTGTCGCGCGCCCTGTCACATCCACGCAAGCATCAAACACTGCCAGCGCCGCCACAAAGCTGCGCAGCGCCGCGGTATCCGGCATCTCCGCCGGTCGCATGACCAAAGTCGCCGCCACATTCCCAACCGGATCGCGCCAGGCCCGTCCGCGCCGCCCGCGCCCGGCGGTTTGCCGCAGCGCCAGTATCCATTCCGGCCCGGCGAGGTCCGGCGCAATCCGCGCCGCCTCGCTCAAGGTGCTGTCCACCTCGGCCAACACACGCCGTCCATATCCTGCAGGCCACTCAGCCATGGATTTCATCTTTGCAAAAATACTCTCGCCGAAGGCCGGTTTTTCCCCGAAAAACCGACCCGGAATTTTTGCAAAATTCCGGCCCCCGACAGGTCAGTTGACCAGCACCGCAGCCGCCGCCTGTGCCGCGGTTTCGACACCGAACATGTTGACGATCCCGGCCACCATGATCACCGCGGACGCCATCAACAGCCCCCACAACACCGGCGGATTGGTCCGGTCCAGCGCCTCGCGTTCTTCGCCGAAATACATGAAGTAGACGATGCGCAGATAGTAGAACGCCCCGATGACCGAGGCGATCACACCCGCCACCGCCAGCCAGGCCAGCCCGGCCTCGTACGCTGCGCGCAGCACGTAAAGCTTGCCAAAGAACCCCAGCATCGGCGGCACACCAGCCAGCGAAAACAGCAGCACCAGCATCGCCAGCGCCTTGCCCGGTTCAGCCTTGGAATACATGTTCAGCGCATCAATATCGACCACCGGCGCGCCGTCCCGTTCCATCATCAGGATGAACGCGAATGTGCCGATATTCATGGTCACGTAGATCGCCATGTAGATCAGCATCGCCTGCACTCCCAACTGCGTTCCCGCCGCCAGCCCCATAAGCGCATAACCCATATGCGCGATCGAGGAATAAGCCATCAGCCGCTTGATATTGCGCTGTCCAATCGCGGCCACGGCCCCCAGGAACATGCTCAGCAGCGACAGCAGCGCAATGATCTGGGACCAATCCGCCACGGCCCCACCAAAGGCGTCAAACAGCACGCGCGCAAACAGTCCCATCGCTGCCATCTTGGGTGCGGTGGCAAAGAACGCGGTGACGGGTGTAGGCGCCCCTTCGTAGACATCCGGCGTCCACATGTGGAACGGCACGGCAGACACCTTGAACGCCATGCCTGCCACCAGGAACACGATGCCAAACAGCAGGCCCAGCGACACATGGCCGCCTTCCGCCGTCTGGATGATGCCCGAGAACAGCGTTGTACCGGAATAGCCGTAGACCAGCGACGCGCCATACAGCAACAAGCCTGAGCTGAGCGCGCCGAGAACGAAGTATTTCAGCCCCGCCTCGGTCGATTTCACGCTGTCCCGCCGCAATGCCGCCACAACGTACAGCGCCAGCGATTGCAGCTCCAGCCCCATGTAGAGCACGATCAGATCGCCTGCGCTGACCATGACCATCATACCCACAGCAGCGAGTGCCACCAGCAGCGGGTACTCAAACCGCAGCAGATCCCGCTGCGCCATGTAGCCCTGGCTCATGATCAGGACCGCAGCCGCCGAAATCAGGATCACCACCTTGGCAAAACGCGAAAAACCATCGTCGATGAACATGCCGTTGAAGGCCACCGCCGTGTCCCCACCGGCCGAGCCGATCCAGATGCCCAGCACCGCCATCAACCCGGCGGTCAGCCAGACTAGCAGCGGGGCCAGCCGGTCCTTGCCCAGATAGGCCGTCCCGACCAGCGCGATCATCGCATAAAGCGACAGCACGATTTCCGGCAGGATGATGTTCAGATCCGATCCCATGGGCCGAACTCCTTACTGCGAGGCCAGCTGCGTCGCGGCCTCTGCCGCGGCCAGCGCCGTATCATAATGATCCTTGAGCGCCGCCGTGGCAGGCCCGATCACGTCGGTGATGAGCGATGGGTAAACCCCCAACAGCAGTGTCATCACGATCAGCGGGGCAAACGTGACTTTTTCGCGCAAGGACATGTCGCTGATCGTTTTCAGGCTTTCCTTGATCAGATCACCAAAGACCACGCGACGATAAAGCCACAGCGCATACGCCGCCGAGAAGATCACACCGGAACAGGCCACAGCAGTCACCCAGGTGTTGACCGGGAAGGTGCCCATCAGGGTCAGGAATTCGCCCACAAACCCGGATGTGCCCGGCAGGCCAACATTGGCCATGGTGAACAACATGAAGACCAGCGCATAAACCGGCATCCGGTTCACCAACCCGCCATAAGCGTTGATGTCACGCGTGTGCATCCGGTCATAGATCACGCCAACGCACATGAACAACGCGGCGGAAACAAACCCGTGGCTGAGCATCTGGAAGATCGCGCCATCAAGCCCCTGCTGGGTTGTCGCGAAAATCCCCATGGTGACAAAGCCCATATGCGCGACCGAGGAATAGGCAATCAGCTTCTTCATGTCCTCCTGCACCAGCGCCACCAGCGAGGTGTAGACAATCGCAATCGCCGACATCCACAGAACCAGCGGGGTCATCACCTCTGAGCCCACCGGGAACATCGGGATGGAGAAGCGCAGGAAGCCGTAGCCGCCCATTTTCAGCAGGATCGCCGCCAGCACGACCGAGCCTGCGGTCGGGGCCTGCACGTGCGCATCGGGCAGCCAGGTGTGAACCGGCCACATGGGCATTTTCACGGCAAAGCTGGCGAAGAAGGCCAGGAACATCAGCGTCTGCATGCCGCCAACGATCTGAATGCCCAGCAGCGAGAAGCTTTGATAGCTGAACTCATGTGTCAGCAGCACCTCGATATCTGTGGTGCCCGCGTCCGAGAACATGGCCACCATCGCCACCAGCATCAGCACCGAGCCGAGGAAGGTATAAAGGAAGAACTTGAAGCTGGCATAAATCCGGTCCTTGCCGCCCCAGATGCCGATGATCAGGAACATCGGGATCAGGCCCGCTTCGAAGAACAGGTAGAACAGCACCAGATCCAGCGCCATGAACACGCCCAGCATCAGCGTTTCCAGGATCAGGAAGGCGATCATGTATTCCTTCACCCGGGTGGTCACGCCCCAGCTGGCCAGGATGGTCAGCGGCATGATGAAGGTGGTCAGCATCACGAACAGCACGCTGATGCCATCGACACCCATCTTGTATTTCAGGCCCAGAAGCCATTCGCCTTCTTCCACGAACTGAAAGCCCGTGTCGCCCGGATCGAACTGCGCCAGGATGCCCAGCGAGATCAGGAACACCACGCTGGTTGTGACCAGCGCGAACATCTTGGCGTTGCGCTGCACGGCCTCGTCATCGCCGCGCATCAGCAGCGCCATGATCAGCGCGGCAATGGCCGGAATGAAGCAGACCGCAGACAGAAGATAGCCGCTCATCAGTTTGCGCCTCCGCCGATCGTCATCCAGGTGACAAAGGCCGCGATGCCCACAACCATCCAGAATGCGTAAGTAAAGATGTACCCCGATTGCGCCTTGCCTGCGAGCCGGGTGAAGAAAGGCACAACGCCCATGGCCACACCGTTGAGGAAGCCGTCAATGACGCTGCCATCCCCGCCTTTCCACAATGCGCGTCCCAGCTGTTTCGCGGGACGGACGAAGATCACGTCATAGACCTCGTCAAAGTACCACTTGTTCTTGAGGAACAGGTACAACGGGCGCTGGTTTTCAGCCAGACGTTTGGGCAGGGCCGGGTTCACGATGTAGAACAGGTAGGCGAGCGCCAGACCGAGAACCATCGCGATGAAGGGTGAAACCTTGACCCATTTCGGGGCCGCGTGGGCGTCATCCAGGATGTGGTTGTCGGGACCCATGTAGAGCGCGCCTTCACCCGGTTTGCCGACAAATGCGTAGTGATGGTCGCCTTTCTTGGCGGCGTGCTCATCGCTATGCTCTTCGCTGGAGTCTGCTGCAGCGTGGTCGTCATCCGCATGTTCATCCTTGGCGTGCTCATCGCTGTGCTCTTCGCCGTGGCCATCTTCACCCGTGGCGTGATCATCACCCTTGTGGGTGTCATGCGCCTCGGCCACGGGGATGCCGTAGAACTTGCCCACCTGATCGGCATGACCAAAGAACTGGTTGTACCAAAGCATACCGGCAAACACCGCACCCAGAGACAACACACCCAGCGGGATCAGCATGACCATCGGGCTTTCATGCGCGTGTTCATGGGTGTGTTTGTCGCCCCGCGCCTTGCCGTAGAAGGTCAGGAAGATCAGCCGCCACGAATAGAACGACGTCATGAAGGCTGCGATCACCAGCGCCCAGAAGGGGAAGCCCGCGCCGCCAGCATAAGCGCTTTCGATGATGGCGTCCTTGGACAGGAACCCGGCAAACCCGAAGGTGGTCAGTGGGATGCCGACGCCGGTGATGGCCAGCGTGCCGATCATCATCGCCCAGAAGGTATATGGGATCTTCTTGCGCAGGGCCCCGTAGTTCATCATGTCCTGTTCGTGATGCATGGCATGGATCACCGACCCTGCACCAAGGAACAACAGCGCCTTGAAGAAGGCGTGTGTGAACAGGTGGAACATGGCCGCCGAGTACATGCCGACGCCAGCGGCCACGAACATGTAGCCCAGCTGCGAACAGGTCGAATAGGCGATCACGCGTTTGATGTCGGTCTGCACCAACCCTACGGTCGCGGCAAAGAACGCGGTGGCAGCCCCCATAACGGTGATAAATGCGGTCGCGGTCGGGGCAAATTCCATCAGCGGCGACATGCGGCAGACCAGAAACACACCCGCGGTCACCATGGTCGCGGCGTGGATCAGGGCCGACACGGGTGTCGGACCTTCCATCGCGTCCGGCAGCCACGTGTGCAGCAGCAGTTGCGCTGATTTCCCCATCGCACCGATGAACAGCAGCACGGCAATCACCTCAGCCGCGTTCCATTCCTGCCAGAGGAACGTCACCTGCGTTTCCGCCAGAACCGGCGCCATCGCAAACACGTCCGAGAAGTTGATGCTGTCGGTCAGGAAGAACAGGCCGAATATCCCAAGGGCAAAGCCGAAATCACCCACCCGGTTGACAATAAACGCCTTCATCGCCGCCGCATTGGCGCTGGGTTTGCGGTAGTAGAACCCGATCAGCAGGTAGGATGCGACGCCTACGCCTTCCCAGCCAAAGAACATCTGCACCAGGTTGTCCGAAGTCACCAGCGACAGCATCGCGAAGGTGAAGAAGCTGAGATAGGCAAAGAAGCGCGGCTTGTAGCTTTCACCCTCTTTCCACTGCGGGTCATGGGCCATGTAGCCAAAGCTGTAGAGATGCACGAGCGCCGACACGGTTGTGACCACGATCAGCATGATCGCCGTCAGCCGGTCCATACGGAGCGCCCATTCGGTCGCCAGCGTCGCGCTGTCGATGAAGCGACTGACCGGGATGG
>JBFOMB010000215.1:0-5524 GCA_040830545.1 Paracoccaceae bacterium | reverse complement strand
GCCCGCCGAAGCGCGCCGGACGCTTGAGCAATTTGAGGGCTCCGCGCCCGGCGCGCTTGCCCAAAACGACGACGAAGAATATGAAAATCAGACCCGCAAACTCTCGTTATGAATGAGGGAGCATCGGGGGGCAGGTCAATCGATTTGAACCGGTCCAGATCCACATGGATCAAAGCAACATCAAACCTTTTGGATTTGCGTCGCGATAAACCTTCCAGAAACAAATCCAATCCACGCCGGTTCCCCAAACCGGTGAGAGTGTCTGTACGGGACGAGACCTCAGCGTCGCGTTTCGCTTTGACGAGCGCCTTCTTCTGTTCCTCCAGCGCCTGCTTTTGGCGACGCAACTCAGTGACATCCGAGCGAATGCCAACCACGTCTCCTGTACAGGTGACAACGTCCTGAACCTGCAGGAACCGGTTGCCAGGAAGCGCGCGTTCGACCGGTCCTTGTTTGCCGCTACGGCGGTCCAAGCGTTCAGCCAGCCACGCCTCTTCGTCACCGGTAACTTCTGGGTATTGGCCGTTTTCCAGGCCATAGCGCATAATGTCTTCAAACAGTGCGCCATCAAAAATGGCAGGTGCGGATTCGGCATAAACCTCCTTGAACTTGCCGTTGCAGACCACCAGCCGATCTTCTTTATCGAACATGACAAATGCCTCTGGCAGGGCCTCGATCGCATCCAGCAATCGTTGCTGGGCCATTTCAGCCTCTCGCCGGGCAAGCGCCAGGCCTTCCTGCATCTCGATATAAGCGGTCACGTCGCGCTTGAATCCAACCCAATAATAGCAGCTGCCATCCGGCTCGATCACGGGCGACAGGTTTATGTCGACCCAGATGGATGTTCCATCTTTGGCATAGTTCAGCAGGCTCTCGCGCACCGGTTCCCGCGCAGCAATCCTTTGCGCGATGCGGTCCATAACGTTTTCATCCGGGCTTTCGCCTCTGAAAATTACGGCGGTGTTGCCGATGACCTCTTCCCGTGTGAAGCCAGATTGTTTGAGAGTCGCCTCGTTACACCACACGATTGTCAATCGCGGGAGATTGCGAGGGACTTCTGCAAAAATCAGAACACCGTCGCTGGTGAATTCGGAAATCTGAGAGATCAGCGCCTCTAATTTCACACCATTGGACCCTTCACGAACACTGGCCGTAAAACTGTTCAACAACTCTTAAGATGCAGCTAATGAGCGACACATTTTTGAGGGGAATTCCCTCAAGAAAAACTCTTGGAAAGAAACGACTATGTTTGCCGGTGGTCGATCAGGTGTGGATCCGATCCGCCAAAACGGAAGAAGCCCCGCAATGCGGGGCCTCTCATATCTGTGTATTCTAAGCGTGGACGCTTATTGCGGGATATCGCCTTCCAGACCTTCGACATAGAAGTTCATACCTGCAAGCGTGCCATCATCCGCAGTTTCGCCCGCAGCCAGCCAGTCACTGCCGTCCTGCTTTTTCAGAGGACCGGTGAAGGGGTGGTATTCTCCCGCGCCGATGGCTTCGATCATGGCCAGGGCTTCGGCCTTCACATCTGCCGGAACCACATCCGAAATCTCGCCCATTTTCACCATGCCGGTGGACATACCATCCCAGGTGTCAACGCTTTCCCAGGTGCCATCCATGACAGCGCGGGTCCGTTCAACATAGTAGGGCGCCCAGTTGTCGATGATCGAGCTGACGCGCGGCATCGGTGCATACTGCGCCATGTCCGAGGCCTGACCGAAGGTGATCACGTTACCCGCTTCTTGTGCCGCAGCCTGCGGCGCGGTGGAGTCGGTGTGCTGCAGAACAACGTCCGCACCCTGTTCAATCAGCGCCTTGGCCGCGTCGGCTTCTTTCGCCGGATCAAACCAGGTGTAGGCCCAGATGATCTTAAATTGGACGTCCGGGTTCACCTTTTTGGCGTGGATATAGGCCGCGTTGATGCCCCGGATCACTTCGGGGATCGGGAAGGACGCGATGTAGCCGATCACGTTCGACTTGGTCATCTTGCCCGCGCTGTGGCCTTGCACGGCACGGCCTTCGTAGAAACGTGCTGAATAGGTCGACACGTTGTCCGCGCGCTTGTAACCAGTGGCGTGCTCGAACTTCACGTTCGGGAACTTCTTGGCCACGTTGATCGTCGGGTCCATGTACCCAAACGACGTGGGGAAGATCAGGTCAGCGCCCTCCAGCGCCATCTGTGTCATCACACGTTCCGAATCCGGACCTTCGGACACGCTTTCGACAAACACGGTTTCGACCTTGTCGCCGAACTCTTCCTCGACGGCCAGACGGCCTTCGTTGTGTTCATAGGTCCAGCCGCCGTCACCGACCGGGCCGACATAGACAAAGCCAACCTTGACCTTGTCTTCCGCTGCAGCCGAGGCCGCGATCCCGAGGGCCATTGCGGCCCCCGCGAGCAATGTTGTGAGTTTCATGATCCTTCCCTTTCAGGCTCTTTGTTATCATTTTCCCCGGAGTCGTCCCCCGACGTGCTTTCCGGGTCCTTGTCGTCCTCGGCCGTCAATGCAGACGCCACCAGACCCGCCGGTGTTGCCACCAGCCCCAATCCGATCAACACCACAAACGCGGTAAAGATACGCCCCCCGGTCGTGATCGGATATACGTCGCCATAGCCCACTGTTGTCAATGTTGCGATGGCCCACCAAAGCGACGAGGGGATTGACCCGAAATTCTCGGGCTGCGCCTCGCGCTCGAAGATATAGATGCCCACGGCGGACAGAAACAGCGCCACGATTGCGACCATAAGCAGGACCATCAATTCGTCGCGAATGCCGCTGAAGGCCGCAATCAGGCGGTCAAACGCCTTGCCGATGCGCAGCAGTTTGAACAGCCGGACCAGCCGGAAAAGCCGTAGGGTCCGTAGCGCCATCAGGTCCGGTGACAGGAACACTATCGCGGGCAGGAACGACAAGAGGTCGATCAGCCCCCAGACGCTGAATATGTATTCCTTAGGCCGCGGATGGCACAGGGCGCGCAAGGCGAATTCCAGCAGAAAAACGGCCACCAGCGCCAGTTCCAGACGCGCAAACAACGTGCCGAACCGGGCCTGCATTTCCGGCACGGATTCCATCGTCACCACGACGACAGACACCACGATCAGGGCGATCACCCCCTTCTCGACCAATTGGCCGAACCGGGGGTCTTCGCCCTCCATGATCCTGTGGATTGTCTCGCGTGTGGTCAGGGCGCTGTCCTAGTTCGT
This sequence comes from Paracoccaceae bacterium, assembly GCA_040830545.1. Classification (GTDB taxonomy): domain Bacteria; phylum Pseudomonadota; class Alphaproteobacteria; order Rhodobacterales; family Rhodobacteraceae; genus HXMU1420-2. Next base: position 2,316 of record JBFOMB010000215.1, on the reverse strand, counting down.
TGCGTGGAAACTGCGGCCCAGTGAGGCCGGCGCGCTGCTCTTGTCCGCCGACAGGATGACCAGCACGATGATGGTTATGACATAAGGCGACATGGCCAGATATTCGACCGGAATGGCAACCCCTGCCGCCTGCAAATTAAGCTGCAAAACGGTGATGCCGCCAAAAAGATAGGCACCGATCAGCGCACGCCACGGTTTCCAACTGGCAAACACCACCAACGCGAGTGCGATCCATCCGATCCCAGCGGTCATGCCTTCGGTCCACTGGGGCACGCGGATGAGGCTGATGTAAGCCCCGCCCAGACCTGCGCAGGCCCCACCAAACAGGATCGCCAGCGTGCGCACCCGCACCACCTTGTAACCCAGCGCATGGGCCGCATCGTGGTTTTCACCGACGGCCCGCAGGACAAGGCCAACACGCGAATATTTTAGCAAAGCCCAGACCGCCGCAACCAACGCGATGCCCAGGTAAAGGATCAGGTCATGGCTGAACAGGATCGGCCCTAGAACCGGAATGTCGCTGAGCACCGGAATGTCCAGGCGGGGCGTGGCCGGGGGTTTGATGCCCACATAGCTTTGCCCCATGAGCGATGAAATCCCCAGTCCAAACAGCGTCAACGCCAGCCCTGACGCCACCTGATTGGCCAGCGCAACCTGCGTCAGCAGCACAAAGAGCAGGGACAGCACCGCACCGCCAATGGCGGATGCGAGGAAGCCCAGCCAGGGCGAGCCGGTTTCGACCGAAATCGCAAAGCCGCTGATCGCGCCGACGATCATCATGCCCTCGACACCGAGGTTCAGCACCCCGGCCTTTTCAACGACCAACTCGCCAATTGCTGCCAGCAGCAGCGGCGTGGCTGCTACCATCAGAGATGCGATCAGAAGGACGGGATTGATTGCAGACAGATCCATTATGCCACCTCTTGCCGGGCAAACCGGATGCGGAAATTGGTCAAAAGGTCCAGCGCAAGCAGGAAGAACAGCAACATGCCCTGAAAAACCTGAATGGCGGCGGCAGGCAGGCCCAACTGGCCCTGCGCAATCTCCCCCCCGATATAGGTCAGCGCCATCAACCCGCCTGCCAGAAGGATGCCCACCGGATGCAACCGGCCCAGAAAGGCCACAATGATTGCGGTGAAGCCATAGCCGACGTTGAAGTCAATGCTGATCTGGCCAGAGGGGCCGGACACTTCGAACAGCCCCGCCAGCCCGGCCAGCGCACCTGACGTGCCGAGGCAGAACAAGACCAGACGCGTCGGCCGCACTCCGGCAAACCGCGCCGCGCGCGGGGCCTCACCCGTCAGGCGGATCTGGTAGCCCAGCATGTGTCGGTTCAGCAGGACATAGGCAAAGATCACTGCGATCAGGGCGAAGACGACACCCAGATGCGCGCCGGTACCTGTGATCAGTTCCGCGTTATGGGCGGACGGGTATTCCTGCAAATTACGACTGCCCGGGAACCCGAAACCTTCGGGATTCTTCAGCAATCCCAGCGACATGGACGCCAATAACTGTTCGGCCACATAGACCAGCATCAGCGACACAAGGATTTCGTTTGTCCCGAACCGCGTCTTCAGGATCGCCGGAATCATCGCCCAGGCAAACCCGCCCAGCGCGCCGCCGATGATCATCAGCGGGAATATGTACCAGCCTTCGGTCGGATAAAACGCCAGCCCGATACCCGCGCCAACAATGGCGCCGATGATGTACTGCCCTTCCGCCCCGATGTTCCAGATGCCCGCCTTGAACCCCAATGACAGGCCAATGGCGATCAGCACCAGCGGCGCGCCTTTGACCAGCAATTGCGGGCGATAGTAGAACGCAAATTCCCCAAACAGCGGTTCGAAGAAAATCGTGCGGATGGCCACAAACGGGTTTGTCCCCAACACGCCAAACAGCGCCCCGCCAAAGATCATCGTCGCAATCACCGCCACAACTGGTGTCGACAGCGACCACGCCTGCGACGGCTGCGGGCGTTTTTCCAGCCGGATCATGTGCGGCCCCCTTTTGTTCGGCGATCACACATGGGCCACCTCCATTCCGTGGGCCCCGCCCATCATCAAGCCGATCTCGTCCACGCTCAGACCCGCGGTTTCCCGTGGCGCGCTCAGCCGCCCCTCGTTCAGCGCAGCAAAGCTGTCAGAGATTTCCATCAACTCGTCTAGATCCTGACTGATGCAGATCACCGCCGCACCCTTGGCGGCCAGATCCAGCAATGCCTAGCGGATGGCCGCCGCCGCTGCTGCGACCACGCCCCTGGTTGGCTCGGTCACATCCATGACGTCGGAGTTCTGCAACACCTCTCCCCCACTCACG
>JBFOMB010000214.1:0-7880 GCA_040830545.1 Paracoccaceae bacterium | reverse complement strand
TGCGTCTTCAGCTTATGTCGGCGGGATCTCGGCCCTCGTCGAAGATGAACAGGAACTGGGTGCTGCCTGTGTTGATCTGGGGGGCGGCGCGACCAGCGTGTCGGTCTTCATGAAGAAACACATGATCTATGCCGACAGCGTGCGGATGGGCGGGGATCATGTGACCTCGGACATTTCCATGGGGCTGGGCATTCCGGCCTCCAACGCGGAGCGGATCAAGACGTTTTATGGCGGTGTGCATGCGACTGGCATGGATGATCGCGAGATGATCGAAATTGGCGGCGACACCGGCGACTGGGAACATGACCGGCGTACCGTCAGCCGGGCGGAGCTAATCGGGATCATGCGGCCAAGGGTCGAGGAAATCCTGGAAGAGGTCCGCGTGCGGTTGGACGCGGCCGGGTTTGAGTACATGCCCTCCCAGCAGATCGTGCTGACCGGTGGGGGCAGTCAGATTCCGGGGCTGGACGGGCTGGCCAGCCGCATTTTGGGCCAACAGGTGCGTCTGGGCCGTCCGCTGCGTGTCCACGGCCTGCCGCAGGCGGCGACGGGGCCGGGGTTCTCTTCGGTTGTGGGGCTGTGCCTGTTCGCGGCGCACCCGCAGGACGAGTGGTGGGATTTCGACGTTCCGGTCGAAAGCTACCCGGCGCGGTCGTTGAAGCGCGCGGTAAAGTGGTTCCGCGACAACTGGTAAAGCTACGTCACGACATGAAAAACCGTTCAAATGAGCGGTGACAAATCCGTTAAGGCATCGTAAACTATCAACAGCACCCGGTCAGAGGTGCATGAGGGTCGGGCAGGACCCCTGACATTACGAAGTGACTCGATTTCCGGCTGCGTGCGTGGTGCGGGTTGTTTGTGCTGTTGTGGTGGCGCGATCCGATTCGCCAATATCTGGTTGGTTCGGCGAAATGCCGCGTAGATTTCCAAGAATCTTTCCATATTTTGTGGCAAAACTTTGTTTTTGGGGTGACGCCAGAGCGCGCAATCGTCTATTCTGGTTGCGATAACCCAAAGAAAATGCCCGCAGGCAGGCGGGATAACAGGCGGAAAACAGGCGGAGACACCATGACTTTGAACCTCTCGATGCCCGGTCATGAGGAACTGAAACCCCGGATCACGGTCTTTGGCGTCGGCGGGGCCGGCGGCAATGCCGTCAACAACATGATCGACAAGCAACTGGACGGCGTAGAGTTCGTTGTTGCAAACACCGATGCGCAGGCGCTGGCCCAATCGAACGCACCAAGCCGCGTGCAGATGGGCATCAAGGTGACCGAAGGGCTGGGCGCGGGCGCGCGGGCCACTGTCGGTGCTGCTGCGGCCGAAGAAAGCATCGAGCAGATCGTCGATCATCTGGCGGGCGCACATATGTGCTTCATCACCGCTGGTATGGGCGGGGGCACCGGGACAGGGGCCGCGCCGATCATTGCGCAGGCCGCGCGCGAGTTGGGCGTTCTGACCGTTGGCGTCGTGACCAAACCCTTCCAGTTCGAAGGGGCCAAGCGGATGCGTCAGGCCGAAGACGGCGTTGATGCCCTGCAAAAGGTGGTCGACACGCTGATCATCATTCCCAACCAGAACCTGTTCCGGCTGGCGAATGAAAAGACGACCTTTACCGAAGCCTTCTCGATGGCCGACGATGTTCTCTATCAGGGCGTCAAAGGTGTGACCGATCTGATGGTCCGTCCGGGCCTGATCAACCTCGACTTTGCGGACGTACGTGCCGTTATGGACGAGATGGGCAAGGCGATGATGGGCACGGGCGAGGCCGAAGGCGAAGATCGCGCCATTCAGGCGGCTGAGAAGGCCATCGCGAACCCGCTGCTGGACGAAATCAGCCTGCGCGGGGCAAAGGGTGTGCTGATCAACATCACCGGCAGCCACGATCTGACCTTGTTCGAACTGGACGAAGCCGCGAACCGCATCCGCGAAGAGGTGGACCCGGACGCGAACATCATTGTTGGCTCCACACTGGATACCGACATGGAAGGCAACATGCGCGTGAGCGTTGTGGCCACGGGCATCGACGCGACCGAAGTGGTCAACGACATCCCGCTGCCACGCCGGTCCATGGCCGCGCCGCTGAAGCAGACTGTAACTGCCGAAGACATGCGCCGCGAAGAGCCGCTGCCGTTGGAAGAGCCGGTGATGGCCGAAAGCGAGCCGGAACTGGTGGCTGAAGCCGCTGAGGAACCCGGACTGTTCGAGCGCATGGAGGTCGAGCGCGCCGCTGCCGAAGATCTGGCAGAGGACATTTTCGAAGAGCCCAAGGTTGTTGAAGAGACCGACGACCTGCCGCCGCCAGCCTATCAGCCGGAAATTCCGGCGTTTGAGCCGCGTGCGGATTCAATCGAGGCAGACCCGGCAAGCTATGTCGCGCCGGCCAAGCCTGCGCCGGGCACAGTGTCCGAAGAAACCATGGCCCGCCTGCGTTCCGCCGTGGACAAATCGGCGGTTCCGGTTGCCCCGGTGCCAGATACACAAGGTCAACCTGAACAGTCCCGCTTTGGTCGTCTGATCACACGAATGACCGGCCATGCGGCGGATACACCGGGCGAATCTTCGCCCGCTCCGGCCCCGCGTCCGCAACCTGCGATGTACCAACCTGACGCGTCGTCAGCTGCGCCAAAACTGGACGAAGGTGAACAGGAACGGATCGAAATCCCGGCATTTTTGCGCCGTCAGGCCAACTGACGATCACGTCATACCTCGGATCAGGGTCACCGGGAGGTGGCCCTTTTCTTTTGAAAAACAGGTCCTTACGCGGGAATAGGCAGGGTTCTGCCCAAACCTTTCAGTGATGTTTCAGATGGTTACAATCTTTGAATTGTGCCCTAGGGCGCAGACCCTTACCTCCTGATTAACCGCCCAGCCTCGGGTGCTGCTGTCAGAGGTCGATTTTGCAGAATACAGTCAAAGCTCCGGTTCGGTTCTCGGGTACAGGACTCCACTCCGGTCGTCCGGCCCGTTTGACGATTCTTCCTGCGTCAGCTGAACACGGCATCTGGTTCCGCAGAACCGACGTGACGGACAATGACGCGATGATCCCGGCGCTGTGGGACGTGGTCGAACGGACCCCGCTGTGCACGCGGCTTGTGAATATGGCTGGCGTGTCGGTATCGACCGTCGAACACATCATGGCTGCGCTGGCGGGTTGCGGTGTTCACAACGCTTTGATCGAAATCGACGGCCCTGAGGTTCCGATCCTCGACGGGTCCTCTGCTGAATTCGTGCGCGGCATCATGAGCCGGGGTGTTCGTGCGCAGAATGCACCGGTGCGCGCGATCGAAGTCCTGCGCCCCGTGCGGGTAGAGGTTGGCGATGCAACGGCGGCCCTGTTGCCAGCGGATCGGCTGACCATCGAGTTTCACATCGACTTTGACGTGGCTGCAATTGGCCAGCAAAGCCGGACGCTGGACATGGCGAACGGGGCCTTTGCCCGCGTGCTGTGTGATAGCCGCACGTTCTGTCGTCGCGGTGACGTCGAGGCCATGCAACAAAACGGACTGGCCCTTGGTGGATCACTGGACAACGCTGTGGTCTTTGATGGCGAGCAGGTGATGAACCCCGAGGGACTGCGTCACCAAGACGAAGCCGTGCGCCACAAGATGTTGGACGCGCTGGGGGACCTCGCACTGGCAGGCCTGCCGATTCTGGGGCGTTATGTCGGTTCACGCGCCGGGCACGCGGTCACAAATACGCTACTGCGTGCGCTGTTTGCTGATCCGACCGCTTTCCGCATCGTGGAATGTGACATCCAGACCACCGCGAACCTGCCGGGTCGTGGGCTGGTTTGGTCGGAAATTCCTCAGGTCGCTTAACCCTTTCCGTCGCTTTCTTGTCACCGATCAGGCTTGATGCTCTCGCGTTTCTGGGGCAAAGACTTGGCCGTTGAAACCAAAGGCATAAGACGTTTTGCACCCCCTGATTAATGTGTTAAACCCGGGTGCAAGAAGCAGGATGGAACCCTGCATAGGCGGTGAGGAGCGGCACGAATGGCGGGCTTGAAGGTCGTACGACGACTTCTGATCCTGATCGGGTTACCCATCCTGGTTGCAGCGTGTAACAACTCGCTCACCGACCGCAGTCAATCGCTTGACCCATTTACGCCCGAGCAGATTTTCGAGCGTGGTGAGTATGAACTGAGCCGTGGCAACAACGACGATGCGGCGTGGTACTTCTCGGAAATCGAGCGTCTGTATCCATATTCCAGCTGGGCCAAACGGTCGCTGATCATGACGGCCTTTTCCTATCATCAGGGCCGCGACTATCCAAACAGCCGGGCTGCCGCGCAGCGGTACATCGACTTCTATCCAACTGACGAAGACGCGGCCTATGCCCAGTATCTGCTGGCGCTGAGCTATTATGACCAGATTGACGAGGTCGGGCGTGATCAGGGGCTGACCTTTCAGGCGTTGCAGGCGCTGCGGACCGTGATCGAAGTCTATCCCGATAGCGAATATGCGTCCTCGGCTATCCTGAAATTCGACCTGGCCTTTGACCATCTGGCGGGCAAGGAGATGGAGATCGGGCGGTATTACCTGCGGCGCGGGCATTATTCGGCGGCCATCAACCGGTTCCGTGTGGTCGTGGAGGATTTCCAGACCACCAGCCAAACGCCCGAAGCGTTGCATCGTCTGGTCGAGGCGTACCTGTCGCTGGGCCTGGCAGCCGAGGCGCAGACCGCTGCGGCGATTCTGGGGCACAACTTCCAGTCCACCGAGTGGTACGAGGCAAGCTATGCGCTGCTGACGGCCCAGGGGTTGAAGGCACGGAGCATTGGTGACAATTGGCTGAGCCAGATTTACCGTCAGTCGATCAAGGGCCAGTGGTACTGATCATCACATCAGCGGCTGGGCCCGGGGGATAGCGTAATGCTGCGGACGCTGGAAATCCGCGATCTGCTGATCATTGATCACCTGGAGCTGGAGTTTCGCCCGGGGCTGAACGTGCTGACCGGGGAAACCGGGGCCGGGAAATCCATTTTATTGGACAGCCTGGGGTTCGTGCTGGGCTGGCGGGGTCGCGCGGATCTGGTGCGGCAGGGCGCTGCAAATGGCGAAGTCACGGCTGTATTCGACCTGCCCGAGGGACATCCGGCCCATGCCGTGCTGGACGAGGGCGGGCTGCCCGGCGGCGACGAACTGATCCTGCGCCGCGTCAACGCGGCGGACGGGCGCAAGACGGCGTGGATCAACGACCGTCGGGCCAGCGGCGATACACTGCGCGCGTTGTCTGAAACCTTGGTGGAATTGCACGGGCAGCATGACGACCGGGGGCTTTTGAACGCCAGCGGTCATCGCGCGATGCTGGACGGGTTTGCAGGGCATGGCGATTTGCTGAACGATACGCGCGATGCTTGGCGAGCCGCGTCAGCGGCGCGCAAAGCGTTGGAGGAAAAGACCGCGGCGCTCGCCGCTGTGCAGGCTGAAGAGGACTTCATCCGTCACGCAGTGGCCGAGTTGGAAGAGCTGTCCCCAGTGGCGGGGGAAGAGGCTGAACTGGACACGCGGCGACGCACGATGCAAGCGGCGGAGCGCATTCGGACAGATGTGGGCCGGGCGCTGCAGGCGTTGGGTGGGGACGGTGCAGAGGGGGCTGCCAGTGATGCGTTGCGCTGGCTGGAAGGCGCGGTAGATCACGCTGAAGAAGTGTTGGACCCACCGATTGCTGCGCTGGGGCGGGCCTTGGTGGAGTTGGGTGAGGCGCAGGCCGGTGTGGAAACCGCGCTGGATGCCCTGGAATTTGATCCGCTGGAATTGGAACGGACCGAGGAACGCCTGTTTGCCATCCGGGCCTTGGCGCGCAAACACGGGGTCAGTCCCGAGGAGCTGGTCGATCTGTCCGCCCGGCTGCGGCGGCAACTGGACGCGCTGGATGCCGGGGTCGAGGATCTGGCGGAGGCGCAGCAGGCCGTCCGCGAAGCCGAGGCGGCTTATGATCGCGCGGCACTTACCCTCTCGGATGCGCGCCGAAATGCAGCCGCCAATCTGGACGATGACATCACGCAGGAACTCGCCCCTTTGAAAATGGAACGCGCTGTGTTCCGGACCGAGATCGCAGATGGTGACGCGGGGCCAGATGGGCGGGACACGGTGACTTTCACCGTTGCCACCAATCCCGGCGCGCCTGCCGGTCCGTTGAACAAGATCGCATCGGGGGGCGAGCTGAGCCGGTTTCTGTTGGCGATGAAGGTGTGCCTGACGCGCGGTGTTTCCGGCCTGACCCTGATCTTCGACGAAATTGATCGGGGCGTTGGCGGGGCCACGGCGGATGCGGTTGGTCGTCGACTGGCGTCGCTTGCAGAAGAGGGGCAGGTGCTGGTTGTCACCCACTCCCCCCAGGTCGCGGCGCGTGGGTCACATCACTGGCAGGTGCAGAAACGCTTAGAGGATGGGGCGACCCTATCCAATGTGGCCGCGCTGGACGAAGCCATGCGCGTGGATGAGATCGCGCGCATGCTGGCTGGCGACACGCTGACGGATGAGGCCCGCGCGGCGGCCCGTGCGCTGCTGGCCGGGTAACATCCCGAAAAGACTTGCAGGATAACGTGATCACCCGGGGGTTTTCCCCGCCGGGACCGTGCCGTAAAGAAGGCGCGAAACGCACCGGGATAAAATGGACGATCCGGCACGCTCTTTTCTGAAACGCCAAACGGACCAGGCTGCACAGGCCTGCATGGACGGCTGGCGCGTGCTGAAACATCGTGGTCCGGGTAAGGTTCAGTTCTGGTTTATCGCCCTCCTGATCGGGATCGTTGCAGGTTTTGCCGCCGTACTGTTCCGGCGCGGCATCAATTTCCTGCAAGCGGCGCTTTATGGGACCGAGGATGTGCGCCTTTTGCATTCCTTTGCCGAGTCGTTGCCGTGGTATCTGATCCTGCTGATCCCGATATGTGGCGGGCTTGTTGTGGGCCTGATCCTGCACCGGTTCACGCCGGACGGGCGATTGCGTTCCGTTGCGGATGTGATCGAAGGCGCTGCGATGAACGATGGTCGTGTGGAGCGGCGGGCAGGGATCGCGTCGGCGCTGGCCTCGTTTATCACGCTGTCCTCTGGGGGATCATCCGGGCGGGAAGGGCCGGTGGTGCACATCGCCGGGCTGATTTCGACCTGGGTCAGCCGCCGGATCGACGCGGATGGGATCACCGGGCGGGACCTGTTGGGATGCGCGGTGGCGGCAGGGGTGTCAGCCAGTTTTAACGCGCCGATTGCCGGGGCCTTGTTCGCGCTGGAGGTCATCCTGCGCCATTTCGCGGTGCATGCCTTTGCCCCCATCGTGATCGCGGCGGTGGCCGGGACGGTGGTCAGTCGGTTGGAATTCGGCGACGTGGCTGAATTTGCGATGGACACCAGCAATGCGCTGCAATTCTATGTCGAGCTGCCCGCCTTCCTGATCCTCGGCATGATGTGCGGGTTGATTTCTGTGGTATTGATGCGGTCGATCTTCTTCGCCGAGGATCTGGCCACACGCGTGCAGACGCGTACGGGCTGGCCCCGTTGGCTGCGGCCTGCGGTGGCCGGTGCGTTGTTGGGGCTGCTGGCCATTGGCTATCCGCACATCATCGGGGTTGGCTACGAAACCACGATCCTCGCACTTCGCGGGGATCTGGTGTTGCACGAGGCCATCGTGTTTGCGGTGCTGAAGGTTGTTGCGGTGGCGATCACTATTGGCGGGGGCATGGGAGGCGGGGGGGTTTCGGCGGAGCTGAAGGTTGGGGCGCTGTCGGGTGGGGGGGTCGGGCTGAGCGCGACCGCGATTTTTCCGGGGTTTTCCGGCGAAAGCTCGCGGTATGCTTTTGCCGGGGTGGGAGGCGTGGCGGCGGCGGGTTTTGGGGGACCCGGTTTCACGAGGCAGATCGTGGTCTGATTGAGCGGGGA
>JBFOMB010000213.1:0-6109 GCA_040830545.1 Paracoccaceae bacterium | reverse complement strand
GTCGCAAAGCTGAGCGGCATCAGGCTGAGCCCCGGATTGCGTCCGGCCTTGCGCGCCGTCTGCATGTCCACAGGCATCAACAAGGCCAAGGCCGCCACGTTGTTCATGAAAGCCGAAAACACGGCCCCGATCCCGCCCATCAGGGCGATATGCGCGCCCAGTCCTCGGCTCGCATCCACCAGCGTGCGCGTGATGAAATAGACCGCCCCGGCCCGCACCAACCCGGCCGAGACGATCAGCACCAGTGCAACGACCAAAGTGGCCGGATGCCCAAAGCCGGAAAACGCCTCTTTGGTCGGGATGACCCCCAGCACAACGCCTGCGAGCAAGGCGGAAAAGGCCACAAGGTCATAGCGGTGCCGCCCCCAAAGCAGCATGGCGAACACAACCGCAAAAAGGGCAAACAGGATCAACTGGTCGGTGGTCATAAGGTGTTGATAGCGCAAGGGATCAGATGAGGATAGCGCCCTGTTGATCCACGAGATGACTGCGCCATACACGCAACGTAGCCCCGGGCTGGACCCGGGGCCTTCGCCGCCAAGAGGCCCCGGATCGGGTCCGGGGCTGCGGGGGTGTCAGGTTGCGAAGTTGCGTTCTGTTGGCCCGGACCAGTCGACCATTGGCCCCTTGGGAACGATACCCAGAGGGTTGCGCAGTTCGGATTTTGAGAAATAACCGCGTTTGTAGATGTCGAAATTTACGGTGTCGGTGATGCCGGGCACGGCATAGATCGCGCGTGCGTAGTCCCAAAGCTGCGGGTAGTCCTTCAGCCGGCGGATGTTGCATTTGAACGCATAGTGATAGGCCACGTCGAACCGGGCGAGTGTTGGGAACAGGCGCAGATCGGCCTCGGTCAGGATGTCTCCGGTCAGTGTAGCATTCGATTGCAGATGTGTTTCGATCTGATCCAGCGTGTCGAACAACTCGGTCACCGCAATATCGTAGGCCGCCTGCGTGCGGGCAAAGCCAGCGCGGTAGACGCCATTGTTGACCTTTGCATAGATCAGTGCGTTCCAGCGGTCGATATCGGGCAGCAGGGCCTCGGGGCAATAACGGCGGTCTGGGTCGAAGGCGGTCAGCAACATGCGCAGGATGTCCGCGCTTTCGTTGTTGACGATCCGTTCGCTCTTTTTGTCCCAGAGCACTGGCACAGTCAGACGTCCGGTGTAGGCCGGGGTTTGTCGGGCATAGACCTGATGCAAGGACGCAACGCCCAACAGCGGATCATTGAACGCTCCGTCTGGGTCATAGACCCAGCCCTGATCGGTCCGGTTCGGACGGGCGTAGGACACGCTGATAGCGTCCTGCAGGCCCAGCACAGCCCGACCGATCAACGCCCGGTGTGCCCAGGGGCAGTTCCAAGCGGCATAGAGGTGATACCGACCGTGCTCAGGCACGTACGGCCCGTCCGCCGTGATCCAGTCCCGGATCGTGCTGCGGGCGCGTTCAAACGTTCCGGCGGCATCCGTGTTCGGCTGCGGATCGTCAATCAGGTAGCGGCCTTCGATCATCACGCCCATGGCACTCTCCTTTGGTGTCCATCGCAACTTAGCAGGCCAATCAAGCGGGACCATATGCGCCTTTGCAGAGCGTGTGTGCAGGGTCCACCTGACGGCGGCTTGCCCTTCTCCCTGCGCTTGCGGTATGGACGTGACCAGACCGGAATTCGACGACGAGGACGACCATGGCAGGCCATTCCAAATGGGCCAACATCCAGCACCGCAAAGGGCGTCAGGACGCCGTGCGGGCCAAGCTGTTTTCCAAGCTTTCCAAGGAAATCACCATTGCCGCCAAGATGGGCGACCCGGACCCGGACAAGAACCCGCGCCTGCGATTGGCGGTGAAGGAAGCCAAGTCGCAGTCGATGCCCAAGGACAATATCGAACGGGCGATCAAGAAATCCGTGGCCGGTGAAGGCGACGAATACGAAGAAATCCGGTACGAGGGCTATGGCCCCAACGGTGTGGCCGTGATTGTCGAGGCGATGACCGACAACCGGAACCGGACCGCGTCGAACGTGCGCTCGACCTTTTCCAAGAACGGTGGGAACCTGGGTGAGACCGGCTCGGTTGGGTTCATGTTCGAGCGTAAGGGCGAAGTGTCTTATCCGGCGGATGCGGGGGATGCGGACACGATTTTCGAAGCGGCAATTGAAGCCGGGGCGGAAGATGTCGAAAGCTCGGATGACGGACATATTATCTGGTGCGAAGATACGGATCTGAACGATGTATCCAGCGCACTGGAAGATGCGCTGGGGGAGAGTGACAGCACCAAGCTGATCTGGAAACCGACCACCACAACCGAGATGGATCTGGACGGAATGCAGAAGCTTATGAAGCTGGTGGATGCGCTGGAAGACGATGATGACGTCCAGCGGGTGACCACCAATTTCGAAGCCTCCGACGAGGTGATGGAACAGCTGTAGGCGCGATCGCCTGTCTGACAGGTCGAGGCCCCGGGTCATGCCCGGGGCTTTGTTGTTTTTGGGGATGGGTTGGTGTGTGGATTGTGCCGCCGGGGCGCTGCCCCCGGACCCCCGGAGTATTTTTGGAACAATGAAAGAGTGTCCGGTACGAGGTATCGGGAAAACAATCTGAAATGATGTATCGTGGAGATACGACCGGCGGTTGGAGGGGGACGGCATGGACATTCTTGTTATGGGCGCAGGGGCGCTGGGAGGGTATTTCGGCGGGCGGCTGGCGGGCGCGGGTCACAACGTGACGTTTGTGGCGCGCGGTGCACATCTTGCAGCGATGCAGGCAAGTGGATTGCGCATTGAAAGCCCTGTCGGGGATTTGCATTTGCCGCTGGTAGGCGCGGTTGGCGATCCCAGCGAGGCCGATCCGGCGGATGTTGTGCTGTTCCTTGTGAAGAACCGGGATGTGGAGGGGGCGGCGCGGGCCTTAGGCCCTGTGCTGAAACCGGACAGCGTGGTTGTCACCTTGCAAAACGGTGTCTCTGCACCGGTGCGGTTGGGGGCCGTCATAGGCCCGGACCGTGTCGTGCCGGGGGTTGCCTTCATTCCGGCGGAAGTTTCGGAACCCGGGGTGGTTCGGCACAATGCGCCATTGCAGAAGCTGGTCTTTGGGACTGGTCAGAAGGCCAGCGCGAACCGGCTTGCAGAGTTGGCGGACGCTCTGAGGAATGTGGGCGTGGACGTGTCGGTCTCTGACGATGTGGAGGTGATGCTGTGGTCCAAGTTTGTGTTCCTGAGCGCGCTGAGCGCGATAACGACATTGACGCGACTCGACATTGGACCGCTGCGGGACACACCGGAGACGGCTGGGTTACTTCGGCAGGCGATGGAGGAAACCGCCGCCGTGGGACGTGTGGTGTGTCCGGGGCTGCCCGCTGACATTGTGGATACGCAGTTCGCGTTCATGGAGAACCTGCCGGGGAGTGTACATGCCTCGATGTTGGATGATCTGCGGCGCGGGAAACCGTTGGAACTGAACCACCTGAGTGGAGATGTGAGCCGGATCGGCCGGAAACATGGGATCGCGACGCCGCTGCATGATTTTGTTACTGCGGCCTTGCAGCCCTTTGCGGATGGGGCGCCGTCATAGCTTTTTAGAGGACGCGGGCGCGCGGGGTTCTGAGTTTCTCCGCTGGGTCAATCATAAGCGTGTGAATGGCCCAGACCAACGCGTCGAGCCGATCAGGTGAACCCTTGCCACGATAGCCGTGCAGCGACATGCGACACATCTGTTCCTCCAATGCGGCAAGGCCCGGAAGATGAGAAATCCGGCCCTGTTCATAGAGGGCAGCCACCGGTTCGGCCCGCGCGCCTTTCCCGCGTTTGGCATGTACGGCGGTGTATGGCAGCATCGGATCAACGCCGCGCAAAAGGTCACCGATCATCGCGCCGCCCTGATTGGCCTCGGCCACCACGCGGTCTGCCCCGTATAGATCGCGCGCGGCCACGGTGGCTTGCGCCCAGCCCAGCGGGCTGGTCCCGGACACGGTGCAATCGGCCAGCACGTAAGCGCGCCAATTTTGAGGCGGCCCTTGGGTGCAGGCCCCGGCCACCAAGATCCCGCAGGCGTCGCCCCCGGTACTGGCTGAAGGGTCAACGGCCACCACGATCCGGTCCAGGGCGGGCGCGCGGTCTATGCGGACTTTGTCGAGTTGGGCAGAGGTCCAAAGCGCGCCTTCAACATCGCTGAGCAGAACACCGTCCAGCTCCTGACGACCCAGCCATGTGCCAGCATAGCGCGTTTTGACCTCTTCCAGAAACCCGGCGGCAAGGTGTGCTCGATTGGCTTCGGTCGGCGCGTGGGTCTGAACCGTGCTGTCACGCTCGAGCAGGTCCTTCAACAACTCCACATTGCGCGGTGTGGTGGTCACGCAGGCACGCGGGTCGTCCCCCAGTCGCAGCGCGAATTGCAGCATGTCCCAGGCCGCCTGCCCCCGTTTCCACTTGGCCAGTTCATCGGCCCAGGCGGCATCGAATTGCGGGCCGCGCAGCGCCTCGGGGTCCTGGGTCGAAAACGCCTGTGCCTCGGCCCCGTTGGGCCAGATCAGCTTGCGTTCGGACGCTTTCCAGATCGGGCGACGATCAGGCGGGGAACAGGCCAGAATGCCGCTGTCCCCCTGGATCATCACATCGCGCACCTGATCGTAGGTCTCGCCCACCAGCGCCACACGCCGTGCCAGGCCTGGATCGCGCGGCAGCGCACCTTCGACCTGTGCTCGGACCCATTCCGCCCCAGCCCGCGTTTTACCCGCGCCGCGCCCGCCCAGGATCACCCAGACCCGCCAATTGCCGATGGGCGACAATTGATGCGGCAGGGCCCAGAAATCGAAAAGGAAAGGGAGGGCGGCCAGCCCCCCCTCTCCGAGGTCATCCAGAAACTGGTCCTGCACGGTCTGCGGCTCGAAGGCGAGCCAGGCGGCGCCCGACTTCGTCTCGTGCTGCAACCAGGTCGAGTTCACCTGGTCCGGGGCCATCCCTTCGGTCTTTTTCGAGATCGGCAAGATGCGCCTCCAGTTTCTGACACACCGACACAAGCGTTTTTGCCTGTGACAGGTCTTTGCTCCCACTCCCGATCTCCGACAGCTCCCCTGCCTCAATGTCCCGTTGCCAGCGTTCGGCGGATTTTCTCAAACCCCACACCGACGCCTTGAACGAGCGGAGCAAATCGGACACATGCGCAAACTGCGCATCCTCAGTGATCGTCGTCATTTGGTTTCTGCCTCATGCGCGAGTGGTCCCCGCACGAGAGACACGCAGCCGCCATTTGGTCGGGCACGGGCCTTCCAGCCGCAGACAGGGGTAGGGTCAGAGTGTTAACAGGCGCGGGATGAGGCGTGCGTTGCGCCCCAACCGGTCAGTTGTTTTCGCGCTGCGCCTCGATCTCGCGCCATTTCGCAACGTTGCGATTGTGCTCTTCCAGCGTCTCGGCAAAGGCGTGGCCGCCGGTGCCGTCTGCCACGAAGAACAGGTAGGGCGTGGTGTCGGGGTTGACGGCAGCCTCCAGACTGGCCTCGCCCGGGTTGGCTATGGGCGTGGGTGGAAGGCCCTCGATCACATAGGTATTCCAGGGAGTTGCGCGGCGAAGCTCACTTTGACGCAGGCCCCGACCCAGCACGCCGCGCCCTTCGGTGACGCCATAGATCACGGTCGGGTCGGTTTGCAGACGCATGCCGCGTTTCAGGCGGTTGGTGAAGACGCTGGCCACCTGACGCCGTTCCTCGGCAATGCCGGTTTCCTTTTCGATGATGCTCGCCAGGATCAGCATTTCTTCGGGCGTTGTCACGGCGGCATCGGGCGACCGGCTTTCCCAGGCTGCATTCACGCGCAGAACCTGCAACGCCTGCATGTCTTGCAACAGCTCATCCCGAGATGCGCCCCGGCCGATTTCATAGCTGTCCGGGGCAAGCGTGCCTTCGGCAGGGACGTCCGCAACCTCGCCATCCATGATGTCGATGGCTTTCAACGCCTCAACCACCTGCCAGCTGGTCACGCCTTCCGCCAATGCGATGCGGAACCGCGTGTCACCTTCGGCCTTCTTTTCTTCGTAGGCCGCAGGCACCTCGTCATTGGCGGCGGTGGAGTTCCACCCCCCCCACCACAGGGTTTTTGTCCGGTCCACCTACCGACCCTTCC
>JBFOMB010000212.1:0-28820 GCA_040830545.1 Paracoccaceae bacterium | reverse complement strand
GCTGGATTCGCTTATCGACCAGCGCTTGATGGGGGCGGGGGAGTAGCCCGTTGAACAGGGTACGGTCGACCGCTTTCGGCTGAGCCAGCGTGGCGATCGCGCTCTTGTTTCTCAGGTGTTTGGACGTATGCGTGTGCGTGGGCACGTGATTTGTGCCACTGATTTTCAGGAAAGCGCGACAACAACAGGCGGCGGAGGCAAAGGTGGCCCGCCCGCGCCCAAGGTCACGCAGTATAGCTACACCGTGTCTTTGGCTTTGGCGTTGTGCGCGGGAGAGATCAACGCGGTGCGTCGCGTCTGGGCCGATGGCGAGGAAGTGTCGCGCGATGACCTGAACATGCGGGTCTACACCGGCGCGTCTGACCAGTTGCCCGACCCGCATATGGAAGCGATTGAGGGCGTAGGCAGTGTGCCTGCCTATCGCGGCACGGCCTACGTTGTTCTGGAAGACATCGCGCTGGAACGGTTCGGCAATCGCGTGCCGCAGTTCAGTTTCGAAGTGGTGCGCGGCGAACAGCCCGAGGGGTCGGGATACGATGACGATCCGGCACGCAATGTGCGTGGCGTCGCTTTGGTTCCGGGCACGGGGGAATATAGCCTGGCGACCACTCCGGTTTACTACAGCGCGGGTGCGGGCACGCACCGGTCAGCCAACGTCAACTCGCCTTCGGGCAAGAGCGACATGGAAACCGCGATTGAGGCACTAAGTGAAGAAGCCCCAAATTGTCAGGCGGTGTCGCTGATCGTGTCGCGGTTCGGGGATGATTTGCGGTGCGACAAGTGCGAGTTGCACCCTAAGGTCGAGCAGGCCGAGGCCGATGGTTCGATACCGTGGTCCGTCAGCGGCCTGGCGCGGTCGGATGCACAAGTGATTGCGCAGGCTGAGGGTCGGCCGATCTATGGCGGTACACCTTCGGACGCCAGCGTGGTCGAGGCCATCCGCCATCTGAACGAAAAAGGGCAGAACGTGATGTTCTACCCGTTCATCCTGATGGATCAACTGGCAGGCAATGGTCTGACGGACCCGTGGACCGGGGCCGGGGATCAGCCCGCGTTGCCATGGCGGGGTCGGATCACGACCAGTGCGGCACCGGGGCAGGCGGGGTCGCCTGATGGAACCACCGCTGCGCAGGCCGAGGTTGATGCGTTTTTCGGCACGGCCTCGGCAGCGGATTTCATGGTTGACGATGGGACGGTGACCTATACCGGCCCCGATGAATGGGGCCTGCGCCGGTTCATCCTGCATTATGCCGCCTTGTGTGCGGCAGCGGGCGGCGTGTCGTCGTTCTGCATCGCATCCGAAATGCGCGCGCTGACGCAGGTCCGGGGGGCTGGCGGGTCGTTCCCGGCGGTTGCAGCGCTCAAATCCCTGACTGCAGAGGTACGCGCACTGCTGGGGTCCAGCACCATGATTGGCTATGCAGCGGATTGGTCCGAGTATTTCGGTTACCAGCCGCAGGATGGGTCGGGTGACCGGTACTTCCACCTGGACCCACTGTGGGCCGATCCAGAAATCGACTTTGTCGGGATCGACAATTACATGCCCCTGTCGGATTGGCGGGACAGCGATGGCCATGCAGACGAGGCGCATGGAACGATCTACAGTCCGGACTATCTGCGCGGGAACGTCGAGGGTGGAGAAGGGTTTGACTGGTACTATCAGTCGGATGCAGATCGCGCGACACAGACCCGAACACCAATCACTGACAGTATGGGAGAGCCCTGGGTCTGGCGGTACAAGGATATCCGCAACTGGTGGTCGCAGCCCCATCATGACCGCATTGATGGCACCCGGCAGGCAGCCCCAACGGCGTGGGTTCCGCAATCCAAACCCATCTGGTTTACGGAACTGGGCGCTGCCGCCATCGACAAAGGCACAAACCAGCCAAACAAGTTTCTGGACCCGAAATCGAGCGAAAGCAGCCTGCCGCATTTTTCCACAGGTGCGCGGGACGATCTGATCCAGAGCGCGTATTTGCGTGCCACGCTGGGTTATTGGGGTGATCCGGCAAACAACCCGACGTCCAGCGTCTATGGCGGGCCGATGATCGACCTCGACAACGCCTATGTCTGGGCCTGGGACGCACGACCCTATCCGGCCTTCCCGACCTCGGCCCAGACCTGGTCGGACGGTGAAAACTATCCGCGCGGGCATTGGATCACTGGACGTTTGGGCGGGCGCACGTTGGCCTCGGTGGTCGAGGAAATCTGCCGTGCCTCGGGATTGGACGCGGTAGATGTGTCCGACCTGCACGGGTTTGTGCGCGGATTCGCGGTAGATGACGTGTCCGATGCCCGCGCGGCGCTGCAACCCCTGATGATGCGCTATGGCTTTGATGCGGTGGAACGCGATGGTGTTCTGCGTTTCCGCCCACGTGACGGGAAGGCGGATGCCGTGCTGTCGCCCGACACACTTGCCGAGTCCTCGGACATCGATGGCATGACGGAACGTACCCGGGCTGATGAAATCGCCCTGGCGGGACGTGTCAGGCTGAAGTTTATCGAAGCGGATGCCAACCACGCCATCGTGTCCGAAGAAGCCATCCGGCCCGAGGATGCAACGCAATCGGTTTCAACTTCGGACCTCGCGCTGTCGATGACCCGAGGCGAGGGGCGCGCTGTGGCGGAACGCTGGCTGTCCGAGGCACGCGTGTCCCGTGACACGCTGCGCTTTGCCTTGCCGCCCTCTCAACTGTCGGTGGGGGCGGGGGATGTGGTGGCGTTGCCCGATCCGCAAGGCAGCACAACGGCCCGCTACCGGGTGGACCGCGTGGAACTGTCGGACCGCCAGCTGATCGAGGCTGTTCGGATCGAGCCAGAGGTTTATCGCCCAACCGTGTTCGACGACCGGATTGCGGTGCAGGCGGCGCATGTCCCGCCCTTGCCCGCGACCCCCTTGTTCCTGGACCTGCCTCTGATCACCGGGGACGAGGTGGACCACGCCCCACATCTGGCCATCACAGCAGAGCCGTGGACGGGCAGCGCGGCGGTTTATGCCTCGGCGACGGACGACAACTACGCACTGGACCGGACCATCAACGCGCGCTCTGTTGCGGGGGTTACGGAAACCGAGTTGTCCGCGCATGGGGTCGGGCGTTGGGACCAGGGCGCACCTTTGCGGGTGCGGCTGGTTTCTGGCACGCTGGAAAGCCGCTCGCCATCAGCGGTTCTGAGCGGTGCCCATCTGGCCGCCATCGGCGATGGGTCCAGCGGCAATTGGGAACTGTTCCAATTCACCACCGCCACGCTTGTCGCGCCGCAGACATGGGAGCTGTCAGGCCGGTTGCGCGGGCAATTGGGCAGCGACGCGTTGATGCCGCAGACCTGGCCCGAGGGATCGTGGTTTGTGCTGCTGAACGGTGTGCCGGAACAGATTGGCCTCACCTCCGGTCAGGTGCGGATTGATCAGCATTATCGCATCGGGCCCGCAGCGCGCCCCTATTCCGACCCGGCCTATCGCCACCGGACTGAACGGTTCGAGGGCAATGGCAAACGCCCATACGCACCGGTCCACCTGCGGGCCACGCGCAAACCGGGCGGACAGCTGCATCTGAGCTGGATCCGTCGCACGCGGATTGACGGGGACAGCTGGGATCTGGCGGATGTGCCGGTGGGTGAAGAGCGGGAGGAATATGTGCTGCGTGTCCGCCGAGGCCCAATTGTGCTGCGCGAAGTGACCATGACAACACCTGACTGGATCTACCATCCACCGCAGCAGACAGCGGACGGGGTTGTCGCGGGTGACGTCATTGAGGTTGCGCAAATTTCGGCTCGCTACGGCCCGGGTCCGGGTGCGCGCATCGCCGTTCCGCAATGAGGCCGGTGCTGCATGGGGATGTGAGTGCGGCGGCACGTGTGCTGCTGCGCGTGCCTCATGCAGCACGCGAGGCGTTGTGTCGACAAATGCTGGATGAGGCTCAGCTTGCTGATGATTATGCCCAAAAGCATGGCCGGACGCACCCCCGGTACGGCAACGGCTCGCTCATGGGCGCGGCGCGCAAACGGGCACTGGCGCCAGAGCCGAGTTTCGACAACCGAGACTACTGCCGCTGCATGGCGTTGGTCTTGCTCATAGTGGCCACCCGTCTGAGCGCCCCGATTGACCCCAAACGCCCCACAGTCCCGGACCTGATCCGGGACCTCCTGCCTCACAGTTAGAGACCCCGGGTCGGGCCCGGGGTTGTGTCCCACTATCCGGAAGCGCATCCAACACAAGTCAGCGCAGCCAGGTCCAGTTCCAGCCGTCCACGCGGAATATCCTCCCCACATTCAGCGCAATAGCCATATTCGCCCTCGTCGATCCGGGTCAGCGCCGCCTCCAGCCGCCGTGCCTCCAGGTCACGGCGACCCTGTTGCGCCTGGGCCATCGCCTGCATCTGCAACGCATCCATTCGCGACAATCGCCCAACCGCCTGCTGGTCCAGTTCGACCACGGCCTGACCGTCCTGACCCAGCGCGTTTTCCTCGCCAATCTCGGTCAGCCGCGCGGTGATCTGTGCGCGAAACCTTTTCAGCTCTGCCGCATTCATTTTCGTGATCACCCTGATCAAGTCTTTGCGTTTGGCAATTTTGTCCCTAGATGGGTATCCTAGGCGCAGCAAAGGAGATTTGCCATGGCCGAGGTTCATACCAATATCACGTCCGTTGATCCGATCTGGGACCGGATCACCGAAGAGGCGCATGACGCAATCCGCGCCGAACCGCTGATGGGTGGATTGGTGCATGCCTGTATCCTGAACCACAAAACCATGGAACGGGCTTTGAGCTATCGCTTGGCGGCAAAGCTCGCCTCGAACGAGATGTCGATCGTGGTTTTGCGCGAGATTGCGGAAGAGGCCTATTCCAAGGCCCCGCAGATCGTGAAGGCGGCGCGTGCGGATCTCGTGGCTGTCTATGAACGTGACCCGGCCTGCCACCGCTTCCTGCATCCGTTGCTCTATTTCAAGGGCTACCAGGCGATGCAGGCCTATCGGGTTGCGCATTGGCTGTGGACCGAAGGCCGCAAGGATTTGGCCTATTTCCTGCAAATGCGCACGTCCGAAATTTTCGGGATCGACATTCACCCGGCGGCCCGGATCGGGCAGGGGATCATGATCGACCACGCGCATTCCATCGTCATTGGCGAAACGGCCGTGGTTGGCGACAATGTGTCGATGCTGCATTCCGTGACTCTGGGCGGAACGGGCAAGGAAGACGATGACCGCCACCCGAAGATCGGCGACGGCGTTCTGATCGGGGCCGGCGCGAAAGTGCTGGGCAACATCAAGGTTGGCAATTGTTCGCGCATCGCGGCGGGGTCCGTGGTGTTAAACGAAGTGCCCCCATGCAAGACCGTGGCAGGCGTTCCGGCCAAGATCGTGGGCGAGGCCGGGTGCGATCAGCCTTCGTTGTTGATGGATCAGTTGTTTGCCGGGGGCGATCCCGTCTGATTGTCTGACCCTGAGGGTGAAAACCTCTGGAATCATGTTAGCCTGACCGGGCTCGCAAACGCGGGCCCGATTCTTGTTGCCCGGAGATTTGAGCATGTCCATTCGCACCACCAGCGGCCGTGGCCGCCTATATGACTCGATCATTGAAACTGTTGGGGACACACCCGCGATCCGCATCAATCGCATCGCGCCGGACCATGTCACCGTCTATGTGAAGGCTGAGGCATTTAATCCCGCTGCTTCCGTCAAGGACCGGCTGGCCTTGAACATCATCGAGGCGGCGGAGCGCGACGGACGCCTGCAACCCGGTCAGACGGTGGTGGAGGCAACCAGCGGCAACACCGGGATCGGGCTGGCTATGGTCTGTGCGGCAAAAGGTTATCCTTTGGTTGTCACCATGGCCGAAAGCTTCTCGGTCGAGCGGCGGCAATTGATGCGGTTCCTGGGGGCCAAGGTTGTGTTGACGCCCAAGGCGCAAGGTGGCCTGGGGATGTACAACAAGGCCGTCGAATTGGCCGAGGCAAACGGCTGGTTCCTGGCGCGGCAGTTCGAAACGAGGGATAACGCTGACATCCATGAAACTACCACGGCGCGTGAAATCTTGGCGGATTTTGCGGCTGAACGCCTGGACTATTTTGTCAGCGGCTACGGGACCGGCGGTACCGTGACGGGCGTTGGTCGAGTTTTGCGAGAGGTCCGGCCAGAAGTGAAGATCATCCTGACCGAACCCGAGAATGCTGCCCTTGTGGGGTCAGGGGTAGTGCAGGAGCGTGGCGCCGAGGGCAGTCCTGCTTCGGGCCACCCGGCTTTTGAACCACATCCAATTCAGGGTTGGACGCCGAACTTCATCCCGCTCGTGTTGCAAGAAACGCTGGACAAGGACGGCTACGACGCGTTGTTGTCCGTTTCCGGGGCGGACAGCATTGCGTGGTCGCGGCGATTGGCGGCGGAAGAGGGGATTTTCACTGGCGTGTCAGGTGGCGGGACCTTTGCTACAGCTATGAAAGTGGCCGAGGACGCGCCGAATGGGTCCGTCATTCTGGTCATGCTGCCCGATACGGGCGAGCGATACCTGTCGACACCGCTGTTCGAGGGCATTCCGCAAGGCATGACCGAGGACGAGCGGGCGTTGAGCGCGTCAACGCCCGGCTATCATCTGGAAATGTGAGGTTTCCGGCGGGGTCCGTTGTGGCCCGGCCGGTGACTGGCTCAGGCCAGCATCACCATAGGGCTTTCCAGATTATCGACGATGGCCTGCAACAGCTCTGCGCCAAGTGCCCCGTCGATCACCCGGTGATCCACGGACAGTGTGACGGACATGACCGTGGCGACGGTCAGCTCTCCATCTGCACCAACTACCGGTTTCTTAACCCCCGCGCCCACGGCCAGGATCGCACCATGCGGTGGGTTGATGACCGCGTCGAAATTGTCGATGCCAAACATGCCAAGGTTTGAGATGGCAAAGCTGCCGCCCTGGTATTCATGCGGTGCCAGTTTGCGTTCGCGGGCACGGGCGGCGAGGTCCTTCATCTCGGTGGAAAGGGTCGAGAGCGACTTCATGTCAGCATCCTTCAGCACCGGCGTGAACAACCCGCCTTCAATGGCCACGGCAACAGCTACGTCCGAGGGTTTGAGTTGCAGGATGCGGTCGCCGCCCCAGACGGCATTTGCTGCCGGGACGGATTGCAGGGCGAGGGCGCAAGCCTTGATGATGAAATCATTGACGCTGAGTTTGACGCCGCGCGGTTCCAATTGTTTGTTCAACTCAACCCGAAATTTCAGCAGCGCGTCGAGCTTTATATCGCGGCGCAGGTAGAAATGCGGGATAGTCTGTTTGGCTTCGGTCAGGCGCGCGGCGATGGTTTTGCGCATGCCGTCCAGCGGGATATCCTCGTAGTCGCGATCGGCATATATTTTAGCGATGGCATCTGGTGCTGGACCCGTTGCCGGGGCCGGTGGCGCGGGTGTCGCAGATGGAGCAGGGGCAGGTGCGGTTGTTGCTGCCTCAACGTCGGCCTTTACAATTCGGCCATGTGGGCCAGAGCCGGTGACTTGGGAAAGGTCGAGGCCCTTTTGTGCCGCGATGCGCCTCGCAAGCGGTGATGCAAAGATGCGGTCCCCAGACGCTGAAATCGGCGCGGGGGTGGCGGCGGGCCGCTCATCCGGCGCTGGCGCTGGCGTCTTCGCTGGGCTCACCGAAGAGGGCGCGTCCGCGACCGATGAGGGGGCAGCAATGTCGCTTGCGCTTTCGCCGTCTTCCAGCAACACGGCAATCGCGCTGTTGACCTTCACACCCTCAGTACCCTCAGCGATCAGCAGTTTACCGACCGTGCCCTCGTCCACAGCCTCGAACTCCATTGTGGCCTTATCGGTTTCAATCTCGGCCAGCAGGTCGCCGGAGGAGACAGTATCACCCTCCTTCACCAGCCATTTGGAAAGCGTGCCTTCCTCCATGGTTGGAGAGAGGGCGGGCATCAGGATTTCTGTCGGCATCTGTTGGTTCCCTTTTGAGAGGGCGGGAGCGAGGGGCCAACCCCTCGCGCTCCCCGGAGTATTGTATCCAAGAAGAAGGGGTTAGCGGTAGGTCACCTGTTTCACGGCGGCAATCACCTCGTCGGTGGTGACCAGCGCAAGTTTTTCGAGGTTGGCGGCATAGGGCATCGGTACATCCTTGCCCGTGCAGTTGATCACCGGCGCATCGAGCCAGTCGAACGCCTCCTGCATCAGAACGGACGAAATGTAGCTGCCCACACTCGCGCGCGGCCAGCCTTCTTCGATGGTGACGCAGCGATTGGTTTTCATCACCGATTTGATGATCGTTCCGGTGTCCATGGGTCGCAATGTGCGCAGGTCGATCACCTCGGCGCTGATGCCTTCTTCGGCCAATTTGTCAGCGGCTTCCAATGCATATTGCATGCCGATGCCAAAGCTGACCAGCGTCACGTCCGTACCTTCACGCCAGACCCGCGCCTTGCCGAAGGGGACCGTAAAGTCCTCCACATCCGGCACGTCAAAGGCGCGACCATAGAGGATTTCGTTTTCCAGAAACACGACCGGGTTCGGATCGCGGATTGCGGTTTTCAGCAGGCCTTTGGCGTCAGAGGCGCTGTAGGGCATCACAACTTTCAGCCCTGGAATATGCATGTACCACGCAGCGTAATCCTGGCTGTGCTGGGCGCCTACGCGGGCTGCCGCGCCGTTCGGGCCACGGAACACCATCGGTGCGCCCATCTGGCCACCCGACATATAAAGCGTCTTGGCGGCAGAGTTGATGATCTGGTCAATGGCCTGCATTGCGAAGTTGAATGTCATGAACTCGACAATCGGCTTCAACCCGCCAAAGGCCGCGCCTACCGCGATCCCGGCAAAGCCATGTTCCGTGATGGGCGTATCGATCACGCGTTTCGATCCGAATTCATCCAGCAGCCCTTGGCTGACCTTGTAGGCACCCTGATACTCCGCGACCTCTTCACCCATCAGGTACACTGTATCGTCGCCGCGCATTTCTTCGGCCATGGCGTCTCGCAAGGCCTCGCGTACGGTTTGCTGTTTCATGGTGGTGCCTTCGGGCCAGTCTGGACTGGTGTCTGTGTCCGGAGCCGCAGGGGCAGGAGCGGCTGCCACCGGGGTCGGCTCTGCCGAGGAGGGAGCGGCCGCGACCGATGAGGTATCGGGCAGATCGTCCGCGCTGTCGCCGTCTTCCAACAGCACGGCAATGGCGGTGTTGACCTTGACCCCTTCGGGGCCTTCCGCGATCAAGATCTTGCCCATCACGCCTTCATCGACGGCTTCGAACTCCATCGTTGCTTTGTCGGTTTCAATCTCGGCCAGAATGTCGCCCGAGGCGACGCTGTCCCCTTCCTTGACGAGCCATTTGGCCAG
This sequence comes from Paracoccaceae bacterium, assembly GCA_040830545.1. GTDB lineage: Bacteria > Pseudomonadota > Alphaproteobacteria > Rhodobacterales > Rhodobacteraceae > HXMU1420-2. The sequence continues at coordinate 19,509 of JBFOMB010000212.1, read as the reverse complement.
TGTGCCTTCTTCCATCGTCGGAGAGAGGGCGGGCATCAGAATTTCAATTGCCATATCTCAGGTCTCCCCCTCAGGCGTAAATGTCGGTCCAGAGTTCCTCGACCGATGGTTCCGGGCTTTCGCGCGAGAAGTCAGCAGCCTTGTTGACGATGCTCTTGATCTCTTTGTCGATCGCTTTCAATTCGTCCTCGGTCGCATGGCCACCTTGCAGCAGCAGGTCACGCACATGTTCTATGGCGTCCTTTTCCTCGCGCACTTTCTGTACCTCTTCGCGTGTGCGGTACTTGGCCGGATCGGACATCGAATGGCCGCGATAGCGATAAGTTTTGACCTCCAGAATGTAGGGGCCTTTGCCCGCGCGGCAGTGGGCGACAGCCTTTTCCCCTGCGGCCTTCACGGCCAACACGTCCATCCCGTCCACGGCTTCGCCTGCGATGCCAAAGGCCGCGCCGCGTGTCCACAGGTCGGGGGTGGAGGTGGAACGGGTTTGCGCCGTGCCCATGGCATATTGGTTGTTCTCGATCACAAAGATGACCGGCAGGTCCCAGAGAGCTGCCATGTTGAAGGTCTCGTAAACCTGGCCCTGGTTTGCTGCGCCGTCCCCGAAGTAGGTGAACGTTACGCGCCCGTTTTCCTTGTACTTGTCCGCAAAGGCCAACCCAGCGCCTAAAGGCACCTGCGCGCCCACGATACCATGCCCGCCGTAGAAGTGTTTTTCTTTGGAGAACATGTGCATGGACCCACCTTTGCCCTTGCTCAAGCCCCCTTCACGGCCTGTCAGTTCTGCCATGACACCGCCCGGGTCCATACCGCAGGCCAACATGTGCCCGTGATCCCGGTAGGATGTTATGCGCTTGTCGCCTTCTTCGGCCGCAGCTTCCAGCCCGACGACCACCGCCTCTTGCCCGATATAGAGGTGACAGAACCCGCCGATCAGGCCCATGCCGTAGAGTTGCCCGGCCTTTTCCTCGAATCTCCGGATCAGCAGCATGTCACGGTAATACGCGGACAATTCCTCTGCTGAGACATTGGGTTTCTTGGTGGTTTTGCGCGCGGCCATGGGGCGTAACCTCCTGCTGGCAGAAAATAGTTTAGCGTTAAACTATCAACTACACCGAATCGTGGCGCAGTGCGAGCGCTAAGTTGCCTTGGGTGCAGTGGCCTGGGCGCGGGTCAGCTTTCTGCGGGCTTCAACGCAAGCGATCCGCGTCCCAACAAACGCATCAGTTTGACGGCCTGGTGTGTGGGCACGTTGAGCATTGTTACACGGGATACATCTACGATCACGGTTGATCCGGACCATGTCGAGGGCGCTCCGGGAAGGAATATCACAGCGCTGGAGTCGTCGCGTTCGATTTCAAACGCGATCTGTTCATAATCGTCAAATCGCACGAAAACCGGCTTGAGGACGCTGGCCACATCCTCCTCTTTCGCGACGCTACCGATCATGCCTTTGGCGACCGCATATCCCGGGATGGCATCGATCAGCAGCCCGTCGAGCGCCTGCACGCGCGATGACATCCAACCGCGTTGGGCTGCAAGTCCAGCGAGAAAGCAGAGGGCGAGGATCAGAAGAACAGCGATCACGTTGATAAAGGCGATACCGGCAACCGTGTGGATTGGAACAACCTGATCAATCGGTTTAGCGATCAGCATGCTGATCTGGAACGCTTTGCCAAGAACGATGGCGATAATTGCAAGGGGCACAAGGAATAGAAGACCGCCGAGAATTGTGGTTTTCATGGGGTGGGTCCTTTGCTGGTGTTGCGCTTGACCCCATGCTGCCAGAAGTTTTGGCAAAAGGTGAGAGAATACGTTCCCGCGTAGTCGTCAGTTCCCGACAAAAAGGTGGAAGCGATTGTGCGCGGGCTCCAACCGTCAGTGGATCACAATCTCGTCCGCGCGCAGCATGCCAAGCACCTCGCGCGCCTGTTGGTCCAGCAAGTCCAAATCCAGATACCCGTCGGACAGGCGGCGGGTCAGGTTTTCCATTTCGTCGATCTGATCCTGCAGTACGGCCAGGTCGCGTGTCAGCGCCTCGCGCTCGGCCTCGATCTCGACCCGGCGGAACAGGCCAAAATCCCCCTGCACGGCGGCAAAAGTGAAATAGACGCTCAGCGCGAACGCCACCGCGAAAAAGATCAGGGGACCAAAACCCGGTCGATTGGAACGCATGTCTGCCTCGTCTCCAAAGCGCCTGTTCCGACGCCTTGAAGATGTTTATGACACAGGCGATTCGTCTTGTGAATCCCTGACGTTGGATTTCGCAGCTTAGGTCTTGCCTTAGCCTGCGACCGAGGCGTTGTAGATGCTGCTGACGCTGGCGGCCAGGGCGGCGTCGAATTCGGCTTCGCTTTGCTGCGCGCTCAGGCCCTCGGACAGCGCGCGGGAGAAGCTGGCGATCATGCCGGCGTTCTGGGCCAGACGTGCGTTGGCCTCTTCGCGGTTGTAGCCGCCAGAGAGCGCGACAACTTTCATCACGCCCTTGTGGTCGATCAGCGGTTTGTAGTGGTTGGCGGCTTCGGGCAGGGTCAGCTTCAGCATGACTTCAACGCCGTCCCCCAACTGATCCAGTTGGTTTGCGATTTCATCGCGCAAGATGTCTTCGGCCTCGGCCTTGTCTGCGATGGAAATGGTCACTTCAGGCTCAATGATCGGGATCAGCCCGTGGCCCAGGATGCGTTTGCCGATTTCGAACTGTTGCGCGACGTTGGTTGCAATCCCGGTGGGGGAGGCCGCGTCAACGACCGAGCGCATCTTGGTGCCAAAGATGTTCTTGGACACAGCCTTCTTCAGCAGATCATCCAGTTCCGGCATCGGCTTCATCAGGCGCACGCCGTCTTCCTCGTCGGCCAGACCCTTGTCGACCTTCAGGAAGGGCACCACGCCTTTGTCTTCCCACAGGAAGTCACCGGTTGGTTTGCCACCGATGTCCCCATCCATGGTCTTTTCAAACAAGATTGCGCCAACGATCTTGTCCCCGGTGAACGATGGGCTCTGCACGATGCGAGCGCGCATCTGGTGGATCAGACCGAACATTTCGTCGTCAGAGGACCACGCGCTTTCGTCCAGCCCGTAAAGACCCAGTGCCTTGGGGGTCGACCCGCCGCTCTGGTCCAGCGCCGCGACAAAGCCGTTGCCCGTGCGAATCTTGTCTGCCTGTTCCTGGTTCATGGAAAGCCCCTTTGGAAAAATGTGTCCGCCGGGCGCAGGCCCGGGCGCTGTTGCGCCCGGTTCTAGGGCAGGGGCGTTGCCCTTGCAATTGCTGGTGGCGCTAACGGCCTTCCAAAGCGACTTATTGCAGCCGCGCCGGGATGTCCTGAGCAATCCAGTCGCGCAAAACGCCGTTTTCCAGGCTCTCGATTTCTTCGGCCCAGGCATTCGCATTTCCGCGCACACGCATCAACTCCTCGATCTCGTCGCGCATGGCCACACCGGACGCATCGCCTGCCGCGGCGGCCATGGAGGCCCAGTAATACGCAGCCCGGTAGGACCGATACCGTCCAGTGCCGTTCATATAGGCCCGCGCGGCCTGACGCATAGCGAGGGCAGAGTTGTAAAGGTCCGGTTCAGGACCGCCCGGTGTCGCCTCGTTCTGCAACTCGATCATGACCTCATAGGACGTGCCACGCTCGGCCTTGTCCAGAACCGCGAGCGCCCCGGGGATGTTGTTTGCGGCTGCGCGCAAGGCATGGCCATAGGCGGTTTCCGGGTCCCGTTCTGCCAGGGCATCCGCCACCAGATATGCGGCCTCGGCGTCGTTTCCGCGCGAAGCACGGGCCAGCATGTTGAGCGCCCGGTTCACGTTCCGCGGCGTGCCAACCCCGGTCAGCATCGCGCGACCCAGTTCCAGCGCATTTTCCGGCAGCACCTCGCTGTTCAGCGCGGCCTGCAACTCGGCCACTGGCACCACCGCGTTCAATTGCGGTGCGTGGTGGCTGACCGTTGGGTTCAGCGCGTCAAAAAGTGCCTGGAAGTCGCGCGAGGTGTCTTCGTCAATACGCAACGCGCCGCCTTCGATGCCGGTGGCCACCACAACGCGTGTGTTGCCCGACGCGACACCACTTGCGACCGCGCCAGCCTCAGCGGTGAAGCGCTGCTGGGTTTCGCTCAGCTGAGGTGTGTTCAGCCCGTTTGCCTCGGACATGACCCCAGCCACGGCTCCGGCAACGATTTGCTGCAAGGCTTCGGCGTTGGTTACGTCCGGTGGCAGGATCCGTCCCGCCAATGCCCATGCCCCCCGGTCATCCACGGTCAGGTGAGCGGCGTTCAGGTCCACAGCCAGACGCGGTTCCTCCGTGTCCGGGTCCATGCGGAAGCTGACGTAGTCCGCGTCCACAAACAGCTCCAGCGCGGCGACATTCTGGATGTCCGTCGACAGTTCCATGATTGCCCCGCCGGAGGCATAGTCATAATAAATGCCCAGGTCCAAGCGGGGCAGTTTGATCTCCTGCAACCCAATGCCAAAGGCCATGCCGCGCACCTCAGGTGGCAAGCAGTTCATGCCCACATCCACATCGTCAAAGGCCAGACGCAGGCGCGAGGCGTCCGGGCGGTCCAGCGGCTGACCGGCCATGCTCAGACGGGCGGCGGTCACGGTGCAGGCATCCGGTGCGTAGCCGGGCAGGTGCGGGCGCACGTCCAGGTCCAGCAAGGTAAGGCGCATCGCCAACGGATCAAAGCTGATCTGTTCATAGCGGATGTCGGCAAACAGCCGCATGGTGCTCATCACCGTGTGCATCATGCTGGTGGCGATGGTTTCGAAGTTGAAAATGTCGAAGAAGCCGATTTCGGAACTTGCTGGTTCGGTGCCCTGAGCAGAGGCAGAATGAACGGGCAGAGCGACCATCAGGCCAAGCGCAACCGGGCGCAGTCGGGACAATATCACGGTCAATCAATCCTTGTGACGTCAATACGATGGTCCAAGGCTAACCCGATTCGTTACCCGGCTCCAAATAGTGACGCGCCATGTGCGACCGAAGACATCGCAGTCCCGGACTTGATCCGGGACCTCCTGCAGCAAGGTTCGAGGCCCCGGATCAAGTCCGGGGCTGCGATGTGTCCCAAGTCAGGCGCTTTGGTCCAAAGCCGCAACGCCGGGCAGTGTTTTGCCTTCCATCCACTCCAGGAATGCGCCGCCGGCGGTGGAGATGTAGGTGAACGCCTCTGCCGCGCCCGCCTTGTTCAGGGCCGCAACGGTGTCGCCTCCTCCAGCAACTGACACCAGCGTGCCTGCGGTGGTTTGCTCCCCCGCAGCCTTCGCCGCTGCATTCGTCGCGGTGTCAAACGGTTCGATTTCAAATGCGCCGAGCGGCCCATTCCAGATCAGCGTGCGGGCGGCGGAAAAGGCTGCTGTGATGGCCTCAACACTTTCAGGACCCGCGTCCAGGATCATCTGATCCGCCGGGCAGGCGTCTGCAGCAACGACTTGGTTTGCGGCGTTCGCTTTGAACTCCGCCGCGACCACAACGTCGCTCGGCAACAGGATGGTGCAGCCTGCGCTGTCAGCCTTGGCCAGGATCTCGCGCGCCGTGTCAGCCATATCATGTTCGCACAGCGACTTGCCCACATCATGTCCTTGGGCTGCGAGGAAGGTGTTTGCCATGCCGCCGCCAATCACCAGCGTATCGACCTTGGACACAAGGTTGCCCAGCAAATCCAGTTTGGTCGACACTTTCGCGCCGCCCACCACGGCCACAACCGGACGGTTTGGCGATCCCAATGCAGCCTCCAACGCGGACAGCTCCGCCTGCATCAACCGCCCGGCGCAGGCGGGCAGCAGCCGTGCCAGTGCCTCGGTCGAGCTATGCGCACGGTGAGCTGCAGAAAACGCGTCGTTGCAGTAAACGTCACCCAATGCCGCCAGTTCCGCAGCAAAGTCAGCGTCGTTCTTTTCCTCACCCGCATAAAACCGTGTGTTTTCCAGCAGAACGACGCCGCCTGCCTCGGCGCTTTCTACTGCGGCCTCGGCTGCCGGCCCCCGACAGTCGGCGCAAAACAAAACCGGCGCGCCAAATGCAGCCTCCAGCGCAGGCTGCAAAGGGCGCAGAGACATATCAGGCACAACCTGCCCCTTGGGACGCCCGAAATGCGCCAGAAGGATCGGGCGACCGCCCGCTTTCAGGATGTCCGTGACCGTCGGAACGATCCGCTGAATACGCGTGTCATCAGTCACAACGCCGTTTTCCACCGGCACGTTGATGTCGACCCGCACCAGCACACGCTTGCCGCTCAACTCCATCTGATCCAGCGTTTTCCAACCCATCACACCGCTCCTGTCGCGAATCCCGTTTGCGCCGCTCTTTCCGCACAAATCCGGCATCCGTCAATGCGTCACTTGGCTTTCCGGCCCTGCACGCTTAGGTATCGCGGCAACGCTTGCAGAACGGAGAACCACATGGCCGAGATCAAAGACCCCGAAAACACCATCCTGATTGAATTGAAGGACGGTACCGTCACCATCGAATTGCTGCCTGATGTGGCCCCTCAGCATTCCGAACGGATGAAGCAGCTGGCCCGTGACGGCGCCTATGACAATGTCTGCTTTCACCGGGTGATCGACGGGTTCATGGCCCAGACCGGCGACGTCAAAAACGGCAACATGGAAAGCGACTTCAACATCCGCATGGCGGGCACGGGTGGTTCAGACTATCCGAACGTTCCGGCGGAATTTTCCAAGTTGCCGCACGACCGGGGCACACTGGGCGCAGCCCGTTCGCAGAACCCGGATAGCGCAAATTCGCAGTTCTTCATCAACTTCAAGGACAACCATTTCCTGAACGGTCAATACACGGTCTATGGCCGCGTGATCGAAGGGATGGAGCACGTGGACGCCATCGTGCGTGGCGAGCCGCCAGCAAGCCCCGACCGCATGATCAGCGTGAAGGTGGCTGCAGATGCGTAAACTGGCCCTGCTGTTGTCCGTGCTGGCCGGTCCGGCCTTTGCCACGGGTCTGGAGATCGAGGTCGAAGGTGAGGCCAATGGCATCATCAAAATCGACCTGCTGGACGATGTCGCGCCGAACCATGTGAACCGGATTAAACTGCTTGCCGAAGAAGGTGCTTATGACGGTGTCGTCTTTCACCGCGTGATCGAAGGTTTCATGGCGCAGACTGGGGATGTGGAATTTGGCGATTTCACGGACCAGACCTTTTCCATGCGCAATGCGGGACGCGGTGGGTCGGACAAGCCCGACCTGAATGCCGAGTTTTCGGATGTGCCCTATGACCGTGGTGTTGTTGGCATGGCCCGGTCGCAAAACCCGAACAGCGCGAATTCGCAGTTCTTCATCATGTTTGACGAAGGCCACTTCCTGAACGGGCAGTACACTGTGGTGGGCAAGGTCACCAGCGGCATGGACGTGGTGGACGCGATCAAACGCGGAGCCGGGGCAAACGGGGCCGTGATTGGGGAACCGGACTTCATGAAGCGGGTCATCGTTACCGAATGACGCGGATGTGCCGCCTTTGGCGGCACCGGAATTTTGCAAAACACCGGGCCGGAAACGTTACCGTTTCCGGCCCGTTTTCTTTGTAAGAAAACGGTTGCCCCGTTGCGGGGCTGGAAACGGCAGCAGGTCCCACGCACCGGGGTCCAGCCCTTCCAGCGTCCAATCGCCGATCCGCCAGCGGATCAGCCGCAGGGTCGGATGACCCACAGCAGCCGTCATGCGGCGGACCTGCCGATTGCGACCCTCGCGTAGGGTCAGGCAGATCCAACTGTCTGGCACCGTCTTACGCACGCGAATGGGTGGCGTGCGGGGCCAGAGGTCGGCTGGCGGGTCCATACGCGCCGCTTCTGTGGGCAGGGTCATCCCATCCTTCAACTCCACCCCCGCGCGCAATCGGGTCAGGGCATCCTCATCCGGCACGCCCTCCACCTGCACCCAATAGGTCTTGGGCATCTTGTGCCCCGGATCGGAAATCCGCGCCTGCAACCGGCCATTGTCGGTCAACAACATCAGCCCTTCGCTGTCGCGGTCCAGCCGTCCTGCCGGGTAGACGCCGGGCACGTCAATGAAGTCCGACAGAGTCCGGCGCGGCGTGTCCGTGCCGCGATCCGTGAATTGCGGCAACACATCAAAGGGTTTGTTGAAACGGATCAGCCGGGTCATATCCCGCCCCTATGCGACACGCCCGAAACGCGCAAGCCAAACGCACGTTTCAGAGCTGTGGATAACCGTCATCCGCCTGTCATATAATCACCCTATCCAAACCCCGACATGTGGTGGCAAATCCGGTCTTGTCAGCGCGGAGCCACGATATATAGTCACAGGCAGTACGGGGCGGGTTCCCCGCCCTTCGGCCTTTGGATGGGCAGACAGGGCAGGGACGTTATTGCGATGAACGCGGATTTCAGGACAGAATTTGTCAGGGCACGGTCGGCCCTGAAACAGCACCCGGCGCTGGTGCTGAATGCGGATTACCGGCCACTTTCCTACTATCCGCTGTCGCTGTGGCCCTGGCAGGAGGCGATCAAGGCCGCCTGGCTGGACCGGGTCGATATTGTCGCGGAATATGACGAGGTTGTGCGCAGTCCAAGTACCGAGATTCGAATACCTTCGGTCGTCGTGTTGAAAGACTATGTAAAACCTCAAAAGCGCGTGGCCTTCACGCGCTTTAATTTATTCTTGAGGGATGAATTCCGCTGCCAGTATTGCGGGGCCAAGGGCGATCTGACCTTTGACCACGTGGTGCCACGCGCAGCCGGTGGGGTGACCAGTTGGGAAAATGTGGTTGCGGCCTGTTCGCCCTGCAACTTGCGGAAAGGCTCCAAATCACTGCATCGCGCGGGCATGTCCTTGCGCCGCCCCCCACGCCAGCCGGGTGCAGAGGAATTGCGCAATGTGGGTCGCAAATTCCCGCCGAACCATCTGCATGAAAGCTGGATGGATTTCCTGTACTGGGATGCAGAGTTGCAAGCCTAGGGTTCGGCCCGCATAAGCATCCCGAACAGGTCACGCGGGTCGTCCGGGTCCGCCAGCAGATCCAGCGCGTGATAAAGCCCCGTTTCCTCCAAGCGGTCCCGCACGTAACGTAGCGCGCTGAAATCCTCGATTGCAAAGCCCACGGAATCAAACAGCGTGATCTGGTCACTATTGGTGCGACCCGGGGCCTCACCAGCCAGCACTCGCCAGAATTCGATCACGGGGTGGTCGTCTTCCAATTGCTGGATTTCGCCTTCGATCCGGGTCTGCGGCGGGTACTCCACGAAGATATCGGACCGGTGCAGGATGCCTGCTGCCAGCTCTGTCTTGCCCGGGCAGTCGCCGCCAATAGCGTTGATATGCACACCCGGACCAACCATGTTGTCACTCAGGATCGTGGCGTATTGCTTGTCCGCCGTGCAGGTCGTCAGGATTTGCGCGCCTTCGATGGCCTCTTCGGGTGTCGAACAGGACACCACGGTCAACCCGCTGCCTGCAAGGTTCGCAGCGCATTTGCGTGTCGCGGCCGGGTCCTTGTCGTAAAGCCGCACAGTGTCGATCCCGCAGATCGCCTGCATCGCCAGCGTCTGGAACTCGGACTGCGCACCATTGCCGATCATTGCCATGCAGCTTGCGCCCTTCGGGGCCAGATGCCGCGCCACCATGGCCGAGGTCGCCGCTGTGCGCAGTGCCGTCAGCATGGTCATTTCACTCAGCAACACGGGGTAGCCCGTGCCTACGTCCGCCAGCAGCCCAAAGGCCGTGACAGTTTGCAGCCCTTCGCGCGTGTTCTTGGGATGGCCGTTCACATATTTGAAGCCGTAAACCTCGCCATCAGAGGTCGGCATCAGTTCGATCACGCCCTCTGCCGAATGACTGGCCACGCGCGGGGTTTTGTCAAACAATTGCCAGCGGCGGAAATCGGCCTCAATATAGTCGGCCAGCCCCCGCAGCATCGGGGCCAGCCCGATCCGGTGGATCAGTTGCATCATGTGATCGACGGAAACGAAAGGCACGAGGGCCTTGTCAGAAGGTTGGGTCATTGTCGGCCTCAAAATGCACGGGTGGGGCGGTCAAACACACGGCGACCAAAGGCAGAGGCGGCCAGGTCGACCATCAACTGCGCCGTGCGCCCGCGTTCGTCCAGGAAAGGGTTCAATTCAGCCAGGTCCAGCGAGGTCATCAACCCGCTGTCATGTAGGATTTCCATGACCAGATGTGCCTCGCGCATGGTTGCACCACCGGGCACCGTGGTACCCACGGCGGGCGCGATCATCGGGTCCAGGAAGTCCACGTCCAAAGATACGTGCAGCATGCCGTTCGCGGCCGCGGCTTTCTCCAGAAACGCGGCCAACGGTCGGGCGATCCCCTGTTCGTCAATGCTGCGCATGTCATGGTAGGCGACGTCGGTCTGCTCCAGCGCCAGCCGTTCCTGCCGATCAACCGAGCGCAGGCCGATCATGCAAATCTGATCCTGCGGCACCGGGTTCGTGATGGGGGGGAAGCCGCCAAACCCCTCTCGCCCCGTGACATAGCCCAACGGCGTGCCATGCAGATTGCCCGAGGCAGTGGTTTCCGGCGTATGGAAATCGGAATGGGCATCCAGCCACAGCACGAATTGGGGACGACCCAATGTGGCGGCATGATTGGCCACGCCCGCCACACTGCCTAGAGACATACTGTGATCGCCGCCCAGGAACACCGGCGTACCCCGTGTCATCGCGTCCTGCGCCACACGGATCAGGCGGTGCGTCCAGGCGATCGTTTCGTTCGGCGCATGCAGCTTGGTCGCACCGTCATCCGGCACATGGGAGGCCGGGGTCAGGTTGCCCATATCCTCCACCTTGAACCCCAGTTCGCCAATCGCGGAGGCCAGCCCCGCCGTGCGATAGGCATCCGGCCCCATGAGGCATCCGGTTCGGCGTTTTCCACTGTCGACCGGAACGCCGACCAAAACACATCGAGGAGAGGGCATCACACACCTGTTCAATTGAGATGTGTTTAGAGTGTTTCCGAAATGCGGCACTATCCAGAGGACAAAGTGGTCGTTATGATTATGTATCGACCAAACTGGGCAGATCGAATGGACAAAACGGACGAACGCATCATCCGCGAGCTGCAACGCGACGCCCGTGCACCGCTGTCGGAACTCGCCAACCGGCTGGACCTGTCCCGCGCAACGGTGCGGGCACGCATTGCCAAGCTGCGTAGCCGGGGGGACATTGTCGGGTTTCGCGTTGTGCTGAAGCAGGACGTGCTGCGTGATCCTGTGCGCGGACTGATGATGATCGGGATCGAGGGGCGCGGTACGGACCGCATCGTGCGGCAACTCCAAAGGTTGAGCGAGGTCCGCGCGCTCCACGCCACCAATGGTCGCTGGGATTTGATCGTGGAACTGGGCACCGAAACGCTGGAGGCGCTGGATCACGCGCTCGCCCGTATCCGGCGCATGGAAGGCGTGTCGACCAGCGAAACCAACCTGCTGCTGTCGACCCGCTTTCCGGGGTGACGGTCAACGTGGCAGGCGGGCCGCCACGATCCAGAGCGCGCAGAATGCCAGCGAGATCACCGCGTTCCAGCTGGCCATGCTGAGGCTCAGGAACTCCCACGCGACCTCGTCACAGCGGACCAGAGGTGCGCTCATGATCTGATCCAGCAAGTCGTCGGTCGACAGGGTCGAAATATCGCCGCTGGTGCAGGTGCTGGGCCCCTCCCACCATCCACGTTCAACGCCTGTGTGGAACACGCCAATCCCCGCCGTTGCAAGCGCCGCCAAAGCGCCGCCCCACAACAACAGGCTGGCAGGCACAACCAGGGCCATGGCACCCAGAACCACCGCCGCGGCATGAGGCCATCGTTGCCACAGGCACATCTTGCACGGTGCCAAGCCACCTAAATGTTGGAATGCAAAGGCCCCCAGCAGCATCGCTGCCGACCCGGCCATGGCCATCAGAATCAGACTGCGCCGTGTCATAGGACTTTCAACATCAGGAACCCACCCACCAACACCAGGATGAACAGCGTGAACATCAGGCCCAACCGTTTCTCGATAAACTCGCGAATCGGCTCGCCAAAGACGCGCAGCAACCCAGCAACCACAAAGAACCGCAGCGCCCGAGCCAGAATCGATGTGGCGACAAATGTGCCCAGCGGCATGCCAGTCCAGCCCGACATGATCGTAATGACCTTGTACGGGAAGGGGGTCACGCCCGCTGTCAGAACCGCCCAGAACCCCAGATCGTTGAACCGCGTGTTGAACTCGGCCATGGCATCCGCCTTGCCCATGGATTCGAGAATCGGTTGACCGACTGCTTCGAACGCAAAGGCCCCGATGGCATAACCCAACAGCCCGCCCAGCACAGAGGCTGTGAGGGCCACGCCTGCGATCAGCCACGCGCGATTGGGCCGGGCCAGGATCATCGGGATCATCATAACATCAGGTGGAATCGGAAAGACCGAGCTTTCGATGAACGCGACAAAGGCCAACACCCACAACGCATGGGGATGGTTGGCCATCCGCATCGTCCAGTCATAAAGACCTTTAATCATCTGCTCATCACCCGCTTTTCTGCCCGGATTGGGAAAACCACGGGCATCCTGACCCGTCAAGCTGCAATCGGCCTCTTTTCGTTCCGGATTGTGCCTGCTATGAGGTGTTCTGCTCCGGACGCTTAATAGCTGGCGCAAACGGGGCCCAAGTGGCGGAATGGTAGACGCAGGGGATTCAAAATCCCCCGCCTTCACGGGCGTGAGAGTTCGAGTCTCTCCTTGGGCACCAATACCTTTTCTGAAGTGCAGAAAATCGGTTTTCGAAATTCACACCCGTAGTTCCGTGTTCGAGGATTGCAATTGTGCCCTACCTATTGAATCGAGCATCCCAAGCACTTACGTTTTTTTGAGGCCGGGAGCTTTCGCCCCCGACCCGCTTCTTGTTTCTCCGGGTGGCTTGTATCAGAATTGCGATGCTGACAGCCACTTGGAGGATTTGAAGCGCTTTCTTAGTCTCAGACTTTTCCTCATCTGACTGCCTTGGCGTCGACGCGTCTAATTTGGTTCCGGCCCTTGGTTCTTTTGAACCGGACGCCGTTATTTACCCCTTCACATCCCACACCATCCTGAATCCCTGATGTGTTGTCGTGCTGTCCGGTGAGTTGCCCGACCGTGCGGCGATGCGGTAGCGGAAGCAATAACTGCGGTGGCACAGGAACGAACCGCCTTTGGACAGTTTGTAGTTCTTCATGCCTGCCAATCGTGCGCGCACGTGTTTTTTGAGCGACTTGATGCGGTATGCGTCCCCCGTCCATTCCCACACATTACCGACCACATTGTACAGGCCATAGCCGTTTGGAGCAAAGGACACGCCCGGGGCCGTGGTGGCATATCCGTCGCGCGCGGTGTTGTGGTTCGGGAAATCGCCTTGCCAAATGTTGCAGGGCAGGAAATCCGTGTCGTTGGGTAGGTCTTCACCCCATGGGAAGGTCACGTCGCCCGCCCCGCCACGCGCCGCATGTTCCCATTCGGCCTCGGTCGGCAAACGCCCGCCAGCCCAGTTTGCATATGCCCGGGCGTCGTTCCAGGACACTTGGACAACCGGGTGATCCGGGTGCCATGCTTCGTCGTGCGTCCCCGGTCCATTGATGTCACGCCAGTTCGACCCGTCCACTTTGCGCCACCACTGCACTTCGCGCACGGCCTGGGTCGGGCCAACCCTGGCGGGCACCTGCGCATGAAACACAAAGGACCAGCCGAACCGCTCGGCCTCGGTCACGTAGCCCGTGTCGTCGATAAAGGCAGCGAACTGGGCGTTGGTGACGGTCGTTGCACCGATGAGGAACGGTTTCACGCGCACCTCGCGCATCGGGCCTTCGCCGTCATCGGGAATCTGTTCGGCGCGTGTCCCGACGAGCGATCTGCCTCCGGGCACCTTTACGGCATCCGGTGCGACCCGAAGACCACTGGTTCCGCCTATTAGTGGTGATGCGACAGGAGCATCCGATTCTCGCACAGGGCCACAGCAGGGTTTGGCGGATGTTTCAGCTTGGCTCACAACAGGGTCCTCTGACAGTGGCCGCAAAATGACCGTGCATCATTCGAAGTGCAATGGGGCCTGTGCCAAACCGGCGCAGCGTGGCCTTGGTGCGCTTGAGCTTCATCAGGCGGCTCAGTAAGCTTCAGGCTCTGGCGAGGCATCATTGGCCTGGCGTCCGATTGAGTCCCGAAGGGCGACAGGGACTTATGGCGAGTGACCAGCGGGCCGAAAACGGGCGAACAACATGAGCACACCATCGCAGACGGTTTTCCTGGTGAGTGGGTCAGATCCAAATGAGGTGTGCCGAGCGGGGCAGGGAAAACTGACCGCCAAAGCTATGGATGCCCCTCGAAACGCGTCTTTTGCCGTGTTGGACATGTTTGACGGTTCCGTTGGTGATCTAGGGGCAGTGCTGATTGAATGTGACGGTGAGTTCCGACTGATCCGTTCGGAAACGGAAGTGCTGCAGCAGACGTCAGAGCGCGCCGGACCGTTTGTCCAAGATATGGCCGACGGGCCAGTGCGCCATGCATTGCAAGGGCTGTCTGATCTGCGCAGCCTGCGTCCGATCTCAACCGGAACAGCGCAGATCGAAAAGGTTGCTCTGATCGACAAAGAGGGCAAGACACGCGTGCGCTATAGCACGTTCCGCCTGCGCCCAAAAACCGGTGAAGGCGTGTCGCTGATTACGGTTGAAGGTTTGCGCGGCTATGAAAAGTCCCGTGCGCGTTTGTGTGCAGGCATCGAGGCAGGCGCAAAGTGCAACGCGCCCGCCGATTTGCAATCCGTCCTGGCCCCGGACTTCGAACCTCACAGCGCAAAACCTGCCGTGCCTCTGGCCCGCACGGACACGGCGTTTTTTGCCGCCTGCGATCTGATCAACGGACACATCCCCGTGGCCCGCGCCACGGAACCTGGTGTCATCGAAGATCTGGATACGGAATACCTGCATGATTACCGCGTGGCCTTGCGCAAGATCCGGTCGGTCCTGAGCCTGTTCAAGGGCGTGTTTTCCGAGGACCGGACGGCGGAATTGAAGCAAGTGTTTTCCGACCTGATGGCTCCGACAGGGCGTTTACGGGATCTGGATGTCTACCTGTTGGACAAGGACGTCTATTTCGACATGGTGCCGCCCGCGCTGCATCCCGGACTGCGCGAGATGTTTCGCCGTTTCGAGGCAGAGCGCGCGTCCGAACACGCGCAGATGGCGAAACGGTTGAAAAGTCGCCGCTACCTGTCGGAGATGAAAAAGCTGGAGGAGCTGTTTGCCACGCCCGAGCAGTTGGAGCCCGGCCCGGTCGCGGATGTTTTGGCTTATGATTATGCGCGGCGGTTGATCTGGAAACGCTATCGCAAGGTTTGCAAGATCGCGGTGGGCATCCATGCGGATACGGACGACGAGGAAGTGCACGAGCTACGCATTCACTGCAAAAAGCTCCGCTACCTGATGGAGTTCTTCGCGCCGTTCTTCCCCAAACGTGACATCAAAGGCCTGATCAAGGCGCTGAAGCGGTTGCAGGACAATCTGGGTCTGTTCAACGATTACTCGGTTCAGCAGGACAGCCTCGCCGCGTTCCTCAAAACGCAAAACCGTGTACCCCGCGCCAAAGCGACCGAGATGGCACAAAGCATCGGCGCACTGATCGCGGTTCTGCATCGCCGCCAAGGGCAAGAACGCGCGCGGGTGATGGCCAGTTTTGCCAGTTTTGACAGTCCAGAGGTGCGTGACACATTCCGAACCTTGTTCCGGCAGGAAGGGGACAAAGGATGAAAATCATCGCCTGTTACAGCAACAAGGGCGGCGTGGGCAAAACCGCGTTGGCGGTGAATGTCGCGCACGGGTTGGCAGCGGCCGGGCAACGGGTTCTGTTGTGCGATCTGGATCCGCAAGGCGCATCCGGCTTCTATTTCCGCGTCAAAGCCTCGCGCAAACTCAAGGACGAGAAGTTCTTCCGCGATGTTGAGAAGTTCACGTCGGCCATTCGGGAAAGCGATTTCCAGAACCTGGATATTCTGCCCGCCAATATGACATTCCGCGATTTCGATGTGTTCCTGTCGCGGATGAAAAACAGCCGCTCGCGCCTGAAAAAAGCGCTGGTTGCGGTGGATGGTGACTATGACGTGATCGTGCTGGATTGCCCTCCCAATATATCGACTCTTAGCGAAAGCGTTTTTGCGGCGTCCGATCTGGTAATGGTCCCGGTCATTCCGACAACTTTGGCGGAGCGGACATTCGAACAACTCGCCGAATTTTTCCGGGATCACAAAATCCGTCGAAACAAAATGCGCGCGGTTTTCTCCATGGTGCAATCCAACAAGACCCTGCACAAGGAAACGATGGCGCGTATGCGGGACCAGTATGGCAAGCGGATTTTGGAAACGACCATCCCGTTTTCCACGGACGTTGAGAAGATGGGCGTGCAGCGTCTGCCCGTCGCCTGCTACGCCGGAACGCGTCCGGCAGGGAAGGCTTATGCGGATTTGGTGGACGAAATCCGGACACGTTTGGCGTGAGCGGACATGCGTTCGTGACCTAATTTCAGGGTCAGCAAAGATGCGCCACAATCGAATCAATTCGGCGAAAACTTGCCCGATTCGGGTGACGTAAGGGCAGTATTTGTGGCCGCGTTGTGGGCAGATTGAAAACAGTCCGCCATTCTGGCCGTGATTATCCACTGACGGGCAAAAGGGGTTGCCTTGTTTCGTCAGGATTGTGTTCGATCACCGATTTTCCAGCCTCAGCGAACAATATCCGGCGATCCGGCGATCTAACCCTTGTCTGTTTCAAATTTGCGAACAATACAGAGTAAGAATTTTTGAAATCGCTATTTTTCCTGACCGTAATTTAACGACCACTTACGAATTATGACCGGAATGCGGCCAAAATCGTTTCAGAACGCGGCGGCGCACGGGTAGTTTGAAATTCGGATCCACCGGGGGGTCCCTGAAAACTGAATTTTGATGTGATGCAAGTTCTGGCCGTTGGCCGGGGCCGGTCGCTGATGGACAAGGGCGTGTAAATTGCCCTGCGTAAGACGAAGTGTGCGCTGACCAGGTTTTGGCAGCTGTACGCTTCAATGGGGTTAAACGGTCCATCCCGCGACATCGAACGCAAAGGAGAATGCAATGTCGGGTGGACAAGGAAACGGTGGCACAGGTCCCGTCATTCCCGTGGACGGAGTTGTAACCGGCACCTCTGGCGATGACGAGATGCTGCCGGGCTACACCGATCAGAACGGCGATCAGATCGACGGTACGGATGGCCTGGACGATACGATCCTTGCGCTCGATGGCGGCGATACTGTGGACGCGGGCGACGGCGATGACTTGGTTATTGGCGGGTCTGGCGCAGACAGCCTGGATGGCGGCGACGGCAACGACACGATTTTCGGTGATCTGGGCGGTGGTGACGGGGAATACACCATCCGTGACAGCCTGCGCTGGAGCGAAGTTGCCGACCCTGACGGCGCAGATCCGATTGATGACAATGACGACCTGAGCGGCGGGTTCACGCACAACACCGGCAACGTCGGTGTGACCTTCAAGGTGCTGTCGCAAACGCCGGGCAGCCTGACTGAATTTGCAGACAACGAGCAGAATGTTGCGGACACGGACGCCAACCCCAACAGTTCGCTGTTTTCGGATCACGACGTTTCCAACGGGTCCAGCGAATATGAACTGACCTTCGATCAGGGCATCGAAAACGTTCAGTTCCGCATCAACGATATCGACAACGACAGTAGTGTCACGATCCTCGCCTACAATGCCGAGGGCGAGGCGGTTCCGATCACGCTGGACGGTGGGGCGCGGCTGACGATTTCCGACAGCGACGGCGGGAATGGTGATGACACGGCGACCAGCCAGGGCGGAAACGGTCTGGACACCTCGGAACAGTATTCGGTTCTGGTGGACATCGCGGGTCCAATTACCCGCATCGTGATCCAGCATGACCAGAATGGCAGCACCGACAGTGGTGTAAACGTCACCGACATCCATTTTGACGTTGATATCGAAGATACTGGCGAAGGCGCTGGCGACACGATCGTTGGCGGCGACGGTGACGACGTCATCTACGGCGAAGACGGCGACGACACGATCACGGGTGGAGATGGTGCTGACACGCTGATCGGTGGCGACGACGAAGATCTGTTTGTTGGCGGCACTGCTGGTGACGTCGTTGACGGCGGCGACACGGGTTCGGATTTTGACACGCTGGACCTGCGCGGTCAGGGCGACGTGTCGATCGTGTACACCGATGAGGACAAAGAAGACGGGTATGTCTTCCTTGACGAGTTCGGTGAATATGTCGAATTCCACGATATCGAGGAAATCCTGGTCGACGGCAATCGTGACCCGGATGGCATCGTCGAAGGGACGTTTGATCCCGATGTCATCGACGATCAGTATGATGGTGACCCAGACGGCGACTTTGTCGATGCCGAAGACAACATCTTCCCAGGCGGCGACCCGAATTCGGACATCATCGTGGCCAAGTCCGGCGACGACACCATCGTAGCGGGCGAAGACCGCGACCTGATCTTTGCCGGTGACGGCGATGACAATGTTGACGGCGGGGCCGGTGACGATACCGCCTGCGGTGGTGACGGCGATGACTATCTGGACGGCGCGGATGGCGATGATGTCATGTTCGGCAAGGCCGGGTTTGATACGGTCATTGGCGGTGACGGCGCGGACTTCCTCAGCGGTGGGCTGGACAACGACGAAGTTGTCGGCGGCGCGGGTAACGACACGCTGGAAGGCAACGAAGGCATCGACCTTGTTGACGGCGGTTCCGGCAATGACCTGATCGACGGCGGTGAGGGGGACGACTTCCTCGACGCGGGTGGCGGCGATGACACCGTGTTCGGTGGCGACGGCAACGACAACATCACCGGTAACCCGGGCGACGACTCGCTGCTCGGTGGTGACGGGGATGACACGATCCAGGCCAATGACGGCGACGACTATGTCAGCGGCGGCGCGGGGAACGACTTCATCTCCACCGGTCCTGGCGAAGACACGGTTGAGGCGGGCGATGACCGTGACACCATCCTGGTCGTGGGTCAGAACAACCAGTTCATCGACGGCAACGAAGGTGGCGACGACTTTGACACGCTGATCGTGCGCGGCTTTGCCGAAGACGTCAAAGATCCGACAAACCCGGAAAACGGGACGATCTTCTACCTGGATGAATTTGGTGTCCGCACGGGCATCACCACGACCTATATCAACATCGAAGATGTCATCATTGATCCGAACCCGGATATCGACGGGGTGGTCGAAGGGGATGACACTGCAAACCTGATCGACGCGAACTACACCGGCGACCCCGAAGGTGACGTGATCGATGGGTTCGACGCGCTCGAAAACTTCCTGGATGCGCCTGCGGATGCGACGGTTCCGTCCGAATTCTTTGAATTCCTCGGCGGGCCGCCGCGGGGCGGCAAACGTTTCCCCGTGGGTGCAGGGGGCCGCGACGACACCGGTCTCACAGGCGAAGGCTGCGCCATCTGGCTCGGTGGGGACGGCGACGAACGCCTGGGGTGTGGTGTC
>JBFOMB010000211.1:0-34450 GCA_040830545.1 Paracoccaceae bacterium | reverse complement strand
TGCTGAAACTCATGATCGCCGGGTTCCTGATTCTCTACGGCCTGTTCTTCCTGCTCCGCCGCCGCCTGCCCAAGTTCGAGCGCCCCACGCCGGTGGCCGATATGGGTGTCGGCTTTGCCAGCGGTGTCCTTGGCGGGCTGGCTGGCCTGTCCGGCGCGCTCCCGGCCATGTGGTGCGCCCTGCGGCCCTGGCCACGCCACGAAACCCGCGCGGTGCTGCAACCGTTCAACTTCGTGATCCTGCTGATCAGCTGCGTGATCCTCGCCACGCGCGGGGCCTACACCTGGGACGCGCTGCCCCAGATTGCCGCCGCCATTATCGCCGCAGGCATCGCCGCGCAAATCGGCATCGCGGTGTTCAAACGGCTGGACGACACAACCTTCCGCTGGCTGCTGATCGGGCTGATGCTGGCGTCCGGTCTGGTGCTTCTGCTGCGCACGCTTGGCTGAGGCGAAATGCACATCAGCGGTGTACGGGTTGTGTACAGGTTGTGTACGGGTTGTGACTCCGGTTTTTAGGCCTATCCGATGATTTCGTCGCTGCGGTCATCCGTCTCGCCATAGCGCTTCATCACTGCCGGTTTGGTACCCTCATAAACGCGATCCAGGTTCTCCGCGATCTTCGCATTCTCCCGCTCAAACAGACATTCGCCGCTGAGGTCCGAAGCCACGATAAACGGCCCCATCTTGTTCGCCCGGATCACCCACATCGCCTGCGCCAGACCCAGCTCCTCGTGCCAGTGCACGGCCTCCACATTCTCCACCCCACGCCCCAAAAGCGCGCCAGTACCATAGCCCACAGTCGACAAGTACACCGCCCCGTTCGGGACGAAGTATTCCTTGTAATCCTTTGAACTCATGCCACCTTTACCGATGATCAGTTTTGCGCCGGACTTCGCCACCCACTCCGGCAACCACTTGGCAAACCGGAATGAGGCCGTCGCCGTCACCGCGCCCAGATCAAAGGACCCATCCGCCTTGATCGCCGCCGCAGGAGAACAATGGAAGTTCGCGGCGCTCTCAGCCGGCAGTTCCATCGGAATGTTTGCCTTGTCCTCCAGCGCGCGCATGTAGACGCCCTCGCGCGCCGTGTAGAGCAGCCCGTCCAAGTAAACGATATCCCCAACCGCAGTTCCGCAACCGCCTCTGGCGTGGGCGTCGTCGACAATTTGACTTCTCGCACCTTCATCCGTCGTTCCTTTTCTCAAGCAACAGGCCTAACAGTCTGTTTTATTGCGATACACGGCGCAGAAGGACAGGCTTAAGCGGTGTGCATCCAAAACCCAACGCACACAATTTGAAACCAAAGGCCCGCCAACACCGCTACGCAGTCCCGGACTTGATCCGGGACCTCCGCCGCTGCAATCGTGGCTCACAATTCCCCCGATCTGGCCATGTCCTCAATCCCACCCCGCTGCGGATCATAGGAATTGGTCAGCCGTTTGCCGTTAAACGTATGTGTACAGCACGGGCAAAAAGGCCATATGTCTTTGTCGCTGAGGTTCGGGTCAACTAGCGCCAAGCGATTGTTGCCATCCACACGTAACCCACTGAAATAAGAGGACTCTCCAACCCGCACCATCGGCTGCTCCTCAGCCGCGCTCAATGCGACCAGCCAGAAAATCGGGTCTTCCTGATCCAGCCGATTGACCGCCTCGGAATGCACCGCATCCCAGTCTTCACCGATCTTCGACAGCAGAAACCGAAACAGCGGCGTGTAGTCCAGCCCGTGCCGGTGCTTTGGCCCCATGCCCGCATGCATGGCCTCGGACGCCTCTTCCGCCTTGGTGTTGCGCTGCCACCGGTATTCACCGCCATGCCCGCACGGAGCGCCACGCGCAGTGCGGTTGACCCTTCGATACAGGGGTTTCGGTTCGAACCGGCGCTTGGCCATCTACTTGGCCCCCACCTGAGTTGGCTGTTCTTCTCCTTCCGACAACCCGCCGAGCATACCATCCCCCACAAAGCTCTCGAAGCCGGGCGCGCGCCGGACCGGGGTTTGGCGCAACACCGGTTCGAAGACGCGCTTTATGGTGCCTAACTCTGCTTTGCTTGCCGCAGGCTGCTGCCCTCTCCATAGCGCCAGACCGTCGGGCCGGTCCGGCGCTCGCCCGTCGCCTTTCAGGCTTGTTTCCGGGCGAATGTGGCTCATTCCGCCGCCTCCAGCGTGGCTTCCCATTCCACGCCTTCGCGGCGCTGATACGGCGTGAACCAATCCGGGTCTGTACGATACTCAATCCGGCCATCGGCCCATACACGCGCCACGGCCCGGCGGGAGGACAGGCAGAAGGCATGCACTGACATTTGCATCCCGCCTGTATGGCAATATCCAACTTCAATATTGCAATCTATCACCATATTTTTTCCTACAAATCCCATCGCTCCCATACCGATGGAATTGCCCAGTTCCTTGAATTCATCCTCCATCGCCGCAATGCGCGGATCAGCATTGCGCGACCCCACAGTGCGCAAACACGCCGCGCGTTTGCCCAGCACCATGCACGCATCCTTGGCCCCGCCCAACCCGATCCCGATGATCGCAGGCTGACACGCCAGCCCACGCTTGCCAAAGGCGACGAGGCTGTCGAGGTAGAACCGTTTGATCCCCTCGATCCCGTCACTGGGAAACAGCATCCGGTAATCGGTTCCAAACAACCCGCCCTTGTGCACCGTGATCAGGTCGATCCATTCACCCGCTGGCTCCGGCTCAAACCCGTATTCGATTTCGGGCGCGCCAATGCCTACGTTGTTGTCATGATCCGTCCGCCACAACGGGTGCACGCGGTTCGGACGCAACGGCACGTTCTGCGTCGCGGTTGCCGTCGCCCGGCGCAATGCGGTTTCCAGCGCGATCATGCCACCTTCAACCTGCGCGGTGCCCGACATCTTCACGTACCAGCGCGGCGTGCCCGTGTCCCCGCACATGGCGCGGCGGTCTTCCTTGGCCGCCTCGTAATTGTCCAGCATCGCCTGCAGAACAAAGCTCGCCAAATCCCCATCCTCGGTCTTTGCCGCCGATTTGAGCCCATCCAGGTAGTCCTGCGGGATCTCAATCGCGGCTTTGTCCATCAGGGTTTCGGCCACGGACTCGATGGTCTGGATCGGGATCATGTTGCGGCCCTTTCTGTCATCGCTGGCCCAAACCATAGCGCGGCTGAGAGTGCTGTTCTACGGTCATGGCGTTTCGCTGCTGCCGAGAGTCCAACCATCTGCGCCGCGTGTCAGGATCACCGCGCCAGTGCCGGGCATGATGCCCCGGGACGCGCTCCAGATTTCGATGTGTTGCGCGGATAACTCGATCAGGGCGAGATCAGGATCTGCGGGTCCATCCGGATACCATCGATCCAGCGAGGGCTGCCAGACGGCCCGTTTTCGTTCTTTGTCTTCGGTAACCTCCGCCTTCCCATGCACGGTCACATAAGACCCTTCCTCGGTCGCATGATAGGCCAGCGTCAGACTTGCGTTCCGCTTTAACAACAGCACCTTGCGAGTCGTTCTTCCGGTAAAGAACCCCGTCCGCCAATCGTCGGTCAGGAACACGGTCTGCACCACCCGCGCGGTCAGGTCCGAGGTGATCGCCCAAGGCGCAGCGGAGGCCGCGATGATGTCGCGTGCGGCCCGGTGCAGGTCCTCTACGCTCCTCATGTAACCCCCACCAGCGTCTCCGGCTCTCCCGCGGGCAAAACGGTTTCGCCCGGTTTCACGATGGTGAACTGCACCGGATCCCGCCGCACCTCGCCCTGTTGAACGACAGTGAAGTAAGAACTCATCAAATCGCCCTCGTCCGGGAAATCCTCGCGGAAATGTGCCCCGCGCGAGTTTTCGCGGGCCAGCGCGGCCTGTGTGATCGCTTCGGACACTTCGACCAGCGACGCCATGTTCAGCCAGTCGTGCCAGCCGAGGTTGAAGGCCCATGTGCTGCCATCCACTCCAATCGCGGCCAATCGCCCCCGGATGTCATCCAACGCATCCAGCCCTCGCGCCAGACCATCGCCCGTCCGCATGACGCCGACGTGATCCCACATGGCGTCCTGCAGCTCTTCCCGCAAAGGCTGCAACGGCGCGGCCTTGATGGCAAAGGGCGCAACGGCCCGCTCATACTCAGCCACCAGCCGATCTTCGTCCGGATCGCGCAGGGTGAAACCGCCAACCTCTGCCGCCATAACATCCCCCGCGATGCCACCAAACACGGTGGAATTGGCCACGCCATTGCCACCCAGCCGGTTCGATCCATGCGCGCCGCCTGCATCCTCTCCGGCAACGTACAACCCTTCCAACGCAGTGCGGGTGTCCACGTCCACAACCACCCCGCCCATGAAGTAATGCGCGGTTGGCACAACCTCCACCTGCCCAGCGGCGAGGTCGAACCCGCAATCGGCGCAGCGCTTGACCATGCCGGGGAATTTCGCGCGCACATTGTCAGGCCCCAGATGGCCCATGGAGATGTAGACCCCACCATTGGGCGAGACGTTGGATTTCCGCATCTCCGCATAGATCCCGCGACTGACAATATCCCGCGTGGCCCGGTCACCGCGGTCGTCATAGTCGAACATGAACCGGTGGCCCGCGCCGTTCAGCAGTTGACCGCCTGCGCCGCGCAACCCTTCCTCCAACACCGTGCCGGTCATGCGCGTATGAGGACCGGCCAGCAGGCCCGTGGGGTGAAACTGCACCATCTCCATGTCACGCAGGGGCAATCCGGCGCGCAGGGCCATGGCCAGCCCATCCATCGCCTTGTCCCCCGACGGTGTGTGATAGCGGTACATGGTCGGACCACCCCCGGTCGCCATCAGCACACATTTCGCGCGGATGAAGTGGAAGCCGCCGCTGCGCATGTCGATCATCAGCACGCCCGACAGCCCGGTGCCATCTTTTGAGGGGATCAACCCAACGGCGCGGTGTTCGTTCAGCCGTTCGATTGGCCGGGCCAGCACCTGTTCCATCAGACGATTGATGATCTCGATCCCGGTCAAATCGCCCTTGTGCACCGTGCGGTCAGCGGTCTGACCGGCAAACGCCTTGTGATGCAGCGCGCCATCCGGTTCGCGGTCAAAGAAACAGCCGACCTCGTTTTCCAACTCCTGCACCCGGATCACGGCCTGTTCACACAGCCGCCACGCCATGTCCTGATCCGGCAGCCACTTACCGCCCTTGATCGTGTCCATGAAATGCCGCGCAACGCTGTCGCCAGGCCCGAGCGAGACGTTGTAGCCGCCCTGCACCATCCGCGTGCAGCCGCATTTGCCCAGTAGGCCCTTGGCCGCGATGGTGATGCGCGTACCTTCGGGCGCACGTTGATGGGCGTGGAGCGCTGCGAACAGACCCGCGCCACCGGTGCCGAGGATCAGGATATCTGTGTCCGAGCGGTCGATTTGCATCAAAGCGCCCTCAGCAGGAACATGCCTGAAATCAGGACCGCGCCACCGACGGCGCTGGCCGCCAGCGTTTTCTGGTGATCGGGCCAGTGCATGCGTTCGAACGCCATCAGTCTGAGACCGCCAAAGGCGTGCACAGCGAGCAGGAAGACCAACCCGAACTCCGCAAGCTTCACCAGCGGCAATTCAGTGAGCGTCAGCAGCCGGTCCATGCGATCCGCGTTGCTGATCGCTTGCGACAACAGCCAGAAATGCAGCGGCAGGAAAAGCGTCAACGCCACGCCGGACAACCGGTGCAACAGATAGGCCAGCCACAAAGGATGGGCGCGGGGCACGGCGCTCATGCGAAGGTCACGGCCCAGACGGCCCGCGCTCCCATCACTCCGAGCAGGCCGAAGGTGGCCCAGGTGAAACCCGTCAGCCATGTGCCCCTCAGCCCGCCCCATTCGTGGACCACCACACGCAGGCCGATTGCGCCGTGGACCGACACCGCCAGCACGAAAAGGCCATAGAACAGAAACCAGAAGACCGAGCCCTGCGTGCGGCCCAGAATTTCCGCCACGCTCAACCCGCCCTGAATGGCGATGATCATGACGACGATATGGACCAGAACCAGCGGCACCATGATCAGCGCGCTGATGCGTTGCAGCATATAGAGGTGTAGATCAAGCACCGCGCAGGGCCTCGCGCTTCAACCCGGCAATGGCACGCATCGGGTCCAGGCCCACGGGGCAGAATTGCGAACAGCTGCCCATGCTGTGGCAATTGAAACAGCCCTCTTTGCCGGACACTGCCGCCAAAACCTCCGCTCGACCGCCATCCTTTTCATCCTGTACCAGTGTCCAGGCCCGTTGCAGGGCGGCAGGGCCCAGATAGTCCGGATTGCCCGCCACGGTATCGCAGGCAGCGTAACAGACGGCGCAGTTTATACACTCGATCCCCGCACTCGCGGCGACTCGCGCGGGATCGTCAGGCCGGACCGGGACGACCGTGTCATCCCGCGTCGCGGTTGGATGATGCTGCCCGCCCGCGCCGGTCCATTTGTCGAAAAACGGGTCCATATCGGTGGTCAAATCCTTGATCACCGGCAGGTTGCGCAGCGGCCCGATCCGCAGCGCGCCATCCCCCACCACCCGAGACACATGAGTACGGCAGGTCCAGCGCGGTACGCCATTCACCATCATCGCGCAGGACCCGCACATGCCCACCCGGCAGGCGAAGCGGTAGCTCAGCGTCTGGTCGGCATAATGCTGAATCCACGTCACCAGATCCAGTACCGTCTGACTGTCATGGCGAGGAACGAGAAAGCCTTGCCATACACCGCCCTCAGCGGTGCCGCGCCACACCTCGACCCTGATGTCGCTGTCCTGATGCCGAGTCGGTTCCCCCATTGGACAAAGCCTAGCCCGCGCACATGCGCCAGAAAAGCACCTGTGTCGCAAGAGAAATTGCAAGGCAAAGCGGTTAGCGCCTGCCCATTCACATTTTTTTGAGACATACTCACCCCAAACAGATTGCCGAGGTTCTGCACCATGCCCTTTGCCGCTTACCGAATTGCCCCCGTTGCATTGGCCACCCTGATTCTGACTGCCCCCTTCGCCACCGCGCAGGAGGCCCCGCCGCCCAAAGTGTCGATTGCCGCGGCGTACACACAGGAAATCACCGATGCGTCCGTCTTCATTGGAAGGGCCGAGGCTATTGATCAGGTCGATATCATTGCACGCGTCAGCGGGTTCCTTGAGGAACGGTCGGTACTGGATGGCGGCCACGTGGACGAAGGCGACACGATGTTCAAGATCGAGCGCGATCTGTACGAAGCAACGCTGGACGCCCGCAAGGCGGACCTGGACCGGGCCGAGGCAAACCTGGAACTGGCCACGCTGGAGCTGGGCCGCAAGCAGGAGCTGCTGACACGCGGCGCGGTGCCCGAATCGGAACGCGATCTGGCGCGCGCGAACGAGCTAGTGGCCGAGGCCGAGGTCAAATCCGCCAAAGCCGCCATTCGCAGCGCGGAACTGGACCTGAGCTATACTGAAATCGAAGCGCCGTTTTCAGGTCGCGTGGGCAAGATTGCCGTGTCGGTGGGCGACATCGTTGGGCCCAGCGGTCCGCAGCTGGTCAGCCTCGTGCGGGAACAGCCGATTTATGTGTCCTTTGCGCTGAGTGAAAAGCAATTCCTTGATATTGCGGAGAACTCCGGCACCACAGACGCGCGGTCCAATCCCGAGGACCTGCCAGAGGTGCATGTGATCCTGCCCAATGGATCAGAGCTGGAAGAAACCGGGTCGATCGTCTTTGTCGAAAACACCATCGACGCGACAACCGGCACCATCACCGTGCGCGCGCAGTTCGAGAACACCAAACGCCTGCTGCTGGATGGGGCCTTCCTGAACGTGCGGATCGAGGCATCCGAGCCGACCGAGCGTACGCTGATCCCGCAGGCGGCCATTCAACGTGACCAGCGTGGCGATTTTGCCCTGGTGGTGAATGACAAGCAGATGGTGGAACAGCGTTACATCACCACCGGGGAACAGATCGAAACCGCCATTGTGGTTCTGGACGGTCTGCAACCGGGCGAGGCGGTGATTGTCGAGGGCCTGCAACGCGTGCGCCCGGGCGTCGCGGTCGACGCGGTTCTGGCCGGAGAACAGTAATATGTTTTCATCCATCTTCATCACACGGCCCAAGATGGCCCTGGTCATCTCGGTCGTGCTGACCATCATGGGCGGGATCGGCTACATGGTGCTGCCGGTCGCGCAGTTCCCTGAAATCACACCGCCCGTGGTCAGCGTGTCCGCAAGCTATACCGGTGCAAACGCGGAAACGGTCGAAACCTCTGTCGCCGCCCCGATAGAGGCGCAGGTCAACGGCGTGGACGACATGATCTACATGACGTCCACCTCATCCGACACCGGGAACTATTCGCTGAACGTGACGTTTGAAGTGGGCACGGACCCCGACATCGCCTCGGTCAACGTGCAGAACCGGGTGGCGCAGGCGACATCGTCCCTGCCGACCGAAGTGACCTCGGCCGGGGTGGTGACGCAGAAATCATCGACCAACATGTTGATGATCATCACGCTGTCTTCGCCCGGTGAAACCTATGACGAGTTGTTTCTGTCCAACTACGCCTCCATCAACCTCAAGGACGCGCTGGCGCGTGTGCAGGGCGTGGGTAAGGCGGACGTTCTGACCGATTTTCAATACGCGATGCGGGTCTGGATGGACCCGAACCGCATGACCGGGCTGGGCCTGACCCCGACAGACGTGATCGGGGCCATTCGCGAACAGAATATCGAGGTGTCCGCCGGTCAGATCGGTGCACCGCCGGTGCCAACCGACCAGACATTTCAATACACGATCAAGACCAAGGGCCGCCTGACCACACAGGCCGAATTCGAAGAAATCGTGATCCGCACCGGTGAAGCAGGCAGCATCGTGCGGCTGGGAGACATTGCCGAGGTCGAGCTGGGCGCGCAATTCTACAGCGCGTCAGGCCAATACCAGGGCAATCCGGCGACGGTTCTGGCGATCTATCAGGCACCGGGCGCAAACGCGCTGTCGGTCTCGGAACGGGTTCTGGCCGAACTGGAGCGGCTGTCGCGTGCCTTCCCCGACGATGTTGAATACGAGGTGCCGTTCAACACCACCGACTTCGTCGAACAATCGCTGAATGACGTGGTCAGCACGCTGATGATGACCTTTGCGCTGGTGATTTCGGTTGTGTTCATCTTCCTTGGCAGCATCCGGGCGACGATCATTCCCGCTGTGGCCATCCCGGTGTCGCTGATCGGCACGTTTGCCTTCCTTTTGGCCTTTGGTATGTCGCTCAACACGATTTCGCTGTTTGCGCTGGTGCTGGCCATCGGGATTGTGGTGGATGACGCGATCGTGGTGGTGGAGAACGTCGAACGGATCATCGCCGAAGACGGGCTGAGCCCGCCGGACGCGACCCGCAAGGCGATGGGCCAGATCACCGGACCGGTGATCGCGACCACACTGGTTTTGCTGGCCGTGTTCGTGCCGGTGACCTTCATGCCCGGGATCACTGGGGAACTTTATTCCCAGTTCGCTGTGACCATTTCGGTGGCTGTTGTCATCTCTTCCATCAACGCTTTGACGCTGTCACCTGCGTTGTGCGCACTGGTTCTGAAGGCCCGCAGCGGCCCACCGCGCGGGTTGCTGGCGGCATTTGAATCCATGATCGGCACAGCGCGGAACGGCTATGTCGGGATCGTGCGGCGTCTGCTGCATCTGCCCATTCTGGGTCTCGCCATCATCGCGGCACTGGCCGTGGCAGCGGGTGGCATCATGCGCGCAACCCCTGCCGGGTTCCTGCCGCTGGAGGACAATGGGTATCTGTTTGTCGATGTTCAATTGCCTGACGCAGCCTCTTTGGGCCGGACCGAGGAGGTCACGGACCGCGTAAACAAGCAATTGCTGGAACTGGACGGCGTGGCCAATACGGTTCTGGTCAACGGCTTCTCGCTGCTGAACGGTCTGGCCTCCAACGGGGCCATGATCATCGTCAATCTGGAGCCGTGGGACGAACGGCCCACCGATGAGTTGAGTGCTTTTGGTATCCTTGAAACCGTCTATGGTGTTGTCAGTCAGGAGGCGGCGGCCAGCATCGTGGCCTTCAACCCGCCGCCGATTTCCGGCCTTGGCACCAGTGCGGGTGTGGAAATGATGGTGCAACAGACTGGTGGCGGTTCGGCGCAGGACCTGTCTGCCGCGCTGGGATCGCTGGTTTATGCGGCCAACCAACGGCCCGAGATTGCCCAATCCTACACCACCTTCCGCGCAAACGTGCCTCAAGTCTTTGTCGATCTGGACCGGGAGAAGGCCAAGACGCTGAATGTCGCCATCTCGGACGTGTTCCAGACGATGCAGGCCTATCTGGGGTCCTACTATGTCAACGACTTCAACCTGTTCGGGCGGGTCTATCGCGTGATGATCCAGGCCGACGGGTCCTATCGCGACAAGGTCGAGGATATCGGCAACCTGTATGTCCGCAATCAGGTGGGCGAAATGGTGCCGCTGAACACGTTGATCGACGTGGAAAACGTGCTGGGACCGGTTTTGCTGACCCGTCATAATCTATTCCGCGCGGCCACAGTGACGGCCGTTCCTGCGGAAGGGCTGTCAACCGGTGACGCCATCCGCGTGATGGAGGAAGAGGCGCGGAACGCCCTACCCCCGGGATTTGCATTTGAATGGACCGGCACCGCGCAACAGCAGTTGGACAGCGCCGGGCTGGTCGTGGTGATCCTGGCGCTGGCGGTGGTGTTTGGCTACCTGTTCCTGGTCGCGCAGTACGAAAGCTGGACCATGCCCGTGGCCATCCTGCTGTCGGTCATCGTGGCCCTGTTCGGGGCCGTTGCAGCGGTGGCCGTGGCTGGGAGCGACATCAACCTGTACACGCAGATCGGGATGATCATGCTGATCGGGCTGGCGTCGAAAAACGCAATCCTGATCGTGGAATTCGCGATGGAACAGAGATCAAACGGGCTCAGTATTCGAGAGGCAGCAGCCGAAGCCGCCAGCCAACGTTTCCGCGCGGTGATGATGACAGCGCTCAGCTTCCTGCTGGGGGTTGTGCCGTTGCTGGTCGCGTCGGGTGCGGGCGCAGCCAGCCAGCGGGCCATCGGCATCGCGGTGTTTGGTGGGATGCTGGCGGCCACGGTGATTGGCGTGGTTCTGGTTCCGGTGCTTTATGCCGCGCTGCAAGGCGTGCGTGAGCGGATCAAGGGCGCCCCGAAGAGCCCGGAAACCACACCAGCAGAGTGACAGGTTCTCAAAGCCTGGTTGCCTGAAATGTCAACGGCAAGGATTGCGTACCTCGCTTGCGCGCGATCCTTGCTGTTTCGGTCCCCGTTCGGGGCAGAGTATCTCAGCCGCTATTCATCGTCCTTGCCCATCATCTGCCACCGCCCGCCTTCGGGCGGGATGATTGCCGCGACCTTGAATTTCATCTTCTTGGTCAGCGTCCATTTCAGCAGTTTGCCTGTGGGCGGGTAATCGCGATTCCCCGAAATCTGTTTGTTCGGCAGGACCTTCACCAGCCGCCGTGCACCTGCGATGGCGAAGGTGTCGTTGATCACCATCTCTCGCAGCACTTCCCATTCCTTGTCCCAGTCATCCAGCCGCATCTTCGCGGTTTTCTGGTCCAGCGGATTGATCAGCTTGCTTTCGTCAATCTGCCCGCCACCCTCACCGTCCAGCACGAAATCCCGCGGACCGGGCATCTGTTTGAGGTGCAGCAGCACATAGCCAAAACCACGGCGCAACCCCTTGTATGCCATCATCTTTTCGATCTGTTCACCGGATTTCTTGATCACCAGATGCTGCTGGGTCACATAGCCCTTGAACTTGACCGATTCTCCCAATTCCATCGCTTTCCTCCTTGTGCCTCAGCCATCCTGCCCTGACGCGGTCCGGGGAACCTGTAATGTGTTCGTCCCGGATAAACGCGCGCGCTGCGCCCCCCATTTGGCGCGTGGGCCTGATGCTGTTGGCTCTGTCTTTTGTGCAGCCATTCCATGACCGCCCGTAAATTCCTGTCGAAACGAAAATGTCTATCAATAGGAACACTATACCGGGTGACGGCGCAAAACCGAACGGAATCCGTTGAAATGGTGTGAAAAGATTGAAAAAGACCTGTGAAGGAGCGGCAGGTTGGAGCGTGGGGCGTGTGCAAAGGCGACGTCTGGTTTTGACACCATGCGCGGAATCAAGGGCCTTTGGCCCGCCGCGCATCCATCGACCGGCAGGCGTTTGCCGTGCAAACGCCGAGAGGGGCCGGGCCGCCCCACGGCACGGCGATTTGGTTGGCCGATGTGTGCTACAGTCAGGTTTTACGGATTTGGCTGACATAAAGTGACCAACACAAACGTCTGATCGCCGCACCCCGGCCCGTCAATGCACGGCTTTCCGCAACCATAGACGGGCACTAGACCGAGTCGTAACAATCCGTCGCGCGGCCATGTACGCCAATATCGACCGGGCCAAAAATCGACGCCACGCAAAGCGAGAAGTACCCAGCCTGCGGCAGGTAGATCACCGTATAGGGCCCGTTTGATCGGGCCACCTGCCAGCACTTTAGTGTAGCCCCTCCGGCAAAGTTGACAGTGACCAGACGGGGGCGGATCAGGGCGTTTGACAAGGCCGCGTCAGGCGCATCTGACAGTTCCTGTTCGATCAGACGCTGCGCCGCCTGCGCCCCGTCCGGGTCGGGCGCGTGACGATTTGTGCTATTCACCCGGTTGCCCGCTTGATTTCCACCTCGACAAAGCTCATCGGGTGGTCGCCATTGCAGATGACGTTGTGCTCCACGCCTGCGTCCCGGCGATAGCTGTCGCCAGCGGGCACCAGAACCTCGCGCGTTGTGCCGCCGGGTTCTTCCAGCAGCATGGGGCAGTCTGTCAGCGCGGTGATCACGTAATCGAAGCCATGCACATGCCAGCCGGTTTCCGCGCCCGGTTCGAAATCAAACCGGGTCACGCGCACCAGCGTATCGTCGACCTGTTGGGTTGCCTTGGCTGTCTGACGCATGGGTTTTCTCCGTCTCCGTTCGGGAAACGCTAGCACTCAGGCAAAGGCAGTCAAGCGCGTCCCCGGCGGGATCAGAGGACCGGCTTCAACGACTCGAAAATCTGGCGGGCCTTTTCGGCCTCGCCCTCTTTGGTCAGGTGAGTGTTGTCGAGGAACCAATCGTCCTGAAACCGGTCTTGATCCAACCGCAGGAAGGTCTGACCATTTTCAGCCGCGACCTTGCGCATGACCGCTTCGTTTTTGTCCGAGGCCAGCAGGATCGCCTCTTCCAGCCCGGCAATATCCGTGCGGTTGGTGGCCAGGTTTTCCTTTTTCGCTTGCAAGAAACCGACCAGCAAAACGTCCGCGCCCAGATGCATCGCTTCGCGCGTGATGATGGACAGGTTGCTTTCAAAGGCAACCGGTTCCGTCGTTCTGACCCGTTCCAGTGTCTCGGCAGGGTCCAATGCCTCGAACCCGAAGGGCTGCGCCTGATAGACGCTCCCATCCATGACCTGAGCCGCGATCACCCGGACGGTGTGGGATACGCGCAGAAGAGTCACTAATGCCTTCGACGGTGGCCGCGCCTTGGCCGCTGCGCGCACATGACTGTAATCGGTGCGATAGCCCGGAAACATCAGCGGCATGCCATCATTGCCACCGCCATGATAGATCACCAGGTCCGGGTTCAGGTACTTCCCCGTCATCAGGAAATGCACCATCAATTCCGCCGTCGTACCATAGGGCAGCCCGGCGTTCAGCACGGTCACCTCTCGGTTCAGATACCCCTCCAGATGATCCTCCAGCAGCGCGGTCCAGATCAGATTGCGGTCGCGCACATAAGGGTAGGCATTGGTCGTGGACCCGCCCAACGCCAGCACGACAAAGCTGTCGTCATCTTCCGGCACGGGGCCGGACCGATGGCCCAAGGCGTTGTATTGCGGGCCAAATTCCGCATCTTCAAAATCTGGATTGTTCCAGTAGAGGCTATAGGGGTGGCTCAGGATCGTGTTGAACCGGTTCACCTCACCGCTCAGCGCCTGACGGATGGCCGCCGCGCCGGGATGGCGTTCACTGGTGGCGAAATTCCAGATCGCCCAACAGCCCAGTTCCAGCAGCGCCAGCCAGAACAGGACAAGGAGGAGTTTCGGCAGGCTGTTTTTGATCCACGACATGCGCGCCTTTTAACTATGCGCTGATGAGCGGTCCAGCCTGCATCTCAGCGCGCTACAGACGGCCCCGCCAGCCAATCCTGCAACATCTGCAACGTTGCCTCGGGCTGTTCCAGCGGTGGCAGATGGCCTGCGTCCGGGATCACGCTGAAGGTGGAATTCGGGATCAGTTCCGCCAGAAACTGGTGGCGTTTGATCGGGACCAGCGTGTCGTGTTCCCCGCAGGCCACGTGCACCGGGATTTTCAGGCGGCGGATCGTGCTTTGTTGATCGCGTCGACGTTGCAGGGCGCGGCACTGGCGAACAAATGCCTCGGCCCCCGCGTCCTCGGCCATTAGCCGCACCTGCCCCATCACCTGCATGCGCGTCGGCCCCGGGGCGAGGTGATCAGAGCGGAGCGTGCCATTCATCGCCTCGTCCATCCGGCCAATCCGGGCCGAGATGATCAGCGGCTCGCGTGCTGCCGCATCTGCCGGAGCCTCGGGCAGCGGGCTGCACCCCATGAGGCAAGCGCGCGTCATGCGTTCCGGCGCACGGCGCATCAGTTCCATCGCGATTAGGCCGCCAAAGGACAGGCCAAACACGGCATAGCGTGGCGGCAACTGGTCCAGCAGGGCCGACGCGATTTCTTCCATCCGTTCGCCGCCATTCAGCGACGCAACAACCACCGTTCGGTCGCGTGACAAGGCGTTGATCTGATGGGAAAATACCCGCGCATCACACATCATCGCAGGCAGCAGAACCAGCGGTTCGTTCATCTGTTCATCCTATCGCCGGGAACCTGCGCGCAGCTTTGGCAGACCCATGAGTGAAGTCAACGCCCCAGATGTGACAGCGGCGCAGGCCCGCCGCCCGTTTGCGCCTTCCCGCCGATACGTCAGGGATAGGCAATGCCGCGAAACGGCGGGAAATCCGCATAGCGCGCCTGCCGCTCACCTTCCGTCTCACGCGGGGGTTCACCGGATCGTTTCAATGTTCCGCGCGGTGCAATGTAGCTGTCGATCCGACGCAGCGGATAGGGCCGCCAGACCAGGTTGAAGGCGCAAAGTTTCGGGAAAAACCAGATCTCGGAATAGTCCAGATGGTCATGCATCCACCACGCCAGATCGCGCCAGTCCCGCCCCTGATCGTATTGGTCCGCAAACCACGGTATCACGATGGACGCCCCGGCAATGCGGTCCGCCCCTTCACCCCGATCCCAGATGTGGCATTCCAGAGGATTGTCGTTGCGCGCGCAGTTCAGCTTGTTGTCGTTGCCAAATGCGTTCAACTCGGGCGACCGATACCCGGACCGAACCGCCACCCGACCAAAGGTCTCCTCCAGCGGATCCAGCAACGTTTCACACAGCGCGCGACCACATTCGATGGCCAGGTCAGGGTTGGTCGGGATGTTTTGGCGGGCGTGGAAATTGCCGATCTCGGAATATAGAAACTCGCGCATGTAGAAATGCCGCGACAGGCGCACGCGGCCCAAGGTTTCCAGGCTCCACATGCTGGCTGGGCGGCGCATGTCAGAACCCCTGCCCCCTGAGCCAGCTGAGCATGCCTGCCACGGCAGGCCCGGTGCCAGCGGGCGACAGGATGTCCCCGGCAATCACATGCGCCGAGGCATCCATCCCATCGGTCACGTCGACCAGTTGCACCTCGGTCGGACCGCCCCAACGGTCGGCAACCTGCTGTGTGATGTCCGAACGCACCACCTGATCCAGCGGTGAAAACCAGAACAGTGCGGGGGTCGTGGCCTGTTCCAGCGGCATCTCAACCACCGCCTTCACCAGTGCCGCCATGGGCAGCACCGCAACGGTCGGATAGCGTTCCGTCCAATAGATCCCTTCCGCCTCGGTTGTGGGTTCAAACCCTCGCGTCTTGCCAATGGCCAGGGGCAAGAGCCACTCTGCCCCCGGATAGGTCAACATGTGCGCGTTCTTGTCGTTCACACCGAAATTCGGAGAGACAAAGATCATCGCCGCCACATCCTGAGACAGCGCAGGGTCCATCGCCGCCGCCGCGCTGAGCGTGCCACCGGTGGAGGTGGACAGCACGATCACTTTCTCCCCAACGGCGCGCGCAGCGGCCAGCCCTTCGGCCATGTCCTGCATCCAGTCATTCACCGTCGCCTCACCCATCGCATCACCCGGGCGACCATGGCCGGTCAGGCGCGTGTAAACCAGGTTCGCACCCAGCGCCTCCGCCAGTTTGTCGGGCACCGGGCGGATTTCCTCGGACGTCGCGGAAAATCCGTGCACATACAGGATCGACACCGGCGAGCGCTGTTCCTTGAACCCGTCCTGCCAGATCACCCGCTTTTCGACACCCGGCACAATGTCATCAAAGGCGGATTCAACGCTTTCAAAATAGACCTGCACGCCTTCACCAAACTTCGCGGGATCGAAAGACGCGCGCAGATCCACCTGCTCCCGCGGGGCAAGGAAGAATAGCAGCACAAGGGCCAACACCAGCAGCACCAGAACCGTCATCACCACCCGAAACACCCCCTGCATCCTCGTTCCTCTTGTCAGCCCCGTTCAGAGCGTCACATCCTTAATATCACACCAGCCCTGCTGAAGCGAAAGATCGGGCAACGACAGAACAAACACATTGCCACCTGCACCGCCGGGCTGATCCATCGCCCGGCTGATTGGCGTGCCGCCGGCATGGCACAACATCAACGTTCCAACGCCGCCATGCGCAACCACGGCAATATCGCCCGCCGTGCGATCCGCCGCCACGATCCGGCGTACCGCCGAAACCACCCGCGCCTGCGCATCCACTGCGCGTTCCCAGCCTCGGACCGACACCTCCGGCTGCGCGAAAAACGCGTCTGCCGTGGCCTCGAACTCTGCCTGGGGCAGGAAGCCGGTGGCGCTGCGGTCATTTTCCCCCAGATCAGGGTCTGCAAATGGGACCAACCCCCGCGCCTCTGCAAGTATTTCCGCCCCATCCCGTGCCTTGCGTTCAGTGCTGGACCAAATCGACGTCACCCCCGCCATAGCGGTCCCTGCCGCTGCCCGGATGTGCCGTGCCCGACCTTGCGCAGACAATGGCCAATCCGGCACCGGCACATCCGGGTCAATCACAACATCCGCATGAGTGATGAAAAACAGGCGACGGGTCACGACACTTCCATTACCGCCTGTTCGATCAGCGACAGGCAGGTGGGATCAGAAAACCGGTGATCCGCTCCTTTGACCAGCGTCAGGCGCATATCTTCCGCCTCTGCATGCTCCAGCAGGCGCAAAGCGGTTTCGGTGCTGACCGCCGTGTCTTCGGTTCCTTGCAAACACCGCACCGGGAATGGCAGGCGTAATGCGTCCCGCAACACCAAAGATGCCCGCCCGTCCACAATCATCTTCTGCGTCACCACATAAGGTTCCATGTAGTCCGAGAGCAATTCCACCTGCCCTCCAGTCTCGATCGTGGCCTTCTGCGCATCCGTGAAATTCGCCCAATATCCGTCTTCGGTGAAATCCGGCGCCGCAGCGATG
This sequence comes from Paracoccaceae bacterium, assembly GCA_040830545.1. Taxonomy (GTDB): domain Bacteria; phylum Pseudomonadota; class Alphaproteobacteria; order Rhodobacterales; family Rhodobacteraceae; genus HXMU1420-2. Next base: position 16,886 of record JBFOMB010000211.1, on the reverse strand, counting down.
GTGACCATGCCCGCAATCCGGTCTGGTCGCGCACGTGCCAGCAACAGCGCCTGCCAGCCACCCATGGACGATCCAACCACCACCAAAGGCCCCTCAATCACCGCATCAATCACGGCCAGCGTGTCCTGATGCCAATCCGCGATGCTGCCCTCTTCGAACGTGCCGCTCGACTGCCCATGCCCGGAATAATCAAACCGCAGATATCCCCGCCCCTGCGCCTGCGCCCAGGCCTCCAGATGCACGGCCTTGGTGCCTTCCATGTCGGATTTCAGCCCGCTCAGAAACACCACGGTCGGCCCGCGCCCGGGCGTGTGCACATAGGCCAGCCGTCGGCCGTCCGCGGTTTCCAGATACTCTGTCACGGCAATGCGCCCCCTTCGTTTGCGGCGACTGTAACCGCAATCCAGCGCACTGCAATTGGCGATTTTATGTGACCTTCTTGTCACGTGACTATTTAGTAACGTATAAGCGATTCCATGGACGTGCTTTTCAAAGCTCTTGCCGATCCGGCCCGCCTGACCCTGATGGACAGCTTGCGCCAGCAGGACGGGCAAACCCTGTCCCAGCTCGAAGACGTGCTGGAAATGACCCGGTTCGGCGTGATGAAACATCTGAAGGTGCTGGAGGACGCGTCCCTCATCGTCACCCGCAAGCAGGGCCGCTTCAAATATCACTACCTGAACGCCCTGCCCCTGCAGGAGGCCATTGACCGCTGGATCGATCCCTACCGCGCCAAACCAAAGGCCCGGGCCGTGCTCGATCTCAAATCCCGTCTGGAAGGAGCTGCCATGCCCGACACATCCCAATCCCCCGATTTCATGATGGCGACCTATATTCGCTGCACCCAGGACGCGCTGTGGCGCGCCCTGACCGATCCCGAAGACGTGGTGCATTACCACTTCATGGCGACCCGCGCTGAAGGGAACCTGGATGCGGGTGGAACAACCACGTATTTCACACCGGATGGCGCGCCGATGCTGACCATCGACGTGACCACGGCGACACCCAAGACAATGCTCGACATGATGTTCCGCCCAAAATGGGGCGGGCAGGATATGCAAGCCTCGCGGTGCGTCTACTGGATCGAGGTCGAACCGGAACACTGCAAGCTGACCATTGAACACTACGACATTCCCGCCGGTCAGGACGGTGTCGCGGACGGCTGGCATCGCCTGATCGCCGGTCTGAAAACGTGGCTGGAAACCGGTCAGCCGCACCGTTTCACGTCAGGAGAAGGACAATGAGCACCGAACTTGTCTACCTGACTCTCACCTTGATGCTGGCCGCGTCGCTTTGGATTCCTTACATCGTTGGCATCAACACGCAGGCCGAAATCGTCGGGGACCCCTTCCAGCGCCCGCCGGACCTTTCCGCCCTGCCCGATTGGGTCCACAGGGCGCACCGCGCGCATCTGAACATGCTGGAAACCGCAATGCCCTTTGCCGCGCTGGTTCTCCTGGCCCATTCTCTGGAGGTTTCAACGCCGGTCACAGTCATTGCAGCTTCCGCCTTCTTCTGGCTGCGGCTCCTGCATGCGGTCGGAATGATTTCCGGCCTCGCAAAAATGCCCGTCCGCCCAATTCTCTTCAGCCTCAGCTGGCTCTGCAGCCTGGCCATCGGCTGGCAGATACTCGTGGCGTGATCTTCATCTTTGCAAAAATACTCGAAACGTGAGGGTTCACAGAACCCTCACACCCGAGGAGAAAACCCGGAGGGTTTTCGAAGAGATACATGCGTGCGCGTCAGCGCACACATTCAGAAAACTCGGGCAAGTTACCCAGTTTCGGCCAGACGTGCCACGTAGCGTGCCAGCGTATCGATCTCCAGGTTGATCGCATCACCCTCGACCACATCACCCCAGGTTGTCACTTCCTTGGTGTGCGGGATCAGGTTGATGCCGAATACATCACCCTCCACCTCGTTCACCGTCAGGGACGTGCCGTTCAACGCAACCGAGCCTTTGGGCGCAATAAACCGCGCCAGATCGCCGGGCGCGCGGAACTTCAGCCGCGTGCTGTCCCCCTCATCGGTCAACGAAATCAACTCGGCCACGCCATCCACATGCCCCGACACGATGTGACCGCCCAACTCGTCCCCGACCCGCAACGCGCGTTCCAGGTTGATCCGCCGACCCGACGCCCAGCCATTGCGCCCGATATTGGTCTTCTCGACCGTCTCGGCGCTGATATCCACGTCGAACCAGTCCGGCCCCAGCGCCACAACCGTCAGGCACACCCCGTCGCACGCAATTGACGCCCCCATGTCAATCGACGCGGTGTCGTAACCGGTGGTGATCCGCGCCCGCAGATCGCCCCTTTGTTCCAGCGACGCAACGGTGCCAATATCGGTGATGATGCCCGTAAACATGTTGTTTCCTCATTTGTGACTAGTGTCCAACCTAAATCGCCCCTAGCTTGGGGACAAGTGGTGCGACTTGCGTCAGTGCCATGTCGTCGCCATAGTTTCGCCGGATCGACCTGCTAGGGACCGGATTGTTGAGCATTTGGCGCAAAAGGACAAATATGCCGCTCCCGTCGACGAAATCGCGCGTTTTCCTGTTTCTTCAGGGCCCACATGGTCCGTATTTCCACAGCTTGGGAAAAATGCTGCGCGCGGCGGGCTGCACCGTGTGGCGCGTCGGGTTCAATGCGGGCGACCGGGCCTTCTGGTTTCACACACAATCCTATCTGCCTTACCGCGGCACACCAGAAGACTGGCGGGAGTCGTTCCTGCGCATGGTTGATACGCGCCGGGTCACGGATATCGTGCTTTATGGTGACACCCGCCCGATCCATGCCACAGCCGTGGAAGAGGCGCGTCGCCTGGGCCTGCGTGTGCATGTCTTCGAAGAAGGTTACATGCGCCCGTATTGGGTTACCTATGAGCGCGGTGGATCAAACGGCAATTCCCGTCTGATGGACATGACCATCAACGAGATGCAAACCGCCCTCGCCCAATCCGACATGGAGGCCCCGCTGCCCCCCGGTCATTGGGGCGACATGCGCCAGCACATGTTCTACGGTGCGCTCTATCATTGGTTCGTCCTGTTCCGGAACGGCGACTACCGGAACTTTCGCCCGCACCGGGCCCTGAGCGTTGCCAACGAATTCAAGCTGTACCTGCAGCGCCTGCTGCTGCTCCCGACTCACGCCCTGGACCGCTGGATCGCCACCGCCCGCATTCGCAATGGCGGGTTTCCCTATCATCTGGCGCTGCTGCAACTGGAACATGACAGTGCGTTTCAGATGCATTCCCCCTTTGACACGATGACCGACTTCCTGGCGGAGATCATGGAAGGCTTTGCCACCGGCGCGCCGCAACACCATCATCTGGTGGTCAAGGCGCATCCGCTGGAAGACGGTCGCGTTCCGATCCGGCGCGAAGTGCGTCGCCTTGCCCGGCAACACGGGATCAGCCACCGTGTCCATTACGTGCGCGGGGGGAAACTGGCCAAACTGCTGAACGACGCCCGCAGCGCGGTCACGGTAAATTCAACCGCCGGTCAACAGGTCCTGTGGCGCGGCATCCCGCTCAAGGTGTTTGGCAAGGCGGTGTACGCAAAACCTGAATTTGTCTCGACCCAGGCGCTCAGCGACTTCTTCACCGGGGCCAGCCGACCGGACAACAAGGCCTATCGCGATTTCCGTCGTTTCCTGTTGGAAACCAGCCAGTTACCAGGTGGCTTCTATTCGTCCCGGGGCCGTCGCCAACTGCTGCGTCAGGTGGTCGACATGATGCTGTCAGACGAAGATCCGTATGACGCGCTGAAATCCGGCACAGCGGCCCCGCGGCAACAGTTGCGCGCCGTCAGCTGACCCCACCTCCTCGACACTGGATTTTTTGGCCGGATTCCGATAGTTTGGCGAAAAAAGCTGAGGCAGAACAATACAGGTCGAGGAGACCGAGCAGTGAATTCCCTTATTGTCCGGTGGGTTAAGCCCATCGCGCTGGTTAGTGCCATATCGGTTTTGGCCTCCTGTGGGTTGCCGCAGGTGGGCCCGAACAAACGTCAGATCTTTGCCGGCTCGGTCCAGCGCGAAGGTGATGCATACGTGGTCTCGGTCAATGACCGTGTCACACGCGCCACCGCCGTTGTACCCGCACTCGGTTTTTCCGACGACTTCCGAAACGCATCCCCTCTTACCTCGGACACGATCCGACCGGGCGACAGTCTGGGCCTGACCATCTGGGAAAACGTGGATGATGGCCTGCTGGCGAGCGAAGGCATCAACGCAACGCAATTGGAAGAAGTACAGGTCGACAGTTCCGGCTTTATCTTTGTGCCTTACGCAGGCCGGGTTAGGGCCGCAGGCAACACTCCGAACCAGTTGCGCGAACTGATCACCAAAGAACTCGAAGAACAGACCCCTGACCCGCAAGTGCAGGTCAGCCGCTTGGCCGGGGATGGTTCAACCGTGTCGCTGGTCGGGGCCGTGGGCGCGCAGGGCGTCTATCCGATCGAGCGCCCGACACGGACGCTGGGCGCGATGCTGGCCAATGCGGGCGGCGTGACCATTGAACCCGAAATCGCCCAGGTCATCGTGACTCGCGGCAGCAAAAAGGGGCAAATCTGGTTCCAGGACCTCTATGACCATCCGGAACTGGACATCGCATTGCGGGCCGGTGACCAGATCCTGATCGAGGGCGACACGCGGACCTTTACCGCGCTCGGCGCGACCTCCGCCCAGGCGCGCGTGCCGTTTGAAAGCCAGGACCTGAGCGCGCTGGAAGCGATTGCACAGGTCGGCGGCCTGATCTCTACCGCATCCGACCCGACCGGTGTGTTCATCATGCGCAACGAGCCGCAGGAAATCGCCGGTCAGGTGCTTGGCCGAACCGACCTGGAGGGCGCGCAGCGCATGGTCTACGTGCTGAACCTGACCGAACCTAACGGCCTGTTCATGGCGCGGGATTTTGTGATCCGGGACGGTGATACGCTCTATGTAACCGAAGCGCCCTACGCGCAATGGTCCAAGACCATCTCGCTGGTCGTCGGCGGCCTGACCCCGCTGGCCAACGTACAGACCCTATTCGGTCAGTAAATGACATGCGCTCGGGCGAGAGCCATCCGCCCGAGCGGCTGCGGGTCTACAATGGCGGATTTCTGACTCAGAAACGTCTGCGCCGTATTCTGCACCTCAGCGGCTATTCCGTTACGCTTGGCCTGCCGCGTGAAGGCGACCGCGTGGCGATCTGGGGCAACAGCCCGACCGCACACCGGGGCCGTGCCATCGCCGAACGCTACGATGCGCCGTTGTTGCGGGTGGAGGATGCGTTTTTGCGCTCGCTCCTGCCGGGGCGATCCGGCGAACCGCCTATAGGCCTGCATCTGGACCGGACCGGTGTGCATTTTGATGGCCGTACACCCTCGGACCTGGAAACGTTTTTAGCGACCGCACCGCTGGATGATGCGGCGCAGATGGCGACCGCGCGGGCCTCGATTGCGCGGATTCAGGATGCCCACCTGACGAAATACGCGGCGGTTGACCCGGCAATCCCTGCCCCACCGCCGGGTTATGTTCTGGTGGTCGATCAGACGCGCGGCGATGCCTCGGTCACGGCAAGTGGTGCGGATCGTGCGACCTTTCTGGATATGCTGATCCGCGCGCAAGAGGACCATCCGGGCGCGCGTGTCCTTATTAAGACACATCCGGAAACCCGTCTGGGTCACAGGCCGGGCTATTTCTCACCCGAGGATGAAACCAATCGCGTTTCGCTTTGCACCGATGCGGTCAGCCCTTGGCATCTGCTGGAGGGCGCGCTTGCGGTTTACACTGTGTCCTCGCAACTGGGGTTCGAGGCCATTCTGGCCGGTCATCGTCCACATGTGTTCGGTCAGCCCTTCTATGTCGGCTGGGGCCTCAGCGAGGATTATACGCCCGTGCCTCGCCGGGAACGCCAACTGACGCGCGCGCAATTGTTTGTCGGCGCAATGATGGAATATCCCGTCTGGTACGATCCCTATGAGGATCAGCTATGCGACCTGCCGCGCGTGATCGACACGTTGGAGGCGCGCGCACGTGCCTGGCGGGAAGATCGTCACGGCTGGACCGCAAGCGGTATGCGGCTGTGGAAACGGCGGCCGTTGCAGCAGTTCTTTGGGGCCCATGGCGGGGTGAATTTTCAGGACACGCGCGGTGCGCCACCACGGCGGAACATGGTCTGGGCAGGCAAGGCCACGGCAGAGCACGGCGATGCTGTCCGTGTCGAAGACGGATTCCTGCGTTCGCGCGGGTTGGGCGCGGACCTGATCCCGCCCCTGTCGCTGGTGACCGATGATCTGGGCATCTACTACGACCCATCCCGTCCCTCGCGGTTGGAGGCTTGGATCACGCAACGCGCAAAACTGCGGCCGGATCAGCAACAAAGAGCTGAAGCCCTGATCAACGCCATCGTGCGCCTGCGTCTCAGCAAGTACAATCTGGCGCAGGACGCGCCCGACCTGCCGCCGGGACACAAGGTTCTGGTCCCGGGACAGGTGGAAGATGATGCGTCCATCCGCAAGGGCACCAGCACCGTCCGCACCAATCTGGACCTCTTGCGCGCGGCCCGCACTGCGCGGCCCAACGCGATCCTGATCTACAAACCCCATCCGGACGTGGAGGCCGGGCTGCGCCCCGGTGCCATCGACGCCAACGGGCTGGCCGACCTTGTGGCGGACCGAGCAGACCCGGCGGGATTGTTGGGACAAGTACAAGAGGTTTGGACCATGACATCGGCCCTGGGGTTCGAGGCGCTGTTGCGGGGCGTCGGCGTCACAACGCTGGGCGCGCCGTTTTATGCCGGATGGGGGCTGACGGCGGATCTGGGCGACGTGCCCGCGCGGCGTCAGGCACAGCCAACGCTTGCCGGGCTGGTGCATGCGACACTGATCGACTATCCGCGCTACTTTGATCCGGTCACCGGCCTGCCGTGCCCGGTCGAGGTTGCCGTGGACCGGCTGGCCAGCGGCAGCCTGCCCCGTGCAGGGCTTGCCAATCGCAGCCTTGCAAAACTGCAAGGCGCGTTTGCCACATGGGCGCATCTTTGGCGTTGAAACCCGCCTGAAACCAATGCCGAAGGCAACCAAGCGCCTATCTAGCGGCTACAATTCTGCACTACCCAAACCCTAGCGGCTGCCCTATACTTGTGGATAAGTGGGCCGGAGCGTCCACAACAAGAGGCGGAACTGAACGAGGGGAAACGGCCAATGCGGTGCCCGTTTTGCGGAAATATCGACACACAGGTGAAAGACAGCCGTCCGGCCGAGGATCACGTGGCCATCCGGCGACGCCGGTTCTGCCCGGCCTGCGGCGGGCGTTTCACGACCTATGAACGGGTGCAGCTGCGCGATCTGGTGGTGATCAAAACCAACGGACGGCGCGAAGATTTCGACCGGGACAAGCTGGAGCGGTCGATCCGCATTTCGATGCAGAAACGCCCGATTGAACCGGAACGCATCGACCAGATGATTTCGGGCATTGTGCGGCGGCTGGAAAGCATGGGTGAAACCGACATCCAGTCCAACCAGATTGGTGAAATCGTTATGGAGGCACTGGCCCGGATCGACACCGTGGCCTATGTGCGCTTTGCCAGCGTGTACAAGAACTTCCAGGCCGCTGATGATTTCGAGGATTTTGTCCACGAACTCAGGCCTCAATCCACCGACAACGAGTGAGCGCGCTCGACCGCCGCTATATGGCCATGGCGCTCAGCCTTGGCCGACGCGGACAGGGACGCTGCTGGCCAAATCCGGCTGTGGGCTGCGTGATCGTCAAGGACGGGCGCGTGGCAGGGCGCGGCTGGACGCAGCCGGGTGGACGTCCGCACGCCGAACGCGAGGCGCTGGACCGGGCGGGCGAAGCCTCGCGCGGGGCGACGGCCTATGTCACGCTGGAGCCCTGTTCCCACCATGGCAAAACCCCACCCTGTGCCGAGGCGTTGATTGATGCGGGTGTGGCGCGTGTTGTTGCAGCAATTGAAGATACCGATCCCCGCGTGGCTGGTCAGGGCTTTGCCAAGCTGCAAGCGGCGGGGATCGAGGTCACAACCGGCGTGATGGCCGAAGAGGCTGCGCATGATCTGGCCGGGTTTTTCCTGCGCACGGAACATGGTCGGCCCTTCGTGACGCTGAAACTGGCCTCGTCATTCGATGGGCGGATTGCCACGGCCACGGGTGAAAGCCAGTGGATCACCGGCCCTGAGGCGCGGCGCGTGGTGCATGCCATGCGCGCCACCCATGATGCGGTGATGGTTGGCGCAGGCACAGCACGGGCGGATGATCCGTCACTGAACGTGCGGGGGCTGGGTGTGGATCATCAGCCTGTCCGCGTGGTTGTGTCCCGCAGGTTGGACCTGCCGTTGCTGGGGCAATTGGCCCGCAGCGCGCAGGAGGTACCGGTGTGGCTGTGCTGTGGTCACGACGCGGATACAGAGCGCAAGGCGGCGTGGACAGGCCTTGGCGCGAGGCTGCTAGAATGCGACACGCGGGGGGTGCAGTTGGACCCGCTGGACGTGCTGACACAACTGGGGTCTGCGGGCCTGACTCGCGTTTTCTGCGAAGGGGGCAGCGCATTGGCCGCATCCCTGCTGGCCTCTGACCTGGTGGACGAGTTGATCGGGTTCAGCGCGGGTCTGGTGATCGGGGCCGAGGGCATGCCGTCCATCGGCGCGATGGGTCTGGGGCGGTTGGAGGAGGCACCCCGATTTCGGCTGGCGTCATCCCGTGCCATCGGGCCGGACATCCTGCATGTCTGGCGACGGAAAACCCGCCGTTTGCTTTAGGCCCGTGACCCTTTCTTCTGAATTTGAAAAAGTCCGAGTGTAGATCGAACCCACCCGCAAACTGTGTGCTGTGCTCCGTGAGCTTTGTAACGCCGCCCTACAAAGCGCTACAGTTTAGCGGGCAATCCAAAACTCCGTAGGAGCCGAGCAGAAATACTTCGTCGCAACCAATGCGCCTGACAAAATCCTAACGCTCAATTCAGAGCTTCTTGTAATGCACAACGTTAAACCAACTCAGTTTCTTTACAATCGGCAAAGCCGCCAACAAATAGTCGTCGACTGCTGTCAAAAAACCTGTCGCTAGGCTGCGACCAAAAACCATCTCGGAGACAAAAGATAAGGGACTGAGAAAACAAGACGTATCCGCGTAGGTAACAACGAACCCTTCTATCTGCCTGGGCCGGTAGTATTTTATAATTGTATTTCGATATCTCCACTGGTCTGAATTGAATAACCCAATAATCCTTTGAACACAGCGACAAACAAAAATCACAGGATTGCAACAACCATTCTCGTGGACGACAAGATAACCACCTGACTTCAAAACACGTTTGGCCTCGGAAAAGAAGCGTTCTTGGTCGAAGTACTGTATGGCACTACAGGTCAATACAATATCTGTTGTCTCCGATTCTACCGGAAGACACTCTGCAGACCCTACAACGTATTTCACAGCTGCGCATTCAGGGTCAGGTTGGATATCTACAACTGAATAGTCAAACCCGACGAACGCCTTTGACAAACGTCCGTTCATTCCGCCGACATCCACCAGAACCGGCTTCGCTGCGCCTCGATTAACCTTCTGCCTAATCAATTCGGCGCTTTTTCCAATTGGTCCGACCCAAATTGCCACATGATAGTCAAACGTAGTCAAGCTTCAAGATCCTCAAATTGGAAAATGAATTTGTTTTGGTGCAAAAAGTAACAACTGCGTGGTCATCACTTCCTGTATGGACATTTTTGTTGGTGAACAGTTTTATGCAAGCTGTTCCTTTGATGTGGTACATACCTGAGACAAAATGGCGGCAAATTCGACGAGGTAGCGGGTGACGGACGCGTGTGGTGTACTCCTGAATGAAGTTCTTGCGCTCAGTAAAATCTGAACCTAGGTAAAGCCGGTCTCGAACCCAACATCCGGACGTGTAACCCCCTAAAACCACATCATATCGCCCAATCCTTTTGAGAGTCGCTTCACCGTCACCCACAAGCACCAAGTCACTATATCGACGAGAGTCACCATAATTGATGAGGACAGTCTGATCGGAAATCTTTTGAATTGAGTGTATATGATTGACACGGTGATCATTTTCATAAAAGTCAAACGTGTATAAAATCCGCTTTTCTTCCAGGAACACGCGAGTTCCTTTCAAAGGGTGATACTCGCCATACAAGATCCCGGAACCCACTGAACATACGGCTTCTCTACGAATACGCACTGCCTCACCACCCGGAAAGATAATGATGGAGCCTGCGACCTCTTGAAACTCATTTAGGAATCGGGCCGTCGCCTTACTGTCAATATAAGTGGGCTCGACATCAGACGGACGTAATTTAAATTCTAAGTACGTACTTACGGCGCACAATTCGAACAAACGTCTTTGGCGCAACGCCGCCCAAAAAATCTTGAGTCCGAACGCAAGGCGCGATCTTGCATTCATGGCCTCTTTTATCACCCCTTTAGATTGCAAACAGAATCCCTTTTCCAACGTTATGCAAGTAGAACTCCAGCAGTGTCAGTTTGCGATCATTTCGCACATGGATCAAGTTTCGTGGACCCGGAGTGTCACAAATTTTGCACTAGAAACGCAAGCTTAGCAGTCATTTTGGTATCGCGTGTTAGTCATGCACCTGCCCTCACCAGACCATCGAAAACGTCCTTTTTCGCAAAGCCTATCTCAATGGGCGAGGCAATGGCATGAATCTGAACGGTTACAACTCAGTCCTGACAGGTGACAGCGACTGACCTGATCAAAGAGTGTCAATGCCCATTTGATTTCAAATGATCCACCGGTGTTCTTGAGTGCAGGCACCCTTGGGATCGCTAAGCCTGATGCGCATAGACCCGCCGCGTGTGTGGCATGTCGCGGTGTTCCACCAGATATATGCCCTGCCACGTGCCCAAAACCGGCCGACCCTCTGAAACCGGGATGTTGAGTGACACAGGTAGCAGCGCAGATTTGATATGCGCGGGCATGTCGTCCGGTCCCTCCAGCGTGTGGGAGAGCCAACGCATCGAGGGATCGTCACCTCGCGGGACGAGACGGGCGAAAAACCCGGCGAGATCAGTGCGAACGTCTGGATCGGCATTTTCCTGGATCAGGAGCGAGCAGGACGTGTGCCGCACAAACAGGGTCAACAGCCCTTCGCGTTGTCCGGTTTCCCGAACCCAACGGGTCACATCGCGGGTGAACTCGTAAAACCCGGGCCCGCGCGTTTGAATTGTGAACTCGGACTGGGCCATGGGCATATGATCCTATGTGACAGGCCGCACAATCAGCGGCCTGTCTTTGTTTGTACCTGCGGCTTAGGGGATAAAGATCGGGTCCCGGAAGAAGCACTGCGACCGCGCCAGGTGCGCGCTCATGTTTTCGCCCACCCGCCGAACGGTCAGCGAAATGCCCGGCGTCGTATCGACCCCTGCAGGCGGTGTGATCGAAAACTGCACGGTCGAGCGGCGGTTTGCCGTCTGACCCGGTCCTAGAGCGCGGACCACATAGATGCGTTGTGTCGCATTCGAAACGCCTGTGAACAGCAGATACTCTGCCGCCGCGCACCAATAGTCTCCTGATCGCCGTGCCCCGCCGCGCGGCAGCACCTCGAACACGCTGTCGGATACGGGGTTCACCCGCATGTAGTTGCTGGACGTGAACGCCGATGCCGTTCCCGCCGCCAATACGGTTGCTGCGGTCACAAGCCCCGCAATCCAAGTCTGCCTGGTCATTGTCTTTGCCTCCGCTTTCATGCGACCCGGTAATTGGGCCGGAGTGCTGTGTTATGTCCCGCGTCAGCCTTCGCCATGCGGGGCGTGATGGATATGGTATGTCACTTAAACGGCCCATCAACCGCACAATTGATCAACAAAACATGCGCGCCCGTCACCGAATAGACGATCAGAACGGAAACCCGCTGGTACAATACCGTTGTGCCATGGCGGCATCCAGATTGTCGCCTTCCAGTTTCACCGACAGCGAGTATCCGCCATGCACGTTCTCTTTGCCCGGTGGCGGGGACAGGGCGTATTGCACCGATTTCGCGCCGGGACGGGTTTCACTGGGGCCGATCCCGCGCCAGATGTAGATGCGTTGCGTCGGCCCAACGCCCAGAACGGTCCGCGCATAGTCCCCTGCCCCGCACCAGAATTCAGACGGGCCAGATCGGCCATGCGGGATCACTTCGAACACGCCATCACGTACCGGATTGACCTCGGTGCCGTTGAACGCCCGCCACGCGTGGCTGACGGACGGGATCGTCAGCACCGGGATCAGGCACAGCGCGAACCACCGCACCGATCAGACCCCCCTGAGTGGAATGTTGCAATGGGTGTTGGCCTGCTGGATGGACATGCTGTCCCCTACGCGGAAGGCATTGATGCTGAGCGAGGGCTTGGCCGGGCTGATCCCTGCGGCCCCCGGATCCAGCGTGAAATGCACAGCAGAGCGACGATTGGTTGTCACGCTGGGCCCCATGGAGCGCGCCACGTAGATGCGATCCGTCCAACCGCGCCCCAAGGCACGACGTGCATAGTCTGCCGCGCCGCACCAGAAATCCGGTCCTCGGGTGGAGGATCGCGCAACCACCTCGAAAACAGCAGCGTTGACCGGGTTCACCCGCGTGCCACGCTTGCCGCGAAATTCATCCGCAGCCACAGGGCCTGTGAGGGCCAGTATTCCGATAGCCAGGCCAATGACAGCCCTGCGGTTCGCGGTTTCCAGCCCTCGCTTCTTCATCCGTCGCTATTGTCCTCGCTCTCGACCAGCGTTTTCAGGTTCGCCAGACCCTTTTCATAGTCCCCGCCAACCCAACTATCCATCATAAGCCCCATCCAGCGACCAACCGGGCCGGCGCCCATGTCCGAATTCAGGCCCCAGGTCAGGGTTGTCTTGCCCCCTGCCGCAGCCAAATCAAACGTGGCCACCGCCGTGCCCATATCACCGAAATCCAGCGCGGTCTTCACGCTTTTGTTCTCAACCGACTCGGTGATTTCCTGCGTTCCGGCACCGACGGTTGGCTCTTCTGAGGTCCAGGCCATCTTGGACCCCACGCCGGTGTCCGGCCCCTCAAAGGTCAACTTCACATCCGGGTCACGCTCCAGCCAGGGCGACCACGCCTGAGTCGCCTTCAGGCTATTCACATGCGGGAACACCTGTTCCGCCGGGGCGTCGATTTCCACCGATCGGGCAACTTCGACATTGCGGGGCAACAGCATCCCGCCAACAACAAAAACGGCGGCCAGAACGACAACAACCGCTAGAATCCACTTCACAACACGCATTTGGATCAGCTCCTCGTTACTGATCCGAGTATATCACAGGTTGCGCGGTTGCGCCCATGCTTTCGCTGTCTTGGTCGGTGCCACTGCGCGGACACGCGCCGGTTCACCAAGGTGAATTGGCCGTCCCCCGCCCCCGGCAGTACCGTCGTCATAGTCCATGGACCACAGGACAACAGCCGTCTGAACGCCCGAAAACACGATGCCGTTAAGCGTGAAAAACACCAACACCGCCAGCCACCCGCCTGAGACATTGGCCACCAGATGTCCAATCCCGGCGACGTTCAGCCAGAGGATTGCCGATGTGAACACGGCAGACAGCGCAAAGCCGACAATGCAATGCAGGATATAAAGGCGCATGACGCGCGGCAGCCTTGCCAAGGTGCGCGGATAGTTGCGGAAAGGATCAGTGGAGGACATGGAGCGCTCCCTTTCTATCATGCAATACAGGAAGTGTGGCAGTGGCCAGAAGGAACGGCAAGCGGTGAATTGCCGCGCAGCGGCGCGGTGCTGGGCCGTTTTCGCTTGTGTAACCCACTATCGCGGATCGAAAATCCGATCACCCATCTGGTCGATGAACTGCTTGGCTTTGGAAACCGACGCATCACTCGCCGTATCGGGCGAGGCATAGGTGTCCGCGCGGATCATGTCGTGCGACTTGGTCTCGCCCTCCACGTCCTTTTCGATGCGCGCCGCCACGCGGTAGCCACCCTGTTCCTTCACCGGGTCGGGGTAAATGCGGAACCCGGCGTGCTCCACGGCTTCTGCCTTTGCGGGCTCCTTGCCGCCCCCACCGCCGAATAATTTGGACAGAAATGACATGAAACACCCCGGCTGATTTAGTTGTGGGCGGAGTAAGCCAAACTCACCCGTGTTTGTCGAGGGCCGCCTGCAACGCGACGCGCGCCTGCTCCCGCGCGCCTTCGGCGTGATACATCAACTCCTCCACCTGCCAGAAGCTTTTGGACCCCAGCTGCGGGATGTCTGGCTCAATCAGGATGTCGGGTTTGCAGTCCGCAATCGCGCTGTGCACGTTTTTCACCATCATCGTGCGCAGCGCACCCATGGATGTTTCCATCTGCGACGGCATTTCGTCCGAGTCGCTGGGCGGATCGGTGAAGACGTTGACGGCCAGAACCAAATCGACTTCGGGCAGGAAGCGCAGGGGCAGGTTTTCGGTGATGCCCCCGTCGATCAGGATGCGGCCTGAACGGCGCACGGGTTTGAACACGCCGGGAACCGCCAACGACGCAGCAACGCCGGATCGGACCGCACCCGTATTGATCCCCACCGCGTTTCGGCCATGGAAATCATGCGCAACCACCGTCAGGGGGATGTCCAAACCCTCGAACAGTTCCGGTACCGGTTCGGGCAGCATGGCGTCGGTGAACACCTCGGCATCTACCGTGGCAAAACCCCGGCTGAACCCCAGCGCGCCCTGAATGGCGATTTTCCACATATGAGTGACCGGGCGCTGACCCAGATGCAGGAAATAGTCCCGCATTTCCGCCGCAGAAATGCCCGAGGCATAAATCGCCCCGACCAACGCCCCCATGGACGTACCTGCAATGGCGGAAGGCGTCAGACCCAGATCATCCAGCGCCTGCAACACCGGGACATGCGCGACTCCCGCCGCGCCGCCCCCGGATAATGCCAGCCCGATGCGAATCTGGCCGTCCTCCTGCGGTTACTGGTCCAAGAAGCTCCGCAATTTGCGCGACCGCGACGGGTGCTTGAGCTTGCGCAGAGCCTTCGCCTCGATCTGGCGGATACGTTCGCGGGTCACGCTGAACTGCTGACCGACCTCTTCGAGGGTGTGGTCGGTGTTCATGCCGATGCCAAAGCGCATGCGCAGCACGCGTTCTTCACGCGGTGTGAGCGAGGCCAGAACGCGGGTTGTGGTTTCCTTCAGGTTTTCCTGAATCGCGCTGTCCAGTGGCAGAACCGCATTTTTGTCCTCGATGAAATCGCCCAGCTGGCTGTCTTCTTCGTCGCCAATCGGCGTTTCCAGCGAAATCGGTTCCTTGGCGATTTTCATCACCTTGCGAACCTTTTCCAGCGGCATTTGCAGCTTTTCGGCCAATTCCTCCGGCGTCGGTTCGCGGCCGATTTCGTGCAGCATCTGACGGCCCGTGCGCACCAGCTTGTTGATCGTTTCGATCATATGCACCGGAATACGGATCGTGCGGGCCTGATCCGCGATGGACCGCGTGATCGCCTGACGGATCCACCACGTCGCGTAGGTGGAGAATTTGTAACCCCGGCGATACTCGAACTTGTCAACGGCCTTCATCAGGCCGATGTTGCCTTCCTGAATAAGATCAAGGAATTGCAGGCCACGGTTCGTGTACTTCTTGGCGATGGAGATCACGAGGCGCAGGTTGGCCTCGACCATTTCCTTCTTGGCCTGACGGGCCTCTTTCTCGCCCTTTTGGACCTGCTGAACGATGCGGCGGAATTCGCTGATGTCCAGGCCGACATACTGACCGACCTGGGCCATATCGGCGCGCAGATCCTCCACCTTCGCGGTCGAGCGTTCGATGAACATCTGCCAGCCCCGGCCCGGTTTTTCCGCCATGTCGGACAGCCAGTTCGGGTCCAGTTCGCGGCCACGGTAAGCCTCAACAAAATCCTTACGGTTGATGCGCGCCTGATCCGCCAGCTTCACCATAGAGCTGTCAATCGACATGACCCGGCGGTTGATGCCGTAAAGCTGGTCGATCAGCGCTTCGATCCGGTTGTTGTGCAAGTGCAGTTCGTTCACCAACGTGACGATTTCCTGCCGTAGCGCCTGATAGGTCTCTTCGTCCCTTTCAGAGAAAGACCCGTCTTCGTTCAGCGTTGCAGAAATCCGGCTGTCCTGCATTTCCGACAGCTGTGAATAGTCCAGCGAAATCCGTTCCAGCATACCCAGAACGCGGTCTTTCAGCGCGGCCTCCATCGCAGCCAGCGACATGTTCGCCTGATCGTCCTCGTCGTCGTCATCTTCCTTGATGATCGGGTTGCCGTCGGCGTCCAGTTCCGGGCCAGTATCGGCGGCAGGCTTTTGTTGGGCCTGAACGGCAGAGGTGTCGACAACGGGTTCCTCAACCTCGCCATCTTCTCCCATCTGGCGACCAAACGTGGTTTCCAGATCAATAACGTCACGCAAAAGAATGTCTTCGCTCAACAATTCGTCGTGCCAGATGGTGATCGCCTGGAAGGTCAGCGGGCTTTCACACAGCCCGGCAATCATCGTATTGCGACCGGCCTCGATCCGTTTCGCAATCGCGATCTCGCCCTCGCGGGACAGCAGTTCGACGGACCCCATTTCGCGTAGATACATGCGCACCGGGTCATCCGTCCGGTCCAGCTTTTCCTGGGTCTGGTTGGACAGGGCGACCTCGCGCGCATCGTCGGTCGTGACGATTTCGGTCGAACCCTTTTGCTCTTCTTCTTCGGCCTCTTCATCCTCAATGATGTTGATGCCCATTTCCGAGAGCATGGACATCACATCCTCGATCTGCTCGGACGACACCTGATCCGGGGGCAGAACCTGGTTGAGCTGATCGAAGGTGATGTACACCTTTTCCCGCGCCTCGGCGATCATCTTCTTGCCCGCGGTCTGGCTCATATCGAGCGAGATTTCGGCTTCATG
>JBFOMB010000210.1:0-13161 GCA_040830545.1 Paracoccaceae bacterium | reverse complement strand
GGGGACCGAGGCATCACCTATTCCGGGCTGAAACCGGACAATACCACGATCACGGCGGGCGAATGGTGGCCCGAAGGATATGACGGCCCGCCTTTGGTCAGTTTCGCGGCTGGGGGAGCGGCGGAGATGGGGGTGAAAATGGGTGATGAACTGACCCTCAACATCCTTGGCCGCGACATCACCGCGACCATCGCCAGCTTTCGTGAGGTGGATTTTTCGACCGCCGGGATCGGCTTCATCCTGTCGATGAACCCAGGCGCACTGGCGGGTGCGCCGCATAGTTTTATCGCGACCGTATATGCGGAGCCGCAGTCCGAGGCCGCTATCCTGCGCGACCTTGCCGGCGCCTATCCCAACATCACCGCGATCCGGGTGCGTGATGCCATCGACCGGGTGGCAGGGCTGTTGGCCGGTTTGGCCTCGGCAACCGCATGGGGCGCGGCGGCAACGCTGTTGACTGGGTTCCTTGTTCTGATCGGCGCAGCAGCAGCAGGCGAACGCGCGCGTGCGCATGAGGGCGCGTTGTTGAAAACGCTGGGCGCACCACGTCGGAAAATCCTTTGGAGTTTTGCCCTGCGTGCAGCCCTGCTAGGCGCGTTTGCGGGGGCCGTAGCCTTGGTGGCCGGGATCGTGGGCGGCTGGGCCGTGGCCCGATTTATCTTTGAAACCGATTACACTGTTATCTGGTCCTCGGTCGCGGTGATCATCCTGGGCGGGGTTGGGGCCACGTTGCTGGCGAATCTGGGATTCGCCTGGCGACCGCTTGCCGTGCGGCCTGCGCGTATTCTGCGCGCGCAGGAATAAGCCGACAGGCAGGAGTGGGAAAAGCTCAGCTACTGCCCGGCTTATGCAAGTTTGAAATTTTGTCGTTTTGGCATGAATTCGCGCCGTATCCCTGTTTCTTGAACCGCAAATTTCGTCCAAAACATGCCCCAGAACAGAGGGAGAGCTCAGATGCCGCTCAGCATGAACCGCGACGTATTCATCACCTGTGCCGTGACCGGCTCTGGCGGGACGCAGGACCGCAGCCCGCATGTGCCGCGCTCGCCCGAACAGATCGCCAACAGCGCGATTGACGCGGCCAAGGCCGGTGCGGCCATCGTGCATTGCCACGTGCGTGACCCGGAAACCGGTGCACCGTCACGCAATCTGGATTATTACCGCGAAGTGACCGAGCGTATTCGCGAGGCGGATGTGGACGTGGTGCTGAACCTGACGGCCGGTATGGGTGGGGACATGGTGTTCGGGTCCCCCGAAAACCCATTGCCGCTGGACGAGGGTGGGACCGACATGATCGGCGCAGCGGCGCGGGTCGAGCATGTGAAGCAGTGTCGCCCGGAAATCTGCACGCTGGATTGCGGCACCATGAACTTTGCCGAGGCCGACTATGTCATGACCAACACGCCCGGTATGTTGCAGGCGATGGGTCGCATGATGACCGCCATGGGCGTGAAGCCCGAGATCGAGGCTTTTGACACAGGCCACCTGTGGTATGCAAAGCAACTTGTTGCAGACGGCGTGCTGGAGGCCCCGGGACTGGTGCAGCTGTGTATGGGCGTGCCGTGGGGCGCACCGGATGACCTGAACACGTTCATGGCCATGGTCAACAACGTGCCGGATGATTGGACCTTCTCGGCCTTCTCGCTGGGTCGCAACCAGATGGCGTACGCTGCGGCGGCAGTTCTGGCCGGCGGCAATGTCCGCGTCGGTTTGGAAGACAATCTGTGGCTAGACAAGGGTGTTCTAGCGCGCAACGACCAACTGGTCGAGCGTGCGGTGACCATCGTGGAAAACATGGGTGCCCGCGTGATCGGTGCCGCCGAAGTGCGCGAAAAGCTGGGCCTGACTAAGCGCGCGCCGGAAGCCGCGTGAAACGGTTACTGACTGCGATGCTTGCCTGTGCCCCGGTCTTGGCCGGGGCCAGCGACGCACCACCGTGGGAAGGATACTGGGCGCTTGATGCGCGTTGGTGTGCGCAGGCCGGAGAGGTCGGGGATGGCACCCCGGACTGGTTCGGGCGAGACGGGTTGTTCGGCGTTGAATGGAGCTGTGAGGTTCGCGACGTGCGCGAGACGGGCGTGGGCCAAAGCTGGATTCTGGACATCGACTGTCTGGATGCTGGGTTTGCCTATTCCGAGTCGCAGATTTTCATGCTGACACCGCATGACCGGCTGATGATCCTGACCAAAGACGGGCTGGTCCATGATCTGGTCCGGTGCGAGGCGTCGCGATGACGCCCCGCGTGGTGGGTTCCTATTCAGGCACGCACAATCCGGCACTGGTAACAGTTGTTGGATGCGCTGCGCACGTCGACAAAGGCGATGTCGGGGTTCGACAGCAGTCCAGCGGCATAGTCGGGGATTTGCGCCGTTTCCACAACCTTGCCCGTGCCGTAGCGAATGCGTTCATCTGCCGTGTAGCCGCGTACAAGGAACTGCGGCGCTTTCAGGATCGGCGGCATCTCGGACGATGGCGTGTAAGGTCCGCAATCCTGTGCACACAGGAAAATCGGGCCGGTTTCGGTATAGGCATTCAAGCCTTCAAACGGGCGGTGTGCCAGGATCAGGTAATCCTCGCCATGGGGCGTTTCCTGCAGGCAGTGGCGGCAGGGGTATCCGTCGCCCCCCGACACCTCGCGGTCCGGTTCATGGCCGTACGTATCGCGCCGTTTGATCTGCGCCACGGTTTCACTCGGCAATCCAACAAATTTGATCTGCATCTGTGCTCTCCTTTTTCCGGCACATTTGCCCATGCGCGCCGCGGGCTCGACCCGGTTCCTGCGCTTTCTTCACCCGTCATTTACGGCGTGCGCCCTGCATAAAAGGACCAGACACATGACCAACACAGCAACCATCGTCGGCGGCGGCGTGATCGGGGGCGGCTGGGCCGCGCGATTCCTGCTGAGCGGCTGGAACGTACGCGTGTTCGACCCGGACCCCGAGGCCGAGCGCAAGATTGGCGAAGTGCTGGACAACGCGCGCCGTTCACTGCCGGGTCTTAGCAACGTGGATCTGCCCGCTGAGGGGCGCTTGAGCTTCCACGACACGATCGAGGATGCTGTGGACGGCGCCAGCTGGATTCAGGAAAGTGTGCCCGAGCGGCTGGACCTGAAGCTGAAGGTTTACGCGCAATTGCAGGCCGCCGCGTCCGGGGATGCAATCATCGGCTCCTCCACCTCTGGCTTCAAACCCAGTGAATTGCAGGACAGCGCCGCGCGTCCGGGGCAGATCGTGGTGACGCACCCGTTCAATCCGGTCTATCTACTGCCGTTGATCGAACTGGTGACCACGGACGCCAACAGCACGGACACCATCGCGCAGGCCAAAGAGATCATCAGCGCCATCGGCATGTATCCCCTGCATGTGAAGAAAGAGATCGACGCGCATATCGCCGACCGCTTCTTGGAAGCTGTCTGGCGCGAGGCGCTGTGGCTGGTCAAGGACGGCATCGCCACGACCGAGGAAATCGACGATGCGATCCGCTATGGTTTTGGCATCCGCTGGGCACAGATGGGCCTGTTCGAAACCTACCGTGTTGCCGGTGGCGAGGCAGGCATGCGGCATTTCATGGCGCAGTTCGGCCCGGCGTTGAAATGGCCCTGGACCAAGCTGATGGATGTACCGGATTTCACGGACGAGTTGGTTGATTTGATCGCTGACCAGTCTGACGCGCAGTCGGGCCAATATTCCATCCGCGAACTGGAGCGCATTCGCGACAACAACCTCGTGGCCATGATGCGCGCGTTGAAGGCGCAGGATTATGGGGCCGGGGCGCTTCTGAACGCCCATGACCGCGCGACGGCGCAGGGCACAGTACTGTCGGCCTCGATTGACGAGATCGGCGATCTGTCCCAGCCGATCCCAACCTTGCGCCGCGCTGTGCCGCTGGATTGGACCGACTACAACGGCCACATGACTGAATCGCGTTATCTGGACGCCTTCGCGCAATCCACCGACCGGTTCATGGAGATCATGGGCTGCAATCAGGACTACATCGCGTCCGGCGGCAGCTATTTCACGGCCGAAACCCATATTCGACACATCGACGAATGCCACGCAGGCGCGCGGATCGAGGTGCGTACCCAGCTGCTGCTGGGTCAGGGCAAGAAGCTGCACCTGTTCCATTCCATGTACGAAAGTGACCGCTTGCTCGCTACGGGCGAACACTTCCTGCTGCATGTCAGCCTGGAAACCCGCCGCCCTTCTGCCCCGTCTGCCGAGATCGAGGCAAACATGGCCCGTATCACCGAAGCACAGGCAGCGTTGCCCTATCCGGACGGTGCCGGCAACGCGATCCGGAAACCCGCATGAATCGCGTTCTGATCACGGCCGGTGCCTCTGGCATCGGTCGTGCCAAGGCCGAAGCATTTTCCGAGGCGGGCGCGCGGGTCTGGGTGGCAGATGTGGACGAGGCGGCACTGGCGTCTTGCCCAGAGGAATGGCGACGGACCCGGCTGGATGTGACAGACGAAACCGCAGTCGCCGCGCTTTTTGCAGTGGTGCAAAGGGAGTGGGGCGGTCTCGACACGCTTTGCGCCAATGCTGGGATTGCGGGGCCGACAGCAGCCATCGAGGATGTTGATCTGCAGGATTGGCGCGCCTGTCTGGCCGTGAACCTCGACGGTGCGTTCCTGAGTGCAAAACACGCGACCCCGATGATGAAGGCGCAAGGCAGTGGTGCGATCATCGTGACGTCCTCGACGGCCGGCCAACACGGCTACCCATACCGCGCGCCTTATGCAGCGGCGAAATGGGCGGTGATCGGTTTGATGAAAACACTGGCAATGGAGTTGGGGCCCTTTGGCATCCGCGCCAACGCCATCTGCCCCGGCGCTGTCGAAGGGCCTCGCATGGAAGGTGTACTGGAACGCGAAGCGGCGGCCAAGGGGATGACCCGGGACCAGGTTTATGCCGGTTACGCCTCGGGCACTTCCATGGGCAGCTTTGTTGAGGCACGCGACATCGCGGCCATGGCCGTGTTCCTCGCTTCTGACGCCGCACGGCTAATCTCTGGTCAGGTCATCGCCGTGGACGGTCACACAGTTAACCCGGATCCGAAGTTCTGAGGCAAACGCGGACGCAGCCCCGGACCTGATCCGGGCCTCCATGCCCAGAATATCAAACCAACGCGGCCCGCAGTGAATGCAAATGCGCGGGCACATGTCGGGCTGTCAGGTCACTTTCGCGGATCAGATTGTCGAAATGCCCGGTAAAGGTTTCGATCCGGTCCCGGTCCCGAAAGGCGACATAGTGCGATCCGGCATACACCACGCAGAGAAGCGGCCCGAAGATCGTGATCGGTGCCGAGTACACCCGCCGCGCGTCGAACAGATACAGGCGCAGGCGCGGGTAAAGCTGTTCGGTCAATGCAATCAGTCGGTCGATCTGTTCCAGCCGGGGCTCCAACGGCAGGCCCTGATAGTACCCTGTTCCTTCGGCAAAGCTGCGCAGCTCATACATGGGCAGGGCGATTTCATAATCCGATTGCGTGCCACGCATCCATTGCAGCCGGTCCTCGGATGCGCCAATCGCCTGATCCGCGGTGCGGCCCAGATGAGGAGAGTATTCCCATTCCAGCACCGCCCGCGTTTTCAGCATGTCGGGAAGCGCGGCGGGGACATGGCGGATTTTGTATCCGGCTGCTTCCTTGTGCCACTCAAAGATCTTTTCATCGACCAAAGCACGCGGCGCGCGGGTCAGGCTCAGGCTGTTGGACAACAAATCGGCAGCGCTCTCCGGCCTGTCTGACAAGGACAGTAACCAATCCGCCGACACACCCAAAGCCGCCGCGCAGGCCCCAACAACCTGCGCATTCGGCAGGCGCGCGCCCTCATCCGTCAGCAATTGCGAGATGGTTGAGCGATCCACACCGACCGCACGCGCCAGCGCGCTTTGATTTACATCCCCGTCGCGCATCGCGCGGCCCAGTCGGGCGCGGAACTGTGATGCTCTCACACGTTTGTCGACCAAAACTGCCATATGGGGGGTTTTATCACCAACGATGAGAATTGTTAATCAAATTCGGAATGTGAAGCGGATGAATCTGTGAGTAACGGTTACGTGAACTCACAATTCCGGAGACTACATGGAAACCCGCAAACGCACCGTCTTGAAGGCGCTGATTTGGAACCTGATCGGTTTGATTTCCATGTCACTGGTCGGGCTGGCCATGACAGGGTCCATCGCGGTTGGTGCCGTCACCGCAGCCATCAACGGCGCCCTCGGATTCACCATGTATTTCGCCTATGAACGGGTGTGGGGCCAAGTGCGTTGGGGCCTACATGGTTGAGCCAGTTACAACACCGCGCCGAGTGGAATGGCGAACCGTTGGCCTGATCGTGGCCTGCTACTCGCTGTGGGTTGTCTGCTTGTTCTGGCTGACCTCGCTAACGTTGCCACTGACCATTCTGGCGACCGCCGTGGTCATCGGCTTCCACTCTTCGTTGACGCATGAAGTGCTGCACGGTCATCCGTTCCGATCGCAGCGCCTGAATGAAGCGACCATGGCGCTGCCGCTGAGCCTGATGATCCCGTACAACCGCTTCCGCGACATGCATCTGGCGCATCATCAGGATGCCAACCTGACCGATCCCTACGACGATCCGGAAACCAACTACATGGACCCGGCCTGTTGGTCCCAGTTGTCGCGTCCCTGCCATTGGGTTTTGCGCGCCAACAACACGATGCTGGGACGGATCGTGATTGGCACAGCCATTGGGCAAACCCTGTTCCTGCGTGATGAATGGCGGGCGGGATGGACTGGTGATGGCGCGGTAAGGCTCGCCTGGGCGCTACATCTGCCCGGAGTGATTGCCGTCTGCGCGCTGGTGTTGGCCTCTCCCATGCCACTCTGGGCCTATCTGGTGTCGGCCTATATCGGTCTGTCCCTGATCCGCATCCGCACCTTCCTCGAACACCGCGCGCACGAAAAATCCCGCGCCCGCACCGTGATTATCGAGGATCGCGGGCCGCTGGCCTTCCTGTTTCTCAACAACAACCTGCATGTTGTGCACCATATGAACCCGGCCGCAGCATGGTACGAGCTGCCGGGCCTCTATGCAGCCGGCAAAGCGCGCTATCATCGCATGAACGAGGCCTATATCTACCGGTCCTATGGCGAGATTTTTCGCAAATACCTGCTGCGGTCCAAAGATCCCGTGCCCCATCCGCTCTGGCCAAACCCCTGAATTCCCGGCAATAGGGCCGCATGACCCTCTGGATTCCCGTCACCGTCGCCGCCGCTAGTTTTCAGACTGTGCGCTTCATGCTGCAAAAGTCGCTGAGCGAGGTGCGACTATCGGCAGCCGGGGCCACGTTTTCACGCTTTGCCTATTCCGCGCCCATCGTGGTGGCCCTGCTGCTGATCTATCTGGGTGTGTCGGGCCGCAGCCTGCCGGTGATGACCGGGGCGTTCTGGACCTTTGCCATGGTTGGGGGGCTGTCACAGATTCTGGCGACGATCTGCGTTGTGATGTTGTTCAAGCAACGCAATTTCGCCGTGGGCATTACGTTCAAGAAGACCGAGGTCATTCAGACTGCCATCGTGGGCGTCATCGTTCTGGGCGACTACATCAGCTGGGCCGGCATGGCCGCGATCCTGATTGGGCTGGCAGCGGTGCTGGTGCTGTCGAAAACGCCTGAAAGCGAGGGGCCTTGGTGGAAACACCTGACCAATCGTGCCTCGCTCCTAGGGTTGGCCTCTGGCGTTTTGTTTGCCTTTTCCGCCGTCAGCTATCGCGGTGCGTCGCTTCAACTGGGCGATCTGGAGCCTGTATTCCGTGCCGGAGTGACACTGGCCGCAGTGACATCCTTGCAGATGATCGGCATGGCTCTGTGGCTGCTGTGGCGGGACCGGGCTGAACTGGCCGCCGTGTGGTCCGCGCGCGGCACGGCGATCTTTGTCGGGCTGACCAGTATGGGGGGGTCGTTCTGCTGGTTTCTGGCCTTCACCTTGCAAAACGCGGCTTACGTAAAGGCGTTGGGGCAGGTGGAACTGATCCTGTCGCTGCTGGCCTCTATCATGTTCTTCAAGGAAAAAGTTACGACGCGCGAATTAGCGGGCATGGGTCTGCTGGGCCTGTCGATCTTGGTGCTGGTGTTGGCCATCTGAACGATACGCACTTGGGCCACATCCGCAGCCCCGGGCCTGACCCGGGGCCTCGTCGCACGCCCGCTTCAATCGAGTTCGGGCATCGGGTAGCCGCGCAGGCGCAAAAACAGGCTTGCCTCGTCATTGTTCTTGAAAAACGGCACGCTGTCGGGCGGCGTTCTGTCGGACACCCGCGCGCCGATTTCGGCCAGCACAACCTCGGTGATGAAGGGTAGGTCGAAATCACGGGCTTCCTGGAGTGGAACCCATTGCAGGTGGCTCAATTCTTCAGAAGCGCCCGAGAAATCGTCGAGGTCGTTGCAGATGTCGTCCGCGTCGATCAGAAAAAACCGGGCGTCAAACCGGCGGGGCCGTCCCGGCGGGGTCAATGCGCGAAACACGAACTGCAACCTCGACGCAGCAGGTAAGTGGCCGGTGGCAGCAAAGCTCTGCCAATCGGGAGGAACTTCACCGGGCCAGGTTCCGGGTGTCCCGAGGATCAACCCGGTCTCTTCCCACAGCTCCCTTATGGCCGCCGCCGCCAGTGCGGTCTGCATCCCACCCGGTGCGTCCTCGGCCAGGCGGGCATGGCAGGGTTCCGAAATAGCGCTGGCCACCGGAATGTCGGCGTCACCCGGATCAACCGCCCCGCCGGGGAAGACGAATTTGTTCGGCATGAACACCGCCTTGGCCCCGCGCTGCCCCATCAGGATTGCGGGCGCTTTATGCCTGTCGCGAAGAACGATGATCGTCGCTGCGTTGCGGATGGCGGTTTTGTCTACGGCTGCGGTTGGTTCAGTCTGTACGGTCATTGCCCCTCGATCACTTCTGGCCGGGCCGTGCTGCGCGAAAACCCGTGCAGGTACTTGGCCCACTGATAGGCAACAATCATGCCTTTCAGTCTTGGCAGAAGGTAGAGCGAGAGGGTGACACATCCAACCGCAAAAAATGTAAATAGAACCAGCGGGTCGGGGCGATAGTGCACAAAGACGATATGCAGCAGCGGTGCCATCAGGTGTCCGACAATCAGGATCGTCAGATAGGCCGGGCCATCATCGGCGCGGTGATTGCCCAGCGTTTCGCGGCATACGGGGCAGGTATCGTTCACCTTCAAATAGCCCTTGAACATCGGGCCGGTGCCGCAGTTTGGGCACTTGCGCCGCCAACCCTTCATCAGGGCGGGGCGCATAGGGCGCTCGGGCTCATTCGCCTGCACAGTGTGCGGCGCTTCGATCTGTTCCATCTGGGTCATTCGTCTCTCTCCTGCGCGTAATCTGGTGGAGCGACGGGCCACAAAAAAGGTGGTAAACTGACACCGCGTCGGGATGTCGCAAAACAAAGCGGGAAATAGTTGCAGGTTTTTTCGACGGAATCGCGCGCGCCCTGCGTTTGGAGAGGTACAGACGGTCAAAACCGGCCGCTGTTCAGAGCATGGAACACCACAGAAGGAAGATTCTTATGACCTCCAGACTGTTCATCGCAGGAATCGTTGTGACCGCCGTGGCCGTGACCGGCTTTTCGGTGTCTGCCGAAGAGGGCGCAAAGGGCAAGCGCAAGGGCATGTCCTTTTCCCAGTTGGACGCAGACGGAAGCGGCGAGGTGTCTCAGGATGAACTGGCCGCGCGTGCCGCTGCCCGGTTTGCCGAACGTGACAGCAACAGCGATGGCGTCCTGACGCGGGACGAGATGTTGGCAGCGGCCACCGCGCGCATGGAAAAGCGCGTTGATCGGATGCTGGAACGTCTGGACGCGGATGGCGATGGCGCGATCAGTTCAGCCGAGATGCCGGGCCTGCCGGATGAGGCATTTTCGCGCGCGGATGCTGACAATAGTGGGGGTCTCAGCGAAGAGGAATTTGCCGACCTCCGCAAACATGGTAAGCGGCGCGGCCACAAGAACTAGGGTGTGGATGGCGGGGCGCGCATATCAGCACGGTCACGGCGGGCAGGGCTTGCAGTGAAGCGTCCCGCGGCCTCTACTCGGACCGTGAAGGATGCGTCGGGCGCTGAGGTGCCCGACGATGCATTGCTGGTTCTCTATGCCAACGGGGACCGGCAGGCTGCGGCGGAACTCACCCGCCGCATGTTGCCGCGCGCGCTGGCGGTCGCCACGCGGGTGCTGGGTGACAGGGCCGAGGCCGAAGATGTCGCGCAGGAGGCCATGCTGAGACTCTGGCGTGTCGCGCCCGAGTGGCGCATGGGCGAGGCACGGGTCAGCACCTGGCTCTATCGGGTCACGATGAACCTGTGCGTTGACCTGCGTCGCAAACGCCGCGCGCCACAGGTCGCGTTGGAGGACGCACCGGAACCCAGTGACGACGGACCGAGTGCGGCGGAACAGTTGCTGGCCGCTGATCGCCATGACGCTTTGCAGGCCGCGCTGATGCAACTGCCGGACCGACAGCGACAGGCTGTGGTGTTGCGCCACCTGGAAGAATTGGCCAATCCCGAGATCGCGGAAATCCTTGGGGTGGGCGTTGAAGCAGTGGAAAGCCTGACTGCGCGGGGTAAACGCGCTTTGACGGCGGCGTTGCGGCAGAGACGAGACGAATTGGGGTACCATCATGACTGACAAAAGGGACACGTTCGAAACGCTCGACGAGTTGTTTGCAGAAGCGCGGGATCCTGAACCGTCTGATCAGTTGATCGACCGGGTTCTGGCGGATGCGGCAGAGGTGCAGGCGGGTTTTGAAGACGAGGCTTTGCCCTTTCACGCGCCATCGCTGTTTGCGCAGGTGCGCGAGGCTTTGGGCGGGTGGGCCGGATTGGGTGGCTTGGCCACTGCCTGTGCCGCGGGCCTATGGATCGGCATCGCTCCGCCGTCAAACTGGGCTGACCCTGTGGTCTGGATCTCTGCGGATCAGACCACGTTTGATCTGTTTCAGGGTGAAGATGTAGCGCTGTTGCTGGATGGTGAAGGAGAATAAAGCATGACCATGAATTCTCAATCACCCACACGACGTAGTCCGCTTTGGATGCGCATCTTGCTGGGCGTATCACTCGCACTGAACCTTGCGACCATCGGGATCGTGACAGGGGCAGCTTATCGCATTTTGGGACCGGGTGGACCGCCACATCCGCCGTCCTTTGGCGGCGCGGTGATCCGGTCTTTGCCACATGATGAACGTAAGGCGTTGGTTGCAGAGGCACGAAAGTCGGTGAATGGGCAATCTGCCCGGCGCGAAGGACTGGCTCCTCTCGTTACTGCGTTGCGAGCTGACCCGTTTGACGTCGAAGCGATTACGGCACTGCTGCAATCCCAACGCAACCGGCAGGCCGCCTGGGCCGAGGCAATGCAGGGCGCGTGGCTAACGCGCGTGTCCGCTATGTCTGCGGAGGAACGGGCGGCTTACGCTGACAAGATCGAAGAGGCCGAGGCCCGCCGCGCTGAACGCCGCAAGAAGAAGTGGAAACACGGTGAAAGCCGACCCTGAACTGCGGGGCGAGAGGTTCCGGGTCAAGCCCGGAACTGCGGTTTCATGTTTTGCAGGCGCTGGTGTTCAGGCGGCGGACATTACCATCGACACCCGGTTTCGACCGGTGTCCTTGGCTGCATATAGCGCACGGTCGGCTGCTGCGATCAGCGGCGCGATCATGGCGTCTTCGTCGGCGTCGGCAGGTGTGGTCGACGGAAACACTTGGTTCCCCGGGGCAACCGCGACAACGCCAATGCTAACGCTGACCGGAATGGATTGTTCTGGGCTAGTGACGTCAAACCGTCGCCCGTTGATCCGTTCGCGCAGGCATTGCGCTTGCGCCTTGGCCTGATCCGCCGATTTGCCAGAGGTGACGATCAGGAATTCTTCACCACCAACCCGCGCGACCATGTCAGTGTCGTTCAGACTGTCCACCAACCTGCGCGCGGTTTCGACAATGACCTGGTCGCCAACCGGGTGACCAAACCGGTCGTTGACCGTTTTAAAGTGGTCAATGTCCACGAGCATCACGGCAAAGGGTTCGCCAATCTCCTCAGCCTGACGCGCGGCCCGAGCTAGGTGGGGCAGGGCAAAACGACGGTTGTATAGCCCCGTCAGCGGATCACGCACGGCCGCGCGCAACCCACGCTTCAGCGTGTCGCGCATCAGGTTCGATTGCCGCCGTACTTCCAGCCACCGATCCAGTCGCAGGCTGAGTTCCTCGGACTCACAATCGAGCGGAATGACGTCGTCTGCGCCGAGATCCAGCGCATCCACGTCGATTGAGGCCCGACCTGCGCCGGAAAGCGCGATCACCGCGGCGTGTCGCGTCGCCGCGCGGCTGCGCAGTTCAGACAGCAATCGCAGGTCTTCGGGACGGGCAGAGGTGCTGAAGTCAATCAGGAAGGCGTCACACCGCGTTTGCGAGGGGGTGGATTGGCGCAGCCGATCCAGCGTGAAACATCGCAGTATGTGACGCACACCTGGTCCAAACCGGGCAACCAATGCCCGAGCCGCTTGATCCGTTTGCGCGACAATGGCGACCTGTGCCGGGCGTTCAAATTCTGTTGCGGGTTCAGACATCCCCAACATGCGGTGCATGCTGTCGCGTGGGCGCAGGTCTTCGACCTGGTTACGTTCTCGAATCAGACGCCGGATCCGCGCCAGCAACAGCAAGTCCTGTACTGGCGGGCTGACCGCATCGTCCGCACCGGCCCGAAGGGCAGCCTGCCGGGCAGCATCGTCATGTTCGCGTGTGATGATCATCAGGGGCACATTTGGCGCGACCGCATCGCGCATCGCACAAATCTCGGCAATGCCGCCATCGGGCAGGTTTGCGCCAGCAAGGATCAGGTCCGGACGACTTCGAGCAATAATCTGGTCCGTGCCGTCCAGGCATTCGGATTGGACCACCTTGTAGTAACCGGCGCTCAGCTGAACTTTCAGCATGATGCGGTTCGTGGCGGTCCCTTCTAGGATCAGGATTGTTCCCTGCACCCGCCGCTCCTTTCCAGACTTGCTTTCCCTATGCGAACCAGTTTTGTAGGAAGTGGTTAAGAAACCCTTTCACTTTGCTACAGATGGGAAATTGATGGCTGTTTTCGCCGCTAGAGCTGAAAACAGTGCGCTGCAGGCCCTTGCCGTGCTTGGCTGCAACG
>JBFOMB010000209.1:0-24268 GCA_040830545.1 Paracoccaceae bacterium | reverse complement strand
GGGGAGGAAAACAAGGGGCCCCCACCCCGCGGCCCGCCCGCAATACGGGCGCCAGAACCCTTGTTTGCGATTTTCTTTTCAGTGGGGGTTCCCTCCTTTTGGTTTGGCCGGAGGTGCTTTTAGGGGGGGGGGGAAACCCCCCGTTTTCGGACCCCGCCGCTAGTGCGGGAAGGGCCACAATCTCAATTTCTCCTTGGCCAGCCGCCACAACTGCGCCAGCCCGTGGGGTTCCAGGATCAGGAATATGATGATCAGCGCGCCGACGATCAGCAGCTGGATATGTGCCACGATGTCCGTTGCCCAGCCCAGCATGTCCACGCCGATCAGCTTCAGCACCACGGGCAGCAGCACCAGGAACGCCGCCCCGGCAAACGAGCCAAAGATCGAGCCCAGACCGCCAATGATGATCATGAACAGGACGAGGAATGATTTGTTGATCCCGAACACCTCGCCCACTTCAACCGCACCCAGATAGACGGCAAAGAACAGCGCGCCGGAAATGCCGACAAAGAACGAACTGATGGCAAAGGCCGTCAGTTTGGCGCGCAGCGGGTTCACACCAATGATCTCTGCGGCGATGTCCATGTCGCGGATCGCCATCCATGTCCGGCCCAACGTGCCGCGCGTCAGGTTGCGCGCGATGATCGCAGAGCCTGCGCAGAAAATCAGACAAAACAGATAGGTCGCCCAGGCCTCGGTGTTCGGGCCGGTCACTTCGATCCCGAACAGGGTACGCTCCGGGGCGTTGATCTGACCCGACGCTGAGTAGTTGTAGAACCACGGCACCCGGTTGAACAACCAGACCAGAAAGAACTGCGCAGCCAAAGTGGCCACCGCCAGATAGAACCCCTTGATCCGAAGGCTCGGCAACCCGAACAGCACCCCGACAAAGGCTGTCACGCCCCCCGCCAGGATCACATGGAAGAATATGTTCACATCAGGAAAGGCCGTCATCAGCTTGTAACAGGCATATGCCCCCACCGCCATGAACCCGCCCGTTCCCAGCGACACCTGCCCGCAATAGCCGGTCAGGATGTTCAGCCCAATCGCGGCAATCGCATAGATCAGAAACGGCAACAGGATCGCATTGGCCCAGTAGTCGTTGATCAAAAACGGCACGACCAGAAAAGCAAAGGCCATGACAACATAGTACCGATAGCGGTCAAACCGGATCGGAAAAGTCTGGCTGTCCTGCGGATACGTGGTGCTGAAATCACCGGCTTCGCGGTAAAACATGGATCAGACACTCCCCTGAGCGTGGGCACGGCGACGTTCTTCCGCGTCCAGTTTGTTCGATGGATTGGCATAGCCCGACGCCTCGGAGGCGCGGACCAGTTTCAGATAGGCAAAGACACCGGTGACCAGACCGGCAAAGGCAATGACCGACGCCACGGCCAGTTGCGTGCTGGTCAACCCCTCGGACGTGATCGCGATATAGCCAAAGGCCCAGAACCCGGACCAGGCGATGACATTGATGATGGCAACCAGCTTCATCATTGCAGCCACTCCCGGAACCGTTTGTAACTCTCGCTCAGCTGCACATCGATCAGCCGGGTTTCCCCGTCGATCTGCACGCCTGAAATCAGCAGCCAGTATTCCCGGTCCGCCCCGTCCGTGTAGTAGACAATCTCGGACGTGAAGTTCGGGCTGTGCATCTGGCGCCGCAGAAGGATGCAATGTTCAAACGACGTCACCCCGGCCCGACCCAGACGGGACAGGGCGGCCACAATCTCGTTCTCGCGATTGCCGCCCAGGTCGATCTGGGACGCCGCACTTTCAAAATCCCCGTTCAGCACGGATGCTTTCAGGATCTCAAACGGCGCACGCTGCGGGCCATCTGCCCCATCGACACAGGCAGCAAAGGCCGGAGCCGACAGGCTGAGCAGCGCGAACAGAGAGGCTGCAAACCGCATGGCTACACCCTCTCGATAATCTTGTCGCCAAACAGGCCCTGCGGTCGGAACACCAGGAACACCAGCGCCAGCACATAGGCAAACCAGTTCTCCGTCGCCCCGCCAACCAGCGGCCCGATGGCAAATTCAAACAGCTTCTCACCCACACCGATGATCAGCCCGCCGACAATCGCCCCGGGGATCGAGGTGAACCCGCCCAGCATCAGCACAGGCAGCGCCTTCAGCGCAATCAGCGACAGCGAAAACTGAACGCCCGACTTGGGGCCCCAGACGATACCCGCCACCAGCGCCACAAACCCAGCCAGCGACCAGACCAGAACCCAGATGAAGTTCAGCGAAATGCCTACGCTCAACGCCGCCTGATGGTCATCCGCCACAGCCCGCATCGCGCGGCCCTGCTTGGTGTACTGGCTGAACGCCACCAGCGCGACCACCAGAAGGGCCGCGATGATCGTGGCGACAATGTCCAGGTTGTCGATGAAGAACCCATACCCAAACAGGTTGAACGTGGTCTCATCAATCCAGGTGTTGATCCCCTGTGGCAGACCTACATCCAGCTTCTTGATCTCCGACCCCCACATCAGGTCGCTGAACCCTTCCAGGAAATAGGCCAGTCCAATTGTCGCCATAAACAGGATGATCGGTTCCTGATTGACCAGATGGCGCATGACAAACCGCTGCACCGCCCAGGCCAGGAACACCATGACCACAATCGCCAAAGCGATCCCCAGCAGCGCAGGCAGATGCCAACCAAAATGATGCACCTTGGTCCCGAAGATCGAGTTGATCAGATGCGCAAACGGCACCTGCCCGTCCATGATCCCCACAAGCGTCGCCGCCGCGAACAACGCCATGACGCCCTGGGCAAAGTTGAAGATCCCCGACGCCTTGAAGATTAGCACAAAGCCCAGCGCAACCAGCGCATAGAGAACCCCGGCCATGAGGCCGTTCAGAGTGACCTCCATCGCAAATAGCAGTTGATCAGGCATGTCGGCCTCTCTGTTTGTCTTGCTGCAGCGTGGTCATGTCGCTCACGCCTCCAGTTCCGTTTCGATCACGCGGTAGATGCCGCCTGTCGCTGTCCATTGCGCCTGCACGGCGATCACCGGTTCAGCCCATAGGTTGCTGTGCAACTCCAATAGCCCTGCGTTCGAAGCATCCGTCTCGATGTAACGCTCGATCGCCGTGACCCCCGTCATCCATGCCTCAAACCCTGCATCTTCGCCTTGTGCTCGGTCATGATGCACCCGGCACGCTGCATGGCCATCCTCCGGCGCGGCCTCAACCACCAGCACCCCGCCTTCCGGTAGGTCATAAGAAGTTTCATACCCGGCCTGCGCGCGCTGCGCCAAATCC
This sequence comes from Paracoccaceae bacterium, assembly GCA_040830545.1. Taxonomy (GTDB): domain Bacteria; phylum Pseudomonadota; class Alphaproteobacteria; order Rhodobacterales; family Rhodobacteraceae; genus HXMU1420-2. Next base: position 20,999 of record JBFOMB010000209.1, on the reverse strand, counting down.
CCCACCACCGGCGGGCCAAAAGCTTCAAACGGCATCAAGCAGCGCGCCTCAAACGCCTGCCACGCCCCGGCAGACCCAGGCGATGCCGTCAACAACAGCAGCGCGGCAGCCTTAATCATGGCTGACCCCTAGATAGGCGTCGATGACCTCCTGGTTCGACCGCACCTCGTCCGGCGTCCCATCACCAATCTTCTTGCCGTAGTCCATCACAACCACCCGGTCGCTCAGGTCCATTACGACGCCCATATCGTGTTCAATCAACGCAATGGTCGTGCCAAATTCGTCATTCACGTCGAGGATGAAGCGGCTCATGTCCTCCTTCTCTTCGACGTTCATGCCCGCCATGGGCTCATCCAGCAGCAACAGCTTCGGTTCCGCCGCCAGTGCCCGCGCCAGTTCCACACGCTTTTTCAACCCGTAAGGCAGACGCGCGACCGGTGTCTTGCGGATATGTTGGATTTCCAGGAAATCAATGACACGCTCCGCCACCTCACGGTTCGCGGTTTCCTCAGCCTCGGCCTTGCCCTTCCACAGGGCCTGCGCCCCGATCCCCGCTTTCATATGTGTAAGGCGACCGGTCATCACATTGTCCAGCACCGACATGCCCTCAAACAGCGCAATGTTCTGGAAGGTCCGCGCAATCCCCTGCCGCGCCACCTCGAATGGGCGCATCTGCGGGCGCGGCGCGCCACGGAACCAGACTTCGCCCTCCTGCGGCACGTAAAACCCGGAAATCACGTTCAACATTGACGATTTCCCGGCCCCGTTCGGCCCGATGATCGCCCGGATTTCCCCCTCGCGAATGTCAAAGGAAATGTCCTTGATCGCCACCACACCGCCAAAACGCAGGGTGATGTTCTTCATCTCCATCACCACGCCGCCGATCTTGCGGCCATCTGCGGTGGTATAGCCTTCGCTCTGATCCAGCATCACAGCGTCCCCTGCTTCATCTTTGTGCAAATACTCAAATCCGCCCGCGCCTCACACGCAGCCCCATTCGCCAGAACACCCCGTGGGATGGTGGGCGGGGCGATGGCCGCAGGCCGAGCGCCGTACATCAGCCCACTCATTCCGCTGCCATCTTCTGCTGCACCTGCAGAACGGCGGCGTCCCGCACTTCCAGCGTGGCGGAAATCGACCCTTTGCGCCCGTCCTCATAAGTCACTTCCGTCACGGTCGAGACTTTGGGCGACCCGTCATAAAGCGCCGTGATGATGTCCGCGAACTTGTCCTCGATGATCCGGCGGCGCACCTTGCGGGTCCGCGTCAGCTCACCATCATCCGCATCCAGCTCCTTGTGCAGCACCACAAAGCGATGGATCTGACAGCCCGACAGCATCTCGTCCGCCGCGACCGAGGCATTGACCTCTTCAACATGCCCCTGGATCGCACTCAACACCTCAGGATGCCCCGCCAGTTCCTGATAAGACGCATAAGCGATGTTGTTGCGTTCGGCCCAGTTCCCGACCGCCGCTAGGTCAATGTTGATGAACGCCGTGCATTCTTCGCGCTCGTTGCCGAACACCACAGCTTCCAGGATATTCGGGAAGAACTTCAGCTTGTTTTCAACGTATTTCGGCGCAAACAGCGACCCATTGGCCATCTTGCCCACATCCTTGGCCCGGTCGATGATCCGCAGGTGGCCAGTGCCTTCCTCGATGAAACCCGCGTCGCCCGTGGCAACCCAGCCCTCTTCATCCTTGGTGCCCGCGGTGCTTTCGGGGTTCTTGTAGTACTCCACGAAGACACCGGGCGAGCGATAGAACACCTCGCCATTGTCCCCGATCTTCAACTCCACATCTGGGCAGGGCACGCCAACCGTGTCCGACCGAACCTGGCCATCCGGCTGCGCGGTGATGAACACCGTCGCTTCGGTCTGACCATAAAGCTGTTTCAGGTTGATGCCGAGCGAGCGGTAGAAATCGAAAATCTCCGGCCCGATCGCCTCCCCCGCCGTATAGCCCACACGCACATTGGAAAAGCCCAGCGTGTTCTTGAGCGGACCATAAACCAGTTTGTCGCCGATCCAGTATTTCAACCGGTCGCCAAAACTCACCGGCTCCCCGTCCAGCAACGCGGGTCCAACCTTGCGGGCATGTTCCATGTAACGCTCGAACATCCGCTTTTTCATCGGCCCGGCATCTTCCATCCGGATCATGACATTGGTCAGCTGCGTTTCGAACACACGTGGCGGCGCAAAGTAATAGGTGGGCCCGATCTCGCGCAGGTCATGCATCATCGTGTCCGGGTTCTCGGGGCAGTTCACGCAGAACCCGGTCCAGAACGCCTGCCCGATGGAGAAGATGAAATCGCCCACCCAGGCCATCGGCAGATAGGCCAGAATTTCCTCGCCCGGGCCGAGCTTGTCGAACTCTGACGAGTTCTTCGCGCTTTCGATCACGTTGCGGTTGGACAGGACCACGCCCTTGGGCTTGCCCGTCGTCCCTGACGTGTACAGCATCACGCAGCGGTCGTCATAGCCGGGCGCATCGCGCCGTGCGTTCAGCTCGTTGATAAACTCGTCCCGCGCTGCACGGCCCTGATCCTGCACATGTGAAAACTGATGCAGCCGCGTGTGGTCGTATTTCCGCAGGCCCCGCGGGTCGAGGTAGATCATGTGCTCGAACTGATGCAGTTCCTCCTGCACCTCGATCACCTTGTCGACCTGTTCCTGATCGCCCGCGATCACGAACCGCGCCCCGCAATGGCCCAGAACGTAAGCCATCTCTTCCGCAACCGCGTCCTGATAAACCGGCACCGGCACCGCGCCTACGGACTGCGCAGCCACCATGGACCAATAGAGGTAAGGCCGGTTGCGCCCGATGATGGCAACAAAGTCACCCTTTTCCACGCCCAGATTCAGCAGTCCCAGCGCCAGCGCCTCGATCTCTTCGGCAACCTCGGACCAGGTCCAGGTCTGCCAGATGCCAAACTCTTTCTCACGATATGCGGGTTTGTCCCCGAACTGTGCCACATTCCGCTTCAAGAGCGCAGGAATGGACTGCGGCACGCCTGCCGCGGTCTGGTTCTGAGCCAATGCTGTTCTCCTCCCGGGCCGGCCTTGCGCCGACCATGATCGCCCACCGGGGCGAATCCCGCACCAGTGGAGTTGCAATCCTTGTGACCGTCAACTTTTTCCTGAAGTTTTCCCGAATCTTACGAATTGTAACAAGCCGCATTCCGCTTTGCGCCATCCTGCCACCGTGTTAGACACCCGGCCCTGAGGAGGCGACAATGGCGCTGCCGGATCATCGCATCAAATCCATGACAACCGCCGGGCTGAACCTGATCGCCCAGGCTCTGTCGATTTATGACGCGGACCTGCGTCTGGTGCTGTGCAACCGCCGGTTTCAGGAAATGTTTGACCTGCCGGACGCCTTGGCGACCCCCGGTGCAGGGTTTGGCGAAACCATCCGACATCTGGTTCTGTCTGGTGAATACGGTTTGATTGACGACGTTGACGGGTTCGTCGATGCACGGGTGGAACAGGCCCGCGCGTTTGAACCGCATTACATGGAACGCACCCGCGCCAATGGCCGGACGATCAGTGTCGAAGGGTCGCCGCTGCCGCAGGGCGGTTGGGTCACCGTCTATACCGACATCAGCCGCACCAAGAAATCCGAAGCGTTGCTGCACGCCCATTCCGCCGAACTGTCCGATCAGGTGCTGGCTCATGCCGAAGACCTGTCCGCCGCCAACCGCGAACTGGCCGCCACCAACACCGCACTGGAAGAGGCCAAGCGCCAGCTGACCGAAATCGAAGCCCGCACGCGCATGACCACCGAAATGCTGCCCGCCCATATCGCCCATGTGGATGCGGACGGCCACTACACCTATTCCAACCTGCGCCTGAACTCGGTCATGCCGGGCCGCGTTTCGGACATTGTCGGCATGCATATTTCCGAGGCTCTGGGTGCCTCCGCCTTTGCCCGGATCGAACCGCATCTGCAGGACGCCTATCGCGGGCAAAGCCCGGTTTTCGAATTTACTGACGCCACCAGCAGCCGCCGCATCCGCGTTGCCTTTACCCCCGATCCCGCGGGCGGTGTTTACATCCTGTCCATGGACGTGACCGAGGAAACGCAGGCGCGATCTGCCTTGCAGCAAACCCGTCGCCGCGCGCTGGCTGCTCAGATGACCTCGGGCCTTGCTCACGACTTTTCGAACCTTCTGACCATCATTCTGGGCCTGCAAAGCAAACTGGGTCGTATGGATTTGGGGGACGAGGCGCAGGATCTGATCGACGCCACGCGCGCGGCGGCCAACCGGGGTGGGCGGCTGCTGAACCGCATTGCCGACATCACCAGCCACCGCACCTTCCGGCCCGAACCCACCAGCCTGCACACGCTGCTGGATGATCTGAAACTGCTGGCCAGCCCCAGCCTGCCGCAAAACATGGGTCTCAGCATTCTGGACTATACCCCGGACGAATCCCTTATGGTCGATCCCGGCATGCTGCAGGACGCGCTGTTGAACCTGATCCTGAACGCACGCGATGCCTGTGGGTTGGGCGGCCAGATCACCATCAGCGCTCACCGCATCGAACGTCTGTGGATCGAGATCAAGGTCGCGGACACCGGCCCCGGATTTTCGGGCGAGGCGCTGGCTCACGCGCTCGACCCGTTTTTCACGACGAAAGGCGGTGAAGGCTCGGGCCTGGGCCTGCCCATGGTCTATGACATGGTCAAACTCGCTGGCGGGGACCTGCAATTGTCCAACACCGATGTCGGTGCCTGCGTCACCCTGCGCCTGCCCTATCGTCCTGCGCCAGAGGCGTCCGGCGGCCTGGCTCTGCTGGTCGAAGACAGCGATGATCTGCGCGCCGAATTCCGCACAATGCTGATGGACCTGGGCTATTCCGTGATCGAAGCGGCCTCAGCCGACGAAGCGGCGGCACTGGCTGCGGACCTGCCCGACATTTCGCTGATATTGTCGGATTTGAACCTCGCTGGCGAGGCCACCGGTCTGGACCTGCTGGACCGCCTCGACGGGCTGGATCGTCCCGCCCTTCTGATGACATCAGCGACCCGCAGCGACCCCCTGGTGCAGCGCGCCCTGACCCGCGCGCCGGTGCTGTTCAAACCGTTTTCAACTGGCGACCTCGCCGCGTGGATCAGGCCGGAGGCCGCACAATGACTGAACCGCTGATCACCATTCTGGACGACGAACCCGACATCCGGAACATGTTGCGCGACGTTCTGGAAGACGCCGGGTTCCGCACGCAAAGCTTCGCCCGCGCACGTGAGTTTGAGGCCGCGTTGAAAACCGCGACACCCGATGTATGCCTTGTCGATCTGTCACTGCCGGATACGGACGGGCTGAGCCTTGTCCATAGGCTCGCGCTGGAACAGGGCGCGTCGGTGATCATCATCTCAGGGAGGGCGCAGGTGCAGGACCGGGTGACCGGGCTGGAACTGGGCGCGGATGATTACATCACCAAACCCTTCGACCCGGCCGAGGTTGTCGCCCGCATCCGCGCCCGTCTGCGCGATACGCGCACGGTGCAGCAATCGGGATCGACCGCAGTTTTCAACGGCTGGACCGCCCATTTCGACCGCTACGCGTTGGAAGATGCCGAGGGAGTCGAGGTGCCGTTTTCCCATGCTGAAGGCGAAGTGCTGCGCCTGTTTCTGGAAAGCCCCAAACGCCTGATTTCACGCACCCAGATGCAGGAGACGCTGGGCGGCGCAGCCGGGGACAGCTTTGACCGTGCCATGGACGTGCGCATATCTCGCCTACGGACCAAGCTGCGCGAAGACCCGAAAAACCCACGCCTGATCAAAACGATCTACGGCGCGGGCTACATCTTCCTTGGCGATGTGTCCTGGAGCTAATGCGACGGTACAAACAAACGCCTCCGCAGCCCCGGACTTGATCCGGGACCTCCTGGCCTGCAGGTAGAGGCCCCGGATCAAGTCCGGGGCTGCGTTGCAAGAGCGGACAGATCGCGTATTATCCCGCAACCACGCCCGCCGCGTGCGCCAAAACCCGCAGGCCCGTGACCAGATCATCCTCGTCCGTATCTTCCTCGAACGCGTGACTTATCCCGTCGATAGAAGGCACAAACAGCATCGCAACCGGCATCAACGCAGCCACATGCGTCGCATCGTGCAACGCACCGGACGGCATTTCACGCCACTTTCCCGGTGCCTCCGCAGCGGCTGCCGTCACCAGCGCAGACCGCAAAGCCGCATCCATCGGCACCGGCAACAGCGCTTTGATCGGGACCATGTCAACTTCCAGTCCACGCGCGTCGCCAACCTCCGTCGCCAGATCGCGAATGCAGCGTTCCATCCGCGCCAGCCGGTCGTCTTCCGCATCGCGCCACTGCACGCTGAACCGCACCTCTCCCGGCACGATGGAAGGCGCGTTCGGGTGCATCTCCACCCGCCCCAGTGTCCAGACCGTGCGCGGGGTCACGATGTTGCGCAGACGTTCGTTGAGCGTGGTTGTGAACTCTGCCAACCCCTGAAACGCATCCCGGCGCTGATGCATCAGCGTTGTGCCTGCATGGTTCTGCTGCCCGCGATAGGTGATCTGCAATTGCCGCGAGCCCACGATATCCGTGACCACGCCAATCGCCTCACCCGCCTCGTGCAGGGTCACACCCTGTTCGATATGCATCTCGATGAACCCCGTGAACCGCGCCGGGTCGACGAAATCCACCATGTCCCCGGCCATGGCCTGCCGCGCATCGTGCAGGGTCAGCCCGTCAGTGTCGCGGATTTGGTCCGCCTCCTCCAGGCTCATCTTGCCCGACCAGACCATACTGCCGGTCAGCGCGCCAAACCGCCCCTCTTCATCCTGAAAGCTGACCACGGATATTGCCGGACCGCCCGCCTCTTTCGCAGCGCGCGCGATCTCCAGCCCTGCGATCACGCCCAGCGCCCCATCGAGCCACCCGCCCTCAGGCTGCGTATCCGAATGCGACCCCAGCAGCAGCGACGGGCCATCCGCCAGGCCAAACACATTCCCCATCGGATCGACATGTGCGGTCAGCCCCGCCGCCTCGATCCGCTCCACCAGCCAACGCCGGGCTGCGACATCCGCCTCGGAAAACGCGCGACGGACGACACCTTTGCCAACCCCGCTCGCCCCAAAGGAACGCAGTGTGTGCAGGTCAGATAGGAAGCGGACGGGGTCTACTGTGATGGTCATGCGGCGGCACCAAAGATGTTTTCTCTGTGATAGGTCAGGTAGGACTGATGCGGATAGTCCCGCCTGTTTGCAGGAAGATGCAGCCGCCCGGTGGGTGAGATCAAGCGTTGTCGCACCTCAGGGGTTACTTTGTTGTCGGACACAATGACTTCGTAGTCCGGGCCAACAGTGATCAACCCTCGATCAAACATCCAATGAATTGTTCCGGACAGCGCCAAACCGTTTTGCACGACATCCGGTCCCTTTGCGTGAACCGGTAGAATATGGGCCGCTTGCACCTCGGACCTTCCGCCGCCATTACGCAAATCCAGGCCCGAAATTGCGCAGCGCCCGCCATACGCCGCCTTGACCAAGCGCGCAAAAGACTGATCGCGCGCATCACGCGAAACGAGAATTTTCGTACGGATGTCGCTGGAATCCGGGAACGTGAAGTCTGCTGCGTCTTCCGCAAACCCGTCAAGGTCATTTGCATCAGCGCTGCGGGGTAAGGCATCGGGACCAACCAGCGGCCGCAGGCCTGCCATGACAATCTCTGTAAACTCGGCAAACGAGACACCGCGAACCGCGGATACTGCGTACCCGCCGCTGATCGCGCGCCCATCGTGACCCCGCAGGCTGTGTTCGTATGCCAACCCCATAAGTGAGTTTCGTGGAACAACCTGCTCAAACTGCCACAGCGAACCCCGATCGAGCCATGCAAAGTAGTGGCCTTCAAGGTCTGGATCAGGCGTAACACCATTCAGCTTTTGTACGGATGTATAGCCGAATTTACCCCTCTTACCCTCGTAGAAAACGACCCAATCGCCGATGCAGGCCTCAATCCGGCCCAGATACATTTTGGGAAAATGATACCGTAGCCCCGGTTCGTCTTTGTAGATCGACTCCGGGTTTTGGATAAGGACTGCATTGGCCATGCACCATCGAAACATGGCAACGCCGGACCCACAAGGCCCGGCGCTCTTTAAAGCCAGTGTCTGGCGCAACCCAAACGAAGCGCTCTTACTCCGCCGCCATCTGCCCCTCAGCAGGCTCAATGCGTACCGCCGAGTACTTGAACTCAGGGATCTTCCCATAGGGGTCAACCGCAGGGTTCGTCAGGATATTCGCCGCCGCCTCCACATAGGCAAAGGGCACAAACACCATATCCTCGGCCACGGCGCGGTCCGCACGGGCCATGATCTCGATCGAACCGCGCTTTGTGGACAGGCGCAGCATGTCACCGGGCTCGACCCCCAGCTTGCGCAGGGTTTTCGGGTTGAGCGAGCAATTCGCCTCCGGCTCGACCGCGTCCAGCACGGTGGAACGGCGCGTCATCGACCCGGTGTGCCAATGCTCCAACTGCCGCCCCGTGATCATGATCATCGGGAACTCTGCATCCGGCGTGTCATCCGGCGGAATGATCGCGGCTGGCGTGAATTTCGCGCGTCCCTCAGGCCGTGGGAAACCATCGCCGAACACAATCGCCTGGCCGGGATCTTCGGGCGTCAGCGACGGGTAGGTCACCGCATTCACACCTTCCAGACGGTCCCAGGTGATGTTGTCCAGCGATTTCATGTTCAGCTTCATTTCGGCAAACACATCCGCCGGGCTGTCATAGGACCAGTCGAGCCCCAGCCGCTGCGCCAATTCGACCGTGATCGCCCAGTCCTCGCGCGCCTCACCCGGAGGGGCAACGGCCGGGCGACCCATCTGCACCTGACGGTTGGTGTTCGTGACCGTGCCGGATTTCTCATAAAACGCCGAGGCTGGCAGGATCACATCCGCATAGTTCGCGGTTTCCGTCAGGAAAATGTCCTGCACCACCAGATGCTCCAGCTTGGCCAGCGCATCGCGGGCATGTTCCACATCCGGGTCGGACATGGCCGGGTTTTCGCCCAGGATATACATGCCGTGGATCTTGTCCTCGTGCACCGCATCCATGATCTCGGTCACGGTCAGGCCCTTTTCGTTCGAAAAGTCGCCGGATTTCCAGACATCGGTAAAGGCCGTGCGCACGCCATCATCCGTCACCGTCTGATAGTCAGGCAGGAACATCGGGATCAGCCCCGCATCCGACGCGCCTTGCACGTTGTTCTGCCCCCGCAGCGGGTGCAGGCCCGTGCCCGGACGCCCCACGTGACCACACATCAGCGCCAGCGAAATCAGGCAGCGTGAATTGTCCGTGCCGTGAATATGCTGACTAATCCCCATGCCCCAGAAGATCATGCCGGATTTCGCAGTGGCAAAGGTCCGGGCCACATCGCGCAGCACCTCGGCCTCGATTCCGCAGATCTCGGCCATCTTCTCTGGCGGGAACTGGGCCAGATGCGCCTTCTCGGCCTCCCAATTCTCGGTATAGGCGTCGATATATTGCTGGTCGTACAGCCCCTCTTCGACGATCACGTGCATGATCGCGTTCAGCATGGACACATCGCCGCCGGGCTTGAACTGCAGCATGTGGCTGGCAAAGCGGCGCAGGCCCACGCCGCGCGGGTCCATCACGATCAGCTTGCCGCCGCGCTTGGTGAACTGCTTGAAAAAGGTTGCCGCGACCGGGTGGTTCTCAATCGGGTTACAGCCAATGACAATGGCCACATCCGCATTCTCGATCTCATTGAACGTCGCCGTCACCGCGCCCGAGCCAACGTTTTCGATCAACGCCGCAACGGACGAGGCATGGCACAGCCGCGTGCAGTGATCCACGTTGTTGTGGCCAAAGCCCTGGCGGATCAGCTTCTGGAACAGATACGCCTCTTCGTTGGTGCATTTCGCACTGCCGAACCCGGCAATCGAGGTGCCACCCTTGTTGTCACGCAGCTTTGCCAGACCGCCCGCCGCATGCTGCATCGCCTCTTCCCAGGACGCCTCGCGGAAAAACTCCTGCCAGTTGCCCGGCTCCACGTTCAGCCCCTTGGCGGGCGCATCGTCGCGCCGGATCAGCGGTTTGGTCAGGCGGTGGTCATGGTGGATATAGTCAAACCCGAACCGGCCCTTCACACACAAACGGCCCTCGTTTGCAGGGCCATTGATGCCCTCGACATATTTGACCTTGCCGTCCTTGACCTTCAGCGACACCTGACAGCCCACGCCGCAGAACGGGCAGATGCTTTCGACCTCGCTGTCATAATCCGCGCTATCGCCCTGCTGTGCGTCGTCCAGAACGGTCGCAGGCATCAGCGCCCCGGTCGGGCAAGCCTGCACACATTCACCGCATGCCACGCAGGTCGACGCGCCCATCGGGTCGGACATGTCAAACACAGGATAGGAATCGTGCCCGCGCCCGGCCATGCCGATCACATCGTTCACCTGCACCTCGCGGCAGGCGCGCACGCACAGACCGCACTGAATGCAGGCATCCAGGTTCACGTGCATTGCAACGTGGCTGTCATCCAGCAGCGGAATCCGGCCCTCTTCCAGCTTCGGGAACCGGCTTTCGCTGACGCCATTTGCCTCGGCCATGTCCCACAGATGGGACGACCGGTCATGCGCCTCTTCACGCTCGGGCTGATCCGCGACCAGCATTTCGACAACCATCTTGCGCGCGGTCTTTGCCCGGGCGGAGTCGGTCGTAACCACCATCCCATCGTGAGGCTCGCGAATGCAGGACGCCACCAGCGTGCGCTCACCCTCCACCTCGACCATGCAGGCGCGGCAATTGCCGTCAGGGCGATACCCCGGTGCCGGTTTATGGCACAGGTGCGGGATCACCAGGTCACGCCCATGGGCCACTTCCCAAATGGTCAGCCCCTTTTCGGCCTCGATTTCCTGCCCGTCCAAAATGAACTTCACGGTCTGGGTCATGCGCGCACCTTTCTCAATCACGCGCGGTTATAGACAATCCTCTCGCCGTGGAGGAGGCCCAATCCCGACAATCGCGACCGGAATCGCGCCATTCCGGACCCCACCGCGTTTCCGATACGCGCCGCTGTCTTCTTCTTGGGAAAAATACTCGCGCCGCAGGCCTCCTGCCCTTTCCACCGGCGCAATGCTTGCCTATCAAAGCGCGAACCAGAGCCACGAGGCCGCCATGTCCCACATCACTCTCATCCGTCACGGTCAGGCCAATACCGGCGCCCGCGATGAAATCAGCTATGACAAGCTCAGCCCGCTGGGCCATCAACAGGCCGAGTGGTTGGGCGCGCATCTGCGCGACTGCGGCGATTTTCACCCGCGCATTTACACCGGCACACTGGTGCGCCATATCGAAACGGCGGCCAGCATGGGCCATGCCGAGGCCGTGCGCGATCCGCGCCTGAACGAATTGGAATATTTCACCCTCGCCGAACTGCTGAAGGAACAGCAAGGCATTGAAATCCCGACCGAACGCGAAGGTTTCATTCAGCACCTGCCAACGGTTTTCACCGCCTGGAAAAACGGTGAAATCGACGGCCCGCCCGAAAGCTTTCAGGCCTTCGAAACCCGCGTCAGCGACGCCCTGCACGAAATCGCCGCAGGTCGCGGCCCGGCATTGGTTGTCACCTCCGGCGGGCTGATCGCCATGGCCATGCGTCGTTTTCTGGACCTGGAGGTTCCGGCCCTTGCGCGCATGGCGCTGGCGATCATGAACACCTCGGTCCACCGCCTGTTCCCTATCGGCGATCAGCTCAGCCCGGTACTCTTCAATGCGGTGCCGCATCTTGAGGCACCCGACCGCCACTATGCCCAAACACATCTGTAAGAGGACCCCGCCATGCTGACCCTCACCTATGCCCCCGGCACGATCTCCATCGCCATTGCCATCGCCCTGGAAGAGGCGGGCGTGACCTACGAGGCGCAAAAGATCGACTTTGCCAACGCAGAGCAGACCAAACCCGCCTATCACCAGATCAACCCAAAAGGCCGCGTGCCTGCGCTGATCACCGATCAGGGCATCCTGACGGAAACCGGCGCGCTGCTGGATTATGTCGCCACCATAGCCCCGGACGCCGGACTGGTCCCGGCGGACCCTTATCTGGCAGGCCGCATGCGCGAGGCGATGTATTATCTGGCCTCCACCATGCACGTGAACCACGCACACAAGATGCGCGGCCACCGCTGGGCGAATGACGAAACCTCCTGGGTGGACATGCGGGCCAAGGTCCCTGAAACCATGACTGCCAGCGCAGAGTATGTTGAAAACCACATCCTGCTGGACGGCCCGTTTGTCTGCGGCGCGGATGTATCGCTGGCAGACGCCTACCTCTATGTGGTGGCCCGCTGGTTGCCTGGCGACGGCGTGGACCTTGCCCCGTTTCCGAAACTCCGCGCCTTCATGGCCGCGATGGAAGACCGCGCGTCGGTCCAGACCGTCACGCAACAGGGGATGTTCGGCTGATGACACATCTATGGGTCCGGGCCGAACAGCGCCCGAACGAGGAACGGGTCGGCCTGACACCGGACGGCGCGCGTGAATTGATCGAGGCCGGGCTACGCGTCACCGTCGAACACAGCTCCGTCCGCGCGATCCCGATTGACGGCTATGCAGAGGCGGGCTGCGATCTGGCGCCTGAAAACAGTTGGCCGGATGCGCCCAAAGACGCGATCGTCTTCGGGCTGAAGGAACTGCCCGAAGACGGCACGCCCCTGCCCCATCGCCACATTATGTTCGGCCACGCCTACAAGGGCCAGCCGGATGGGCAGGTTCTGCTCAAACGCTTCCGCGCGGGCGGCGGCACACTTTATGATCTGGAATACCTCGTCGACGAAGATGGTCGCCGGGTTGCGGCCTTTGGCTATTGGGCGGGCTATGCAGGGGCGGCGGTTGCGCTGAAATGCTGGGCCGCCCAGCAGCGCTGGGACATCTGCGGGCCGGTGTCAGTTGTTTCAGGTCAGGAAGCTCTACGCAGCGACCTGCGCGCGGACCTCGGTGATGCGCCCCTGCCCGATGCCCTGATCATCGGCGCATTGGGCCGCGTCGGCACCGGCGCGGGCGATCTGTGCACGGCCATGGGCCTCAGCGTGACGCGCTGGGACATGGCTGAAACCGCCCATGGCGGCCCCTCCCCCGAAATCTTGGATCACGGCCTGTTCCTGAACTGCATCCTGGCCCGCCCCGGAACGCCCGTGTTTGTGCCCAAAGAGGCCACAACCGCCGACCGCGCCCTGCGCGTGATCGGCGACATCGCCTGCGACCCCGGCAGTGCTTATAACCCCATCCCGGTTTATGACCGCACCACCAGCTGGGATGCCCCGGCGCTGCGCGTCCATGACGCCCCGCCGCTGGACGTCACCGCCATCGACAACCTGCCCTCGCTCCTGCCCGTCGAAAGCTCCGAGGATTATGCCGCGCAACTGCTGACCTCTCTTTTGACGCTGAACGAACTGGACAAAGGCGTCTGGGGCCGGGCAGAAACGGAATTCAGAACGCATATCGGAAGGATAGACACATGACGGTTCACTGGTGCGGCACGGGCCTGTCGGCCATTCCCGGCCTGCGGCGGCTGATTGCAGCGGGACATCCCGTGACGGTCTGGAACCGGACCACGGCCAAGGCAGAAGAGGCCGTTGGCGATCTGACCGACAACATCCGCGTCTTTGATATCGAGGCTTTGGGCACCGCCCTGCAACCCGGCGATGTCATTGTCTCCATGCTGCCCGGTGATTGGCACGTGCCGCTGGCCGAACTGGCCATCAACGCAGGCGCGCATTTCGTGTCCTCCTCCTACATCGCGCCCGAGATGCGCGCGTTGGACGGCCCCGCCCGTGAGGCCGGTGTGGTGCTGGTGAACGAGGTCGGGCTGGACCCCGGCATCGATCATCTGATGGCGCATTGGCTGGTGGCGGATTACCGTGCTTCGGACGCGTTTGATGCGGATAACCATCTGAGCTTCATCTCTTACTGCGGCGGCGTGCCCAAGATCGCGAACCCCTTCCGGTACAAATTCAGCTGGTCGCCTCTGGGCGTGCTGAAAGCACTGCGCTCGCCCTCGCGGTCGGTCCGGGAATACTCGGAACTGCGTGTGAACCGCCCATGGGACGCGATCAGCAGCTATGTCGCGCCCTTGCCCCAACCCGAAAGCTTCGAAGTCTACCCGAACCGCGACAGCCTGCCTTTCATGGGGGACTACGGGTTCGAAGATCACTGGACCGTGCGCGAATTCGTCCGCGGCACGTTGCGCCTGAACGGCTGGGCCGATGCGTGGTCAGATGTCTTTGCCGAGGTCGAAACGCTCGAGGGCGACGCAGGAGAGGCCCGGCTGAAAGAAATGTCCGATCAGTTCTGGGCCGAAAACGCCTATGACGAAGGCGAACCGGATCGCGTGATCCTCTGTGTTGGACTGAAGGCGGAAAAAGACGGCGAAGCGGTCTGGCACAAAACCTATGTCATGGACGCCTGGGGCGACGAACGGGGCACGGCGATGGCCCGGCTGGTGTCGATCCCCGTCTCGCTCGCGGTCGAGGCCGTTTTGAACCGCCGCATCGCCGCTGGCGTTCACGCCGCCCCCTCCGACCCGGCGCTGGTGCAGGACTGGATGGGCGAAATCGACACCCTGGCCCAACACTTGCAGGTGGTTGATCACGGATAGGCTTCGGACTCACAGCTCAACGCCGCCCGGACACTTCAAATTCCGGCGGCGTTGGGCCCGTCCGATCCGCCGGCTTCCTTACCGGGTCGTTTGGTATGGGGGCCGAAACACAGGGCGTCTCTTCACACCCTACAGCACGTCTTCAATCTCGATCGACTTGCCGTTGAAAGTGAAACTGTCGCCCGCCTCCAGACCTGCCATGGCCTTGTAAATCGGGCTTTGCTGGGAAATCCCCATATAGGTCTCCCCCGCCACATCGAACCGCGTGGTGGACACGGCCACGATGAACCGACGATCGCCGAGGATCACCACCGCACCGGGGCCGACCGTTTCGGTGAGCGCGAAATCAGTGTTCTCGATTACGTCGATCTTCGCGTGATGCGCCTGCACCGGATGATCAAAGGCCGCCGCCAATTCCAGGTTCCCGGTCGCGCCCGCAATGTCGTCCTTGTCGTGCATTTCCCGGTCGTCCAACCGGCTTTCGGCCAGAAACGCCTCGTAATGCGCCACGGCTGTTGAAAGCTCCTCAGCCTCCAGCGACATGAGCTTGTCTGCGACAGCAGCTTTGAATTCGGCACGTGAAGTGTCAGCCATAAGAGCGTCCTTTGCGGGTCAATATCAGCCACACGTTACCCCAAACGGGCGGCACAACCTTGATCCGTGTCAAATCAGATAGCCACCGGCCCGTTCATGCCGCAACAGCGCGACCTTGGTTTCCACCCCGCCGGGGGCCGAAAATCCGGTCAGACCTTTTGCGCCCATCACGCGGTGGCATGGGATGATCACCGCGATGGGGTTGGCCCCACAGGCCTGCCCAACGGCCTGTGCCGGATGGCCCAGGTCCTTGGCAATCTCACCATAGGTGCGGGTGTATCCGAAGGGGATTGCATACATCGCATCGCACACCGCCTGCTGAAACGGCGTGCCATTTACATGCAGTGGCAGGTCGAACTGCTCCAACCGGCCCTCGTCATAGGCCTGTAGCTGCGCCAGCGCTTCTTCCAGCAGGGGCGTAGACGGGCCGTCATCCGGCAGGTTCCAGGTCAGCCGTGTAACGGCACCATCGGTTTCAATGACGGACAACTGGCCAAATTGGGTATGGATAGACCGGGTGGGCATGATGTCAGTCTGACCAGAAATCAGCTGACCCGCAAGCGGCAGAGGCATCGGAATTGTGAGCAATTCCGATGCCCCAACAACGCGGGTGCTACCCCAACGCCTCGTTACAGCGTCCGCAAACATCCGGTCGGCTGTGCTGACCCACATCCGGCAGGATCTTCCAGCAGCGCTGGCATTTCGCACCTTCGGCCTTCTGGAACACCACGCCTACACCGTCGATCTCCGGCATCCGGAACGCATCAGCCGGGGCCGCGTCAGCGCGCACCGTCAGACCCGAGGTGATACAAACATCATCCATATCCACCTGCGCCATCAGCGCACGTGTTTCAGCGTCCTCGACATAAACAACCGGCGCAGCCTCCAGGCTCGACCCGATCACCTTGTCCTGCCGCTGCAATTCCAGCGCCGCCGTCACCACACGTCGCACCCGCCGCACACGCGCCACGTTTTCCTCGTTCTGCAGGTTGCGCCACGAGGCCGGTGTCTCCGGGAAATCCACCAGATGCACCGAGCTGTCCGCATCGCCGTAACGCTCCAGCCAGACCTCTTCCATCGTGAACACCAGAATCGGTGCCAGCCAGGTGGTCAGGCGGTGAAACAGCAGGTCCAGAACCGTCCGCGCCGCGCGCCGCCGCGGGCTGTCCCCGTCACAATACAGCGCGTCCTTGCGAATATCGAAATAGAAGCTCGACAAATCCACGGTGGCGAAATTGAACACCGCGCTGAACACACCCTGGAAATCAAACCGCGCATAGCCCTCGCGCACCTGCGCATCCAGGTCGGCCAACCGGCTCAGCACCCAGCGTTCCAGCGGAGGCATGTCCGCCGGATCGTCGATCCGATCGGCCTCGGTAAAGTCGTTGAGCGAACCCAGCATGAACCGCATCGTATTGCGCAAACGGCGATAGCTGTCCGCCACCCCCTTCAGGATCTCCGGCCCGATCCGCTGATCCGCCGTGTAATCCGTCTGCGCCACCCACAGCCGCAGAATGTCCGCACCGTACTGTTTGACCACCTCGTCCGGCACGATGGTATTGCCGAGCGATTTGGACATCTTGTTGCCCTTCTCGTCCAGCGTGAACCCGTGCGTGACAACGTTGCGATAAGGCGCCCGCCCCGTCGTGCCAACCGATTGCAGCAGCGAGGAATGGAACCATCCCCGGTGCTGGTCGGTGCCCTCCATGTAAACATCCGCGATGCCGTCTTCGGTCCCGTCTTCACGATCCCGCAGGACAAAGGCATGGGTCGACCCGCTGTCGAACCAAACGTCCAGAATGTCAAACACCTGATCATAGTCGTCAGCGTTATAGTCATTGCCCAGGAATCGCTCCTTCGCGCCCTCGGCATACCAGGCATCCGCACCCTCGGCCTCGAACGCCTCGGCAATCCGCGCATTCACAGCCGGGTCGCGCAGCAAGAAGGCCGGGTCAGTCGGCAAGGTGTCCTTTTTGGTGAAGCAGGTCAGCGGCACGCCCCAGGCGCGTTGGCGGCTCAGCACCCAGTCAGGTCGCGCTTCCATCATGGAATACAGCCGGTTGCGTCCGGTCTGTGGCGTCCATTTGACATTGTCGATCTCGGTCAGCGCGCGCTGACGGATCGTTGCGCCATGGGCGTCCATCCCGTCACCCACCACATGATCAATGGCTGCAAACCACTGCGGGGTATTGCGGAAAATGACCGGCGCTTTCGACCGCCAGGAGTGCGGATAAGAATGTTTGAGCCGCCCGCGCGCCAGCATCGCGCCAACCTCGACCAGCTTGTCTATGACCGCCTTGTTCGCATCACCTTCCTTGCCATTCGGCTTCAGGATCAGCTTGCTGCCAAAGAACGGCAGCGCCGCGCGGAACGACCCGTCCTCCAGCACGTTATGCGTCATCTCCAGCCCATGCCGAACACCCAGGATGAAGTCATCCGCGCCATGGCTCGGGGCGGTGTGCACGAACCCCGTGCCCGCATCGTCGGTCACATGTTCGCCGGGCAGCAAGGGCACGTTGTAGTCCCATTCACCGTCCGCGCCCTCGGCCCCGGCCAGAGGATGCGCACAGATCAACAGGTCCAGCTCCGACGATTTCACATCGCGCAGCCGCTGGTACATTCCGGGCTCCAGCCGCGCCTTGCCCAACACCTCGTCCGCCAGGCGATCCGCCAGCAGATACCGGTCACCGACCTTGGCCCAGCATTCCTCGGGGCAGCCGGTGATCTCGTAAAGGCCATAGGAGATGTCCGGATTGAACGCCACGGCCCGGTTTGACGGGATGGTCCAGGGGGTCGTGGTCCAGATCACCACGTGATTGCCCTGCAGATCGGACTGTGCCCCGGTTTCTGTCACGGCGCGCGTGATCTTGAACTTGACCCAGATCGCATCGGACTGCTTGTCGTGATACTCAACCTCCGCCTCGGCCAACGCAGTTTTCTCGACCGGCGACCACATCACGGGTTTCGACCCCTGATAAAGCGTGCCGTTCATCAGGAATTTCATGAATTCCTCGGCGATCACCCGCTCGGCATGAAAATCCATGGTCAGATAGGGACGATCCCAACTGCCGGTGATGCCCAGACGCTTGAATTCGTCTCGCTGAATGTCGACCCAACCCTCAGCAAACTTGCGGCATTCCTGACGGAAGTCGATGACCGGTACTTCGTCCTTATCCCGGCCCTTCTTGCGGTACTGTTCCTCGATCTTCCACTCGATCGGCAGCCCATGACAATCCCAGCCCGGGATGTAACGGCTGTCAAAACCCATCATCTGATGCGACCGGACAATCATGTCCTTGATCGTCTTGTTCAGTGCATGACCGATATGCAGATGTCCGTTTGCATAGGGCGGCCCATCATGCAGCGTAAAGGACTCGCGGCCCTCTTTCTCGCGCAGTTTTTCGTAAACCCCGATCTGGTCCCAGCGGTCCAGCCATCCGGGCTCGCGCTTGGGCAATCCCGCGCGCATCGGGAAATCGGTTTTCGGCAGGTTCAGCGTGTCTTTGTAGTCAGGCGTATCGGCGCACATGGCGGGCGTCCTTGGTCGGCTATATGTCAGGGTCAGAGAGCGGTGCGAAGATCAGACACCTTTGCCCGGCGTCTCAGAATGCGAGCGCCGGGGACATAATCGAAATCGGAATGAGGCGTATCAGGCTCATGCTGCGCCTTATAGGCAGGCGACGCGCCAGCGTCCAGTGGCCGCGCTGGGGGTTTCACACCCCCAGACCCCCGTGGAGTATTGATGCAAAGATGAAATCCATCTGTCCTTCATCTTTGTTCAAATACTCCCGCCGGAGGCCGGTCTGGCCGTCAGGCCGGACCCGAGGAGAAAATCGTGGGCGATTTTCGACGAGATACCAAGCGCGCCGAAGGCGCTCAATCAGGCTCAGGGGTGAAACAGGGAGCCGACCAGATAGGCGATCGAGGCCGCGGCCCCGCCAATGATCAACGTCTCCAATCCCGACCGCCACCAGGCGGACAGCGACCAGAGGCTTTTCAGGGTACCGATTCCGAAAAACACGGCGGCTGTCATGATGGCGGAGAGGCGGAATGCGTTGTCGAGGCCGAAAAGGAAGGGCAGCAGCGGCACCAGACCAGCGACAAGAAAGGCCAGAAATGTTGCCATCGCCGCGCGCAGCGGCGCAGGGTCTGCGCTGCCCAGCCCATATTCCCCTCCCAGCATCACACCGCTCCAGCGCTCCCGGTCCTGTTTCACTGCATCCGTGGCCTGATCCAGCACGTCGCCTTCCAGACCTTTGCCCGCCAGAATCTCACGCACCTCCAGCCACTCGCCTTTTGGATGCTCGCGGATGTGGCGCGCCTCGATCTCACGCAGGCGGGCGATGTTGTCCGTTTCCGCCTTGGTGGCAGAGTAGTTCCCCGCCGCCATGGCGAACCCGTCGGCCAGAACATTGGCGATGCCAAGCGCAATGATCACAAAAGGCGACAGCCCCGCCCCCGCGACCCCCGACACGATGGCAAAGGTTGTGACGGACCCGTCGATGCCGCCATACACCACGTCGCGCAAAACGCCACGGGATTTGGGGGCATTGATCCGGTCGGAAATGGCCTGCGGGGTATGGGAATGATCGGTCATGGCGCAAGCGTGCACGCCATGACCGGTTTTGAACAGGGTTTTGCGCGCGTCGCCTCAGCCCAGCTGATAGCCCACCGGCACAAACCGGAACCCGTCATCGCGGGTTTCCACATAGCCCGCACCCGGGAACGGCATGTGGTAACCGACCATCGGAATGCGCTCGGACGCCAGCATGCCCAGGATGTTGCGACGTGACGCGCTGGCCGCATCCTTGTCCCCGTCAAAGCCAAACGGCCAGTCCGGCTTGGCAAAGGACCACACGTAGTGGTTGGCCAGGTCCGCCGTCAGCACCATCCGCGCATCACCACTTTCCAGCATGTATACCATGTGCCCCGGCGTATGCCCAAACGCGGCCATGGCCGTCACGCCCGGCGCCACCGTTGCGCCGTCTTCGACAAAGGTCATCTTTTCGGCCAACGGCGTCACGTTCGTGGCCATCAGGTCCGTCACCCGGTTCTGACCCGACGCCATCCAGCCATCATATTCCGCCCGGCCCGTCACGTACCGCGCATTCGGGAAGGTCGGCGCGCCGTCGGTCATCAGGCCGCCGATATGGTCCGGGTGCATGTGGGTCAGAACCACAACGTCAACGGCATCCGGGGTCACGCCGGCCTCGGCAAGCGCCTTGGTGATGCCACCCTGGCCCAGCCCGGTATCAAACAGCACCAGTTCTTCACCCGTATCAGCCAGCGTCGGCGTGAAGTAGAACTGTACCTTGTCGTTGGAAATGAAATTCTCGGCCGAGATCTTGTCGAACTCTTCCTGCGTGGCCGTGCTGCCAAACGCGTCCTTGGCGCCTTCACGCGGGAAGGTACCGTCCAGCAGGGTGGTGACCCCCATGGACCCCAGCTGGAACGTGCGTGCATGGGGCAGACCGGCTTTGCCACCATGGCCACCGGCAGTGGCAACACTTGCGGCGGTGGCGGCCAGGGGCAGCGCGGCAGCACCGGTCAGGGCGGCGCGTCGGGTCAGGGAAAATGTCATTGGGGTTCCTCCATCAGTTGGATGAGCGGCATGTAGGGCGATTCATAGCCCAGACCAGACCGATTGACCGCGCCTTGGCCCTGCACATGTGGTAACATTGGTGCGATGAGCGAGAACAAGACACAGATGACCGATGCCGATGTCGCGGCTTTCCTGCGCGCGGTGGAGCCTGCAAAAAAGGC
>JBFOMB010000208.1:0-37834 GCA_040830545.1 Paracoccaceae bacterium | reverse complement strand
GTCGGCCAACTTCTCAGCCGACGCCATCGCCGACCTCTCCGTCAGCCCCGACAGCATGATCCAGGACCTGCACGGCACAAAAGCCTACCGCGCACATCTCGTCAAAGTGATGACACAACGCGCAGTAAACGCGGCCGGGTAAGGGCGTTCGCCTTTACAATCCAAGGGACCTCGCCCAGACGGGCGGGGTCTTTTTCTGTGAGGGTGACGTTCATGATCGTCGATGTGTGGAACAGTTTTCGCCGGTTGCCAGTGTGGGTGCAGATCTGGGTGGTGCTGGTTTTGGTGCCGATGAATCTGGTGCCATTGGCGTTTCTGGGCGCGCCGATGGGGGGCTGGGTTGCGGCGCTGAGCGTGGGCGGCATGGCGTTGAACCTGCCGATCATGGTGGCGGTGCGTGGATTTTCCCGGTCCATGGCGCTGCCGCATCTGGTGTTGTGGACACCCTTGGTGGTTCTGGTGATCTGGTTATTGGCCAGTGGGACGGCCACGGGTGGCTATGCGACCATGCTGATCCTGCTACTGATCATTGATCTCATTTCGCTGGCCTTTGACATCAATGATGCGCGGTTGTGGGTCAAAGGGGATCGCGACGCGCACTAGATCGCTGTCCACACACCCAATGCGCCAACCCCGATCAAGCTGAGCGCCCAGAGCGCTTCGAGGTCGAACCAGCCCTGAGACAGGAATTTCAAGCCCAGCCATTTGTAGACCGCCCAAGACAGGACGCCGCCTGTGAACAGCATGGCGAGCGTGTGGGCGACAGCGACCGCCAGCATGATTGCGGCGTTTCGGGCCATCAAATCACCTGCCGCGCGGTGGCCTGCATCCAGTTCCTCGGGCGCGCAGAGACCCAGGTAGATTGGCACCAGCATCAGGGCCGCGCCGTGGACGAGAGCGACCAGGAACGACCAGAGTGCCAGCCGGTTTGGCGGCACGCGGGACAGGAATCGGGGGTGGCGGCGTGTGATCAGGAGGTAGAACCCCAGACCCAGCACGATGACCCCGGCCCCAAGGCGCAGTTGCTGTTCGTAAGCCACAAGGGCCATCATCGTGGTGAAGGGCAACAGCACCACAAGCATGGCCACGAAATGCCCAAGCGCCAGCGCCACAAGCGCGCGGGGCAGGGACGAGGGTTTACGCTCAAACAGCGCCGAAGACACGGCCAGCGGCCATCCCATACCGGGATTGGCCCCGTGGTAAAGCCCACTGAGCAAAACAGCGAGCCAGAGGCCCGCTGTTGTTGTCATCCATCCGTCCAAGGGTCAGGCCGACGGATAGCAGAAGCTGTCGGTGGAACAGTCGCCGCCTTCCAGCCGGATCTGATGCGACCGATACCCTTCGGGGAATTCGACCCAGAAGTTTTCATCAAGCGTTAGCCCGCCATCGGGGTCCGCATGCGCCATGACCATCGCAGCGCCCCGATCCCCGGGATAGAACTGGTCGTCCCAAGTGGAGTAGAGCGAATTGGTCCAGTAGACGCGCTTGCTGTCGCGGCTGATCTCAACCATTTGCGGGCCATAGCCAAAGGCATTGCCGTTGGGGTGCTTGTGCTGGGCAACGATGCCACCCAGGTCGACCTTGCCCACCAGTTTCGGGTTCATGGGGTCGGTGACGTCGTATTGATGCATCTCACCCAGACCCCAGCAGGCCACGTAAAGGTGTTTGTCATCCATGCTGAGGTCGATGTCGGTGACCAGCGGGGGCACCGCGCCAAACCCTTTGAGCAACTCAGGCAGATCATCTGCATCAGCAGGCACAGGGTCGATGGTGATGGTTTTCTTGGCCTCAAACGTGCCGTCCTCGTTGCGCCACCAGGTGAAAATCGCGCCTTGCAGGTTGGTGGTGTCGACCACAACGCCGCAGAACCCGTATTCCTTGATCGGATCATGAGCAGGCCGGATTTCCAGCGCCATCTGGTGGTTTTCGCCCAGGTCGATGGTCTGGCGGTTCTTGCGACCGCGCAGGTCCCAGAAATGGATCTTGTGCCCGTATTTGTTCGACAGCAGATCTTCGGGCACAATGCCGTTTTCGAATTGCGGTGGCAGGCCCCACTCGCTGGACACCATGTAGTCTCGTGGCAGGTTTCACCAGAAATCATAGTGCTTTTCCTGTTCGCCGCGCTCCATTTCGTAGCGGCCCAGAATTTCGAAGCTTTCGCAATCCATGATGAAGATGCCCGGAGGTCCGGCGGTGCCGTCCTCGCCACCGCCGCCCAAGGTCGAGACATAGATGCCTTCGGGTCCGCAATGGATCGTATGAGGGCGTGAATAGCCGGTTTTGGCAATCATTTCCTCGGGTTCGATGGTTTTGTGGATCTTCATGTTCATCGGGTCCTTGACGTCGATGACATAGATCCGGCTGGAGCGGATGCCCGGCACGATCAGGTAGCGCCGTTCCAGGAAAGCATGGCCGCTGAGCGGGGACAGGGCGGAAGAACAGGCGTTCCAGCCAAAGTGGTGAAACTCGTCGCCCTTGTTGGGCATGAAGATCGAACTGACGATCTGACCGAACGTATCGGAATTTGCGTCGCAGTCGACCACTGCAATGCCATCAGGTTGGGACCCATCCGGACTGAGCATCAGCGTAAACGCAAGCGTTTCTGCCGGCGCTTCTGCCGCAAGCTTCGGTGAAGCGTGGAATGTTGGGTCTGGTCTCAAATTCATTGTGTCCTCCCTGATCACATGAAAAAATCCGGCTCCGATCTGGTGTCGGTTGGCGGAAAGGTCAAACCTGCTCTTGTTATTCGATGGGCTCCCATTTTTCGGATGGGTCATAGGTGGTCATGCTCTGGGCAGCCTCAAGGCTGTCCTCCCCCAGGTCGGCCTGTAAAACCGTGCCGTTTTCGCTGACCATGAAGCTGTGAATGCCGCT
Organism: Paracoccaceae bacterium; assembly: GCA_040830545.1. Taxonomy (GTDB): domain Bacteria; phylum Pseudomonadota; class Alphaproteobacteria; order Rhodobacterales; family Rhodobacteraceae; genus HXMU1420-2. The sequence continues at coordinate 34,960 of JBFOMB010000208.1, read as the reverse complement.
TTGGCCATAGTCCGAGGGCACGGCCAGCATGGCGTGGCCTGCAACCATGTTGTCGCCGATCATGTAGGACATGGAGCCGCCGGGCGCGGCGTCGCTCTGGCCCTGAAGGATACGGAAATAGTAGCCGCCAAACGGGTCCGGGTCCTTGTCGCCTTCGTCGTCGCTGTACCCGTCCAGATTGGCCAAAGCGATGCGGATGCCCACGGGGCTGTCCTCGTCCCCCCAATAAAGGCCGTCGCGGGCATCTGGCGAAGAGATAAGCGCGTTGGCAAATTCCATCACACCGTCGCCGTCATGGTCGATTTTGCGGAACTCGAATTGAATGGCGACATAGGCATTCATGATGTCGATGGCGTCCAGTTCATTCAGGCCGATGCGGCGGAAATAGATCTCGTCGCGCCCGGCTTCGATGTCGAATGACCAGCCCGCGTCGGTGCGCGCGATGGGCACGGGAAAGGGCCAGGCATCCGCGCCCAGCAGCAAGGTGACGCTGCCGTTTTCTTCGGGGCGGAACCGGTACCCTTCGGCGAAGTATCCGAGAACCTCGGCGCGGTTTTCAGTGTCGCGGTCCGGGTTGCCGGTGCTGAGCATGTCAGCAGCTTCCGAGCCAAAGACGTCAAGCACCTGATCGCGATCCTCAGCGGCGAGGCCGGCCATCAAGGCGTCGAGCGCGGCCTGAGGCGTGTCATAGCTCGCTGGTCCTTCGGCGGCAGAGGCGGGCAGGGCCATGAGGCAGGCCATGGCAAAGGGTAGGATACGTGTCATGGCTTATCTCCTGCGTCCGCCACCACGCCCGCCACCGGCGGCGGCACGACCGCGGTTGCCACCGGCATGGGCGCGTTGTGCGGGCGCGCGTTTCTGGATCGCGTGACCGCCGCCTGCGTGGGACGGTTTGCGCGCGGCGGGCTTGGCCTGCGCGGGGCGGTTGACCTTTGGCTTGGCCTTGGGCGCAGCGGCTTGTGGGCGGCTGGGGGCCTTTGTCCGGTCGATGGCGGGTTTATGATTGGCCAGATTTCCGGCCTCCGGGCGCTTGACCTGGCTGCGGTCCGCGCCGGGGCGGGATATGTCAGCCGCACCGGTTTCCTTGCTGAGCCGCGCGCGCATTTCGTCGCCGCGATCCGGTTTCTTCGTCGTAATCGGGCCACGACCGTTTTCCGGGTCGCGTTTCTTGCGAATGTCGTCACGGGCCTTGTCCCGGCGGTCGTCGTCGGGCTTCCAGCCGATGTCGTTGCCAATGTTGTTCCCGATATTCACGTTGCCATCGACGTCGATGTCGACATTTGGGTTGCGGATGATCGGGCCACCGCCCCAGCCACCACAATTGCGGCAGCCCCAGTAACCGCCCCAGTAATCGTCGTCGTCAAAGATTTCGTTGATCAATGCCACGGTGCCAAATGTGATCAGGCCAGCGGCCACCAGATCGCCGGTATCGGTGCCGGAGTCGCTGTCGACGTAGACAACTTCGGGATCGTATTGGGGCACATAGACGGTTTGCGGGTCAGCGGGCTGGATTATGATGGTTTCATCGCCCGCGTCCTGCGTGACCTCGACCGTCTGTTCCTCGCCGCTCTGCAACGCGCCATTGTCATTGGCGATCTGGCGCATGTCCTGCACGGCGTTCATCACGTCTTCGCTCTGGGCCAGCATGGCTTCGCCCAGAGTCTGGGTCCATTCAACATGGACGGCCATGTCGGCCAGGACATCCGGGAACGCTTCTGCCAGCACGTTGACGCTTTCGTCCCAGCCCTCTGCCTCGATCAACGCCTGAAGTTCGTCGGCGGATTTGCCTTCGTTGTCCTGGACAAGGCGATCCGCCTTGATCACGTCCAGCGGGAACGTTGCGGCGACAAGGATCTGGATGAGCAGGGTGTCAGGATAAAGTGCAATGGGACCGACAAGATCCTGCAATTCCTCGGATGTCATCAACCCGTCGACGGCAGCGGTTTCCGCGGCGGCGCCATCGTCGGATTGGGCCAGCAGGGTGGGGGCAGGCAGGGCCAGCAACGCCGCCACTGCAACGCTTGTCCATAACTGCTTCATCAGCGGCTCCCTTTTCCGTGACCGGTGCGTTACCGGAACGGTAAGGGAGACGCGGTGAAGCGCAAAACGATTTTTTCAAAAAGTCGGGAATACCGGAACAAATTGCCTAAACTTGGCTGAAAACCAAGATATTTGTCAGGCGCACCTGGCGCATCGGTGCCCGCAATTGCGGGCCGCGCCAGGTGAGTCCGGTAGTCTGTTCAGCGTCTTAGCGTTGGGGAAGAGGTCCGATCATCATGACCATCTGACGACCTTCCATCTTGGGCATGTTTTCGACCTTGCCCAATTCCTTGATGTCCTCGGCCACCCGTTCCAGCAGCTCGCGGCCCAGATTCTGGTGCGCCATTTCACGACCGCGAAACCTCAGCGTGACTTTGACCTTGTCGCCGTTTTCGAGGAACTTGAACACGTTGCGCATCTTGACGTCATAGTCATGCGTGTCCGTGTTCGGGCGGAATTTGACTTCCTTGACCTCGATCACCTTCTGCTTCTTTCGCGCTTCACTTTCGCGCTTCTGCTGTTCGTACTTGAACTTGCCAAAGTCCATGATCTTGCACACGGGCGGGTTCGCGTTTGGCGAAATCTCCACCAGGTCAAGACCAGCCTCAAAAGCAAGGTCCATCGCCTTGGCCGGGTGGACAACACCAACGTTGTCACCATCTGCACCGATGAGGCGAATTTCAGGGGCACGAATTTTTTCGTTTACGCGCGGTCCGGTGTCTCTTTGCGGGGGCGCGTTATGGGGTCTGCGAGCGATCGGAATCTTCCTTTGTTGTGATCGAAACTGAGGCCGGAAGGTATACCGGGCATCGGGTGCTTTCAAGCGGCAACCGCGCCTGAGGCGCTGGATTTTGCGGGGTATTCTGCCCTTGGGGTGCTTGGCGGCGCGCCGTCCGGCGCACAGGTTGTCTCGTCCCCGGCCCTTGGCCGGCTCCTCGGCGCGTGGGGCGATGCGATGGCTGCCCTTGGGCGTTCAGGTCCTGGCCTAACTCGGGTTGAGAACAAATTTGGTCCCGTCTGCGCGCCGAACCACGCAGCTGTCTGATGTGAGCGTTGGAAACGGTGTTGAGCCGGGACCCTTGCGGGCCGCGGCAGAAGAGCAGCTCGGCAGTTCCAGCAGGCGATACCCGTCGTGCGCCATACAGCGGGCATAGGCCCGAAATCGGGGTTCGTCGTTGAGGTCAACGGTTTCGTAGCCGCCGGGGACTTCATAAGCGGGCTGGATCCAGCAGGCCCCGTTGGTGTCGCAGATTTCCTTGGACGGGACGCGGATACTGGCCTTGCGCTGTTTGGCGTTGTTCGGCGGGACCGCGCGCCTTGCGTCTGCCTGGCACTGCGTCTGATCCTGTGTAAATGCGGCGCGCGATACACCTTCCTTGTAGAACAGGAATTTGGTGCCGCAGGCGGACAAGAGCATTAGGGCGCAAAACCCCAGTGCCGCCCGGATCATATCGCAATGTCCATGATGTGTCCTTTGCCGCGCTGATTAACCGGCAAGATGGTGGTTCATGGTTAACAAAGGGTGAACCGGGTTAGCCCCGCGATACGATCTGCCAACTGCCGTCGCGGTTCTTGATTGCGCAGCTGGATTGGGTGAGTGGCGGGAATTTTTGCGTTTGTGCGGGCGGCACCTGGTTGGAAACTGAGGAGGGGCAGGGCGGAATCTCCACCGGGCGGTAGCCTTTGCGCGCCATGCACTGGGTCAAAACCCGACCGCGTAAATTCGCGTTCACGTCTACTGTGTAGACGCCGCCGTCAACCCAATATCCGGGAGAGTAGTAGCATTGTCCCGAACTGTTGCAGTAACGATTGCCAGGAATGTAGACCGGAGGGCGTTGACGGATCTGGTTTGCGACAGGGGCGTCTTTCAACGCGCTGACCTCGCAATTGGTCTGATCCGTTTGCATCCGCGCAACGCTGCCCCCTTGCTTGTAGAAGATCGACAGGGGGCCGCAGCCGGTCAGCACAAGGCAGGCAATCAGGATCGAGGATAACACACGCATAGCCCGATGCTGCCGCAATTCCCGGACGAAGACAATTTGTTTGACCGGCCCTGTGCCATCTGTCATTCAACTGTCCTGCAATATCGGCCCCCAAGCGGCTCAGAGGGCAGACGCACATGAAAGTCATCATTTGTGGCGCTGGCCAGGTCGGCTGGCAGATCGCCCGCCACCTCGCAAACGAAGCCAACGACGTTACGGTTGTGGACAGCAACCCGGAATTGGTGCGCCGCGCGACCGAAGCGCTGGATGTGCAGGGCGTAGCTGGGTTCGCGAGCTACCCGGACGTGCTCGACCGGGCCGGAGCGCGGGACGCGGACATGATCATCGCCGCCACCCACTCGGACGAGGTCAACATGGTGACCTGTCAGGTGGCGCATTCCGTGTTTGCGATCAATCGCAAGATCGCGCGGCTGAGGGCGCAGTCCTATTTGACGGCGATTTATTCCGACCTTTACCGGCGCGATCACATGCCCATCGACGTGGTGATCAGCCCGGAACGTGAAGTGGCCCAAGCCGCTATGAAACGGCTGCGCGCACCTGCGGCCTTTGATACGGAAACCTTTCTGGACGGCAAGGCACAGCTGCTGGGGCTGACCGTGGATGACGACAGCCCCATCGTGAATACGCCGCTGCGGCAGTTGACGGACCTGTTTTCGACCTTGCGGTCCATCGTGGTGGGCGTGCGGCGGGATGGGACGCTGTATGCGCCGGAATCGGGGGACCAGCTGTTCCCGGGCGACGAGTGTTACGTGTTTTCCCATGTGGATGATGTCGAACGCACGATGGAGGTGTTTGGCAAAACCCTGCGCAAACAGGAGCGCGTGGTGATCGTCGGTGGCGGGAATGTGGGCCTGGCGGTCGCGTCGGCGCTGGAGACCAGCAAGTCGCGGATTCGGGCAAAGGTGATAGAACGCAATCGCAATTGTGCGGAACTGGCGGCTGAGGCTTTGGAGAAAACCATCGTATTGCATGGCGACGGGCTGGATGCCGCACTGTTGCATGAGGCTGGCGTGACACGGGCAGACGCGATGCTGACCGTGACGGATGACGACAAGACCAATATGCTGGCGGCGGTGCGGGCCAAGGCCGAAGGCTGCCCAATGACCATTGCTCTGGTCAATGACCCGACGCTGGTGCCGTTGATGGGGCCGCTGGGGATTGACGCCTACATCAACCCGCGCGCAACAACGGTGAGCTCGATCCTGCGTCATGTGCGCCATGGACGGGTGCGCGAGGTTTACTCGGTCGGAGATGCGGAGGCAGAGGTGATCGAGGCCGAAGTGCTGTCGACCTCACCCATGGCCGGACAGATGCTGAGCGACATCGACTTCCCCGAAGGGGCGTTGATAGGCGGCATTCTGAAGAACGGAGAGGTGGTACGTCCGTCCGGCAATCTGCGGATCGAGGTTGGCGATGTGGTTGCAATTTTTGCGATCTCTGGCGATGTGCCCGAAGTGGAGCGCCTGTTGCAGGTCTCCATCGACTTCTTCTGAACCATGGCGATCCGGGCCCGGCAAAAGTCCACCCCGCGTCTGACGCCCTTCCTGGCCCTGTGGGCGATCTGCGCCTTGTCCATGTATATACCGGCGGCCTATGCGCTGGGGCTGGACGACTACCGCAGCTCGCGGGCGTTTTTCTATACGGGTACGCTGGGGCTGGTTCTGGTCACACTGATCGAGCTTGCGCGGACTGAAGGCCGGATGCGGTATGGCACATTGGGCCAGTTGCTGGCCTTGCTGGCTGCGTTCACCGTGTTGCCCCTGTTTCTGGCCATTCCGGTACATGACACACTGCGCACAACGAGCTTCTTCAACGCGTATTTCGACATGGTCAGCGCGATTACCACCACGGGGGCAGATGCCTATTCCGACCGGTCAAGGCTGCCGGACGCAATCCATTTGTGGCGGGCGCAGGTGGCGTGGATCGGTGGGCTGCTGATGTGGATTGCGGCGTCAGCCATTCTGGCACCGCTTTCGCTTGGTGGGTTCGAAGTGACGGCCAAGGGGCAGCCAGGGCGCAGTGATGGCCGGGCCGGTCAGTCGGATCTTGTGGATGCGCGACGCAGGCTGATTTCAGTCACGCGCGCCTTGGTGCCAATCTATGGCGGTCTAACACTGGTGCTGTGGGTTTTGCAAGTGGCGCTGGGGGAAACTGCACTGGTCGGCCTGTGTCATGCGATGTCGGTCATGGCGACCTCGGGTATTTCGCCGGTTGGTGGGACCGAAGCGGGGCAGAGCGGAATTGCGGGCGAGGTCGTGCTGTTCCTGTTCCTGTTTTTCGCCCTGTCTCGCGTGACGTTCAGTACTGACACTGGGACTCGTGGATACAGCCGGTTGGACCGCGATCCAGAGTTCCGGATCGGCCTTCTGATCGTGGTCGGTGTCACTGGCGTTCTGTTTTTTCGCCACTGGCTGGGCGCGTTCGAAGTGACGGATGAGGCTGCTTTGACGCGCGAGGCACTGGGCGCGCTGTGGGGCGCAATTTTTACTGTCATGTCCTTTCTCACCACAACTGGTTTTGTCAGCGCGGAATGGGACACGGCGCAGCATTGGTCTGGATTGGGAACCACTGGGTTGCTTCTGATGGGGCTCGCTGTGATGGGCGGTGGAGTCGCCACAACCGCAGGTGGGGTGAAGCTGTTGCGGGTCTATGCGTTGTACCTCAACGGGCTCCGGGATGTGGAACGGTTGATCCACCCATCCTCGGTCAGCGGCGAAGGCGATCGGGCGCGACGTATCCAAAGAGGGGGCGCGTTCATCGCCTGGATATCTTTCATGATGTTCGCGCTCAGCCTGTCTCTGATCGTAGTCCTGCTGACTGCCATGGGCACGGGATTCGAGGATGCCATGATCCTCAGCATCGCCAGCCTCTCGACAACCGGCCCGTTGATCGACGCAGCAGCAGAAACGCCTATTCGTTTGGCAGAAATGGGCGTGGGTCCCAAAACGGTGCTGATGGCCGGTATGGTGTTGGGACGCCTTGAAATGTTGGCGATAATTGCACTGTTAACCCCTGATTTGTGGCGCAGTTGACGTTTGGTCATCGCCAATCCCCGCGGTACGCGCTTTTGGGGGTGGAAACTGCCTGTCACAATCTACATACTCGTTCGGGGAGGATGCATCGGGCCGCGATGCAGAAGGCAAGAACAAAAGCGAGAATACTAAAAAATGGCTTCGGACAGACAGAATCTTCAGGATGCATTCCTGAATCACGTCAGAAAGACGAAAGTTCCGGTCACGATTTTTCTGATCAACGGCGTCAAGCTGCAAGGCGTTATCACCTGGTTTGACAATTTTTGTGTGTTGCTGCGTCGGGATGGTCAATCGCAACTGGTGTACAAACACGCGATTTCCACGATCATGCCCGCACAGGCGATCAGCCTTTATGATGGTGAAGGCGAAAATTGACGCGTGACGACAGGCCGGATACCCGCGCCTGGGTTTTACATCCAGACCTGAAATCCGATTTCGAACGCCGCGCCGCTGGTCCGGCGCTGGAGGAGGCTGTTGCGCTGGCTGCAGCGCTGCCCGGGCTGGAGATTGTCGGCGCGGATGTTGTGTCATTGGCCAAGGCGCATCCTGGGCTGCTGTTTGGTACCGGCAAAATTGACGAACTGGCGCAGCTGTTCAAATCAAAAGAGGTTGAGCTGGTCCTTATTGACGGGCCGGTCAGCCCAGTTCAGCAACGCAACCTGGAAAAGGCCTGGGGCGTGAAGTTGCGGGACCGGACCGGTTTGATCCTTGAAATGTTTAGCGACGGCGCCGCCACTCGCGAAGGAGTATTGCAGGTCGAAATGGCCGCGCTCAGCTATCAGCGGACCCGTTTGGTGCGCGCCTGGACCCACCTTGAACGGCAGCGGGGCGGGTTGGGGTTTGTTGGCGGCCCCGGTGAAACCCAGATCGAAGCGGACCGCCGTGCGATTGATGAACAACTGGTGCGTCTGCGCCGGCAATTGGCCAAGGTGGTGAAAACCCGCGAACTGCACCGCCGCGCGCGGGCCAAGGTGCCGTTCCCCATCGTGGCGCTGGTCGGCTACACCAACGCGGGAAAGTCCACGCTGTTCAATCGTCTGACTGGGGCCGAGGTCATGGCCAAGGACATGCTGTTTGCCACACTCGACCCGACCATGCGCCGCGTGCGCCTGCCGGGCGGGCCCGAGGTGATCCTGAGCGACACGGTTGGTTTCATTTCTGACCTGCCAACCGAATTGGTCGCGGCCTTCCGCGCGACACTGGAAGAAGTGTTGGAGGCAGATGTTATCTGCCATGTGCGCGACATCTCGCACCCCGAGACCGAAGAGCAGGCCGAGGATGTGGCCGCAATCCTGACGTCGTTGGGGGTGGACGAAGAACGACCGAGTTTCGAGGTCTGGAATAAACTGGACAAACTGGATGACGAGGCCCGGCTGGCCCACACGAACCGTGCTGCGAGGCAGGAACACGTGTTCCTTGTCTCAGCACTCAGTGGCGAGGGGCTGGACCCTCTGCTGGCGGCGATTTCCAACACGCTGGTTGGAGAGCGCGAAGATCGCGAACTATCGCTGGGCTTTGAAGACGGGCGCAAGCGGGCGTGGCTGCATGAACAGGACGTGGTTTTGTCAGAAACGACGACTGACGAGGGGTTTGACATTCGAGTGCGTTGGACCGCGCGACAGGCTCGCCAGTTCGAAGCGCTCGATTGAATGCTCGATCTTGAAATGCAACCTTAACTTGTATTTCGTCTGGAAATACCCGACAATGGGCGTGTGCCACATGGGGAGGGGCACGGGAATTGAAAGGGCCACGGGAATTGAAAGGGCCACGGCATGTCCGACCTCGACATGATTGACAGGCTGAACACCTGCCTGCGGTTCGATACTGCCGGGCGGGTGGAGGTGTTGGATCATCAGGCTGCGGATGAGGCACTGGCCGGAATGTCATCCAGACCCAAGGCACGGGAAATCGAAAGGTGTCTGGTCAAACGGGATTTCAGCGACAATCGTCTTCTGGCGCTATCGGGCCCTCAAGCACGTAGCGGGACAGTGATTGCGCTGGTTTCGACGCCTTACTTGCGTGATGCAGCGGATCAGCGGATCATCAGCCTGCAGGGGTTTCAATATACCGACCTCGATGCGCCCGGGTCGTTGCGATCGGAATATCCCGCGCCTGATGTGCGACCGGTGAATTTGTATGCGTCTACAAAAGGAATTCTGGACACGATCCGCTATGTCGCGTTTTTCCCGGACAGTGTCGTGGGGGACTGCCCGGAAGGGTATGCTGATGGCATCTATTTCTGTGCAAAGTTTGTCACCGCGTTCGAGGAGCGGGTGCGCCCGCTGTTGGACCGGTTGTGGCTCCCGCGGTCTTTTGTGGCGCTGCGCAGCGCCACACACGCGCAGTTGCTGACGGCTGCAGCCAACTGGGTACATTTGCACGAGCATCATCATTGCGAGGCGTTGTTGCCGATTTCGAAATATGCCCGGCTGAAAAACACGCGACTCAGCGGTGCGTTTGAAGAACTGCGCGTGGACATTTGCGCTATGCTGTCTGACCTTGACGAGGCCATGGACCGCGACATGGCGCAGATCACGTTTGAGTTTATCCTGGCTTTCCGCCTGATCTACTATGGCAGTTCCTTTGCACCGGAACGGGATTACGACGCGATCACATCCGTGGCTTTGAGCAATATGTTGGGCGAAGGCGGGTGTATCGGACGCGGCAGTGACGGACGTTACCGGCTGGCTGCAGATGCCGACTTGCGGGAGGTGCTGGCCCACGGGCTGGAACGGATGAATGCGATTGAAACGGCGCTCGCCGCGGATGATCTGATGGCCGACGGCACGCAACTGCCTGCGCTTCGTGCCACGTTGGAAACGCAAGTCCAGCGCCTGTGCCGGTGCGAGGACCAAAAGACCATCCGCCGGGGGCCATTCCACGCGCGCCACGCAGAAGCGATTGAAACGTTGGTGCCTGAACCGGCATGATTTGGGTGCCGAAACGACGCTTGTGTTGGCAAAGCCTTTTAGCGGGGCGTCAGCGTCGTCACCCCGACGGCCGCAGCTCGGGCGAGGTCAATGTCGAGTGACATCGGGATATACTCTCCGCGTCGCCACAACTGGGCCAGATCGTCGTAGTGGCGCGACAGAAAATGCCCCGATTGCCCGGTTGAGGTCACGAAAACGGAACTGTCGGGGTCGGCAAAATCGTACACCCCACGATAGCCCGCGCCGTGTACATTGTTGAAGGGATTGGGATCTTCGCCCGACGTCCGCCCCCGCAGCAACGTGTTGTCGCCGCCGCTGGTAGATTGGCGGATATTCACGAAGTAACGCAGGATCGGAACGCTGCCCAAAACCTGATGATCATGGGTTGCCTGATGCGCATCGCCCCAGCGCAGAGATTCCAGCGCGGTGCCATACCGTTCTTCAATCCAGACAATCGCATCATCCAGTGCCAGCCGTGCCATGTCCTGACACCGCTCGACGAGCGCGCTTTGCTTCACGTCGCACCACGCCGAGGCCCCGTCGATGTCGCGGAACACCCGTTCGATGAACAGCGGTTCCAGATGGACGTATTCATCAGCCAATGCGCCCAATTCGTCGCGGATCAGCCGTTCCTGCAGTTCGCGCATCCATGCGGCGTAAATCAACGGCTCGGGCAGATGCTGGTTCATCTCCCCGTTCCATTCCGCCAACAAGGCCAGCGCGATCTGGCGCTTGCGCTCTGGCGTGCCTTCGGGCGCGGCCTGACCGGTGAACCACAAATCTGCACCGACCAGAGGCAGCAGGCTGCGGGCGGCAACGGACACGCTGTCCAATTGTGCCTCGATAAAGCTGTCCCGCGTGTGGACCTGCCGGGATTGCATCAATCGCGTCCAACGCTGGATGCGCTGGCTGTCACCCCAGACGTAAGACACGTGGTTGGGAAAGGGACGCTGCACGATCTTGTTGTTGGTGTTGCCGACAATGCCACCGCGCGGGCTGACATATTGCGGGTTGGACGGGTAGGGCATACGCCCCAGCCACCGGTTTTCGGCACGCCAGCCTTCACTGGGCACGCGCCCTTTGGTCCGGTGCCCGGCATTGCGGCGCGGCACGGCCCCGATCATCTTCAATGCAACGTTTTCCGTGTCCGCCAGTGTCAGGTTCTGTGACGGTGCAATATATCGCTCTGCGGCGGTGATCCCTTCGCGCACCGATTTCGCCTTCATCAACGCCATCGCCGCGCTGAGCGAGGTGTCGCGGGGGCTGAGTACAGTCCAAGCGAGTGACACCACGTGTCCCGGCGGGGTGACGGTCGCCAGATCGAACTGCGTCCCCGGCAGAACGGGGCCGTTTTCCGTCCAGCGCAGGGTCAGGGTGATCGGAGTTTCATCCTTGATTTCGATGATCGAGGGGCGCGTGCGGAACTTCTTGTACCCGTTTGGGGTCAGGTATTCCTCGGGGTTGTCGGGGTTCAGCTTCTCGATGAACAGGTCCTGATCGTCGAGGTAGGACGATGTCAGCCCCCAACCCAGATCAGCGCTGCGCCCGGTCAGGACAACCGGCATACCGGGGATCGTGGCGCCAATGACACCGCCGCTGGCGAGTTCCAGCCGCGCCAGATACCAGATGGTCGGGGCAGAGAACCCCAAATGCGGGTCATTGGCAAGCAGAGTTCCACCCGAAGCCGAGCGTGAAGTCGCCGCCGCCCAGCCGTTTGACGCACCGGCCAGACCACGCGGTTTGACCGGCATCAGAGGATGATCCGGCTCGGAGGAGGTTTCGGCATAGCGGGGCACGGTTGGGAACATCTGCGTGTATTCCGGCAGCGCGGCAACGCCCGTTCCGGGATATTCGGGCAGGATATCCAGCAGCCTGCGCGGGTCATCCAGCGCGATGGAGGTGCGGGCGCGCAGCACCTCTTCGACCAGGTGTCCGGACAGTTGCAGGCCCATGACCTTTACAATCGCCAGACTGTCCGCAGGCCGCCAAGGGGCGACAGGTACGTTGAACAGGAACATCTCTGGCGCGCCGCGCCCCAATGCCTGTTCGTTGATTTCGGTCAGGCGGGCATTTACGCCGCGCGCGTAGGCCTCCAACGCGGCCCGGGTGTCTTCATCTTGCACCTCGACCGATTCCGTGGCCAGCCGGTAGAGATCCAGCCGCCGCAACAGGCGGTCCACTTGCAAGGTGCGCTTGCCAAACACCTCGGACAACCGTCCCTGCGCAGTGCGCCGCATAAGTGTCATCTGCCACAGCCGGTCCTGCGCATGGGCATAGCCGAGGCCAAAGAACACATCTTCGTCGGAGGCTCCCAGGATATGCGGCACATTTGCGTTGTCACGCACGATTTCTACTGGGGCTTCGATCCCCTGAACCGGCACAGTCTGGTCGTAGTCGGGCAGGGAACCGCTGGCCAGATAGTAGATCAGCGCGATTCCCAGAACGATCAAGACAACCAACCCGGCAGCCAGCCGGAACAGCCAGGTAAACACCAGTTTCATGGGCGGGTCCTGCTCAATTGACCTCTCCTTGTGGCCTGATAGGTATCACAGTTGACCGCAGATGCGAGCAGGAAAGGATGTGTCATGGCGAAGGTAGCATTTCTGGGTTTGGGGGTAATGGGCTATCCGATGGCTGGCCATTTACAGGCCGCCGGGCACGAGGTGACGGTCTATAACCGCTCGACCGCGAAGGCGGAAGCCTGGGTTGCGCAACATGGTGGCGCGATGGCGCTGACCCCGCGCGACGCGGCTGCAGGGGCCGAGTTCGTGATGGCCTGTGTGGGGAATGACGACGACCTGCGCTCGGTCTGTCTGGGTGAGGATGGCGCGTTTGCCGGGATGGCGGCGGGAACAGTGTTTGTGGATCACACCACTGTGTCAGCCAAGGTGACCCGCGAGCTTTATGCCGAGGCGGACGGGGTGCAGGTCTGTTTCGTGGACGCGCCGATTTCTGGCGGGCAGGCGGGGGCCGAAAACGGGGTTCTGTCCGTCATGTGTGGCGGCGATCAGGGGGCGTATGATCGCGCGCAGCCGATTATCGATGTCTACTCCAAGATTTGTCGCCGGTTGGGCGACAGCGGGGCCGGGCAGATGACCAAGATGTGCAACCAGATCGCCATTGCCGGTCTGGTGCAAGGGCTGAGCGAGGCGCTGCATTTCGCCGAGAAATCCGGGTTGGACGGTCGCGCCGTGGTCGAGGTGATCAGTCAAGGTGCCGCCGGGTCCTGGCAGATGAATGCCCGTCACGAAACCATGCTGGACGACCATTTCGATCACGGGTTCGCAGTGGACTGGATGCGCAAGGATCTGGGCATCTGTCTGGATGCGGCCAATGAAAACGGGGCGTCTTTGCCGGTCACCGCGCTTGTCGATCAGTTCTACAAAGATGTGCAGAAACTGGGTGGTGGACGCTGGGACACGTCGAGCCTGTTCAAACGCCTGCGCGCGTTGGATTGAGCCAATCGGAACCAACAGTTCTCAGAAAGCCTTGGGTCACGCCGGCTGATTGGGGCAGACAGCCACGAACGAGGCCATAGGAGAAACGCATGCGACCGGAAGGCCGGGGCGAATTGGACTCGCTCTATTTCACATATCCTTATTTTGAGGCTCCAAAGCGCACCGACCCGGAACCAAAGCATCCCGTTGTCATCGTAGGTGCAGGACCGGTTGGGATGGTCGCGGCGCTCACCCTGGCCCGGCAGGGGGTGGCGAGCCTGCTCTTGGACGCTAAGCCCACGTTCAACGACGGCAGCCGCGCGATTTGCGTGTCGCGCTCGAGCTTCCACATCCTCGACAGCCTTGGTGTGGTCGAACCATTTCTGGACAAAGCGTTGGGCTGGACGTTGGGGCGGAGCTTTTTTCGAGGGCAGCAGATCCTCGAATTTGCAATGCCCGACAGTGCAGACGAAAAATTTCGCCCGATGTACAACTTGGAACAGCAGTACATCGAGGCGTTTCTTTGGGACGCGGTGGCAGAAAGCGATTTGATCGAAACGCGCTGGCAGAGCGAAGTGGTCGGTGTAACCCAAACCGACACGTATCCGGTGCTGAACGTGACCGATCCGGCTGGAACTTACGATTTGCAGGCCGATTGGGTGATTGCCGCAGATGGTGCACGCAGCGCGGTGCGGCGGTTGATCGGTTTGCGCCTGAGCGGTGAGAACTACGAGGGCCGCTACGTCATCGCCGACGTGCAGATGGACCACGACTACCCGACAATCCGCCGCGCGCTGTTTGATCCGGCCTGCCGTCCCGGTGGTACGGTTTTGATCCACCGCCAGCCCGACAATATCTGGCGCATCGACTACCAATTACGCGACGGTGAGAGCGCCGAAGATGCGACGGCGGAGGGCGATGTACGTGCCTCGGTTCAGAGCGTGTTGGAAGAGATCGGGCATGACGGCCCATGGGAGTTGGAGTGGTGGAGTGTCTATTCCGCGAACACGTTGCTGTTGGACGACTACCGCCACGGGCGCGTGTTCTTCGCAGGCGACAGCGCACATATCGTGCCGATATTCGGGGTGCGGGGCCTGAACAACGGGATTGCGGATGGGCACAATATCGGGTGGAAACTGGCTGCCCTGCTGAACGGTGAGGCCAGTGAAGCGTTGCTGGACAGCTACACACCGGAAAGGCGTGGCGCGACGCTGGACGTGTTTGCAAACGCGACAAAAAGCACCCGGTTCATGACCCCGCCCAGCCATGGCTGGCGCGTGATGCGGGACGCTGCGCTTTCACTGGCCCTGACAAGGGACAGTGCGGGGCGGCTGGCGAACCCACGGCAGATGACACCCTACACCTACGCCGACAGCCCTGCGACGGCGGCCGATGATCCGGACTTTGCGACTGGGCCGGTGCCGGGCGCGATGATTGTGGACGTGGCGTTGGGCGATGGGTTTCTGAGCGATCACCTGTCCACTGGTTGGACGCTGCTGAGTTTTGACGCTGAGTTGGATGTACCCGGCGTGACGCAGGTGCTTTTGCCAGCAAGTGAGCCCGTAGCTGCGGCTTACGGTGCCGCCGCCGGGACCGCCTACCTTGTACGTCCTGACCTGCATATTGCGGGGCGTTGGCACGCAGCGACAGCACAGGGCGTAATGGCCTGTGTGTGGCGGATACTGGAGGGCGCAGAATGACTGAGAGCGATCTGGAAACTGTCTATGACGCCTTGGCGCAGGCAATTGACACGGTCGGGCCGGAGCAGGCGGAACTCTACCTCGCGAAACTGGCGCTGGCGCTGGTGGAAGATCTCGGCGACGCAGACCGCAGCCTGCAGGTGATCGCAGAATGCACGACCGGGTTGGATCGCGTGTGAGAGACATGTGATCCGAGGCCCCGGATCAGGTCCGGGGCTGCGTCGCGCGGGTCACACTTTCGGTGCCTGCAACAACCGTGCCAGTTCCGCGCGCTGGTCTTCTGGTGCCCGGGTGGTGGTTGCGAGCGCCAAAGAGCGGCTAAGACGTATGTCCTGTGCCGGGCGGGTGGCCGCATCGGGGCCTATGCTGCGATGCACATCCGGTTCGGGCAACAGGGTAAACCCCAGACCCCGATTGACGCATTCCATGATCGCCTCAACCGAGTCGAGGTAGAGCACGCGCGTGGCTTTGGTCACAAATGGGGACACGTGGTCGGCAATAAGTTTGCCGATCCCGGAATTGGCCTGAAAGTGAAAGAAGGTCAGTGAGGAAAACAGATGGGGCAGGTTGTCGGTCCCGACCATGCCGGGGCCCGCAAACACCATCTGCTCGCGCCGAAGCTGCGTGTAGTTCAATCCCTTGGGCGCGGATTTTGAGGCCGTGATAATGGCGGCGTCCAACTGCCCAGAGGACACGCGGGCCTCTAACACCTCGGACGTGCCGGTTTCGATGTCAAACTGCGCGCCAGGGGCTTCGGTCTGTGCGCGAAGCAGAAAGTCGGGCAGCAATCGGATGCTGGCCGTAGCCACAAAACCCAGACGGAAGCGCCCGGCCAACGGTCCTGGGGCGCTGCAGGTGGCTTGCATGGCGGCCTCTTCGGTCAACAGCGCCTCGGCATGTGCACACACAGCACGGCCCTGTGGGGTAAGTTGCGGGGGGCGGTGGCTGCGGTCGAACAGGTCTGTCTGCAACTCGGTTTCCAACGCCTTGATCTGCATCGACACGGCAGACAGCGTCATATTCAGATGCTCGGCTGCAGCGGCAAACGACCCGGATTGGGCAATTTGAGTCAGAGTGCGAAGGGCTCGAGTCTGCATAAATTCAGGATAGTTGAATTTATCATGCATGTTAATTCGATTTTTCTGGTGTTGATCTATGTTAGGGTCGACTCACGAAACCGTGATCATGACGAAGGACCTGCAATGACCGACTTTCAGGCAATCGCGCGAGAATTGGCGACAGAGTTTGCGACACGAGCGGCGCATTGGGATCAGACACGGGAATACTGCTGGGAGAATGTGAAGGCGCTGGCCGAGGCCGGGTTGATGGGGATGACCATCCCCAAGGCCTATGGCGGGCAGGGGGCGTCGTGGTTCGACGTGGCGCAGGTGGTCGAGGAGATCGCCAAGGCCTGCACGTTGAGCGCGCGGATCGTCGTCGAGGGTAATATGGGCGGAATTTCCGCCGTGATGGCCTATGGCAGCGAAGACCAGAAACGTCTGTGCGCGCCGCTGGTCCTGGCCGGGGACAAACCTGCGATTTGTATCACGGAGCCGGAAGCAGGCAGCGCGGCGACGGATATGACGACGACGGCGCGGAAACGTGGCAACAGTTTTGTGCTGAACGGATGCAAACACTGGATCACGGGGGGAGGGGTAAGTCGCATCCATCTGATCTTTGCGCGGGTGCTGGACGAGCGCGGTGCAGAGGAGGGGATTGGCGGGTTCCTGGTGGTCTGCGACTCGGCGTGGGGCGACATGCCCGAAGGTTTTGAGGTCGTGCGGCGGGAGCGTACCATGGGCCTGTGCGGCATGCCGGAGGCAGAACTGCGGTTCACGGATCTGGTGGTGCCGGACAGCATGGCGGTCATCCCGCCATCAGGTTTTGGAAACGGGTTCAAGGAGTTGATGACCGCCTATAACAGCCAGCGTGTCGGAGCCGGGACCGTCGCGCTGGGTGTTGCGGCGGGCGCTTTGGGCCATGCCGTGCGGTATCTGAAGGAACGTCATCAGTTCGGTCGCCCGATTGCCGAGTTTCAGGGGCTGCAATGGATGGTGGCGGATATGGACACCAACCTGCATGCTGCGCGTCTGATGCTGCATCAGGCGGCGCAAACCCTGGGGCCTGAGGGTTTTCCGGACATGACCATGGCAGCGCGCGCGAAACTCTTCGCCTCGGAAACCGCGATCAAGGTGGTGAGCGACTCGCTTCAGATGTTTGGCGCGCGGGGGTTTGGTGATCAGGAACCGTTGGAACGCATGTATCGTGACGTGCGCATGTTCACGATTGGTGGCGGCACGGCGCAGGTGTTGCGCACGCAGATTGCCGGGTCGGTGCTGGGCATTCGGACACCGCAAAGGCGCAATGTTGCGCAGGGCGGCGGGCTGTCGATGGCGGCGGAGTAAATTGCATTTGGTTTGAACGAAGCTTGTTCGTCGTCTCGGGCATCGTGCTTAACTTTGGAAGTGCGCGGCCGTTGCGCTAGTTTTCTCTATAGTCGGGGAGAAAGTGTTTGATGAAGCCACTTGGTCTCTTCGTTCCACTCAACATTGAGGAAGTTTCGAATGCGCACCGTGTGTCTAATCCCACTTATCCTGCTGCCGTTGCCAGTGCTGGCTGACATCACGCCTGAAGCGGACGCTTGCATAAACGAATTGATGGCGCGTGAAGGCAATGTCGGAGGTGAGGTTCTAGGGCAAGAATTCAGCGAGGCGGCAACTATGGTCCGCCTTCGTGACGGAGCGGGCGTTGAGTACGAATGCATTGTGTGGTCCGGTCCTGAAGTCGCGGAGCTTCGTCCAGTCGGAAATGCGTCAGGTGACGGAACAGCCATGCAATTTGCCGAAGGTGAACAACGCGTCAAATTTGACGCTGGCACCAGCGGCACGGCTATGACCAACGCGCTACAAGCGGAATCGTCGGTTCAATACATTCTGGATGCAAATGAAGGGCAGTTTCTGAACGTCGATATCGGGTCTCGCGGCGGGGCCATTGACTACAGGATTCTCAACCCTGATGGGTCCGAGCTGCTTGGCCTGATTTCTTCTGACACGCCGTACAAAGGCCAACTATGGCAGTCAGGTGACCACGTGATCGAAGTTGTCAATGGCGGAGCGCAGCCGGTTACGTTCGATGTCGGTATCGGTGTGAACTAGCGCGAACAGCGTTTGACTTTCCGGCGTTCCGTCACGGTTTTTGTCTCGGCTCGTATCCCCAATTTACCGAAAAGGATGCAGAACCGCGCTGCGGGGTGCATACCATTTTTGCCGCCTCACTTGCAGATCGGCAGTTCGAGCGGTGGCTGTTTCGGCAGGGAATTCCGCCATTGGTTGATAACCGGTTGCAACGTGCGTTTGGGCCAGAACTTGGGTGCGCCTATTTCCTTCAGGCAGGTGCTGTTCCAGTAGAGGCCGGATTGCGCGAGCGACTTGCCGCGCTGCACTGCCTTGGCCACTGCGTTGATGTCACGGCCTTCCGGGTAGATGTAGAGCGTGGTCGGGTTGCCTTCGGTCAATCTCAGAATGTCCCGCGATTCCGCTTGGGACCAAGTGGTACAGCCATTGCTGCGCCCGCCGGTGTAGTCGACCAGCCGACCAAAAGGCACGTAGCCCTGATCGTCGGCATAGGGGCTTTTCGGGTTTTTCATCCGGCATTGCCATTTCAGAAAAACTGCCGGGTGTCCGCCGATTTCGCGCTCGCGGGCGTTTTCGGTTTCCCCTTCGCCATCAAACAGCAGAAATGTGCGGTGAAAGGGGACGCTTTGATTGCCCTTCTTGTAGTAACCTTTGAACGAGGTTCGGGATTCTGCGGTGACATAGCGCCCGCCCATTGTCAGCTTTGACCCTTCTGCGTTGCTGAAGTTCTTCGCGCATTGCCGGCCGTTCGAGAAATTTGCGCGCTGTAGTTTGCGCCCGTTTCCGTAGCCGGAAGAGACGGCACGGAACACGCTGCGGGATTCGCAGATCACATAAAACCGGCCATTGGCCCGACCGCTGCGCGTCGCACTGGGGCGCGTGGCGTCCATGGCGAGGTAGCAGGGATTGGACACTTTGCCCTGCCGCCGTTTTTCGTAGTAGAGCGCGCGGGCACGTTGCAGGACCACCGGGGCGATTTGCCCGTCGCCGGTGCCAACGTGGCGTTGCAGCCAGCGGGGGATGTCGGACGATTGCGCGGTGGCAAGTGTGGGCAATGTCAGGGCTATGCTGCCCAATAGGGTGACGGCGATGCGGCGCATGTTTCGAAACATCCGATAGACCTCCTGCTAACGCTGAAACCACTCCGGTTGTTTTTCGCGTAATTCGAATGTTACGCGGGTTTGGACCGGTCTCTGCAAACCTTCCTCGGGACCAGCGTAACACGAATCGCGCGATCTCGTGCCATCCTTTTCAAAAGAAACGTGCAACGCTCTGATTGCCGCTGATGGGATCTCAGGACTCCGGTGTCACCAGCGGACGCCGCCACGCGCGCCATTCGTCGACAGACCCGCCAAAGACGTTGATGTCGACCTTGCCCTCGATCCCCGGAACCAGCCCGGTGCCGGTATATTGCCAGAAACTCCAATGCCCGCCGGGATAGACCTCGGACGGGTGACCGGCGACCGAGCGTAGCCAGAACTCGGTACGACCCAGCCGCCAGATGCCGGTTTCGGCGTAGAAATCCGGTGTTGTGTAGACGATGGGGCGCTGGCCGTAATGTGCCTCCAGCATGTTCAGGAACTTGCGCGCCTCGCTGCGGACGGTTTCGGGGTCCGGGCGCAGGCGGCAGGTGCGGGATTGATGGTTCCATTCCATGTCCAGCACATGCGGCATGGCGTTTGCATCGCGCGGGACGTTGCGGATGAACCAGCGGGCCTGTTCCTCTGCCGGGCGGCAGAAATAGTAGAAATGATAGGCGCTGTAGGCGATGCCGGCGGATTTCGCGCCGGCCCAGTGCTGGGTGAACTTCGGGTCGAACACGTCACCGCCCTCGGTCGCCTTGATAAAGGCAAAGCTGATGCCTTCGCGACGGATGCGCTGCCAGTCAATCGCGCCCTGCCAGCGGGAAATGTCGATGCCGTGCACCGCATAGTTCCATGGCTTGCGCCGTTCCCACTCATAGGGGTCCGCATCGTCGAACCGGACGCGTGTGCGGGCCGGGGCCGACCGCAGCGACACGCGTGGTTCCGCTGCTGCGGCGGTTGCCTCGGGCGTTGCAATGGCTTCGGGGCTTTGGCGGGCGCAGGCGACAAGGGAAACGGCCAGCGCCGCAAGGAAAAGCGGTATGCGCATAAATGTCCAAAACGGGCGGCAGGTCCGCCCGTCCCTTTGGGTCAGGGGATAATGCGAGTGTATTTAGAGCCTTCCAGCGTCGCGCCAACCTGCAATCCCGCCTGATTGAATACAGCGGCCAGAATGGCGTGTTGCAATGTGTTGCTGTCAGCGGCCAGACTTTCGCCGCTGTTGTTCACGACATAGCCGACATCAGCCCCCAGCGTCCAACCGGGTGCGCGGCGGAAACTGCGCAGCGCTTCGTCGGTCATGAAAAACAGCACATGCGCATATTGCTGCGCGCCGATCTGGAACCCGGCGGTGGCCTTGGTGTTGGAATAATAGTCCAGCGTCGCCCCGCCCACACGCAGCGCGCCGCGCCCGTATCCGGCGCCAAAACCAAACCCGGCCTCGGTCACCAGTGGCATGACCAGCATGCCGGAAGCTTTGTCCGCAATGTCGCCCGTGTTGGGGTAGCTGCGATACATTTCGTCCAGCGTGGCGTCGACGCGCGCGTCAATCGTGATCGCCCCGTTGGAGCCCACGCCATTGCCGCATGCAGATGTGACCGTCATCGCGGCCAGTCCGCTCAGCGCAAATCCGCGACGTGTCAGTCGGTTCGGTGAATTCCTGCTCATGTTCCGTGCCTGTAATGTGCCTGTTGTTGCCGGTTTTGCCGGTCTTGACGCGCATCATAGGCAGGAAACAGGGGATTGTCACCTGTCTGACCGTATCACTTGGCGGTGAATTGCCTGCCGTGCAGGTAAGGCGTTGCACCGATTCAGAACCTTTGCCCGACCGAGATATACAACTGTCTCTCTTGCAGGTCGTTTATGGAGGCATCGACAGAGAAATCGACCGGGAATTTCTTGCTGACGCGGTAGCGCAAGCCAAGGCCGCCCGCCGTGCCCGAGCTGTTCAGTTTGTCGAACGTCAGACCCGCCGCACCGATCCCTGCAAACAGGACAAGCCCTAGTCGCTCGCTGACCCGCTGGCGCAGCTCTAATTGGGTTGAGAGAGAGCGCGCATCGAGGATTTGCGTGGCGTTGAAGCCGCGCATGGCGTCGATGCCACCTACGGAACAGGCGTCAAAGAACGGCGCACTGGAAGTGGTTCCACAGATCGCCGACCGGGACGCCAACACTGTGCCGGGACCAAGTGACAGGTAGGTATCAAACAATGCAAAGCTCTTGTTGTAGGGTCTGCCGATCCCATCCAGAATATGCCCCCGCTGTGCCGACCCCTTCAATCGAAAGCCACCACGCGGATAAACCGGATCGTCCCTGGTATCCCACGTCGCCTGAAAGCCAGTGTTGAGAATGGTAGAGTTGAGGTTGGGCTGAAACCGCGCGGGGAGGCTGTTGAACAGAGGGGTATCCAGCGTCACGTTTGTGTCCAGATACCGCGCCACAAATCCAAGGCTGACGTCAGGCGTGAAGCCATAGGCCAGCGACAGACGGGCCAGCGTACCATCCTGCCGGATCGGGATGACCGTGCGCCCGCTATAGAGATCATAGCGCACATCCGCCTTGCCGCCGCCCAATGACATTTGCCAGCGATTGTCCCGAAACTTGAAGCTGACGGCTGCGGCAGCGGCTTGTGACCCGTTGTCGGACCGCAATCCACCCAAACCGATCAGTGAGGGGTCGGACCCTTCGTCGAGTTGGAACAGGTAGCCTCCGCCCAGGATCAGGCCAGATCCGATCATCGGGTTGCTGAACGGAATAGGGGCGACAATCAGCGAGCCGTTGCGAAAGCCCAATGGCGAGTCCTGCAATTGCTCGGCAGACAGTCCGCGTGTCTGCTGTTCGATCAGGCTGTCATTGGCATCCACAGGAGCGCAGAGCCACATTACCGCGAGGCAGAAAAGAATAATCCGGCACCAGTGCATGGTGCCGGATTTCGTTGTTTCGAGGTTTAGGAGGGGCATCATCGCCCCGCTTAAGCCTTGGTTTCGGTCGCCGCCTGAACCGCGCCAGCAGCGCCGCCAGCGGCCGCCGTCTTTTCGAAGTCGCTCATATCCTCAGCGTTTTCCAGACCCGGAATCGCAACACGTACCTCGCGGCGGGCAAAGTCGATACCGGCGGCGTCAAACTCGCGTTTCACACGGTTGTAGATTTCCTTGCGGATGGTGAACTGGCTGCCCGGTTTCGCCATGAACTTGCCCCGAACCACCATGCCGACATCATCGAAGGAAAAGACGCCTTGCGACTTGAACGGCTCCAGGAAGCCGGGGCCATGGGTTTCGTCCGTCATCATCTCGGCCCCGATCTTCTTGAAGATCTTCTTGATCTTGTTGGGGTCCGTGTCGAAGGGCACAGTGAACATCAGCTTCATGATCACCCAGTCGCGGCTGAAATTGGTCAGCTTCTGGATTTCACCATAAGGGATGGTGTGGACCGCACCGCGATGGTGACGCAGCTGCATGGACCGGATCGAGATTTTTTCGACCGTGCCCATCGTGCCGCCCACGTCCACATATTCGCCCACGCGGAACGCGTCGTCGATCAGGAAGAAGATACCGCCGACGATGTCCGCGACCAGCTTCTGTGCGCCAAAACCAATCGCCAGACCCAGGATACCGGCACCGGCCAGAAGCGGCGTGATGTCGATGCCCAGGTTCCCCAGCGCCAGCAGGAAGAAGATAACCGCAATCGCGACCTGAATGGTCACACGCACCAGCGGCAAGACCGTGGCCAGACGCGAATTGCCCGCGCCACCGCCACCTTCGCCTGCGGCCTCATCTTCGCTGATTTCGCGCGAGGTTTGTTCGCGTGCCAGACGGCGGTTGACCCAGAGGCCGACGCCTTCGAACACGACATAACCGATGGCCAGCGTGATCAGGAACTGGAAGAAGTTCGCGCCTGCTGTGTCCTCGCCACGCAACGAAATCAGGTCGATCTGCCAGGCGTTCGCGATCAGCAGGATCACGATGCCACCGACGACAACCCGCCCAATGCGGATAAAGCTGCGCTTGGTGGACTTATACGCAGCCTCGGCCACCGGGCCCTCGCCAATGATCGGGGGTTGCAAGTGCCGCACCAGCCCACGAATGGCGCTGTCCAACAGCGGGGCCATCAGCAGCCAGAACATCGTGGTGAAGTGCGGGGCAGTAGCCAGCAGAGCAAACTGTCCGTAGCCAGCCACGATCTCAACGATCACCCACATGCCGACTGTCACCCCAATGGCGAAATAGGGGTAGATCCGCGCCACCCATTCGTCCGAACGGGTGTTGTCCGGGTCGGTCCCACGCATCATGTCCGACAGGCCCTCGCGTGCACGCCAAGCCATGATTCCGATATACACGTGTACGGCTGTGTTCAGCCAGAAGCCCAGCCGCGAGTCGCCCATCGGCACGCCATTTCGTGCGTTGAAGCCCACGATCCACACCGTGAACGCGCCCAGAAAAATCAGGCCGATCTGGTTGCGGTGCAGATACTTCGCCCATTTGTCGCTGATATTGACCAACCGCAGGTCAGCGCGTTTGGGGGCCAGGATCATGCGCGAGAACGCTGCCGCCACACGCGGCATCCAGATCAGATACAGCACGAAGGGCGCGGCAAACTGCAATTGATGCGGGTCCAGCAGCAGCCGGCCCACGATCCGCAGGCCGATATAGAATCCAATCAGACCAATGATTTCTCGCAGAAACCGCAGAAACAGGTAGCGCAGCGCGCCCCACAGGTTGTCATGGCTGTCTTCAACCTCGGTGCCCTGCCAATTGCGGGTCAGGAATATGACCAGCCGTTCCAGCGCGAAACCGGCCGCCAGCGCGACGGCGATCAGCGCAAGCATGGTGACAACGCCGCCAAATCCACCATAGTTTTCGGTGAAGTTGGCCAGCGATTTGGCCTGGTTCGTGACCAGTAGCGGCACCTTGACCGCCGCGTCCATGATGTCTTCGCCCATGCGGGTGGCAATGCCGCCCAATTCCGCAAAGACACCGGTTTGCTGCTGTGTCGCGCCTCCGGAGGATGCGGCGACCGCTTCCAACTGGTTCAGCAACATGGTGCGCACGTCCTGGTCCGACATGCGGGCGACCAGCGCCTGGATCGCTTCAGGCGTCAGCGGGTCGGGCAATTCTGCCGCAGCCTCGCTTGAATCGGACCCGCCGGTTGAAGGTATCATGACCTGCGCTGCAGATGACGAAACCATGACAATGACAGCGAACAATGCGCTGAGAATGGCAGCAAAAACCCGAGACACCCTGGGACCCCCGTACATGTTTGTTATGGTCCCGGTGATAACAAGAAACGTTTTGGGGTGCACGCGAATTTGAAGGGGTGTGATTTCGCGATCAGCAAAAAAAAGGCCGAGCTCTAAGCTCGGCCGAAGTCCAACAGGGAGGTATGAAGTCACTGGCACAACCAGCGCCTTCGAGACTTGATTTAGGGTGCGGTCCTTAACTCTTCAAGAGAAAGCAGGCCAACATATGGGCAATCCCGCTATGCACTGACTGCATAACTTATGAGCAAACGTGCTGCTTTTGGTGGCTGCGACGCCTAAAAAAGCATGTGTTTTCAGCGGGAAGCCTGGGGATGTGGCGTACCTATAGACACCGGTATCAGGCGCTGCGCTGTTCTTCCTCGGCCGCCTGAGCGCGCAACATGCGCCGATGCGCAATGATTTCGTCTTGCACAAAGTCTCGGAATGCAGCGACTCGCTTCGAATGACGCAGCTCTTCGGGGTAGGCGAGGAATACGGGCACCTCGGCTGATTCCACTTCGGGGAGGATGCGCACGAGATGCGGGAAATCCTGGGTCACGTAGTCCGGCAGCACGCCAATCCCCAGATCATGCAATACGGCCTGCAACACACCAAAATAGTTGTTTACGGTCAGCAGGGACCGCGGATTGTGCGTCATCAACTCTTGCACCAAACGCGCGCTTGCACCGACCTGCGCTGATGTGGTGTTCTGACAGATCAGGCGATGCTGGCCGAAATCCTCCAACTGCTCAGGTGTGCCGACAGACGTCAGATACCCCTCGGACGCATAAAGACGCATCTGAACGCTCATCAATCTCTTGCGGATCAGGTCGGCCTGGCTGGGTTCCTTCATGCGGATGGCCACGTCGGCCTCACGCATGGGCAGGTCCAGAACGCGTTCTTCCAGCATCAGGTCGATTTTCAGGTCCGGGTAGATTTCGTATAGCTTCGGCAGACGCGGGGCGAGCCAGAGCGTGCCAAACCCGAACGTGGTCGTGACCCTGAGTTCGCCAAATACCTCTTCCTCGCTGTCGCGGATACGCGCAGCAGCAGCATCGAGCCGTTTCATCATAGCCGAAGTTGCGTCAAACAGCAGTTCGCCCTGCTCGGTCAGTATCAGGCCCCGTGCATGGCGGTGGAACAGGGTGGTGTTCAGGCTTTCTTCCAGGGCGCGAACCTGGCGGCTCACGGCGGATTGAGACAAGTTGAGCTTGTCCCCCGCATGGGTCAGGCTGCCAGCATCAGCAACGGCGTGAAATATGCGGAGTTTGTCCCAATCCATCGTGGTTTACGTCTTTGTCCAAATCAAATCTCAGGGTGAAGCATATACCATAACCGCGCCGCCCGGCCATTTCTACAGCGGGGTTGCAACAAAATTCCTACTGGAAATGTCAGCATTTTTGACCTAAATTGCTTCTGGGAGTGCGCTACGTCTATTTTGTGGTCAGAGAATTCGGAGGCACCATGGGTCAGCTCGATATTTCACTGAACGATCGCTTCGATCTGGAAAAGCAACCCGTGTTGCTGAATGGCACACAGGCTTTGGTCCGTTTGATGTTGATGCAGAAGGCACGCGACCGACAGGCTGGGCTGAACACCGCCGGTCTGGTCACCGGCTATCGCGGATCGCCGCTGGGCGCAGTCGATTTGCAGATGACCCGGGCAGCGAAACATCTGGCGGACTATGACGTCACGTTCCAGCCCGGATTGAACGAGGATCTGGCCGCGACCGCGCTTTGGGGCAGCCAGCAGGCCGAGCTGCGGGGCGAGGGACGTTATGACGGTGTCTTTGGCCTGTGGTACGGCAAGGGGCCGGGCGTGGACCGGTCCGGCGACGCGATGAAACACGCCAACATGGCGGGGACGGCACCCCATGGCGGGGGCGTCATGGGCTTGGGGGATGACCACACGGGCGAAAGCTCCACAGTATTGCACCAGTCCGAATGGGCACTGCTGGACGCTTACATGCCGGTGCTCAGCCCAGCGGGGGTGCAGGAAATCCTGGATTACGGCGTCTACGGCTTTGGGCTGTCCCGGTTTGCCGGGGTCTGGGCCGGGTTGAAGGTGATGAAGGATACAATTGAGACCACGGCTGTTGTGGACGGGAATCCGGATCGCGTGTCCCTGATGCTGCCAGAGTTCGATATCCCCGAGGGCGGGTTGAACATTCGGCTGGTCGATGACCGCGTCGATCAGGAAACCCGTATGATCGACCACAAGCGTTTCGCGGCTGAGGCGTATTCCCATGCCAACCGCATGGACAAACGTCTGTGGGGCAAGCCGGGCGCAAAGATCGGGATCGTCGCAGCGGGCAAGAACTGGCTGGACCTGATCCATGCGATGAGCCTGTTGAACATAAACGAGGCAGAGGCCGAGCGGCTGGGACTGACGCTTTACAAGGTGGGGCAGACCTTCCCGCTGGATATGAAAGGGTTCCACGACTGGGCCGAGGGCCTGGACCTGATCATTGTGGTCGAGGAAAAGCGCAAGCTGATCGAGGTGCAGATCAAAGAGGCCATTTTCGACGACCGCCGGGGGCGTCGGGTCTATGGCTGGTACAAAGGCGGGGCAGGGGGCATGCACCGCGAAGAACTGTTCCCGACCCGCGGCGCGCTGGACCCGAACTGGATCGCGCAGAAGCTGGGTGAAATCCTGTGTGAAGAGGGGCGCGAGACCGACGGTATCCGCGCGGGCCTGCAAGCGCTGGATGACGCCCGCCGCAATGACAACGCCGAAGAGATTGCCGCGCGTCTGCCCTATTTCTGCTCGGGCTGCCCGCACAACAGCTCGACCAAACTACCCGAAGGCAGCCGGGCCTATGCTGGGATCGGATGCCATTTCATGGTGCAGTGGATGGACCGCGAAACCGTGGGCTACACGCATATGGGCGGTGAAGGGGCAAACTGGATTGGCGAGGCGCCATTTTCCCAAACGCCCCATGTGTTCCAGAACCTGGGCGACGGCACCTACAACCACTCTGGCGTGCAAGCGATCCGCGCGGCCTTGTCCGCCGGGACGAACATCACCTACAAGATCCTCTATAACGACGCGGTGGCCATGACCGGCGGCCAACCGAACGAGGGCGGTCTATCGCCTCAGCGCATCGTGGCCGAGGTGAAGGCGATGGGCGTGCAACACGTCGCCGTGGTTTATGACGACAAGGAAGACGTGGATTTCTCGGCCTTTCCGAGGGATGTAGAAATCCACGAACGCGCCAACCTGATGACCGTGCAAAAGGCGTTTTCAGAACGTGAAGGCGTGTCAGTCATTGTCTACATCCAGACCTGCGCCGCAGAAAAACGCCGCCGCCGCAAACGGGGAACCTTCCCGGACCCGGACAAGCGGGTCTTCATCAACCCGGACATTTGTGAAGGCTGCGGGGATTGCGGTGTTCAGTCCAACTGCGTTTCCATCGTGCCGAAGGAAACCGAACTGGGCCGCAAGCGCGCGATTGACCAATCCTCCTGCAACAAGGATTTTAGTTGTCTGAAGGGGTTCTGCCCGTCCTTCGTGACGGTTGAGGGCGCAAAACTGCGCAAGGAACCGACGGCGGAAATGACGATCCCCGACCTGCCTTTGCCGGAGTTGCCGCAGATTGATGGCACCTGGAACGTGGTAATCACCGGGGTCGGCGGCACGGGCGTTGTGACCATCGGCGCAATTCTGGCGCAGGCGGCGCAGATTGATGGCAAGGGCGCAGGCATGATGGAAATGGCGGGGCTCGCCCAGAAGGGAGGCGCGGTGCACATCCATTGCCGTCTGGCCAATTCGCCGGACGACATCAGCGCCATTCGCGTGGCCACGGGTGAGGCGGATGCGCTGATCGGCGGCGATCTGGTGGTCAGTGCCGGAGCCAAGACGCTGGGCCTGACAAGGCCCGGGCGTTGCGGGGCGGTGGTGAATAGTCACGAGATCATTACCGGCGATTTCACCCGCGACACAGAATTTCACTTGCCCACCGACCGATTGACCCTGGCGTTGGAGGCTCGGCTGCAGGACCGGTTGGCGATGTTTGATGCCTCGGACCTGGCCAAGGCAACGCTTGGCGACAGCATATTTTCGAACATGATGGTGTTTGGTGCTGCGTGGCAGCGGGGTCTGGTTCCGCTGAGCCTTGATGCAATCACTGCCGCCATTGAACTGAACGGCGCGGCTGTGGAGCGGAATACACGTGCGTTCGAGATCGGTCGCTGGGCTGTGCTGTATCCCGAAGATGCTGCTGCACTGCTGGCCCCGACGGTTGTCGAACTGCCGAAGACACTGGACGACCGGATCGCACATCGCGTGGCTCATCTTCGCGCCTATCAGGGCCGCCGATTGGCCAAACGTTACATGCGTCTGCTCGACGGGATAAAGGATACGCGTCTGAAAGAGGCCGTGGCCAAGGGCTATCACAAGCTGTTGACCTATAAGGATGAATACGAGGTCGCGCGGCTGTTGCTGCAATCGCGTGCACAGGCCGAAGCCGAGTTTGACGGTGATCTAAAGCTGACCTTCCATCTGGCCCCGCCGCTGTTCAGCCGCGATGGACCAGATGGCCGCCCGGCCAAACGTGGATTTGGCGAATGGTTGACCACGCCCTTGCGGCTGCTGCGGGCGATGAAAATACTGCGCGGCACCCGGCTGGACCCGTTCGGATACACGGACGAGCGCAAGATGGAGCGTGCCTTGATCGCCCAGTACGAATCCGACATGGCGGAAGTGTTGGACAAGGTGTCTACGGTGACTATGGATGCCGCCTGTGCTCTG
This sequence comes from Paracoccaceae bacterium, assembly GCA_040830545.1. GTDB lineage: Bacteria > Pseudomonadota > Alphaproteobacteria > Rhodobacterales > Rhodobacteraceae > HXMU1420-2. The sequence goes on along the minus strand of JBFOMB010000208.1, from coordinate 5,617 downwards.
GCCGAACTGCCGCTGAACATTCGCGGCTTTGGGCCGGTCAAGATGGCCAACGAGGCCAAGGCCGCGAAACGGCGCGAGGAACTGCTGGCGGCCTTCCGCAGCGGCGGCGCGCCGTTGGCCCATGCCGCTGAATAGAACCGTCACGCAAATTTCACACGATCTATGCAAAATCGTTGAACGAACTTATATCACCCCGGCATATCAAGGAGTGGACCATGCCTTCGCGCCGCCACATTGTTCGCGACATCAGTTACGCACATTCCGCTGAAACCAAGAGCGGGCGCGCGATGATCCGTCTGATGGAAAACACGACGGGCCGCCTGCGCCTGATCAAGCGTGCGGATGGGTACGAACGCGACGTGGCCAACGGGCGCGATTTCTGGAGCGTGATGGTCGACCGCTATGGTCTGGAGCTGGACGTGGTGCAGGGAGCGCTGGACAATATCCCGAAAGACGGGCCGCTGGTCCTGATCGCCAACCACCCCTACGGCATTCTGGATGGGTTGATGTTGGGATACATCCTGCAAAAGGTGCGCGGCGATTTTCGCATTCTTGCCCATCAGGTGTTTCGCAAGGCTGAGGATCTGAACCGGATCATTCTGCCGATTTCCTTTGATGACACAAAGGAATCGATGAAGCTGAACATTCAGACCCGTAAAACAGCGCTGGACTATCTGGCAGGCGGCGGGGCGATTGGGGTGTTTCCGGGTGGGACTGTCAGCACCGGTGCCAAACCGTTTTCAAAACCAATGGACCCCGGCTGGCGTGGGTTTACCGCGCGCATGATTGGCAAGTCCAATGCGACGGTCGTACCAATCTTTTTTGACGGGCAAACCAGCCGTTTGTTTCAGGTGGCGAGCCATTTGCACAACACATTGCGCATGGGGCTGTTGATTAAGGAGTTCAAGAAACGGGTAGATACTCCGGTGCGCATTGTCATCGGTAGTCCCATCGGACGCGATCAGCTGGACCCGCTGGCAACGGATTCCCGCGCGATGATGGAATTCCTGCGTACCTCAACCTATGCCTTGTCCCCGTCGCCAATCGACCCTATGCATCACGGATTCGAGTTCGAGGAGCGCTATCGCGCCTGACGTGACATGGCAGTTGGGATATTCGATTCCGGTCTGGGCGGTCTGACCGTCCTGGAGGCAGCGCAAAGGCGGCTGCCCGATCAGGAATTCCTGTATTTTGCCGACAGCGCCAACGCGCCTTATGGCGTACGTACCAAGGAAGATATTCACAGCCTGACAAAGTCGGCAGTTGAATCCCTGTGGGACCGGGGCTGCAACCTTGTGATACTGGCCTGCAACACAGCGAGTGCTGCGGCTCTGCGCCGGATGCAGGTCGCGGGTGTTCCCGATGGCAAAAGAGTACTGGGTGTGTTCGTCCCGCTGATCGAGGCGCTGACTGAACGGCAGTGGGGCGACAACTCGCCCCCGCGCGAGGTGGAAACACAGCATGTGGCCTTGTTTGCCACGCCTGCCACCGTGGCCAGTCGTGCGTTTCAGCGGGAACTGGCGTTTCGGGCCATTGGCGTTGACGTGGAATCGCAGGCCTGCGGTGGAGTGGTGGACGCCATCGAAGATGGCGACATGATCCTGGCCGAGGCCTTGGCGCGCAGCCATGTCGAGGCGCTGAAGCGCAAGATGCCGAACCCGCAGGCCGCCATTCTGGGCTGTACGCACTATCCGTTGTTACGGGAGAGCTTTCAGGATGCGCTGGGCCCCGATGTGCAATTGTTCAGCCAACCCGATCTGGTGGCCGACAGTCTGGCGGACTACCTGTCGCGACACCCCCACATGGCGGGCGACGGGCCGGGCGGCTACCTGACCACAGGCGACCCGGCACGGGTCAGCGATGGGGCCACGCTGTTTTTCCGACGACGAATTGCATTCGACGCCGCATGACATCCGGGATTATCTGGCACGACCGGTGCTAGATGATCCACACTTACACGAATTTCTCTACATAAAGGTCTGACATGACCCATAAAATCGCAATTCTCGGCGCGTCTGGATACACTGGCGCGGAACTGGTCCGGCTGTTGGCGGGACATCCCAACATGGACATCGTGGCCCTATCCGCCGACCGCAAGGCGGGTCAGGAAATGGCGGATGTATTCCCCTTCCTGCGGCATCTGAGCCTGCCAACGCTCTGCCGGATTGAGGACATCGACTTTTCCGGCGTCGACCTGTGCTTCTGTGCGCTGCCGCATAAAACCAGTCAGGACGTGATCAGCAAGTTGCCGGATACATTGAAGATTGTAGACCTGTCCGCAGATTTCCGGCTGCGTGATCCGGAGGCGTACGAGACCTGGTATGGCAATCCGCATACCGCACTCTCTCAGCAGGAAGAGGCTGTTTATGGCCTGACCGAGTTCTACCGGGACCAAATCCGCGATGCTCGGCTGGTGGCGGGGACGGGGTGCAACGCGGCGACCGGGCAATATGCGCTGCGTCCGTTGATCGGCATTGGGCTGATCGATCTCGACAATATTGTAATCGACATGAAATGCGCAGTTAGTGGGGCGGGCAGGTCGCTTAAGGAAAACCTGTTGCACGCGGAATTGAGCGAAGGGTTCAACGCCTACGCTTTGGGTGGAACGCACCGGCATCTGGGCGAGTTTGATCAGGAGTTTTCCGCGTTGGCCGGGCGGCCGGTGCAGGTGCAGTTCACCCCGCATCTGGTGCCTGCAAACCGGGGCATTCTGGCGACGGTCTATGTGTCGGGTGATGCCGCGCAAATCCACGCTGCGCTGAATGACGCATATGCGGACGAGCCATTTCTGATCGTGCTGCCCTTTGGCAAAGCGCCCAGTTCACATGACGTGCGCGGCTCGAACTTCTGTCATATCGGGGTTGTTGCAGACCGGGTCCCGGGGCGGGCGATCATTGTGGCGGCACTCGATAACTTGACCAAGGGCAGTTCGGGTCAGGCCTTGCAGAACGCCAATCTGATGTTAGGTGAGGACGAGGTGACGGGCCTGATGGGCGCGCCGCTGTTTCCCTGAGGGTCAAAACGCCCCAGGACGGGGACCAACTTCTATGGATAGAATTTGGGGCCTGCCGAAGAGAGTGGAGGGGTTGAGATGAAATCGCTGAAAAAGCAGCGCCGGATTCAGGTGATCCTTGTGGCTACGGTTGCGCTGGTTCTGTCCACGGCGTTGATCGGCTACGCGATGCGCGATGGCATCAACTTCTTCCGCGCGCCGTCGCAAGTGCTGGAAGAACCACCGCAACCAAACGAGGTGTTTCGTCTGGGCGGTTTGGTCGAGGAAGGCACCTTGCAGCGCGGTGACGGGGAGACCATCCGCTTTTCCGTTACCGATGGTGGGGCATCGATCCCTGTGACCTATACCGGTGTCCTGCCGGACCTGTTTTCAGAGAATGAAGGTATGGTGGGCACGGGACGTTACGTGAATGGCGTGTTTGAAGCGACTGAAATTCTTGCGAAACACGATGAAACCTACATGCCGAAGGAAGTCGTGGACGCGTTGAAGGAACAAGGCGTCTACAAGGCGCCCGACGAAGGATAGAGCGTCTGACGGCGCTGCCTTCGGCAAGAGTATTTCCGGAACAATGAAGAGGCAACGCGCGCCCGGTTGAGGTGGCGTTTAGCTGTTGGTGTCGATGTTCTTAGCGTGGTTTTGAAGCGTGGAGAGTGTGATGCAGACAGTGCGCGAGATTGCCGAAGAGATTGTGGCGCGCGAAGGCGGCTATGTGAACGACCCGGATGATCCGGGCGGGGCGACAAAATACGGGGTGACGATCCACACGATGCAACGGCTGGGTCTGGACCTGACCGGGGACGGGCAGGTGGGGGTCGCGGATGTGAAGGCGCTGACCCGGGCGCAGGCGGTCGACATCTTTGTGGCGCATTATTTTGAGCGGCCCCGGATTGCGCGTTTGCCCAATGCGATCCAGCCCAGCGTGTTTGACATGTATGTGAACGCGGGCGGGAATGCGGTGAAGATCCTGCAGCGACTGTTGCGAGACATGGGGTTCGACATTTCAGTGGACGGGGCGATTGGCCCGCAGACCATTGGCGCGGCAGAGGCAGCGGCGCGGCCCAATCCGGTGGCCTTGCGCGACGCTTATGGGGTGGCGCGGCGAAACTACTATTTCCGCCTGGCGGACCGGCGCGCGGCCAGCCGCAAATATGCACGGACGCGGGCGGGCGGCAAAGGTGGCTGGATTCGCCGGGCCGAGGAATTCCTGTCTCCGCGCTATCACATGAGTGACAGCGAGTTTCAGCGGAGGATCGCGGCATGGGGCTGATTGGTGGTTTGATCGAGCTGATGTTTGGTGGCGGGCGCAATGTGGTGAAAGACACCGCTGAGGTATTTCGTGAAAATGCCGAAGCGGGCGCGCAGCGTGCCGTGGGTATGCAGCAGGCGACACTGGCGCAGTTTTCAGGTGAATTCCGGGCGGGCAGCAGCGGGTTTGACCGGATCATGGATGGAGTGAACCGCCTGCCGCGCCCGGCGCTTGCCTTGGGCACGCTGGGGCTGTTTGTGACCGCGATGCGCGATCCGGTGTGGTTTGCCGAACGCATGCAGGGCCTGTCACTGGTGCCAGAACCACTGTGGTGGTTGCTGGGGGTGATTGTCAGTTTCTACTTTGGCGCGCGTCACCAGCTCAAAGCGCAGAATTTTCAACGCGATATAGCCGCGACGATGGCGCGGGCCCCGCAGGTGTTGGAGAATCTGGCGGAGCTGCAGACGCTGACGGCCGACAGTCCTCAGGTGGCAGACACCGGGGCGGATGCATCCGCGACGCTGTCAGCGGTGGAGCCGTCTGAAAACCGCGCGCTGGAAGATTGGAAGGCGTTGCAGGCGGCCTAGTCGCTTAGACGTGATTGCAATCGCGCACATGCGGCGCGACGTCCATTGGCCGCCCCGGCGGGGCGGTCTATAACAGGGGCATGATTACAGAGCTTGGCCATTTCGCCCTGATCCTTGCCTTCGTGGTGGCCTGCGTGCAGGCAGTTGTTCCGATGATTGGCGCCAGCCGACGCTGGCCCGGCTGGATGGCCGTGGCGGAACCCGCCGCATCGCTGCAATTCTTCCTGACGGCGTTTTCCTTTGCGGCGTTGATGTGGGCATTCATCACCTCGGACTTTTCGCTGAAGCTGGTGGTCGACAATTCCCATTCGGCCAAGCCGATGATTTACAAGATCAGCGGAACATGGGGCAATCACGAAGGGTCCATGTTACTGTGGGTGTTGATCCTGACTCTGTTCGGGGCCTGTGCGGCATGGTTCGGGACAAACATTCCGCCAACGTTGCGCGCGCGCGTTCTGTCGGTGCAATCGGCTGTGGCCGTGGCGTTTTTCGCCTTCATCCTGTTCACCTCGAACCCATTCCTGAGGGAGGCGGTGCCGCCCTTTGACGGGCGCGACCTGAACCCGTTGTTGCAGGACCCGGGCTTGGCGTTCCATCCGCCGTTTCTTTACCTCGGCTACGTGGGTCTTTCGATGGCGTTTTCCTTTGCCGTGGCTGCGCTGATCGAGGGGCGGGTGGATGCAGCCTGGGCGCGGTGGGTGCGGCCCTGGACGCTGGCGGCATGGGTGTTCCTGACCATCGGTATCGCGCTGGGGTCATGGTGGGCCTATT
>JBFOMB010000207.1:0-17192 GCA_040830545.1 Paracoccaceae bacterium | reverse complement strand
GGTCTTGATGCCGGTTTCCGCGGTAAAGGCTGCGGCGGCCTCGTCATTGCCCGCGTATGAGGCCGCAACCGAGCAGCCTGCCGCGCTCAGCGCTTTCGAAATTGCGGCGCCGATCCCGCGGGATCCACCGGTGACAAGGGCGACTCGTGCCATGGACTTCCTCCAGTCAAAGTTTTCTGATCGTGTGTTTGATAATTGCCGTCTTGGCTGTCAATTCGCAATTTTATTGCGTGGTCCAAATGTCGCGGTTGAGGTGCGATTCAATCGCGGGTGGACCGGATGTCCGGGCGGCCAAAGCGACCACCCGGACATTTTAGAGCGTGATTAAGGGCGTTCCAGGCACATGGCGACACCCATGCCGCCGCCGATGCACAACGTGGCGAGGCCCTTCTTGGCGTCGCGACGCTTCATTTCGAACAGCAGCGTGTTCAGGATGCGTGCGCCAGAGGCCCCGATGGGGTGACCAATAGCAATCGCGCCACCGTTCACGTTCACCTTTTCCGGATCCCAGCCCATGTCCTTGTTCACGGCGCAGGCCTGCGCGGCAAAGGCTTCGTTGGCTTCGATCAGGTCCAGATCGCTTGCGGCCCAACCGGCCTTGTCCAGCGCCTTGCGCGAGGCATAGATCGGCCCGACACCCATGATCGACGGGTCAAGGCCGGCCGTGGCATAGGACGCAATGCGCGCCAGCGGTTCAATCCCGCGCTTTTCGGCTTCGTCCGCGCTCATCAGCAGGGCACCAGCCGCGCCGTCATTCAGTCCCGAAGCGTTGGCCGCCGTGACCGAACCGTCCCGTGTGAAGGCGGGACGAAGTTTCTGCATGGCTTCCATGGTTGCGCCGTGGCGGATGTATTCGTCCTTGTCCATGACGATGTCACCCTTGCGGGTCTTGATGGTGAACGGGATCACCTCGTCTTCGAACCGGCCCGCATTTTGCGCTGCCTCAGCCTTGTTCTGTGAAGCAACGGCAAATTCGTCCTGCATGTCGCGGCTGATCTGCCATTGCTCGGCCACGTTTTCCGCCGTCTGACCCATGTGGTAGCCATTGAACGCGTCCCACAGGCCGTCGCGGATCATCGTGTCGATGTAGGACATGTCGCCCATCTTGTGACCCTGACGCAATGCAGCGGCATGGGGGCTCATGGACATGTTTTCCTGACCACCCGCAGCGACGATGTCCGCGTCACCCAACTGGATATGCTGTGCCCCCAGTGCCACGGCACGCAGACCCGAACCGCAGACCTGGTTGATGCCCCACGCGGCGCTTTCCTTTGGCAAGCCTGCGTTGATATGGGCCTGACGGGCCGGGTTCTGGCCCTGCGCTGCGGTCAGGACCTGGCCCAGGATGGTTTCAGACACGTCGGATTTGTCGACGCCGGCGCGTTCGACCAGCGCTTCCAGAACGGCGGTGCCCAGATCGTGAGCCGGGGTATTGGCAAAGCTGCCCCCGAAGCTGCCAACGGCAGTACGGGCGGCTGAGGCGATGACGACATTTGTCATGGAAAAGGATTCCTCTTGCGGTTTACAGCGGCCAGAATAAGCGCACGTGTACCGGAGAGGCGAGTCCTCTGCCGGCAACGTCTCCCGGCGTATTGATTGGGGGTCATAGCGAAGTTTCGCACATGCAGCAACAGACAGAGTGGCGCAGGGTCAACTTGAGATGGCCCGACCGATCCAATGGGCGGAGAAACTGTTTTTCGGCAATTACTTACGCCGTGTATCAGGCGGTTTCCCGCGCGGCGCGATCTGGCAACCAGGGTGGAGTCATCGATGGCGCACCGAACTGGAACCCTTGCAGGCAGTCGGCACCAACTTGCACAAGGAAGGCCGCATCTGCTGCGGATTCGACGGATGTGGCCACCGTGAACATATCGAATTCCCGCGCGACCTTGATCAACGCACCGACCAACAGTTGGTTTGCAGGTTCACCGCTGATCCCACGCACGAACTGACCGTGGATTTTGACAGCGTCGAACAGAAACTCGCGGAAATGACGGATTGCGATGGACCCAGACCCATAATCGTCCAGGGCAAAGGCAATGCCGCGCGCCTGCATGTCCGCCATGAAACCGGTGACAATGTCCGGCATGCTCATCGCGCTTTTTTCGCTGATTTCCAGGATCAGGCGTTCGCCCAGTGAAGGGTCCTGGGTCAGGAATTTATCCAGTATTCGCATCCATTTGCGATACCCGATGGACCGGGCCGACATGTTCACTGACAGGCGGAGATCGCGAAACTGCGTCAACGTATGCAGCCCCTGTTTCAGTGCAGCACAATCCAGTTCACGGCCCAGTTCCTCGGTCTCGACCTTTGGCATGAACTGTCCAGCCGGGATAACGCGGCCGGTTGCGTCCAGTACGCGCAGCAGGCTTTCATAGAACGCCACAACACCGTCATTGCGCGCCTGCATCACGGGCTGAAAGGCCAACCGCACCTCGCCATGACGCACCGCGGCGGACACCATTTGCAGAATGCTGCCATCGCGATTCGCGACCGCAGAGTCCAACGGGTTGCCAACCTCTTCCAGCCTGTTCCCAAACGACTTTTTGCGACCCATTCTTGCGCCCTGCCTTCTGCGCATGTTCATGCTGATGCGCAAAGCATTGGCCATTCGGGTAAACATCCGGCTAAGGTCTGCAATTGAACCAAATTCTGGACAAAAGGGGCAGGGATGGAACGCTGCGGCTGGCCGGGGTCCGACCCGATTTACATCGCCTATCACGACACGGAATGGGGCGTGCCCGAATATGACGGGCGCGCGCTGTGGGAAAAGCTGATCCTGGACGGGTTTCAGGCGGGGTTAAGCTGGATCACGATATTGAAGCGGCGGGACAATTTCCGGAACGCGTTTCAGGGGTTTGATCCTGAGATCATTGCAGGCTGGGGCGAGGCGGACGTACAGCGTCTTTTGGGTGATCCTGGCATTATCCGCCATCGGGGCAAGATCGAAGCGACCATCACCAACGCCCGCGCGGTGCTGGAGTTGGGGGACTTTTCGGATTGGTGTTGGGCCTATGTGGACGGCACGCCGATCCGCAACACCTGGGCCACACGGGATGAGGTGCCGGCCCACACGCCGCTGTCCAAACAGATTTCGAAGGACCTCAAGGCTGCAGGGTTCAAGTTCTGCGGACCGACCATCGTTTATGCCTGGATGCAGGCCTGTGGGCTAGTGAATGACCACCTAACGGGGTGTCCGCGCCACGCCGAGGTGTAGCGAAGAAAATTCATGGATGAATTTTCTGCAAGTCGTGGACGACTTGCCTGCGAATTGTTGACAATTCGCCTGCGCCTTATTGGAAACCGGGCGTGCCGCTGTCTTCGGGGTGGCGGATCAGATGTTTCGCCTTGATGGTTTCGGATGTGTCGCGGCTGCCGTCATGGCTCCACCCCGGTGGGGCGACGCAATACATAAGGCGGTCGCGCCAGGTGAGCCCGGGCTGCAGGATGTCTTTGAAAATGCCCACCCATTCGTGAAACGCCACGCGGATTGGGTTGAACGTGGCAATGTTGTGCACCAGCCCGTAGTCGGGTTTTTCCTCGTCCAACTCCGGCACAAATGTTCCGAACAACTTGTCCCAGATGATGAAAACACCCGCATAGTTCGCATCCAGATAGCGCGCATTGCGCCCATGGTGCACGCGGTGGTGGCTGGGCGTGTTCATGATCGCCTCAACCCAGCGGGGCATCCGGCCAATCGCTTCGGTGTGAATCCAGAACTGGTAGATCAGGTTCAGGCCACCCACAAACAACACCATCGCCGGGTGAAACCCGATCAAGATCAGGGGCGCGCGCACCACCATCATGAACGTGAAGGTCGAGGTCCAGGTTTGCCGCAGCGCCGTGGTCAGGTTGTAGTGCTGGCTGGAATGGTGGTTCACATGGCTGGCCCAGACCCAGCGGATGCGGTGACCGAACCGGTGCACCCAGTAATAGCGCAGATCGTCCAGCACGAAACAGGCCAGCACGACCCAAACACTGGTGCCCAGATCCAGCGGGGTCAGGCGCCAAAGCCACATGAAGAACCCCCAGGCGACAAAGCCCAGCACCAGCCCCGCCGCCACGTTCCCGGCCCCCATCACCAGCGACGTCACCGCGTCCCGCGTTTCATAACGCCCACCCCGGCCCTTGATCGCGATCCACATGAATTCGGCCAGGATCAGCGCGATGAACAACGGCACGGCCAGGCTGACTACGTCGGGATAGGTGAGTTGGTCGGTCATGCGGCCTCCATCTGCGCCTGCCATGTGGCGCGTTCGTCGGTGGTCAGGGGGAAGATCGCGGGTGGGGCGGCGAAATCGTGGAAATCCACTCGCAGGCCGGTGTCTGTTTTAGTCACGTCACATCCGGTCAGGTGCCGCGCAACAGTGTCCGCGCCAAAGACCCACAGCAGACCCAGGCCAGCGTCGGAATGCACCAATGCAGCATGGCCCTCGATAGAGACCTGAATCGCCTCTATCGTGTCATCCGGGAAATGTCGTGACCAGGCTGCGCGCGCGCTGTCCAGCGTCAGTTCAGGCCGTTTCGACCGGCCCGTCAGGTGCAGCAATAGGGCAATGCCCGAAATGCCGAACACGACCAGAACCAGCAAGATTTCCAGCGGCATGACGCTCCTCCTGTTGTGACCATAGGCCGAAAGGATGGGGGAAAGTCAAAACCGCCGTTGGGTCAGCCTGCGCGCCGGGCAGACGACACTGTCACGCGCCCTCAGGACTCACCCTGGGCGATTAAGGCGGCGATGATCGCCCGCGCGCTGTCGGAATGCCAATCCGCGTCCCCGCGCAGGCGAGCGATTTCGTTCCCCTCCGGGTCGAGGATCACGGTGATCGGCAGGCCCAGAACGGCCATGTCGCGGGCCAGTGCCTGTTTCGGGTCCTGATGGCGAGGCAGGTTGTCGACGCCGATCTTGTCAAAGAACTTCACGATGCCTGCCGGGTTGTTGCGCCCTGTGGCCAGCGTGACCACCTGAAAACCGTCGCCGCCAAACTCGCTTTGCAACGCGGCCAGAGTCGGCATCTCCTTGCGGCAGGGCGCGCACCACGTGGCCCAGAAATTCAGCAGCACATATTGGCCCTGATAATCCGCCAGCGTCCCGGTGCCTGCACCATCAGCCAGATCATAGGCGGCTTGCGAAGCGAGCTTCGGGTCGCTGTGGAACACCAGTTTCTTCATGTCGCCGTCGCGCAGCGCTTCCAGCGCGGCGGTGTCCGCCATTGCAGCGTTTGCACCTGCCAGTAGGGCCAGATAAAGGGTCAACAACTTGACGAGACGCATAAGACCTCCGGAGGCATCCATGTCAGACAAATCCTCGAACCAGATGTGGGGCGGCCGGTTCGCTGAAGGCCCCGATGCAATCATGGAGGCGATCAATGCCTCGATCGGGTTCGATCAGCGAATGGCAGCCCAGGACATTGCCGGGTCGCGGGCCCATGCGGCGATGCTGGCCGCGACAGGCATCCTGACTGATAATGATGCCGAGGCGATCCGGGAAGGGCTGCTCACGGTGTTGTCAGAGATCGAGGCCGGAACATTTGCGTTTTCGACCGCGCTGGAAGACATCCATATGAATGTGGAGGCCCGCCTGAAAGAGGAGATCGGCGAACCCGCCGGTCGGCTGCACACAGGGCGGTCGCGCAACGACCAAGTTGCGACCGATTTCAAGCTGTGGGTCCGCGATCAACTGGACGCGGCGGACGCGGGGCTCGTCGCTCTCTTGCGAGCGCTCCTCGCTCAGGCCGAGGCAGGCGCAGATTGGGTCATGCCGGGTTTCACCCATCTGCAGACGGCGCAGCCTGTGACTTGGGGTCACCACATGATGGCCTATGTAGAAATGTTCGGGCGCGATCTGTCCCGTGTGCGTGATGCCCGCGCGCGGATGAACGAATCGCCACTTGGGGCTGCGGCACTGGCTGGCACGTCCTTCCCGATCGATCGCGAGATGACAGCGGCGGCCCTTGGCTTTGACCGCCCAGCGGCGAACTCACTGGATGCGGTCAGCGACCGCGATTTCGCGCTGGAGTTTCTGAACACCGCCTCCATCAGCGCCATGCATCTCAGCCGCTTTGCCGAAGAACTGGTGATCTGGTCCAGCGCGCAGTTCCGGTTTGTGGCATTGAGCGACCGGTTTTCCACCGGGTCTTCCATCATGCCGCAGAAGAAAAACCCGGACGCGGCAGAGCTGATCCGTGCCAAGGTCGGGCGCATCTTCGGGGCGCAGACCGCGCTGATGATGGTGATGAAGGGGCTTGCGCTGACCTATTCCAAGGACATGCAGGAAGACAAGGAACAGGTCTTTGACGCGGCTGACAACTGGATGTTGGCGCTGGCGGCGATGGAAGGCATGGTGCGCGATATGAGCGCCAATCGCGCGGCGCTGGCGGCGGCTGCGGGCTCGGGCTTCTCCACTGCGACCGATCTGGCGGACTGGCTGGTGCGCGTTCTGGGTCTGCCGTTCCGCGATGCCCATCACGTGACCGGATCGCTGGTGGCCAAGGCTGAAGAGGCCGGATGTGACCTGTCTGAGCTGTCGCTGGCCGACATGCAGGCGGTCCATAGCGGAATCACCGAAGATGTGTATTCTGTCCTGACAGTTGAAAATTCGGTCAACTCGCGCATGTCTTATGGGGGAACCGCGCCGGCCCGCGTCAGGGAGCAAATCGCCAGATGGAACACACGCCTCGCAGAGTGACACGTGCAGCAGCTGCCCTGCTGTTGTTTACCTTGGCGGCCTGTGGCGCGGACGGGGAACCCGTCCCGCCCGAGCCCACAGATCCGCCCCCGGTTCAACGGACCCTGAACACCTATGTCGGGGTCGGCAGCGGCGGCAATGTGCATGTTGGCGGTGCGCTGGGGCTGCATCGCGGGCCGATCTCGCTGTATCTGGGCTTTTGATCCATGTCTGTCCTGCGCCTGATCTACCTGGCCCTGGCCATCTGGGGTGCGGTGCATCCGATGTACTATTTCTTCCAGTGGTTCAACGAACACGGCTACGATCTGGGACCCATGCTGCAGGCGTGGAACGTGAACGCGGCAACCAAGGGGCTGGTCTGGGACCTGACCGTGGCCGCCGTCGCGTTGACCGTGTTCATCATTGCCGAGGTCGCAACGCGCCGGAACTGGCTCGCGCTGATCGCGATCCCCGCCACCTTCTGCATCGGAGTCAGTTGCGGGTTGCCGTTGTACCTGTTCCTGCGGTCCCGTCCGGTGCGGTGAGGCGCGACAGGCTCAAAAACTCCGTGTGAACCCGATCCGGCAGCCGGTGGCGTTGAAATCATAAAGCGACAGGTTCGACCGGTTGACCTCATGCGTGCAGGTCATCGTCGGGGTGATCCCTGACAGGTTCCAACGGCTGTTGCGCAAGGACAGAGACAGGATGCCGAACTCGTCCTGCCGCTTGACCCCGGCAAAGGGGAACAGATCGTCAAACCCCCGCATCCCGATCCGCGCAGCTGCCGTCACCACCATGCCGGAGGCCAACTGCCGCTCGACCGATCCGAACAGGCCGTATCCGCGATACCGGTTGTGCGAGAGGCCAGTGTTTATCCGTTCCAGCGTGACACCATAAGAATAGAACATCGTGCTCGACGCCAGATACCGCCCGCCAATTGCCACGTTTGACCGCAGCCCGTTGCGCACATCCAACTGGCGATAGCTGATATCCTCGAACACCCCGTCAAAGATCAGACGATTGCGTCCGGTGATCAGGTACTCGCTGCTCAGCACGATCCCGATGGTGTCATTGTCATCCCCGTCCTCGCGGTCCTCGTAGCGATAGAACGGAAGGGCGCTGAACCGGTAGCGTTCGCGCGTCACGTCATAGGCCAACCCCACCCTTGCCCGCGTTCGACCCAGTTGGTTGTCAACGCTATACCGGGTCTGGTTCGCGCCCACTACAAAGCTCAGCCGCTGGTTCCCGTCCAGGGGCATGTTGAACGACACATCGCCCCCGGCAAAATACCCCACACCCGACCGGGACCGCGACAGGGAGGACACCGTGAACCGCCGCCCGTTTGCGTCGAAAAACACGTTGGTCGTGCCGCGCGTGATATTGGTGCTGGGTTCAATCGAGAAATTGAAGCGAAAGGATATGGGACGTTCCCGGTCAATCTGCGCCCTGAGCTGCCCATAGGCGTTGCGCAATTGCGGATCCGGGTCCGTGCGTTCCAATCGGCGCAGGTGAAACAGGGCAGGGCGGTATTGCTGCGCCAGGTATTGCGTATGCGCCAGCTCCCGTCGGATCGCCAGATCGTCACCCCGCAACCGCAGTGCCTGATCCAGAAGCGGGATCGCCTCACCAAACCGTCCCTGGGCCTTCAGGATGCGTCCTTCCAGCAGCAGGCGGTCGGGTTCACCATGTGGGCTGCGCGCCAGCAGATCGCGCGCCTCTTGATATTGGCCCGCATTGATCAGATCGGCCAATGACCCTTCCAGCGAGGATTGCGCCGAAGCGCCGGTCGCAAAAACGCCAGCGATCAACAGAAAGATGACGGCGACGATGCGCACAGCGTTCCAGTTTCCGGTCACCGTCATCCCACTGTTTTCACGCTAGTTCGCGACCCCGACAAACCCGCCCGCAACGGTCGAGTTGCCGAGAAAGCTGGTTTCGGTGCCATGAAAGGCCCCGATCACGCCGGTGGCTCCAATTTGCCCTTGCAGCTCACCGGTCGTCCGTCCAGTGGACACGATGTTGGGCGTGGTCCGCACGGATCCACCCAGTTCGGACCCGGATATCGTTCCGTTGACGTTCAAAAACAGCGCATCTCCCCGCAAGGTACCCTGGTCGAAATCAGCATTTAGCGTGATGGCTCCGCTGCGATTGATGCGGTTCCCGCCAATGGTTCGCGTGGAAACGGTTCCGTTGCGTTCCACGTTGATGATGGTGTCGTATTCGTATCGCGCAGCGTAGGTGGCTGTGCCGGTTGTGCGCGCAGGTCCGACCGTGGGTGTTCCGGCAATCCCCGCGGCGGTCACGGCCTGTCCGGTGGTTTGGTTCAGCCCCGATATATAAGCCACCGTTCCAACCGCTGCGTTTGACACTGTCCCATTGTTTTCATTTGACAGCGTCGTGGCCAATTGATTGCCGACCACGGTGCCAAAGCTGGAGGCCACGGGCGAGGAGGCCACCAATGATCCGCCGCCACCGGAACTACAAGCACTCAGGGCAACAAAGCAGGCAAAAGAAGTAGCGGCAGCAAGGGATTTCATAGGGGCGCCTATTTCAACTGTTAAGGATTGCAGCGAAGCGCTGGCTACGCCGCATGGTTGAAAAGGGCAACGCGTTGATGCGCTTCTGCGTCAATCTGCCAGCCGGAACCTTTCTGCGTGTGTTTTGGTGGCAACACGCATGCAAGCGTTGAACAGTTGAGCCTGTTTGTCAGTCACCAAAAATACGCGCAGACCCAGCACCAAATCACGAGTTTGCTGTGATCGACGTTGACGTGCCGAGCTTTGCCTTGCCACGGTCTGCCGCGTCTCCTGAAAACACGCTACATGCTCAATTCGCGACCCCGACGATCCCGCCCGCCAGCGTCTCGGAGGTCGAGTTGGCGCCGGTGCCGGTCCCGTGGAACGTGCCGATCACACCGGTTTGCCCGATCTGCCCAGCCAGTGCGCCATTGGTTGAAAACGTGGCCGAGGGCGCGCCCAGGTATTGTGCCCGGACGTTTCCGCCCACCGTCGATCCTGCAACCGTGCCGTTCACGACCAGAAAGTTGTCCCCGCCCGTCAGCGTTCCATTATCGAAATTCGCGTTCAGCTGCACGGTCCCGGCCCGGTTCACCCGGTTGCCGCCAATAGTGGTTGTGGATTGCGTGACGTTGGTGATGACATCGTATTCATAGTCGGTTGTGTAGCTCGCCGTGCCAGTCGTCCGGGCCGCGCCCACATTGGGTGTTCCGGAAATCCCGGCCGCCGCCACGGCCTGCCCGGTCGCGGTGTTCAGACCGGATGTGTAGGCTACCGTGCCAACGGTGGGTCTGCTGACTGTATTGTTGGTCTGCTGGGACAAAGCTGTCTGCACCAGCCCGTTCGAGACCGGCAAAACGCTGGAGGATACCGGGTTGGCGGCTGTTGTTGTGCCGCCTACACCACCAGTGCCCGACCCGCACGCGGCCAGAACGGGGATCATAAGGATAGGGAACAGGGCGCGAGTCGTCATAAGGTCACCAGGTGCATTGGAACGATGTGTTGGGGGATCGTCTGTTGGTTTGGGTCTGTCCGGCTCATGTCAGGACAACATGAACCAGATGGCGGAGTTGGTTTTGTAGGTGCGGGACAGTGCCCGGACAAGGGTATGACATGTCAGTTTCTCAAATACGCAGATAACGGCCGACCATGCGCGACAGACCGCCGCTCGCACCTGTTGGCACGATAGGTTAATGGGGAGCATGCGCCAGATTTCTTCTCTTTTCGTTACCCGCCTCTATCAGGCCGCCCTGTCCGACGAAGGGCCGGCACCCGATCCGTCCGAACTGGCGGCGTCCTGTTATTCGATCGCCGAGGATGACGAGGCCGGGCAGGACTGGTGCGAGGCGAACGGGTACCCTGGCTACACGTCTTATGCCTCGCTCACGGACCTGCCCTGGCGGTTCCCCATCTTCAAAGACCTGGTGGACCTGCTCGACAAACACATCATGGCCTTTGCCGAGGACCTGGAGTTTGATCTGGACGGCAAGGCGCTGACGCTGGAAGACATCTGGATCAACATCCTGCCCGAGGGCGGCATGCATGCCTCTCATATCCACCCGCACTCGGTCATTTCGGGCACGACCTACGTGGCCATGCCCGATGGGGCCAGCGCGCTGAAGCTCGAAGACCCGCGATCAGGCCGCATGATGGCCGCCCCCGCGCGACGCAAGGATGCGCGCGCGGATCAGCGCATGTTTCACTATGTGAAGCCGCAGGTCGGGGATGTCCTGCTGTGGGAAAGCTGGCTGCGGCATGAGGTGCCAATGAACATGGCCGAAGACGAGCGGATCTCGGTCAGCTTCAACTACGGTTGGGGCTAAGCCAACTTTCTGCTTGCCCTGTCAGGAAATAGGGCGTATGCGCACCCCTCATTCATGACCTCCACCGGAATCAGCGTGACCCGGCCAATTCGGGGCGCACCGGTGATGTTGAAAAAAGGAAACGGCGATGAACGCCCAGGAACTGCGGGACAAGACGCCCGACCAGCTTCGTGACGAGCTGACAAGTCTGAAGAAAGAATCGTTCAACCTGCGCTTCCAGCAGGCCACAGGCCAGCTGGAAAACACGGCGCGTATGCGTCAGGTCCGTCGCGATGCGGCGCGGGTCAAAACCATCCTGAACGAAAAAGCGGCCGCCGCCGCAGGCGAGGAGTAATCAGATGCCCAAACGAATTCTGCAAGGCACCGTGACCTCGAACGCCAACGAACAGACCGTGACCGTCAAGGTCGAGCGTCGCTTCAAGCACCCGGTTCTGCAAAAGACGATCCGGAAGTCCAAGAAGTATCGCGCGCATGACGAGAACAACACTTTCAAGGTTGGGGACTCGGTCCGCATCATCGAATGCGCACCGCGATCCAAGACGAAACGCTGGGAGGTGTTGGAAGCCTGATACCGGCGCTCATCCAGCCTTGCGGCTCTCTTCGCTTAGCGAGGAGCCCCCGCAAGGGCGCGATGAGCGGCGCTGAAGGTTGACGATACCTGACAGATTTATCGAAACCCTGGGGGAAAGAACCAAGACCAGCCCCCACAGGTCGGGAGAAACCATATGATCCAGATGCAGACCAATCTGGATGTCGCTGACAACTCCGGCGCACGCCGGGTGCAGTGCATCAAGGTCCTGGGTGGTTCCAAGCGTAAATACGCGTCCGTCGGCGACATTATTGTCGTCTCGGTCAAGGAAGCCATCCCGCGCGGCCGCGTAAAAAAGGGCGACGTCCGCAAGGCCGTTGTCGTGCGCACCGCCAAGGAAGTCCGCCGCGACGACGGCACCGCGATCCGCTTTGACCGGAACGCCGCCGTCATCCTCAACAACAACATGGAGCCCGTCGGCACCCGTATCTTCGGGCCGGTTGTACGCGAACTGCGTGCCAAGAACTTCATGAAGATCATCTCGCTCGCCCCGGAGGTGCTGTAAGATGGCTGCGAAACTGAAAAAGGGCGACAAGGTCGTCGTGCTGACCGGCAAGGACAAGGGCAAAGAAGGCACCATCGCCTCTGTTGACCCGCAGGCCGGCAAGGCCGTGGTCGAAGGGCTGAACGTCGCCATCCGCCACACCCGCCAAAGCCAGACCTCGCAAGGTGGCCGCCTGCCCAAGGCGATGCCGATCCATCTGTCCAACCTGGCATTCGTTGATGCAAACGGCAAACCGTCCCGCGTTGGCTTCCGCATGGAAGGCGACAAGAAGGTGCGTTTCGCCAAGACAACCGGAGACGTGATCGATGCTTGATGCCGCTGATTACACCCCGCGTCTGAAGGCCGCGTATCGCGACACGATCCGCGCCGCGCTGAAAGAAGAATTCGGCTACAAGAACGACATGCAGATCCCGCGCCTGGACAAGATCGTCCTGAACATCGGTTGCGGGGCCGAGGCCGTGAAGGATTCCAAAAAGGCCAAATCGGCCCAGGAAGACCTGACCGCCCTGGCCGGCCAGAAGGCTGTCATCACCACAGCGAAGAAGTCCATCGCCGGCTTCCGCGTTCGTGACGGCATGCCTATGGGCGCCAAGGTCACGCTGCGCGGCGACCGCATGTATGAATTCCTGGATCGCCTGATCACCATCGCCATGCCCCGTATCCGCGACTTCCGCGGCGTTTCGGGCAAAAGCTTTGACGGTCGCGGCAACTACGCCACCGGCATCAAGGAACACATCGTTTTCCCGGAAATCGACTACGACAAGGTCGACGAAGTCTGGGGTATGGACATCATCTTCGGCACCACGGCCAACACCGATGCTGAAGCCAAGGCGCTGTTGAAGGGTTTCAACATGCCGTTCAACAGCTGAGCCTGGGAGAGTTATCATGGCTAAAAAGAGCATGATCGAACGCGAAAAGAAGCGCGAACGCCTGGTGAAGAAATACGCCGCCAAGCGTGCCGAGCTGAAAGAGATCGCAAACGACGAAAGCCGCCCGATGGAAGAGCGCTTCAAGGCCCGCCTGAAACTGGCGAAACTGCCGCGCAATTCCTCACCGACCCGCATGCACAACCGGTGCCAGCTGACGGGTCGTCCGCACGCCTATTACCGCAAGCTCAAAGTCAGCCGTATCGCGCTGCGCGAGCTGGGGTCCGCCGGGCAGATCCCCGGCATGGTGAAATCGAGCTGGTAAGGAGAGAGAGATGAACGATCCTATCGGCGATATGCTGACCCGTATCCGCAACAGCCAGATGCGCGGCAAATCCACCGTCCTGACACCAGCGTCCAAGCTGCGTGCATGGGTTCTGGATGTGCTGGCAGACGAAGGCTACATCCGCGGCTATGAAAGCGTCACGGGCGAAGGTGGTCACCCGGCCATCGAAATCAGCCTGAAGTACTACGAAGGCGAACCTGTCATTCGCGAGCTCAAGCGGGTCTCCAAACCCGGCCGCCGCGTCTACATGAGCGTCAAGGACATCCCGTCGGTCCGTCAGGGCCTGGGTGTGTCGATTGTCTCCACGCCCAAGGGCGTGATGTCGGATGCAAATGCACGCGCAGCCAATGTTGGCGGCGAAGTGCTTTGCACCGTCTTCTAAGGAGGTCAGGAATGTCTCGTATTGGTAAGAAACCGGTCGAGCTGCCCAGCGGCGTGACCGCGTCGACCTCGGGCCAGACCGTCGAAGTCAAGGGGCCGAAAGGCACCCGCAGCTTCACCGCGACCGATGATGTCACCATCACGGTCGAGGACAACCAGGTGATGGTCGAGCCGCGCGGCAAATCCAAGCGCGCGCGCCAGCAGTGGGGCATGTCCCGCACCCAGATCGCCAACCTTGTGACCGGCGTGACCGACGGTTTCAAGAAAGAGCTGGAGATCAACGGTGTGGGTTATCGTGCCCAGATGCAGGGCAACACGCTCAAGCTGAACCTCGGCTACAGCCACGATGTCGACTACACCGCGCCGGATGGCATCACCATCACTGCGCCCAAGCAGACCGAAATCGTGATCGAAGGCAACGACCAGCAGCAGGTTGGTCAGGTCGCCGCGGAAATTCGTCAATGGCGTGCGCCAGAGCCCTACAAGGGCAAAGGCATCAAGTACAAGGACGAGTACATCTTCCGCAAGGAAGGCAAGAAGAAGTAAGGACACCAGATATGGCAAACAGCAAACGGACATTGTTCCTCAAGCGCCGTCTGCGCGTCCGGAACAAACTGCGCAAGGTGAACGCCGGTCGGCTTCGCCTCAGCGTGCACCGCTCGAACAAGAACATCAGTGTCCAACTGATCGACGATGTGCGTGGCGTGACACTCGCCGCAGCCTCGTCGCTCGAAAAGGACCTGGGCGTTGTTGGCAAGAACAACGTCGAAGCAGCGACCAAGGTGGGTTCGGTCATCGCCGAACGTGCCAAGGCCGCAGGCGTGGAAGAAGCATACTTCGACCGCGGCGGGTTCCTGTTCCACGGCAAGGTCAAGGCCCTGGCCGACGCAGCGCGCGAAGGCGGGCTGAAAATCTAAGGTGGGTTCACACCCACCCTACGCAGGAATCGCAGGGTGGGTGAAACCCATCAACACAGTGCAGGCGATACCGTCTCGACGATCCGGGGGCCTTTGGGTCCACCAGTGATTGGCAAACACGACGCTGACGCGTCACCTTTAGGAAGGATGCCTTATGGCAGAACAACGTGAAAACCGCCGCGGTCGCCGCGACCGCGAAGAACAGGCACCCGAATTCGCCGACCGTCTGGTCGCGATCAACCGGGTTTCCAAAACCACCAAGGGTGGTAAGAACTTCGGCTTTGCCGCGCTCGTCGTTGTTGGCGACCAGAAGGGCCGCGTCGGCTTTGGCAAAGGGAAGGCCAAGGAGGTCCCCGAGGCCATCCGCAAGGCAACCGAACAAGCCAAGCGCAAGATGATCCGCGTGCCGCTGCGCGAAGGCCGCACGCTGCACCACGACATCGAAGGCCGTCACGGCGCTGGTAAAGTGGTCATGCGCACCGCGCCGGAAGGGACCGGGATCATCGCCGGTGGTCCGATGCGCGCCGTGTTCGAAATGCTGGGCGTGAAGGACGTTGTGTCCAAGTCAACCGGCTCCGCGAACCCCTACAACATGATCCGCGCCACCATCGACGGCCTGCAGAAAGAGCAGTCGCCGCGCAACGTGGCCGCGCGTCGTGGCAAGAAAGTGGCTGACATTCTGCCCAAGCGGGACGAAACCCCCGCCCCGGCCGAAGCAGACGCGTAAGGAGACCTGAGACATGGCAAAAACCATCGTCGTCAAGCAGATCGGCTCCCCGATCCGCCGCCCCGCCAAGCAGCGTCAGACGCTGATCGGCCTGGGCCTGAACAAGATGCACAAGACCCGCGAACTGGAAGACACACCTTCCGTGCGCGGCATGGTCGAAAAGATCCCGCACTTGGTCGAGATCGTGGAAGAGCGCGACTAAGCCGCGCCTTTCGGTATCAACGTATTGAAAACGCTCTCGGATTTCATCCGCGGGCGTTTTTCTGTGTGAGGTCCCGTGGAACCGAACGACTGAAGTCAGAGTTTTCAAACTGCCCAAACTTATGGCTTGCGCCATACGCATACCCGCCTTCCCGAATTGGCTCTGGTCGTCGCCGCGCTGCAGCATAAATTGACCGTATCAAATCCGTTCCCGGGGCTGGAGGAGCCTGGGGCAAAACAGAACAAGTACTGGAGCATGATATGGCCCAAACCCTCCGCGTAGCTGCCCCGCACAGCGAATCTTTCCTGACCAACCTGGTTGCCCGCCTGCGCGACATCCGTAAGCGCCGCCGCATGTACACCACCACGGTGAACGAACTGGCTGGCCTGACGGACCGCGAGTTGAACGAAATGGGCATTGGCCGTTTCGGCATTCGTCGCGTAGCGTGGGACTATGCCTACGGCGACCGCGACTGATCAAAATCAGCTTCCCTTTCGAAACGCCCTCGGATGATCCGGGGGCGTTTTGCGTTTCGGGCCTGTTTGGGCACCGGGATCAAAGGAGAGGAAAAACAATCCGATAATACAGAACACAGCCATGCAGAAAATGCATGGCGGGCAGACCGGGACGTCTGTTGTCTTTGTTAACGGGTCATACCATTTGACCCTTTGTAACAGAAACATGACCATGACGCTCGCCGGGGAAACGCCCCGGTGCAACAACAATAAAGGAGTCTTACCATGGCCCATATCACTGTAAACGCACCACTCACGACCGGCCTGCCTACGGGTTGGCTGATGCGACTGCTGGATAGCCTGCGCGCGGTCAAGGATTTCATGCACGCAGGTGCACCGAATCCGTGCAACCAGTCGCTGAGCACGCTGGGCGAACGGGAACTGGCCGACATCGGCCTGCGCCGTTTTGGCGACACGCCCTGCCTGCGGGACCGGTATCACCGGATCTGAGGCTGACAGGGGCGGGGAACCGCCCCACAGGGCCCTCTGACGGGCCTCCTCCCAGATGAGCCTTGCGCTGCACCGGGGTGCGGTCTATACGCCCCCGGTGGTCCAGCGGACCGCACGACTCAATCACCAAGAAACGCCGTGGTTGGCCCAATTCGCTTCGGGGTCACATCCGGCATAGGAGAAGCGACATGAAACTGAACGACCTCCGGGACAACCCCGGCGCAACCAAACCTCGTAAACGCGTGGGCCGTGGCCCCGGTTCCGGCACCGGTAAAATGGGTGGCCGCGGGATCAAAGGTCAGAAATCGCGTTCGGGTGTGGCCATCAACGGCTACGAAGGCGGCCAGATGCCGCTGTACCAGCGCCTGCCCAAGCGTGGCTTTAACAAGCCGAACCGCAAGAAATTCGCCGTCATCAACCTGGGCCTGATCCAGAAATTCGTCGAAGCAGGCAAGCTGAGCGCGGACATCACCGAAGATTCGCTGGTCGAAAGCGGCCTGGTGCGTCGCAAGCTGGACGGTATTCGCGTCCTGGCAAAGGGCGACGTGACCTCGGCCCTGACCATTTCCGTCACCGGCGCGTCCAAGGCTGCGGTTGCCGCAGTTGAAAAAGCGGGCGGTTCACTGAAGGTCACATCCGCCGCTGCGGCAGAGTAATGGTTTGTGGGCGGACGCTGAGCCGCCTACAT
>JBFOMB010000206.1:0-31541 GCA_040830545.1 Paracoccaceae bacterium | reverse complement strand
TCGGCGCATCCTTCGGCGAATAGCGAGGTGCGATCCGGGTCCGCGCCGGGATTGTCGTTTTCAGGGATCAGCGGCAGGGTCCAGCCGACAACCAGCCAGTCGGGAATGGCCTGCGGGTCGTCCGTGGAGGACAACGCCTGCAACCGACCGCAGGATGCCCCGTTGATGCGGATGCCCCCGTCCCATTCCAGATGCACGGCAACCTCTGGCGGAGCCAGCGCGCCCAACGCGTTCTGAAAACCGACACCGCACAGGGGCAGCATCGTCATCGCCTGGGACAGCGGCACCTCGGGGGCGAAGACCAGCGCAGCCTCTGCGTGGCTGGGTCCAAGGATGTAGGCGACCAGCCCTGCGTCACAGCCCAACGTCGCGCGCCGGGCCGCGTGCCCCAGCGCTTCGCCCGTGGCGGGCTCGCCCCACATCAGCGGAGGGAAGGTCAGCGCGATGGCGTCGCTCATGCTGCGCCTTCCCTGACCAGCGCGATGGCAACATCCTGAAATGCCTTCGCCTGACGGCTGTCCGGCTGGCTGACGGAAATGGGCGCACCGCCATCAGCGGCCAGCCTGATCTGCATGTCCAGCGGCACCTCGGCCAACAAGGGCACGCCCAGTTTCTCCGCCTCGGCCTTCACCCCGCCATGGCCGAAAACATGTTCTTCGTGCCCGCATTGCGAACAGATATGGGTGCTCATGTTTTCGACCATTCCCAGGATCGGCACGTTCAACTGGCGGAACATGTCGATCCCCTTGCGTGCGTCCAACAGGGCAATGTCCTGCGGGGTCGAGACGATGATCGCCCCGTCAACCTGCGCCTTTTGCGCCAGTGTCATCTGCACGTCACCTGTGCCGGGCGGCAGATCCACCAGCAGCACATCCAGCGCACCCCATTGCACCTGCATCATCATCTGCTGCAATGCGCCCATCAGCATCGGACCGCGCCAGACGACAGCCTGATCTTCGTTTGTCATCAGGCCGATGGACATCATCGTCACGCCGTGATTTCGCATCGGCAGGATGACTTTGCCATCGGGCGAGGCCGGGCGCCCGGACACGCCCAGCATGCGCGGCTGGGACGGGCCATAAACATCCGCGTCCAGCAGCCCGACACGCCGCCCCTGCTGGGCCAATGCACAGGCCAGATTGGCGGATACGGTGGATTTGCCAACGCCGCCCTTGCCGCTGGCAATGGCAATGATCCGGTCGACGCCGGGGATTTTTTCGGGACCTTGCGGCGCGGCCTTTCGTTGGGGTTTCAGGTCGGGCGGCGGGGCCTTTTCGGTGTGGCCGGTCATGACCACGGACACGCCCGACACGCCGGTCAGCGCGTTCAACGTCGCCTCTGCCTGTGCCTTTATGGCCTCGTAGGCCTGCGCCTGGCTGGGCGGCACTTCCATCACGAAACGCACGCCGCCCCTGTCGTCCACATTCAGCGCCCGCACCACGCCGCTGGCCATGATGTCACTGCCCGAAACCGGATCGGTGATCTGTTTCAACGCTTGGGTGACGGTATCTCTGTCCACGGTCAAATCCGTCATTCCCGCCCTTGGATGGTTCCGGTGACCTCGTGGGTCATGTCCAGGTCCTCGATCGTAACAACCGCCCTGACAGTAAAGGATTTTCCGCCTGTGTCCGCGTTCCGCATGGCGTCCTCGATGGCCTGTTGCGAGGTCACGCCGACCTGTTTGAGGAACTTGCGCATGGACATGTTGAAGTCTTCGCTCATGGGGTGGTCCTTATCCTGAGATTGACGGAATTGTCTGGCCGCGCATAGGCTGGGTGCCATGTTTTTGCGCATGCTGACAGTGATGCTGATCCTTTTGCCGGGGCTTTTGCGGGCCGAGGACAGGTTGGTGCGCCTCTATGCGCCGGCAGCTTTGGTCGACACGGGTTTGATGAAACACATGTTGCCGCGGTTTTCCCTGAAAACGCAGGTCCGGGTCGAGGTTCTGGATGATCCGGCCGATGCCAACCTGACCCTTGGCGACGCGGGGCGTGCCCTGTTCGAAGGTGCAGGGCAGGTGTGGAAGATGGATGTCAGCACCCCGGATCATCCGGGAACCGCGAAGTTGGCGGCCTGGCTGACCTCGGAGGTGGGTCAGCGGACGATTACCGGGTTTGCACCGGACGGCGAGGCGCTGTTCGGCCCGCCGGGGGAAGAGCAGCAAGAGGTCGTCGAGGTCGCGCTGGACGGTGATGCGGTGCTGGGGCACGAGGTCAGTCGCGCGAAATGCACACGATGCCATGCAGTCGACGACGCGACGCGGGGCTGGGGGATCGGATCGACCCCGTCCTTTGGCATTCTGCGGGCGTTGCCGGATTGGGAGGCGCGGTTTGCGGCCTTCTATGTGCTGAACCCGCACCCGGCCTTCACTCAGATCACCGACCTGACCGAGCCCTTCCCGGAAAACCGCCCGTCGCCCATCGCACCGGTCGTCATGGACCTGGAGGAGCTGGAGGCGCTGATGGCCTATGTCGCGACGATGCCCGCCGCCGATCTGGGCAAGCCTTTGGATCATCAGTGATCCTTGCGGTCGGAGTAGTAGTCCTCGGTCGTGCGCGGTCGGGGTCGTTCGCCTCCGGCAAAGGGATTGTTGGTGGAATGGAACTGCGCATTCACCCGGCAATCGTCGCACATCTGGATCATCCGCAGCTTTGCCGGGTCAGAGAACATGGAATGGCCGGTCAGCTTTTCCGTGATCCGGTCGATGGCGGATTTTGACCCAAACAGCGTGCCGCATTCGACACAGGCAAAGGGTTCTTCTTCGTTGAGGACCTCCTGCCGTAGTGCGCGGTCGGTCAGGTCCAGACGGGGCGCGTAGGTGATCGCATCCTCAGGGCAGATGTTGGCGCAAAGGCCGCATTGCAGGCAGGCGTCTTCCTGAAATCGCAGTTGCGGCAGGTCCGGGTTGTCACCCAGCGCACCGGAGGGGCAGAGCGACACGCAGCTGAGGCAAAGCGTGCAGGAGTCGGTGTCGACGAGCACCGCGCCATAGGGTGCGCCATCCGGCAGGGGCAACGTATCCGTGTCGGGGTGCAAAGCTCGCGCGGCCTGGCGCGTTATCTGTCGCCGGGTGCCCAAGGGGCGCACGGGGTTGGCGACGGGGGTGGGCGCTGTGCCGTCGTAGAGCGCGTCGGACATGGCATCTGGGTCGGGTGTGTCCAGCAGGGCAATGCGATCCGCGCCAGCGATCGCCTCGGTCAGCAGAATCTGGGTGGCCAGCGCGTCCCGGTCCGCGCCGGGTCCGGGCAGGATGGTCACATGGGCAAACCCGGCGGCCAATGCAGCAACAGCCTCGGCATGGCCAAACGCGCCAATGGCGGACATTTCCAGCGGGATGACGTCAGCGGGCAGGCCACGCCCATGGCGCGCGGACAGGCGGATCATCTCACCCCCGTGGGCGTCATGTGCCAACAGGCGCGGCGCGGTTCCGCCTGCGTCCTGATAGGCCTTGGCCAGGGTCTGTACCCGGCGCATCGTCAGGTCCACGGTCGGTGCGTCGTAGCTGATCGCGCCAGACGGGCAAGCCGACGAACAGGCGCCACACCCGGCGCAGATCATGGGATCAACGCTTACATGCTCGCCTGCAGGCAGGATCGCCCCCGTCGGGCACAGGTCCAGGCAGCGCGTGCATCCGGTCTGTTCCGCCCGCGAATGGGCGCACAGCAGGGGTTCGAACTTCACGTAGAGCGGTTTTTCGAAGGTCCCGATCAGGTGCGAGGCGTCCATCACCGCCTGCGCCACGGATGGCGCGTGCTGGGGATTGGCCCGCAGGTAGCCTTCGCGCTTTTCATGGGCGGGGAACAGGGGTTGCGTACCGCTCAGGTCCAGCAGGATGTCGCAGATGGATTGCCCGCCGTCACGAGGGTCTGACAGGGTGAACCCGCCACGCCCACCCGGTTCAATCTGTTGCAGCCCGTCGATGACCACCGAAAACTGCCCCAGCGCCCCGGATGCGCGGCGCAGGTGGCCCACGATCACGTCATAGGCACGGGTGTCGGGAATGTCTGCCGCTTCGGTCAGCAGAACCGTAACGCCCAGATGATCCTTCAACTGTTCCGCAGCGCTTAACGCCACGTCGGCAGGGCCAAAGATCAGGCACGCGCCCTCGGACACCACGTCCACGGTTTTTTCCGCCGGGGCGGGCAGTAGGGCTTCGGCCACGAGGGCGGACATTTTGGGCAGTTTGCTGGCGTCATCCGCGCTCCAACCCGCCCGGTCGCGCAGGTCCAGCACAGGAGGGGCGGGGACGCCCAGCTCCTCGGCGACCGCCTCGAAAACGCGGGTTTCCTGGGTGCAGCAAAAAATCGTGTCACCGGCCTGCATCGCCGCTGCGGCCTGGTCGATCTGGCGGGTGCAGAGCGCGGTGCAGGGGGCGGCGACCTCTAATCCCGTGGCTTCGGCCAACGCGTTCGAATCTATCTGCTGGCTCCCCAAGCAGTCACATATTTTCAGTGACTTAGTCAACTTTTGGCTCCTCCCTGAAAGGCGTTTTTTGACGCCTTTTTGGCCGTGGCTGCCCATAGGCTAGACACAGAATTGTAGCGGTCACAATCCGTTTTCGATCCCGGCGAAGGATGCGTTGACGGACGAAAGATCACGATTTTCGGGCCGTGATTCGTGGGCGATTCGCAGGCGCATTTTCCGACTTTTTTTGTTGGGATGGACAATTCGTCCATATCCGCCCACGGGCCATGTGCCGCCTACCCAAATTGACCGCCCTGATGAAAGTTCGGGCGGGGTGGCCAGAAAACGCTTTGCCACCCGGCATTTCCAGACAATCGTGGGGATCAGGGAGGCCTTCGGGAATGTACCGAAATCCGAATGCGTACAGCACTGTACCAGTCGGCGTCGTTTTGCGGCGCACTCCAGGCGTGACCCGATGGCAGAAATGGAACTGGACGGCGAGCGGCGTTTTGCCGGGGGCTGCGCCGACAGAATGGCGCGAATTGCGTCGTGACGGCGATGTGGTCGAATTCCACGCGGACACCGTTCCGATGGAGTTGCACGGGGCCGAGGCAGAGGCCTATCTTCACGGGCTGCAAGCGCAGGTGCCATGTGTCTACGTGGTGATGCGGGCCGGGGCAGGGGATGCGCCGTTTGACATCCTGCTGGTCACCGCGTCGCCCTACG
Organism: Paracoccaceae bacterium; assembly: GCA_040830545.1. Lineage (GTDB taxonomy): Bacteria > Pseudomonadota > Alphaproteobacteria > Rhodobacterales > Rhodobacteraceae > HXMU1420-2. Next base: position 26,411 of record JBFOMB010000206.1, on the reverse strand, counting down.
AGGCGCAGGATTACGCCGACAGCGGCGAGGAAATTGTCGAGAAGGTCACGATGCCGCCCGTGCTGAGGGCGATGGTGCAGGATTTCGTCGACACGTTTTACGAGGAAGAGGCGTTCGTCAAACGCAAGCGGGACAAGAAGCGCGTCGATCTGGTGCAGGACGGCATCGGTGATCCGCGTGTCGACAAGGCGGGCGACATCTATGCCTCGCCCGCGCAACTGCGGAGGCGGGTGAATTGAGCCGGGATTTCTGGTCCAAACGCCGCGCCGCGGTGGTTGCCGAAGAAAGGGCGGAACAGGCTGCGATTGACGCCGCTGAGGTGGCAGAGGTTGAGGCCGCGCTGGAGGAACGTTCGGACGAGGAGATACTGGCCGAACGCAACCTGCCTGACCCGGACACGCTGGAAACACCCGAAGATATCCGCGCGTTTATGTCCGAGGCTCTGCCGCAGCGGCTGAAAACCCGCGCGTTGCGGCGGCTGTGGCGGTTGAACCCGGTATTGGCCAATCTGGACGGGCTGGTCGACTATGGCGAGGATTTCACCGACAGCGCGATGGTGATCGAAAACATGCAGACCGCCTATCAGGTCGGGAAAGGCATGCTGAAGCACATCGAGGCGCTGGCCGAGGCCGAGGCGGCAAAACAGGCCGCTGCCGAGGATGCGACGGACGAGGAACCCGAGGTCGAAGACGAACCCGCAATGGACGCTTCCGAAGAGGAGCCGGAGATCGCGGTGGTTGCCGAGGCGTATACTGCACCGCAGGCGGACGATCCTTATGACGACCCCGAACCCGAATACACGCCGCGACCCCGGCGGATGACATTCACTTTCGAAGAACAGAGGACATAGATGAGTTTGGCTGAAACCGTGCCACAAATTGCCGACGAAGACCGGATGCGCGCGGATCTGTATAATTTCATCGGGCTGATCCTGTCGGCTCCCCCGGACGAAATGCTGCTGGCGCAGACCAAGTCGCTGAGCGGGGATGACAGCGAGTTGGGACAGGCGATCACAACGCTGGCCAAGGTTGCAGCCCTGTCCAAACCGCGCGCCGTGGAAAGCGAATTCAACAAACTGTTCATTGGTCTGGGCCGGGGTGAACTGCTACCTTATGCGTCCTACTACCTGACCGGTTTCCTGAACGAAAAACCGCTGGCCACACTGCGGCAGGACATGACCGCAAACGGCATGGAGCGGGCGGAAAACGTGTTCGAGCCCGAAGACAACATCGCCAGCCTGATGGAGATGATGGGTGCGATGATCGTTGGCCGGTTTGGCGCGTTGGCGGACCTGACCCGGCAGAAGACGTTTTTCAACAAACATATCGGCCCCTGGGCCGCGCATTTCTTTTCCGACCTCGAGGGGGCCAAGAACTCGGTCTTCTACGCGCCTGTGGGCACGGTTGGGCGGATCTTCATGGAAATCGAAACCGAAGGATTTCGCCTGGGTGGCGAATGACAGATCACCGGCTGCGACTGCGCAGTCATCCCCGCGCCGGGCAACCGGGGCCTAACCAAAGACAAGGAGGAACTCCATGTCCAAGAAAGAAACGGCGAACCGCCGCGACTTTCTGAAACTGGCAACAACAGCAGCGCCCGTGGCGGCGGTGGCTGTGGCTGCTGGCGGCAACCCCGCTGAAGCGGCAGAGCCGGACCTGTCCCGCGAGACGATGCAGGACACCGCGCATACACGCGCCTACTACGACAGCGCCCGGTTCTGAGGAGGCAGGGGGCCGCCTGCGGCGCTCTGAAAGAACCGGACGACGTCACCCGCGACATTCAGCGACTGGTTGCGATTGGCCCGACTGCTGAACGTCATTCACAACAGCCAAGCGAGCGAGGACGCCAGTCCGAGCAAGCAAGGAGGAAACGAAAATGCTGAGGAAAAAGACCAATGGGGTTGCGAGACGCCCCCAGCGGACTTCGATCCTGTCCGAGGTGGCAAACACCTCGGTAGACCGCCGCGCGTTCCTGCGCGGGTCGGGGCTGGCCATCGGGGGCCTGGCGGCAATTGCCACAACAGGTGGCACCGTTAGTCAGGCCAATGCGGCAGGTGCCGCAACCGGCGCGGTCGAACTGAAGAAATCTGTCTGCACCCACTGTTCCGTCGGGTGTACCGTTGTTGCCGAAGTGTCGGACGGCGTCTGGATCGGGCAGGAGCCCGGCTGGGACAGCCCGTTCAACCTGGGTGCTCACTGTGCCAAGGGCGCGGCCGTGCGGGAACACGCACATGGCGAACGCCGCCTGAAATACCCGATGAAGAAAGAGGGTGGCGAGTGGAAGCGCATCAGCTGGGAACAGGCGATCAACGAGATCGGCGACGGCATGATGAAAATCCGGGACGAAAGCGGCCCGGACAGTGTGTACTGGCTGGGCTCGGCCAAACACAACAATGAACAGGCCTACCTGTTCCGCAAGTTCGCCGCCTACTGGGGCACGAACAACGTGGATCACCAGGCGCGGATCTGTCACTCCACCACCGTTGCGGGTGTTGCGAACACATGGGGCTACGGCGCCATGACCAACAGCTACAACGACATCCACAACTCCAAAGCCATCTTCATCATCGGCGGCAACCCGGCAGAAGCGCACCCCGTTTCCCTGCTGCATGTCCTGCGCGCGAAAGAGCAGAACAACGCCCCGCTGATCGTGTGCGACCCGCGCTTTACGCGCACGGCAGCCCACGCAGATGAATATGTCCGGTTCCGTCCCGGCACCGACGTAGCGCTGATCTGGGGTATCCTCTGGCATATCTTCGACAACGGCTGGGAGGACAAAGAGTTCATCCGCACCCGTGTCTGGGGCATGGACCAGATCAAGGAAGAGGTGGCCAAGTGGACACCTGAAGAGGTGGAGCGTGTGACCGGCACCCCCGGTTCGCAGCTGAAGCGCGTTGCGCGCACCATGGCCAACAACCGTCCCGGCACCGTGATCTGGTGCATGGGTGGCACCCAGCACACCAACGGCAACAACAACACACGCGCCTATTGCGTGCTGCAGCTGGCGCTGGGGAACATGGGCACCTCTGGTGGTGGTACCAACATCTTCCGTGGGCACGACAATGTTCAGGGCGCAACCGACCTTGGCGTTCTCAGCCACACGCTGCCGGGCTACTATGGCCTGTCGGCAGGATCCTGGGGTCACTGGGCCCGTGTCTGGGGCGAAGATCTGGATTGGCTGAAAGGCCAGTTTGCCACGATCAAGGGCGCCGACGGCAAGGACAAGCCATTGATGAACGAGCGCGGCATCCCGGTGTCCCGCTGGATCGACGGCATTCTGGAAGACAAGGCGAACATGACCCAGGACGACAATGTCCGGGCGATGGTTCTCTGGGGTCACGCGCCGAACTCGCAGACCCGTATGACCGAAATGAAGACGGCGATGGAAAAGCTCGACATGCTTGTCGTGATCGACCCGTTCCCGACTGTTTCGGCCGTGCTGCATGACCGCGAAGACGGCACATACCTGTTGCCCGCGACCACGCAGTTCGAAACATACGGCTCGGTCACCGCGTCGAACCGGTCGATCCAGTGGCGTGAAAAGGTGATGGACCCGCTGTTCGAGTCCAAGACCGATCACGAGATCATCGGCCTGTTGTCCCAGAAGTTCGGCTTCCACGACCGGATCTTCCGCAACATCGCGATCGAAGAGGATGGGGTCACCCCCAACATCGAAGACACGCTGCGCGAGATCAACGCGGGCATGTGGACCGTGGGCTATACCGGGCAGTCGCCCGAACGGCTCAAGCTGCACATGGCGAACCAGCACACCTTTGACCGCACGACGTTGCAGGCCATTGGTGGTCCGGCGGATGGCGACTATTACGGTCTGCCCTGGCCCTGCTGGGGAACGGCCGAGATGGGTCACCCGGGCACACCGAACCTCTACGATATGTCCAAGCCGGTTTCCGAGGGTGGTCTGACCTTCCGGGCACGGTTCGGCGTGGAGCGTGACGGTGACAACCTGCTGGCCGATGGCGTGTTTTCGCAGGGTTCCGAAATCCAGGATGGCTATCCCGAATTCACCATGCAGATGCTGATGGATCTGGGGTGGGATGGCGATCTGACGGATGACGAGCGCGCGGCGATTGACGCGGTTGCGGGTCCGAAGACCAACTGGAAGACCGACCTGTCAGGCGGCATCCAGCGGGTTGCGATCCAGCACGAATGTGCGCCCTTTGGCAACGCCAAGGCCCGCGCAGTCGTGTGGACGTTCCCGGATCCGGTGCCACTGCATCGCGAGCCGCTTTACACCAACCGTCGCGACCTGGTCGAAGACTACCCGACCTACGAGGACCGACATGCCTACCGGCTGCCGACCCTCTACGCGTCGATCCAGAAGAACGACTTCAGCAAGGATTATCCCATGATCCTCACCTCCGGCCGTCTGGTCGAATATGAGGGTGGCGGGGACGAGACACGGTCCAACCCGTGGCTGGCCGAGCTGCAGCAAGACATGTTCGTCGAGATCAATCCGCGTGACGCCAACAACCTTGGTGTGCGGGACGGTGCGCAGGTCTGGGTCGAAGGCCCAGAGGGCGGCAAGGTCAAGGTCATGGCCATGGTCACAAACCGGGTCGGCGAAGGCGTTGCCTTCATGCCGTTCCACTTTGGCGGTCATTTCCAGGGCGAAGACCAGCGGTCCAAGTACCCGGATGGGGCTGATCCGTATGTGTTGGGCGAAAGCTCCAACACGGCGCAGACCTATGGCTATGACTCGGTGACCCAGATGCAGGAGACCAAAGCGACTCTCTGCAAAATCTGGACAGCGTAAGGAGGAGAAGAGAAAATGGCAGCAAGAGCAAAGTTTCTCTGCGACGCCGAGCGCTGCATCGAGTGCAACGCCTGTGTCACGGCCTGTAAGAACGAGCACGAGGTGCCGTGGGGGATCAACCGCCGGAGGGAGGTGACGATCTCGGACGGGAATCCGGGTGAACGCTCTATCTCGGTCGCGTGCATGCACTGTTCGGACGCGCCCTGTATGGCGGTGTGCCCGGTCGACTGCTTCTATCAGAACGAAGAAGGGGTTGTCCTGCACTCCAAGGATCTGTGCATCGGCTGCGGATATTGCTTCTACGCATGTCCGTTTGGCGCACCGCAGTTCCCGCAGGCTGGCAACTTTGGGTCGCGCGGTAAGATGGACAAATGTACCTTCTGCGCCGGTGGCCCCGAGGAAAACCATTCGACGGCCGAATTCGCCAAATACGGGCGGAACCGGATCGCCGAAGGCAAATTGCCGATCTGTGCGGAAATGTGTTCGACCAAGGCCCTGCTGGCCGGGGATGGTGACGTCGTGTCAGCCATCTACCGCGAGCGCGTCGTGGCCCGTGGCTTCGGCTCGGGCGCGTGGGGCTGGGGCACGGCCTATGATCAGAAGGGCGGCTGACCGCCTTTGACAAAATCGGCGCGCGCGAGGTGAATCTGCTTTGCGCGCGCCACTCATTGCCGACAGTGCCCGCGCGTGATCCGTGCGCACTGATCGTCAATTCACCCAAATTTCTCCGTCTCTGCACCATGTGCGCGAGACGCCATCGCTGGAATGATCGAGGCCTGCCATGCGCGCATTCTTCTCATTGGTTCTGATGTTTGTCCTGTCCCTGCCTGCCGTTGCGCAGGACACCCCATCTGTTGTGCCTGATCGCAGCGCAACCGGCGGGGCGCAAACGCTGGAGGATATCATGGCCCGCCAGCGGGGCGAGCAGGTGGACAACACGTTCCGGCAGCGATTTGGCGACGCGGACAGTGCCGCAGGCATGGCCGAGCAATTGGGCACGCTGGGTGGCGCATCCGACCCGGATCTGTGGCGGGCGTTGCGGTTTAACGAAGCTGACATCTCGGTTTCGGCCGGCGGTGACGTGGCCAAGGTTCTGGTGCAGGACGGCGGCATGGCCTGGTACGAATTCCGCAAGGGCCCATTGTCAACCTATGGCGGCTGGCTGTTGCTGGGCACAATCGGGCTGCTGATCCTGTTCTACCTGCTGCGCGGCAAAATCATGGTGGATGCCCCGATGACAGGCCGCACGGTGACCCGGTTCCGATCCGTTGAACGGTTTGCCCACTGGGTGCTGGCGGGGTCGTTCATCCTGCTGGGCATCACCGGGCTATTCGTGAAATACGGACGCGACTATATCGCGCCTTACCTGGGCAAGGATTTCAACGCGACGCTGCTGCTGGGGTCGAAATTCATCCACAACAACGTGTCATGGGCCTTCATGCTGGCGCTGGTCATGGTGTTTGTCATGTGGGTCTGGCACAACATTCCCAACCGCACCGACCTGACATGGTTCGCGCAGGCCGGAGGGATCATCGGCAAGAAACACCCGCCCGCAAAGAAGTTCAACGCCGGTCAGAAGATCATATTCTGGAGCGTCATCCTGCTGGGCGGGTCCATTTCGATTTCCGGCCTGTCACTGCTATTTCCGTTTGAACTGCCCCTGTTTGCGAAGACATTCACGATCATGAACGACATCGGCATCCCCGGCTGGTTTGGCATGGCGCCGCTGCCCACCGAACTGGCCCCGCAAGAGGAAATGGCGCTGGCGCAGTCCTGGCATGCGATTGTCAGCTTTGTCCTGATGGCGATTATTCTGGCCCATATCTATATCGGGTCCGTCGGGATGCAGGGGGCCTATTCGGCAATGGGCTCGGGCGAGGTTGACGAAGCCTGGGCGCATCAGCACCACTCGATCTGGCTGGACGAGGTCAAGGCCAAGGAGAATGGGGCGTCGCGGTCCGTTGAGCCTGCTGAATAGTTCCATGCCCACACGGCTGGCGTTTCTGCTGTGCCTGCTGGTTGGCACCGCCGTGGCCCAGGCGCAGGATTTCACCACGCTCAAAGGACATGGCGGGCCGATCATGGGCATTGCTGTGTCCCCAGACGGGCAAGTGGCAACGGCCAGTTTCGACAATTCCGTCGGGCTTTGGACGAACCGCACGCCCACATGGCTCGACGGGCACGAGGCGGCCGTAACGGCATTGACCTTTGGTCCGGACGGGACGCTCTATTCCGGCGGTGATGATTTTGCACTGCGGGTCTGGGGTAAAAACGCGCGCGAGATGGGCCGCCACAAGGGCAAGATCGCGACCATCGCCGTGTCCCCGGATGGGCGGACCGTGGCAACGGGCAGTTGGGACGGGTCCATTCGACTGTGGGCAGAGGGTGGCTATCAGGAACTCAGCTATCCCGGCGCGGGGGTGAATGCGCTGGCCTTCACACCGGATGGAACCGGACTGATCGCAGCAACCAATCAGGGGGTTTTGTGGCGCTACGAAACGCAACCAGATGCGCCCCCCCTGCCGCTGGTCAAACACGGGTTTGGAATAAACCGCGTGATCGTGGGGCCGGGCTGGATCGCCTATGGCGCCGTGGATGGCGCCACACGGGTGGTCGATGCAATCACAGGGGACCAGATTGCGGATTTCACGCTGGACCGCCGTCCAATCCTGTCTATGGCCTATCACGCGGCCACCGGGCAGATCGCCGTAGGCGACGGCCACGGCTACATCATGATGCTGGACAGCCAGGCCTGGCGGATCACGCGTGATTTCCGTGCAACTCGGCGGGGTCCGGTCTGGGCCCTGGCCTTTTCGCGCGACGGAACCACGATTTATGCCGGGGGTCTGGACGACGTGGCGTATGCCTGGCCCGTCGCGTTCCTGAGCGAGTTTGATCCGGCCATTGACGGCGAACGAAGTTTCCTGCGCGATGCGGAAAGCATGCCCAACGGGGAACGCCAATTCATGCGCAAATGTTCAATTTGCCACGCGCTGGACGCAGGCCCATCGCGCAAGGCCGGGCCAACGCTGCATGGCGTGTTTGGTCGCCGCGCTGGCACGGTGGCGGGCTATGCCTATTCCCCGACACTGGACGGATCAGACATCATCTGGTCAGATGACAGCATTGACGCGTTGTTCGATGAAGGGCCCGATCATTATATTCCGGGGTCCAAGATGCCGATGCAGGTGATCGCCAAACCGTCGGACCGGGCAGACCTGATTGCCTTTCTCAAACACGCGACAAACAGGGAGTAACCAACCATGAAAGCCATGATGACAGGATTTGTCGCGATCGTCGTGATCGGTATCGCGGCCTATTACGGGCTGGGACAGGCCGGGTTTTCCAGCGCCGAGGTCCATTCAACCGACAACGTGCGCCTCGACTGACCGATGCGCGCCGCTCCAGCCCGTTACGAAGCCAACGACATCCCAAACCCGAACAGCAAACTGTCCGGGGCGTCCGTCCTAATCGTGGATGACGAACTGGGCATGCGGAATTTTCTGGCCAAGACACTGGGACCCCGGGTCAAGCGGCTGGTCGAGGCGGCCTCGCCCCAGGAAGCATCGCGGCATCTGGATGAAACTTATTTTGACGTGATCATTCTGGACAACATCATGCCCGGCAAGACCGGTCTGGAATGGATCAGCGAACAACGCCGCAGGGGCCTGTTTGCCGATGTCATCATGATCACCGCCTATGCCGACCTGGAAACCGCGATCACCGCGTTACGGGCCGGGGTCAGCGATTTTGTTTTGAAACCGTTTCGCGCGAACCAGATTGTCGGCGCGCTGGACCGGACACTGGACCGGAAATTCCTGCGCCGGGAAAACACGCTGCTGCGGCGGGAACTGACAGCCGAAAGCGTGCGTGGGCCGCTGCTGGGCCATGCGCCCGCGATGGAAATGGTGCGCGACATGCTGGTGAAACTTGCTCCGCTGCCCACACCCGTTCTGTTTTCAGGCCCCAGTGGCACGGGCAAGGAGCTGGCTGCGCGCCATCTGCATCAGTTGTCGAACCGGGCCGACAAACCCTTTGTCCCGATCAATTGCGCGGCCATGGCCCCGGACCATTTCGCGGCCGAGCTGTTTGGCGAGGTCGAACAGGGCAGCCAGGTTCGGCCGGGGCTGTTGTTGCTGGCGGATGGCGGCACGCTGTTCCTGGATGAAATTGCCATGCTGCCGGACCAGTTGCAGGCGGCGATGTTGCGTGTTCTGGAGGACAAGAAGGTCCGCCCATTGGGGGCGGAACGTGAGGTGCCGCTGGACGTGCGGTTCCTGTTTGCCACAAACGCGGATCTGGAGGCCGCCGTGGCCGAAGGTCGGTTCCGCGCGGACCTTTATCACCGGATCAACGTTATGACCCTGCGCACGCCACCCTTGTCCGAACGGTCCGAGGACATCGTGGAACTGGCGTCGTTTTTCATTGCGCAGTTTTCGAAATCGCTGGGCATGCCGGCGCTGGAACTGAACGAACAGACACTGCTGAAACTGCGCCGGTATGACTGGCCGGGGAATGTGCGCGAGTTACGAAACCTAATCGAACGGTCCGTCATTCTGGGCGAGTTCCCCGAGGAGTTTGCCGGTCGTGGTGGGGGCGCGGTGGGGGATAGCGCCATCGAAAGTCTGGATCTGGTTGTTCAGCGGCATATTCTGCACATCCTCGATCAATGTGGTGGCAACCGGGCCGAGGCCGCGCGCAGACTGGGGGTGTCGCGCAAGACAATCGACCGTAAGATTGCCGCATGGGATGATACGTAGGTCAGGAGGAGCGACACGTGCGATCCGTTCGGATCAGGCTGTTGGTGCTGGCGCTGGCGCCTTTGGTGCTGCTGCTGCCGTTCATCCTGTTCCTGGGCATGACGCGCTGGACGGCGGACTATGACGAACTGCTGATTTCCAAGGTTGAAAGCGATCTGCGAATTGCCGAGCAATATCTGGCCCGGCTGATGGCGGGTACGGGGGACGAGCTGACCGGCGTTGCGGAATCCGTCGCCTTTGCCACCGTGCTGCAGGACGGGGTGGAGGCGCACGCGACCTTCTTCCGGGACAAGAAACGCGCGATGGGTCTGGATTTCCTCGTCTACTATCCCCGTGATCGCGCGGGCGCTTTGGGGGACAAATGGCCGGTGATCGCGGCAGGATTGGCCGGACAACCCGCCACCAGCATCGACATCTTCTCTGCTGATGATCTGAACCGGCTGGACCCCGATTTAGCCAAACGTGCGTCGCTGGACCTGATCGAAACCGAGGCCGCTGTTCCCACCGACCGCACCGTCGAAGATCGCGGCATGGTGGTGCACGCGGCCAGCCCTGTGCGCATGGCCGGGCACGAGGGTGTTCTGGTCGGCGGCATCCTGTTGAACCGCAATCTGGATTTCATCGACACGATCAACGCGCTGGTCTACCTGAACGCCGTGACGGGGGGCGAATTGCAGGGCACGGCAACTCTGTTTCTGGAAGACGTACGTGTATCCACCAACGTGCGTCTGTTCGAAGACGTGCGCGCGCTTGGCACGCGGGTGTCTGCCGTGGTGCGGCAGGCGGTGCTGGGCGAGGGGCAGACGTGGCTCAACCGCGCATTCGTTGTGAATGATTGGTACATCTCTGGCTATTTGCCTCTGACCGACAGCTTCGGGTCCCGCGTCGGCATGCTGTATGTCGGTTTTCTGGAGGCCCCGTTTGCGGCGGCGAAGAGAGAGGCGATCAGCTGGGTTTTGGTCGCATTTGCCGGTGTGCTGGTCCTGTCCGTGCCTGTATTCCTGGGACTGGCGCGCGGGGTGTTCACGCCGCTGGAACGGATGACCACCATTATGCGTCGTGTCGGGCGGGGTGACTTGTCGGCCCGCCATGGAGACGTGGACCGGCGGGACGAGATCGGGCAGGTCGCCCCCCATCTGGACGACCTTCTGGATCAGATACAGGAACGCGACCAACAACTGCGCGATTATGCTGACGAGCTGAACGTCAGGGTGGACCAGCGCACAGCAGAATTGCGGGACGCCAACGAAAAGCTGGAAACCACCTACCGCCAATTGGTGATGAGTGAAAAGCTGGCCTCGATCGGGGAAATCACGGCGGGCGTGGCGCATGAAATCAACAACCCGGTGGCGGTCATTCAGGGCAACGTGGACGTTGTCCGCGAAACGCTGGGGGCAGAGGCTGCGGACGTGAAAACCGAACTGGACCTGGTGGATCGGCAGGTTGTGCGCATACAGGCCATTGTGGGGAAGTTGCTGCAATTTGCCCGCCCCAGCGAGTTCGCCAGCTACGACGCGCCCGTTCCGTTGGCCGCTGTGGTCGAGGACTGTCTGGTGCTCGTGGATCATGTTCTTACACGGGGCAAGATTGAGATCAGAACAGATTTGCAGAAAGCGCCCGACGTCCGCGCGGACAGAGGCGAGCTGCAGCAGGTGGTCGTCAACCTGATCGTGAATGCGACGCAGGCCATGGGTCAGAAGGGTCGTCTGGATCTCACCTTGGCGGCCGAAACGCGCGACGGGGTCCCGGGCGCATGCCTGCGCGTGTCGGATACAGGCCCGGGTGTGCCATCCGACAAGCTGGACACGGTGTTTGACCCGTTTTTCACAACCAAGCAGGCCGAAGGCACGGGGCTGGGGCTGTCGATCAGCCAGGCCTTGGTGCAAAGAGCTGGAGGGTTGATCGCGGTTCGAAATCGTCCTGAAGGAGGGGCAGAATTCACGGTTTGGCTGCCTTCAGCACATGTCGTGGAACAAGCCGCGCAATAGTCAATTGTCGCACCCTGACGATGGCTTAGTGAGACGTTCTACGCAACCGACCTAGGGTCAGGACTCGTAACCGGTAAATAACGAGTGCTGCGAGGGCGATGGCTGACAGGAAGACCTTTGGGCACCTGTCGAAGCGGGTTGCCACACGCCGCCAATCCTTGAGCCTGCCGAACATGATTTCGCATTGCTGCCCGGCAGTGCACTACGCAGCAATGTCACGAGAGGGGCGGTTGCGCCGTTTGTAGCGGCGCTTGTCCGAGGCAGCGAGCTATGCCGGATTGCCAGTCAAGCATTTCAAGGCCGCTTGGGGCAGAAAACCCCGTCCATGGCGCGGCACTATTCGCGCTCAGCGAACCTCGCTGACAAGAACCGCGAAACCATGGCGACATTGGAAGAAGAGAACCGAAGGCGGGCCGAAAGTGTCAAACCTTCGTGGAAAAGCGTCAAACCTGACCTAAACGAGGATCAGTCATGAGCAGAAAATACAAACATATCAGCTTGTTAAGTGGTGCCCGGGGGCGGAATCGAACCACCGACACGAGGATTTTCAATCCACTGCTCTACCCCTGAGCTACCCGGGCACGGGAAAGGCTTTGGCCTCTGGGTTCCGGCCTTCTAGGGGCTTGTGGCGCGGGTGTCCAGAGGCTTTTTCCGACACCGCGTTGGTAACCGACGAAGCACTTCAGATCAATTGCGCGGGCGGGGGTGTCAGGGCAAACAGTCTTCCAATGTCAGTTCAGTGTCCGGGGCGCTTCACAAGGCGCATCAACAGTCCGTGACTACTGGAGAGCACTTGCAATCTGTTCAGTGAACGCGGTTGCTGCAGTGGACAGATCCCGGTCGCGCAGTTTGCCAATGAACAGGTTGCCAGGAGGGATGTCATCTTCACTTATTTTCCGCACCAAAGTCTTTGAGTCTTCTTTGTCTTTCAGGCCGATCCGAATCTGGAAGCTTACGGCGTGCTCTTGCAGTATGTAGTAGCGCATGAATTCGAAGCTGTCGGTTTCGATCACGGGCGATAGACGTAGGGATAGTCGACTGGCAGCAAGTTCGAGCAGATGGCGTACTCCCATATCTCCAGTGGGCAGCACGTGGGGGCCCGCCAGCACGTCCGCCAGCCGTAGTGGTTCTGCTTTTGCCAATGGATGGTCCTGGGCCATGATGGCGCAAAGGTGTTGAGGCACGACGCCGATCAGTTCGAAGTCGGCCAGGTAGAGCGGCTCGAATACAAGCGCTATGTCAGACGTGAATGTTTTAAGGTCCTGTTCGGCCTCGGCACGGTCGCGGCGGTTCACGGTGAAGGTCACGCCGGGGTAGCGTACGCGGAATGCGGCGATCTGCGCGGGCAGGAAGATGTTCATCAGCGCCTGGCTGCAGGCGATTGCAACGTGACCGCTGCGCAATTCCGACAGGTCGGCCACATCCATCCTTACGCGATCATAATCGGCCAACTGGCGGCGGATGTGGCGGTGCAGGATCTCACCTGCGGGGCTTAGGCGGACGCCCCTGGCCAGACGCTCAAATATCTCGGCCCCGAATTCATACTCGAACTGCCGTATGCGCCGGTTAAGGGCCGAAGGTGTGATGTTGAGCGTCACAGCCGCCTTTCGAATGGAACCGGCATTCACGATCGTGTCGATCATCCGAAAGACCAGCAGGTCGCGCATGTTTCGCCTCCGTTTCCTGAGTGGTGCGTTTTACGACACACCTTGTGGCAAACCTAGCAGCAGAAATGTTCACTCGCCATTCCTACCTTGGGTTCAGGCGACGGAAACACGCCATCAAAGCAGATTTCGAAACAGGCCCAGATTTGGACGGGCGATTGGAACCAAGGAGAAAGATGATGAAAAAGGGTGATACAGCAAAGCTCGACGCAGGCTGGTGGAAGAAGAACAAGTCGATGCGCCTGCGCAGCAAGACGTTTGACAAACTGTTGGCTGACTACATCGACCAGAAGAAACTGGCGACCAAGCTAGGCGACAGTGCGGACGCTTTCCAATCAGCGGCGGAACTGGCGCTGAAGGCATCAAATGAGGCCAAGGCACTTCATGGCAAGTGTGGCCGGGGGCAGGATGAAACCAAGGCGGTGCTGGACGGGTACACCAAGTTGTTTGCCAGCGAAGCCAAGAAGATGAGCAGCCTGATCAAAGGTGCGGCCAAAGGTGATCAGAAGGCCGAGAAGCAGCTGGCCACCGCCGAGAAAGCGGTCAAGCAAGTGGCGGCAGCCCTGGGCAAGCACAACAAGCGGATCGATGTGATTGAGGGCAATTTCGACGTCTGGGTCGACAATCTGGGTGCGAAGGATGCGGTCAAGGAGTGTCGCAAGCTGTGGGAGGATCTGGAGAAACTGGACATCGTTCTGGGCAACACGGACGAGGCTTTGATCAAGCTGGAGCAATCCGGTCAGACCCGCGACGTTGATCCAGGTGGTCGGCGCATGCAGGCAGCGAAAAAGCTGACCAGTCAGGTGCGCGGCCTGACCGCCCGGGCGCAGGCCGCGATCATGGGCGTGGAAAATCGGATCAAGGATCAGGTGCGTGCCCAAGCCAAAGCCCAGGGAAAGGGCGTGTCGAAAGTATCGGGCCGCGCCAAGGGCAAGGAGAAGGTCGACGACTGATCCAAGGGCTCATGTCGTTGGGGCAGGGCGGTGAGCCAGGGGCATCCTCGGTAAGAGGGTGCCTTTTTTACTTCCTGCGGTCTAAACTCGACCGCTATCGATGCCCGTGTTGCGGCTGAGAATATCAACGCCCTGTTGCTTCCAGAAGTGCAGGAGGTCGATGAAGATCCAGTTTTCAGCCAGCTTGTCGCCTTCGCGGCGGTAGATGTCGATCACCCGGAACTCGCCTGGCTTGCCTGTTGCTGGCATCCCCATGAAGCCGCCAATGGGCACAGCCGTGAAATTCGGCCATCCAAAGAACCCGCCATAGTGCCCCTCGGCCATGCGGCAGATATGTTCGGTTTTCGAGCGTTCGGTGAAGCCCGCGCGGAACGGGCCCGAATGCTGTTTGGCGTAACGTTCGATTGTGTAGGTCGCGCCGATCCCCGTTGGTCCCCACCAGATCATGTCGTCGTTCCACGTCCGGGCGAGTTCATCTTCCAGTGACAGCCCGCTATCCCATTGGCCCAGATCAGTGATCATCGCCTCGATGGCGGCGAGAGTCTTTGCGCCCTCTTCCGCGGGCTGTTTGTCATACAACAACCCGTCATGTGTCATCGGCCCCGGCTGGACCAGTTGTGCGGCGGTCTGTTCGGGGAAAGGGTTCAGCCCGGCCTGAGCCATCAGATGCGGGATGTCGAAATACATGGCCGTTTCGACGATCTTTTTCCCCTCGACCCGGTGGAAGGCGCAGTATCGCAGGAATGCCATTTTGTGAGTCGGGCGGATGCCCAGCCACGAGTTATCGAACAGGCCCATCAGGTGACCCATGGAGCAGACCCAAACGCCACCAGGATCGTCAAAGCGGTTGTGACCGGCGAAAAAGATGTCCAACCGGCGTTGCATGCGAGTCAGGCTGGCGCGCAGCGGGACCCAGAATTCGGTGGCGACGTGATCTGGGTCAGTCAGGATGTCGAACGGGTGGAATCCACGCCACAGGAGGTTTGGCGCGCAGTATGCTGACATGACCGCTGCTGTGGTTCCGGGGGTCGAGCGGTCCAGTTCTGCATAAAAATCGCGCACCAGTTGCTTGGCGATTTGCGGCGAGGTCATTCCGGTTTTCCTATATTTGACAGACAGTTGCTTAGTATGTCCCACAATCAGGTTGCGGGGTGACTGAATCAGTTTTGCATACGTATGCAAAAAAGTCTTGCCAAAACGATCCTCACGTCACTACGATTTTTGCAAACGTATGCAAAATGCGATTCCGGCCAATGGAATCGGTTCAGGGAGCGATGAGATGGCGGAAATTCAGCTAAACAATGTCGGCAAGCGTTGGGGCTCGTTCATTGGCGTGGACAACTTCGACCTGACGATTGCGGATCGCGAATTTCTGGTCCTGCTTGGACCCTCGGGCTGTGGGAAAACGACGACCATGCGCATGATTGCTGGTCTGGAGGATGTGACCGAAGGCGAAATCCTGATCGACGGTAAGGTCGTGAACGATCTGGAACCCAAGGACCGCGATGTGGCGATGGTGTTCCAAAGCTATGCCTTGTACCCGAACATGAACGTTTACGAAAACATCCGCTTCCCACTGAAGGTACGCGGCATTGACCCGTCAACCCATGACGAAAAGGGGCGTCGCGCCAGCGCGATGGTGGAACTGGACGAGTTCCTGCACCGCAAGCCCGCAGAACTATCCGGCGGTCAGCGTCAGCGAGTGGCCCTGGCCCGCGCGATTGTGCGTGAACCCAACGTGTTCCTGATGGACGAACCGCTGTCGAACCTCGACGCGAAATTGCGGGTTTCGACACGCGCGCAGATCAAGAACCTAAGCCATGAACTGGCCGTAACGACCATCTATGTGACCCATGACCAGATCGAAGCGATGACGCTCGCGGACCGTGTGGTTGTGATGAAAAAAGGTGTCGTCCAGCAGGTCGGATCGCCGACAGAGATTTATGACCGTCCGGCAAACACCTTTGTCGCAAGCTTTATCGGCAGCCCGGCGATGAACCTGATGGATGGTGAGGTTCAGGGCGGCACCTTCCGGGCCGAACATGTTGAGATTGGCGGACTGGATGCACCTGATGGCCCGATGACACTGGGCTTCCGCGCAGAGGATGCAGGGCTGGCAACAGACGGCACAGGTCAGATCACCGCACCGATCTACACGTTGGAACTGCTCGGCGACGCAACGATGATCTCGGTCCGCGTTGGCGGCGCCCTTGTTTCGGTCAAAGCGGACAAAGCGTTCCGCGCAGAAATCGGAGAGCCGGTATCGCTCTCGGTTCCTGCAGACATATGCCACCTTTTCGAAGCTGGAAGCGGTGCGCGTATCGGGGGGTAACACCCCTCTCAGCCGGCCCTGCTTCTAGCGGGGTCAATGCGGTCCGGGCGTGCACGGCGGACCGATCTTACAGGGAGAAAACCATGAAACTCAAAACCCTCATGATGGCCGGTGCGATGTCGCTGGCATCCAGCGTCGCCTGGGCAGGCTGCTCTTACGAAAACGCAGTGGAAATCAAATCGCTGTCCGCTGGTTTCGAGGCCTGGAAGGCCGTGACTGACGCGATGGCCGAATGCGGCAATTTCAGCGCGTCGCTGGACCAGGAATTCCGCGAAAAGCAGCCCGAAGCATTTGCTGCGAACCCCTCGCTCTACCAAATTGGCGGTGTGGCCAACGGAACGCTGGTGCCGCTGCTGAACGCTGGCACAATTCGTCCCTTGGATGATCTGGTGGAAAAGTACGGCCAGAACCTCACCCCGAACCAGTTGATCAAAATCGACGGCAAGACCATGGCAATCGCCATGATGGTGAACGCACAGCACATGATGTACCGCTCGGACATTCTGGCGGATCTGGGTATCGAAGAACCCAAGACATATGACGATGTGCTGGCCGCCGCTGCCAAAATCAAGGAAGCCGGTGTTGTCGAGTATCCGATCGGCGGCACGTTCAAGACAGGTTGGAACCTGGCGCAGGAATTCGTCAACATGTACCTGGGTGAAGGCGGCACGTTCATCGGCGAAGGCAACCAGCCGACGATCAACAACGCGCAGGGCGTCCGCGCGCTGGAAGTCATGAAGGCCATGACCGAGTACATGGACCCGGAATACCTGGTGTCCGACTCCACCTATGTGCAGCAGCAGTTCCAGCAGGGCAAAATCGCGATGGCGAACCTGTGGGCCTCCCGCGCCGCGGCGATGGATGATGAGGCTGAAAGCCAGGTTGTGGGTAAGGTCGCTATGGCCTCCGCTCCGATGGGCGCGGCTGCACCGGCAACCACCCTGTGGTGGGACGGCATGGTGTTTGCTGCCAACATGACCGACGAACAGGCAGATGCCGCGTTCAAATTGGCCATGGAAGGCATGGATGCTGAAATGGTGTCTGCGAACAATGACGCCGCCGTTTGGCTGATTACAGGTTACACGCCGGGCAAACTGGCTGCTGGTGCCGCGGCATCCGCTGCTAACGGCGCTGTGCCTTACCCGGCCTCTGGCCCGATGGGCGTCATGCACACCGCGCTGGGCAACGGCCTGTCGGACTACCTGACCGGTGCCAAGGATGCAGCGACGACGCTGGCTGACATCGAAGCTGCCTACCTAACAGCTGCGAAAGAGGCCGGTCTGGTCGATTAAGCTCCCGAGACTTGTGTGGGAGGGTGCTGACCCTCCCACATCCTCCAGGACCATGAGAAAGGCAGAGCCATGAACTTCAAGACTTTCGCCGCTTTTGTCGGACCCTCTGTCTTTATGATGCTCCTGTTTATTGCGTTCCCGCTGGTCAGCGTGTTTTCGCAGAGCTTTTATGTCACGCAACCGATCTATGAGACGGTTGAGGTAGAATCCTGTACTCCGGGTTTTCTGAAGCAGACCTGTGTGACCGAAGAGCGGTCGATGCCCATCCTTGACGAAGATGGAGAGATCGTGACGCGGACCGAATTTGTCGGGCTGCAATCCTATGCAAACGTGCTGGAACTGGGGCGGGTCTGGGATGCGATCAGCAACGGCAGCTGGGCGGCGTTTCAGTCCATCGATTTTTGGAAGGCTCTACGCTTTACCCTGATGCTGACCCTTGTCACGCTGCCCATGGTGATTGCGCTGGCAATTGTGATTGCTTTGGTGATCAACAACGCGACCAAGGCGATCAAGGGACCGGTCATCTTCGTCACGCTCCTGCCGTTCATCATCACGCCAGTGATTGGGGCCTTGTCCGTCAACTGGCTGTTCCGGGGGGACGGCATTCTGACAGCGGGGCTTGAATCCTGGCTGAATCGCGACATCGCGCTGTTTGCGCAGGCCTGGACAATAGAACTGCTGATCATGCTCTACCGCGTCTGGGCCGTGGTGCCGTTTGCCGCGATCATCTTCTATGCGGGTCTACAGACAGTGAACCAGGACAGCCTCGAAAGCGCGGTTATCGACGGGGCCAGTCGTTGGCAGCGCCTGAAATTCGTCGTCATCCCGCACCTCATGCCGCTGATCGTGTTCGTGTCGATGATCCATCTTATGGACACCTATCGAGAATTCGAGGCTATCGTGGGCTTCTCCAGCCAGGGCCATGTGATCTCGCTCCAGTGGCTGACCTACGACTTCCTTGTCCCGGACGAGGCAGGCAACCGCTCGATCTCGCGTGCGTCGGCCAGCGCCATGCTGACCATGGTCGGGATCATCGTCCTGCTGATTGCACCCCTGCGCCGTACATGGCGCGACCATAAAGGAGGCCACTGATATGTCGTCTCAAGTCATGCGCCAACCGATGGGTCTACGTTTGTCCTCGGCCGTGTTCCTCGCCTTCTGGTGCCTGATCGCAGCCTTCCCGATCCTCTGGATCACGGTGATGAGCTTCAAGTCGCCGGTGGATGCCTATGACTCCAACGCGCTGAACGTCATCTTCGGACCGGCCACGTTGGAGGGCGGTGACGGTCTGTCGATCCTCGACGTACTTGCGGGTATCGCGGTCATCTGGGGTACATTCATTGTCGCCATCCGGATGATGCCAAACATGGTTCGCAGCTACAGCCCCAGCGGTTTCCAGTGGGCAGGCTGGGTCATCGGTGCGTTGGTTGTGGTCGTCGGGTTTATCGTGGTGTTCTTTTCCGTCCTGCCGACAATCATGGGTGTGCTGAACCCGCTGTTTGGCCCGCTGGGACGGGACGTGATCGGCCTGACGACTGAACATTACAGCACGGTCTGGATCGACCGAGGCTTTTCCAAGAACTTCCAGAACTCGCTGATTGTGACCACTGGCGTTGTGACAGTGTCGCTGACCGTTGGCACGCTGGCAGGCTATGGTTTGGCACGCTCAGGCAGCAACCTCGCGTTCTGGATCCTGATTGTCGCGCTGGTGTTTCGCGCGTTGCTGCATTCGGTTCTGGTGGCCGGTTACCTGCCTGTCTTCATCAACTCGGCTGAATGGCTGGCCCCGATCCTGGGGGAAAACGCACCAACGCTTTATGGCAAACCCTTTGCCGTGATTGCCGTGCTGGTGGCCATCAACCAACCGTTCACGATCTGGATGCTGCGGTCATTCTTCCAGAACATCCCGGCAGAACTGGACGAGGCCGCGCGTGTAGACGGATGCAACCATTTCCAGGCCTTCCGCCGCGTGATCATGCCGGTCATGTGGCCGGGTGTAATTACCACGGGCCTCTTCAGTTTCCTGCTGGGTTACAACGACTTCCTCGTGACCTCGCTGCTGCTGGACGCGCAAAACCAGACAATGGTCCCGGCCATCGCAGGCATGTTCAACCGCGAAACGACAACCACAGACCAGGTTGTTGCAGTTGCCGCTGCAGTGTCGATCACTGCGCCTCTATTCCTGCTGGTGGTGGTGTTCCAGCGCCAGATTGTCAGCGGTCTGACAGCAGGGGCCGTCAAAGGCTGATGAGCCGTCACGCACGACATAACGCAACTGCACGCCACCCGGCGTTGAACAGAATGCCAAGGGATTTCTTGAGCGTGGGGTTTCATGTTCCTCACCTCAAATCCCCTCGGCAATTCAAAAGGACAAAGACATGAAAGGCTCACGCCCCGAACAGGCCGTACTGACCCGCGACACCGACATGAGCAAAACGGATGAAACGCGCGCAGTGATTGAAAACATGGTCGATGGTCTGAACGACCACCGCATCGACGACATCGGCGAATTCTTCACCCAAGGGTTCCGCTGGATGGGAAATCAGGGCTGCGGGACCAAAACCGGCTTGCAGGAATTTCAGGACAACTGGCAACGCCCGTTTCAGGCGGCGTTTTCGGATAAGACCTGCATCGACGAAGCTCGTCTTTACATGGGTGAGTGGGCCGCCGCCTTTGGTCGGCAGGAGGCCACGCATTCCGGCGAATTCCTGGGCATTCCGGCAACCGGGAAGCGCGTCGAAATCCGCTACATGGATTTCTGGAAGGTCGTAGACGGCCAGATCGTCGACAACTGGGTCAACGTGGATTTCGCCCATGTGGCCGCGCAGCTGGGCGTTGACCTGTTCAACGGCGAAGGCTGGGAAGCATATGACCGGGGCGAGAAAGTCGCGCCGCGTCCGGAAAATTGAGGGTTTGAACGATGGCAATTGAGTATCTCAAACGTGGCAAGTCCGACGCCGACCGGGCAGTGGATGATGCCAAAACCCGGGCCGTGGTGGAATCCACACTCAAGGACATTGAAACGCGTGGTGACACAGCCGTTCGCGAGTTGAGCGAAAAGTTCGACAACTACTCCCCGGCGTCTTTCAAGCTGAGCCAGGACGATATTGACGGGCTGATGGCACAGCTGACCGACCGGGAACTGGCCGACATCAAGTTTGCGCAGGAACAGGTCCGCAACTTTGCCCAAGCGCAGCGTGACTCGATGGTGGACATCGAGGTTGAGACGCTGCCTGGCGTGATCCTCGGACACAAGAACATTCCGGTGCAATCCGTGGGCTGCTACGTCCCCGGTGGCAAATTCCCGATGGTCGCCTCCGCCCATATGTCTGTAGCAACGGCCTCGGTCGCGGGTGTGCCACGCATCATTGCCTGCACCCCCCCGTTCGAAGGCAAACCAAACCCGGCGGTGATCGCAGCCATGCATCTGGGCGGCGCGCATGAGATCTATGTCATGGGCGGCATTCAGGCGATTGGTGCGATGGCGTTGGGCACTGAGACTATTAAACCGGTGCACATGCTCGTCGGCCCCGGCAACGCGTTTGTGGCCGAGGCCAAGCGCCAATTGTTCGGTCGTGTTGGCATCGATCTGTTTGCCGGTCCGACAGAAACCATGGTGATCGCAGACGAAACAGCAGCAGACGCCGAACTCTGCGCGACGGACCTGCTGGGGCAGGCGGAACATGGCTACAACAGCCCCTGCGTCCTGCTCACCAATTCGCGCAAACTGGCTGAGGACACCATGTCCGAGGTTGACCGGATTCTCGGCATCCTCCCCACCGCAGGCACGGCCAAGGTGTCATGGGACGAATATGGCGAGGTGATCGTCTGCGACACCTATGACGAGATGTTGCAGGTTGCCGATGACATTGCGTCCGAACATGTGCAGGTCATGACCGACCGGGATGATTGGTTCCTGGACAACATGACGTGTTACGGCGCGCTGTTCCTGGGGCCGCGCACCAATGTGTCAAACGGTGATAAGGTGATCGGCACCAACCACACGTTGCCTACCAAGAAAGCGGGTCGTTACACCGGCGGTTTGTGGGTCGGAAAGTACTTGAAAACCCACAGCTATCAGAAGGTTCTGACGGACGAGGCCGCGACGCTGATCGGTGAATACGGATCGCGCCTGTGCATGCTGGAAGGGTTCGTAGGTCATGCCGAACAATGCAACGTACGTGTACGGCGCTATGGCGGTGTGAACGTGCCATATGGCGAAGCCGCGCCTTATCGCGAAGCGGCAGAGTAACAAGGACTGCCCTCAATCCTGAAAATGGGTTGAGGGCCAAGGGAGGAAAACGACCGCGATGAGCGGCGATCTGCAAACCGAAAACAAGGCCCGCATCGCGACTCTCAGAGCCGCGATGTACGACTTTGATGAGGCCGACGTGCGCGCGGCGCTTGATAGCGTCACTGCACCTGATGCCGAATTCCACCTGTGCCACCCATTTGGGGACAGCGCAGGACCGCAGGCGTTTTACGATACCGCCTATGCCGACCTGTTGCAGGCTTGGCCCGATCTGGAACGGCGCGATTACATCGTCATGGCCGGGCCAGATGACTTTGGCGCGGAATGGGTCGGATGTGGCGGTTACTACACCGGCACTTTCACCGGTCCATGGCTGGACATCCCGCCAACCGGCCAGCAGGTTACGATGCGGTTCCACGAATTCTTCCGCATGGAAGGTGGCAAGGTTGTCGAATTCCAGGCCCTTTGGGACATTCCCGAGGTCATGATGCAGGCAAACGCCTGGCCCATGGCCCCGTCCCTGGGTCGGGAATGGCACGTGCCGGGACCGGCCACGCAGGACGGGTTTGTTCCGGGGCCATACGACGCGGCGAAGGGCCGTGCCACCTGCCAGCACATCGTCGACATGCTGGAACATCTGAAGAAACACCCGTCGCGAGGCGGACCCGAAGTGATGGAGCATGACCGGTTCTGGCATCCGCGTATGAACTGGTATGGCCCGTCCGGCATTGGCACGGGGCGTGGTTGGGCCGGATTCCGTAACTGGCACCAGATCCCGTTCCTGAACGCGATGCCGGACCGGGGGCAATACGTAGAGGACATCACCTATCACTTCTTTGGGGACGGTGATTACGCCGCAGTGACAGGTTGGCCCAACATGATACAGACCGTTACGCATGACGGCTGGTTGGGCATCGCCCCAGCTGGCAAGAAAATCACGATGAAGTCCCTGGATTTCTGGCGGCTGGAGAATGGTCGCATCCGCGAAAACTGGGTTCTGGTGGACCTGTTGGATGCGTATCAGCAACTGGGCGTCGACGTGCTGGCCCGGCTGCGAGAATTCAACAAGGCCCGCAATTTAGGCCGTATCAATATCCCGGATGGAATGAGCGGATGACTGACCTGCCACGCACACCTTCTTTCTCGCTTGCGGGCAAAACCGCGCTGGTCACAGGTGCCTCTTCGGGAATCGGGCAGGCCTGCGCGGTGGCCTTGGCTGAGGCGGGCGCGCATGTGGTCTGTGCGGCGCGGGGGTTGGACCGGCTGACCGAAACGGTAGACGCCATGCAGGCTCAGGGGTGGTCAGCAGAACCGCTGGCGCTGGATCAGGGCGACATGGATGCCTTGGCGGACGCGCTGGGCGGGAAGGTATTTGACGTCGTGGTCAACTCTGCGGGAACGGCGCATCCGGCCCCCGCCATCGACATCACGCCGGACGACTATGACCGGGTGATGGACCTGAACCTGAAATCCGCGTTCTTCCTGTCTGCATGGGCCGCGAAGGCGTTGAAGGAGGCAGGCAGGACCGGGTCGATCATCCATATCTCCAGTCAGATGGGCCATGTCGGCGGCATCGACCGGTCGGTCTATTGCGCGTCGAAATGGGGGCTGGAGGGCATGATCAAGGCCATGGCCATCGAATGGGGGCCTGACCGCATTCGCATCAACGCTGTTGCGCCAACCTTCATCCGCACACCTCTGACACAAGTGACGTTCGACAACCCGGAACGACTGCGCTGGATCGAGGAGAAGATCAAACTGGGCCGCGTGGGCGAGGTCGAGGACATCATGGGCGCGATCCTGTATCTGGCCTCGGATGCGTCAGCACTGGTTACCGGCACGTCGCTTCTGGTGGATGGAGGGTGGACGGCAGGCTGATGGCGGACAAGATCACCTCGCTTCAAGTTGCCCAAAAGGCAGGTGTCAGCCAATCGGCCGTCAGCCGTGTGTTCACACCCGGCGCGTCCGTCAGCCAGAAAACCATTGCCAAGGTACGCAGCGCGGCCGCCGAGCTGGGCTATCGACCCAACGTTCTGGCCCGTGCGATGGTGTCCGGCAAAAGCCGGATTATCGGGCTCGTGGTCGCCTATCTGGACAACTACTTTTACCCCGAAGCGTTGGAAATCCTGTCCAACTCTCTGCAGGAACGCGGTTACCACGTTCTGGTTTTCATGGCCTCGCAAACCGCAGGAAACATCGACGGGGTGGTCGAGGAAATCTTGGATTATCAGGTGGATGGGATCGTCACAGCCTCGGTCGCGATGTCCTCGGACCTGTCGCAGCGGTGTCGGCAGGCCGGTGTGCCGGTCGTGCATTTCAACCGGAGCGAGGACAATGACGGCGTAAGTTCCATCACCTCCAACAACTTTCAGGGTGGGCGCGATCTGGCCAAATTCCTGGTGGCCGGGGGGCACACCAAAATCGCCTACATCGCGGGGTGGGAGGGTGCATCGACGCAGCGCGATCGTGAGGCGGGGTTTCGGACGGGCCTGGCGGAATGTGGGCAGGAGTTGTTTGCCCGGCAGGTAGGGGACTTCGACGTGGATCGCGCACGTGCAGCCGCCAACGCCATGTTCAACGTCCCGGCGCATGATCGTCCGGATGCGGTATTCGTGGCCAACGATCACATGGCATTTGCGGCGATGGATGAATTGCGCTTTGGCCTTGGATTGCGCATTCCCGAGGATGTGTCGGTGGTCGGCTTTGACGACGTGCCGCCTTCGGCCTGGCGGGCCTACGACCTGACCACCATGCGGCAGCGCGCCAATCTGATGGTTCACGAAACCGTCGAAACCCTGATCGCACATATCGAAACGCCGGACACGGCGCATACACGAACAATCTCCATTCCGGCCCCGCTGGTCATTCGCCGCTCCGCGCGCGTGCCCGACGGTTGGCGGCAAGACGAAGGATAAACCATGCAAGGGTTCGACGCGAAATTTACGGATTTCCCGCACTACATCATCGGCATCACCAAAGAGATCTGGGAAGACCGCAACATCGCCACGCTGCATCACTACTACAGTGACGACATTGTTGTGCGGTCGCCGGGGTCAGTTGTGTTGGGCAATCAGAACGTTATCGGTGCAACCATGGCGACCCTGGCCGAGTTTCCGGATCGCGAACTCTTGGGCGAGGATGTGATTTGGTCGGGGACGCCGGAAGAAGGCATGCTCAGCAGCCATCGCATCCTGTCTACCGCGACGCATGCGGCTGATGGGGTCTATGGAAAAGCGACAGGCACCAAACTGCGCTATCGCATCCTTGCCGATTGCCACGCGATCAACAACCAGATCAACGATGAATGGCTGATCCGGGATCAGGGCGCGATTGTACGTCAGATGGGGTGGGATCCCAAGGACTACGCCGCCAACCTGATCGAAACCGAAGGTGGGGCAAAGGCATGTGTTAAACCGCTGACCCCTCATATTGATCAACCCGGCCCCTATAAGGGCAATGGGAACGACAACGTGTGGGGGCAGCGCTATGCTGATATCCTGACACGGATCATGGGCGCAGATATTGCGGTGATCAAAGACGAATATGACCGCGCGGTGCAGTCCGAATATGTGGGCGGCGTCACCGGTCATGGCTGGGCTCCGGTTGACCGGTTCTGGATGGGCCTGCGCGCCAGCTTCCCCAACGCGGAATTCAGGATCGACCACCAGATCGGGCGCGACGAACCCATGATGCCGCCCCGTGCCGCCATCCGCTGGAGCCTTTGGGGCAAGCACGAAGGCTGGGGGGCGTTTGGTGCACCGACCGGGGCCGAAGTCTATGTGCTGGGCATCAGTCACGCCGATTTTGGCGCGGTGATCGCGGACACACCAAAAGTGCGCCGGGAATACACGCTGTTTGACGAAACCTCGGTCTGGAAACAGATCCTGCTGCAATCGGGTCAGGCGTGAACGTCAACCACAGATATTCCGGTCTGTGCAACACGGACGCCGCGCGGCGGTATCACGCCCACCGCGCGTCCCTGCGTGCGCGCCGACTGAACAATCGTCCTCCGGGGGCTGGGGCTTTCTAACCCAACCCCAAATTCCAAAGGAGACGAAACATGACACCTATCGAAACCCGCATCGTCCGCTACGGCGAACTGAAGCCCTGCAAAACTGCGTTCATCGACGCCCACACACCCGGTAGCGACCAGAAGGAAAACTTCACCATCATCGGCGGTGGTGTTTTTGAAAGCCCCGACCAGCATCCCCACAACAACGACCAGATCGGGGTCAACATCGGGGCAGCAGGGCAACCCCCCCCCCGCCGCCATTTACTTCCCAGCCCCACCACCGCCGACGTCTTTTTTGTTCTCAAAGGCCGCTGGCGGGTTTTCTCGGGGCGCCACGGCGGGGCCGGGGCGGTCCTTGTGCGCGAAGGGGCACTCTTCAACATCC
>JBFOMB010000205.1:0-25988 GCA_040830545.1 Paracoccaceae bacterium | reverse complement strand
CCGGGGTTCACGCTGGGGCCTGCGGTTCTGCGGGCGGTTGCGGGGGGGGTGGCGGCCCTGACGCTGTGGCAAACCCATTGGGGGGCCTGGACATGACCCGCCGGGCTGAGGATAGCGACAGCCGGGCTTGGGAGGCATACTTCACCCGCCGCATGGCCACATCCATGTTCATGGCGTCGAACCTGCGTGATCATGGCTTATCTGGCACGGGGCACGGGCACGCGACGGCCTATTGGATCGCCGAGGCCAACGGACAGATAGGGGGTGTGTTTGGTTGTTCTGAGGCGGGCGTGCTGTTGGGCGATGCCGAGGCTTTTGACCCGGCTTGGACTATACCCCTGCGCACGGCCTTGGCAGGGCGGCGCATCATCGGTGCAAACGGTGCAGCGGACGTCACCGCTGCGATGATCGCGGCGCTGGGACTGGATCGACAACCGCCATCGTTTGACGATCCGCAGCCCCACTATCATCTGGATCAAAGCGCGCTTGTCGCGCCGCCCGGAGATACGGTCCTGCGCCCGATGACCCTGACCGACCTGCCACTGGCAACCCACTGGCGGCAGGCCTTTGACCGCGAGGTGTTTGGCGATGGCGACCTGCCCGAGGGGCGCAGTAATGCGGAGCGCCGTATACGGGGGCTGATCGACGCGGATCGCGGACGCATTCTGGAATTGAACGGCACAGCTGTTGCCATGACCGGGTTCAACGCCGCGCTGCCCACAGCCGTGCAAATCGGGTCCGTCTACACCCCGCCAGACCATCGCGGCGCAGGTTATGCAAGGCGCGCGGTTGCGCTGCACTTGCAAGAGGTCGCAGCACAAGGCGTCACCACCGCAATCCTGTTTTCCTCCGGCCCTTCGGCAAACCGCGCGTACGAAGCCATCGGGTTCACTCGCATTGGCACTTACCGGCTGATCGACTATCACCCGCCCGTCCTGATCGAGGCCCCACAATGAGTTTCATCCGACCCGAAGCACGTGCGCAGCTGTGGCGCATCCGTGAATTGCTGGCCGCAGGGGCGGTCGTATTGTTGGGCCTCTATTGGATCACCGGGCCGGGTGGATTGCTGGCCTGGCTTGGCTGGGGGCTGGTCCCCGCCGGGCTGGCACTGGCCTTTGTCGGCCTGCGCCGCCTGCGCTTCCGGCAGGAAGGCCACGGCCCCGGCATCGTTCAGATAGACGAAGGGCAGATTGCCTATTTTGGCCCGCTAAGCGGCGGCGCGGTTGCCATGTCCGAGGTCGAGCGTCTGATTCTCGACCCCACAGGCAGCCCCGCGCACTGGGTTCTGGAACAACCGGGCAACGCGCCGCTTCACATTCCGGTGAATGCCGAAGGGACGGATGGCCTGTTTGACGCCTTTGGCGCGCTGCCTGCCTTCCGTACGGACCGCATGCTGACAGAACTGGGCCGCAAGGGCGGGCCGCCTGTTGTCATATGGGAACGTTCGCCCAGTCGCCCGGCCTCGGCCCTGCTGCAATGACACCTGTGCGCTGGGTGCAGCCCCACCATGCTCTGACGCACAGTTGGGGGGCAATGAACGCGGCTTGACACCCCCGCGCGGTCGCTGCACCAACTGACGGGCAAGCAAAGCGGAGCGCGCGCATGTCCATCCCACAATCCGGCGGCGGGCCGATTGAACACTACGAACAGTTGGCAGGGTACCTGGAAGACGGGTGCAAGCCAAAGGACGAATGGCGCATAGGCACCGAACACGAGAAGTTCGGGTATTGCCGGGACACGCTGCAACCGATCCCTTATGATGGGGAACGGTCGGTCAAGGCCGTGCTACAAGGGTTGCGCGACGTTCATGGCTGGGCCCCGCTGGAAGAAGGCGGCAACCTGATTGGTCTGACCAAGGGTGGTGCCAACATTTCCCTGGAGCCTGGTGGTCAACTGGAGCTGAGCGGTGCACCGCTGGAAACCATCCACGAAACCTGTGACGAGGTGAACGATCACCTGCGCGAGGTCAAGGATGTGGCGGACAAGGTGGGCGTCGGCTTCATCGGGTTGGGTGCCGCGCCGATCTGGACACATGAGCAGATGCCGCTGATGCCCAAGGGGCGGTACAAGCTGATGGATGCCTATATGGAAACCGTCGGCACCATGGGCCGGATCATGATGCGGCGCACCTGCACCGTGCAGGTCAATCTGGATTTCGGATCCGAGGCCGACATGGTGCAGAAACTGCGCGTGGCGCTGGCCCTGCAGCCGGTCGCCAATGCTCTGTTCGGCAACTCGCCTTTCTACGAAGGTCAGCCCAATGGCTGGAAAAGCCTGCGCGCCAAGGTCTGGTGCAATCTGGACGAGGCGCGCACAGGGATGCTGCCCTTTGTCTTCGAAGACGGGTTCGGGTTCGAGGCATGGGCGGAATACGCGCTGGATGTGCCGATGTATTTTGTCTACCGCGACGGGAAATACATCGACGCGCTGGGCATGTCGTTCCGCGATTTCCTCAAGGGTGAGTTGCCCGCGCTGCCGGGTGAGAAACCCACGCTCAGCGACTGGGCCGACCACCTGACCACGGTTTTCCCCGAAGCGCGGATCAAGAAGTTTATCGAAATGCGAGGGGCAGATGGTGGCCCTTGGCGGCGGCTGTGCGCGCTGCCCGCATTCTGGGTCGGACTGATGTATGATCAGGGCGCACTGGATGGTGCTTGGGACCTGGTCAAAGGCTGGGACGCGGAAACCCGCGAGGCCCTGCGCCAAGCGGCGGGTGAACACGGGCTGGACGCCAAGGTCAACGGCATCGACATGCTGCAACTGGCCAAAGAGGCGCTGGACCTGTCCCGCGCCGGTCTGAAAGCACGCGCGCGCCCGGGACTGGGCGGCATGGTGGCCGACGAACGCCACTTCCTCCACGCACTTGAGGACAGCGTTGAAACCGGCAAGGCCCCGGCGGACGAATTGCTGGATCGCTACCACAGCGATTGGAACGGTGACGTCAGCCGGATTTACGAAGACTACAGTTACTGAGCGAACCGGACTTTGCAGATCGGGTTGATTGCTTTGCGAGCAGTTTGGCTCGTGCTGCTTCAGCTTGCCAGAAACTTGAGAATATGTTCGGTCAGTTCCACTGGCGCTTCTTCAGGGATTGCATGCCCGCATTGCAGTGCGACCCCCGTCACGGTGTTCGCTTTTTCCTTCCAGGTTGCTTTGACGTCATAAAGTTCGCCGACGACGCTTTGCGCGCCCCAAATCGCCAGCAGCGGAGCTTTGATCCGATTATCCTGATCTTCCCGATCGTGCTCCAGATCAACGCTTGCCGCCGCGCGGTAGTCTTCACAAATCGCATGCAGTGTCGCCGGATCCTTGTACGTGCGCAGGTATTCAGCAATCGCAACCTCGTTCACTGACCCTTCGATCTTCACCTGGCCGGCGATGTGTCTGCGCAGGAAGTACTCCGGGTCTGATGCGATCATTTTTTCGGGTAGCCCGTCCGGCTGGATCAGGAAAAACCACCAGAAATACCGCGTTGCGAACTCTTGATTGGTTTGCGCGTACATCGTGAGCGTCGGCGCTATATCCAGAACAACCATCCGTTCGACCGTATTCGGAAAATCCAGCGCAAGGCGATGCGCCACCCGACCACCACGATCATGGCCGACAACCGAAAATGTTTCATGGCCCAAATGTTTCATCAGCGCGATCTGATCGGTTGCCATGACCCTCTTGGAGTACGGGACGTGTGACGGGTCGCTTTCAGGTTTGTCGCTGTCGCCATACCCCCTCAGATCGGGCGCAATCACATGATATCCGGCCTCGACCAGGCGTGGCGCGATCTTTCGCCAGACCACATGGGTCTGTGGGTGACCATGGAGCAGCAATATTGCAGGTCCTGTTCCCGCGCAGGCGCAGTTGACGGTGAGATCGGGCAATTGGACCTTTTGAACGTCAAAGCCTTCCAGAAAAGCAGACTCGACCATCTACAGCCCTTTCAACACAGCGTTCACAGGTGCCACGCCGTGCCCCTTCCCTACCCTTGGGCGGCCTGACACTCACGCGCATGTTTCAATGCGTTGGCTGATCCGCGCAGGTCGATGTCAGTGACCTTGCCGTTTTGGCCATAGATGCTCATCACCTTGCGTTGGGCAATTGCGTCCACAAAACTGCGGTCGGTGAAGAAGATGCCAGCGCCCGGCACCTTGCCCAGATAGAATCCCTTGGCTGTCGCCTCGAACCGTTCGCCATCCAGATCGAAGGTCACGGGATAGCTTTCGCCATCCTTGATCTGCCCCCAGTTGCGATCAAATACGGTGATATAGCCTCGGTCGCCTACCGCGTCATAGCCCAAGCGCACCACGCTGTCGGGGCTGAACGCCTGCTGGATCAGACAGCCATTTCCCAGCGCCGGGTCGATCAGAATCTGCCATCCGGCGGTGAAACCGAAATCCTTCAACTCCTGCGCGCTGGCGGTGCTTCCCAGCGCCAGAAGCGCCGTGGTGATCAAGGTTCGAGCGATCCGCATCAAGCGACCTCCAACAGTGTTGAACCAGTGGTTTTGCGGGCCTCCAGCGCACGATGCGCCTCGGCCACATCGGACAGCGCAAATCGCTGATCGATGCGCATTTTGACGGCACCGGACTGCATCTTGGAAAACAGCATTTGCCCCATCTCCTGACAGGATGCGTGGTCCGAGATATGCGTGAACAGTGTGGGGCGGGTGACCTTGAGCGATCCTTTGGCGCCCAGCGTTGCGATGGAAAACGGCGGTACGGGGCCACTGGCATTGCCAAACGACATCAGCATGCCCAGCGGTTTCAGGGAATCAAGCGAGCCTTCGAAGGTTGAGGCTCCAACCCCATCCATCACCGCGTCCACCCCCGCGCCGTCGGTCAATTCGCGCACCTTCGGCGCGAAATCCTCAGCATTGTAGTTGATGCAATGATCCGCGCCGTACTCCAGTGCCAGTGCGCATTTTTCGTCCGACCCGGCGGTTCCGATCAACGTGATACCTTCGGATTTGGCCCATTGGCAGGCGATCAACCCAACGCCACCGGCGGCGGCATGAAACAGAACCGTGTCACCCGCCTTCAGCGGAGTTGTACGGTGGAACAGATATTGCGTTGTCAGACCTTTCAGCATCGCCGCTGCTGCATCGTCAAATGACACGTCATCCGGCAGTGGACAGACCTGCGCGGCCGGCATGACGCGCGCCTCGCAGTAGGCTCCGGGAGGTGCAGCGGCATAAGCCGCTCGGTCACCGACTTTCAGGTGGCTGACACCTTCGCCCACGGCCTCCACCACACCGGCGGCCTCCATGCCCAACGCATGGGGCAGATCCATCGGGTAAAGTCCGGTGCGCTGATAGACGTCGATGAAGTTCAGCCCGCAGGCCTTGTGCCGAATGCGGATTTCACCCGGCCCGGGATCACCCACATCCACGTCCCGCAGAATGAATTTCTCCGGTCCGCCGTGTTCTTCGATCAAAGCGGTGAGTGCCATCTGCGTTCCTCCTGAATGTTGGTTTCCCGATTGCAATCCGAACCGCTTTTGCAGCGGGTTGCAAGGGGGCATGGGCGACCGTTGCAGGAAGAGGGGAGCAGCCTACCGTATCCCAAGCTTTGACAACAACCGATCCCTCTTCATCAACCACCACCCGGCCTCAATCGGCCACATCGCGTGATCCTTGTCCGCGCCCAGCTCCCCCGCCGCGTGCAAGGGCCAGTTTGGATCATCCAGCAACTCGCGGGCTAAGGCGACCATGTCGGCCTCGCCGTTTGCAATGATTTCCTCGCATCGCGCGGCGTCCCACAAGAAACCAACGCCCATTGTCGGCATGTCGGCCTCGGCCCGGACCTGCTGGGCAAAGGGGATCTGGAACCCTTCCTCGATTTTCATCCGGCGCGGGCGGTCCTTGCCACCAATGCCACCGGTTGAGACGTCGATCATGTCCACGCCGGCCGCCTTCAACGCGCGGGCGGTGCCAACGGTTTCGTCCGCTTCCACGCCGCCGTCGATCCAGTCGGTTGCTGACAGCCGGAAGGCCAGCGGCAGGTCGTCGGGCCAGTTTGCGCGGATCGCCTGTGCCACCTCCACGGCGAACCGGCGGCGGTTTTCGGGGGTGCCACCCCAGCGGTCCGTGCGTTGGTTTGAGATGGGCGACAGGAACTGATGGACAAGGAAACCATGCGCAGCGTAGACCTCGATCACCCTGAACCCGGCGGCATGGGATCGCGCTGCCGCTGCCCCGAACTCATTGATAACGCGGGCGATATCATCCTCGGTCATTTCCGTCGGCAGGGGCCAGCCGTCGGCATAGGGTAGGGCAGATGGCCCTTCGGCCTGCCAGGGCGCTTCGCCTCGCTCAGCCGCGTCTTCGGCGTCCACCGGGGTTTCACCGTGCCAGGGACGCCGCTCTGACGCCTTTCGCCCCGCGTGGCCCAACTGGATGCCGGGCACAGCGCCCTCGCGTTCCAGAAACGCGGCGACAGGCGCGAGCGCCTCAGCCTGCTCATCTGTCCAGATGCCCAGATCGCCGTGAGTACGCCGCGCCTCGGGCGACACGGCGGTGGCCTCGGCATAGACCAGTCCGGCGCCACCCAGCGCAAACCGGCCCAGATGCACCATGTGCCAGTCATTCGCCATGCCATCCCGCGCGCGATATTGGCTCATCGGAGAGACCGCAATGCGGTTGGGAAAGGTCACGCCCCTCAGCGTGAAGAGCGAAAACAACTGTGACATACTGGCCTCCTTGTCCGGGAAAACACCCCGGTGTCAGATTTCCAGCACAATCTTTCCGATATGTTCCGAACTTTCCATCCGCGCATGGGCCTTGGCCGCATCTTCTAACGCAAATGTGCTGTCCATGACGGGTGCAACGCGTCCTGTTTCCAGCAAGGGCCAGACGGCTTCATAAAGGTCACGGGCAATCCCGGCCTTGGCCAGATCGCTTTGTGGGCGCAGTGTCGATCCGGTGAGCGTCAGGCGCCGCACCATCATCAGGGCAAAGTTCACCTTGGCCTTGGGCGCCTTGAGAAACGCGATCTGGACGAGGCGTCCTTCAATCGCCAATGCCTTGATATTGCGTGGGATATAGTCGCCACCAACCATGTCGAGGATGATGTTCGCCCCGCCCACACCGCGCATGACCTGCACGAAGTCGTCTTCGTTGTAGTTGATCGCAACCTCGGCCCCCAGATCGCGGCAGGCCTGACATTTTTCTTCGGAACCGGCAGTGATGAACACACGCGCGCCAAAAGCGTTGGCCAGTTGGATTGCCGTGGTGCCAATGCCGCTGGAGCCGCCGTGGATCAGGATGCGTTCCCCTGCCTTGAGCCCGCCGCGTTGGAACACGTTGGTCCATACGGTAAAGAAGGTTTCCGGCAGGCAGGCCGCCTGTTTCAGGGTCATGCCCTTGGGCACAGGCAGGCAATGCGCTGCGGGGGTGGCGACATATTCTGCGTATCCGCCGCCCGGCAGCAGGCCGCAGATTTGGTCGCCGATCTGGAATTCGGATACGCCGTCGCCCACGGCCGCAACTTCGCCTGCCGCTTCGAGGCCCGGCAGGTCGCTTGCACCGGGGGGCGGGTCATAGGCCCCGGCCCGTTGCAGCGCGTCGGGGCGGTTTACCCCGGCATAGGCGACTTTCATAAGGATCTGACCGTATTTTGGCCGGGGTACCGGGCGTTCGGTCAGTTGCAACACATCCGGCCCGCCGGGCTCGGAAATCTCTACGGCACGCATCATGTCGGTCATGGTTGGCGATCCTTCCTCTGGCGTATTGCGTAGCACCCAAGGGAGTCGGGGAAAACCGGGCGCAGCGGTGGAATGTACGAAACGGGGTAACTTTTCGTGCCGGGTTACCCCAAAACGTCTATCCCGCAACCGCCCGGCGCAGCAGGTTCAGCCCACACAGCAGGAGCACGATCAGGGTGAGCGTGCGGAACAGATTCTGGTTCACCCGGTCGTGCAATCGTAAACCGGCCCACTGACCCAGCAGCGCAGGCACCGTGATGGCGGCGGAGAACAACAAGGTGTCGGGGCGCACGAGGCCGGAAACAGCGTGGGCCAACCCGAACACCGTCGCACCCATCGCGAACACCACGCCCTGAATGCGGACCTGCTCGGTTTTTTCGGTGTTGATGGCGGTGAGGTAGACGACCATGGGCGGGCCGAACATACCCGCGAGCCCACCGAACAGACCACTGGCAGTACCCGCCACAACTTCGGCCACGCGATTTGAGGCAGTGATGGCGGGACGCCACCCGGCCAGCTGCAGCACGGCGAACAGGACAAGTGGACCACCAAGGGCAGCGAACAAGGCGGCTTCGGACAGGCGGGGAACCAGTTGGGCGCTGAGTATGAGGACGACGAATCCAACGGCCAGCAATCGCCCGAAGCGACGAACCGAGGTGAAGGCGGCGCGGGGGCCTTGCCGCAGGCCCTGGAGCAGGTTCAACAGGACGGACGGTACGACCAGCCCGGCCAGTGCGAGTTCAGGTGAGACAAGCGTCGCCAGCCCCGACATCAACACGACAGGCAAGGCGAAACCTACGACCCCCTTCACAAAGCCCGCGAGCAGGCCAACGGCCAGACCGGCGGTCATGATGGCGAGGGGGGGAAAGATGTCGAGCATGGGTCAGGGCCGTATCACCCCGGAGCGGGGCGGTTCCAAGACGGCCTACTGATCTGTGGGGGGGAAGGCAACGCTACTGACAGAGCTTCACATATTTGATTTGCGACACCGGGCGCAGCCAAATTGACCAATCCCCAGCCGGGGTCGGGGATTGGTCGGGTTCGCCTAACGGGGAAGGCATTCAGCGCTTTGGCTTTGTCGGTTTGGTCGATTTCCCTGCAAGGCGTTTTAGCCACCAACGCGCGGCGTTCTCGCTGCTAGGCTGCCCGTTTGGCCAGTGGATGACCCGAGCGGGTCATGCCCAGCACCTGACGCAACTGGCCCTTGGCAATCGACATCTTGCCCGACATGTCGATGGCTCCGGCACGTCCGCCCGAGATTTCGTCCAGCCAGGCCTTGGCCTTGGCATCGTCGTGGAAATAGTCGGTCATCGCGTTGGGGTCATCGAAATTGTCACAGAATGCGTTCGCAATCTGTTGCTGTACCGAGGTGTCATCTGCCCTTCCGGTTGATCCATACTGCGCGATCAGGACACGCTGCCCGGCCTTGGTCAGCGGTTCCAGCAGAGTGTTGTTGAACCGGTTGGTGCTCCAACCAATTTCATCGACATATTTGTCAAAGGTCGCGTTCATCCACGCCTCGCTGTAGTCACCAGCTGCGTTGTCCTTCATCTCGGACAGGATACGGCGGATCTGGCGGTAGCAGTTGTTGGCCCCCTGACCGCCAATCGGATCCACCGTGTTAGCCGTGTCACCAACAGCCATCACGATGTTGCCGGAGGGCAGGTGCCCCACCGGTTTCTTGTAGCAGGGCCGAACCGAACCTTTGAGCCAGCCCTTGGGGTCGGCCAGTTCCGCGTTTTTGATCCAGTCATAGTCCCAAGGCATAAAATCGCGGAACAGGTCCTTGGCGGTTTGAACGACCTCCTCGCCCGAATTGGCAGTGTCAAAGCGGTCCAGTGCGCGGCCTTCCTTGGCCTCTACAATGCAGTTCCAGCACTGATAGCCGTCCTTGTGCCAATAGGGCACGCTGAACTGTTCGCCTTCGGTCCCGAAGAAGTTGAATTTGATGCCGTGCGTGAAGTGGATGCCGTCATGGCTGCGGTCCATATCCACGTTGCGGATGACGAACATGGCCAGTTTGCGCTGGGCTTTGTCATAGACGCTGCGCCGGGGATCAACCTCAAAGAGCTTGCCAATATCTGCCTTGCCTGCGGCGACAAAGGTTATGTCGTGTTCAGCGGCGATTTTTTCCAGCCCGCCGATGTCCACGTTGCCGACGACCGTCTTTCCGCCGCGTTCTTCGAAATCCTGTTCCCACTGCCAGGACTGAAGACGCACGTCGATGGCCAGGGCAGGGCGGGAAAAGCGGCCCATCAGGTCGACCAGTTGCCGTCCCGGTTTGGGACAGAAGGTCAGGTGCACGCCGTTGATCGGGGTCGTGTCGTTCCAATGGTTGATGCCCAGTTCCTCTTCGAGGTCGAGGGAACTGGCAAAACGGCAGGCGGTGCCGGTCGGGGGAACCTTGGTCAGCCAATCCTCGCCGCTGAGGCCGGTGAATATCGTGACATTATGGCCCTGTTCGACCAGCCCGATGCCCAGTGTCAGCCCGCTGATCCCCGACCCGATTATTGCAACTTTGCTCATCTTCCCTGGTCTCCCTGTCGGTTGTCGCCGCGTTTGCCCGGCGGTGCATTGCCGGACAGGTTGGCGTTGTCCTTGGGGGCATACTATCCGATTCCCGTGCCCATTGTCCCTTTGTTGCGGGTCTGCGTTGCTGGCTGGGGCGACTTCGGGTCCCAATGGTGAAATCAACAGGCGACACCGCCCCATTAAGCTGTTAAGGGGCGGATGGCGCCGTTTCGCCCCTGCAAAATGCTGTTATGCGGTCGGGAAAACCCCCGCGAGGGCGAAAAAAGGTTTTCAATTCGGTTGTTGGTCTGTATGCGTTCATTCGTGAACGCACTATGCGTTGCCATTTTTTTGTTGCGCATTCGTTTCAACCCAATCGACCCGGAGAGCCCTCCGCAGCTTGAAAGACCTTACCGCGAACATCGGCTGATTGATGACACAGTCCCATTCCGACGACATACGATTTCGCGTCCTGCGCATTCTGCAGGAACGCCCTGATCTGTCCCAGCGTGAACTGGCGGCCGAATTGGGGGCGAGTCTGGGGTCCGTGAACTACATTCTGCGTGCGTTGACGGAAAAGGGGCAGGTGAAGGTGCGCAACTTTCGCGCCTCTAACAACAAGCTGCGCTACCTCTACGTTTTGACGCCGCGGGGAATCGCCGAAAAGTCGCGTCTGACACGCGGGTTTCTGCGCCGCAAGATTGCGGAATACGAGCAATTGCGCGAGGAGATCGAAGCGATCCAATCGCAGATAGACGAGGACGAGGCGTTTCCTGGGGATGAAACGGGCGCACAGATGGATTCCGGGCAGACCGGCGACACGGAGCTGGGTGGTCATCACGACCGCTTAGGCCCTCGCGAACATAAGGCAGACAAGTATGAACTTTGAAGAATTGGTGAATGCCCGCAAGGCGACGGTTGGCATTCTTGGCCTGGGCTATGTTGGTGTGCCACTGGCGCTTGCCTGTGCCGGTGCGGATCATCGCGTTGTCGGTTTCGACATCAACCAGACCGTGGTCGATACGCTCAACAGTGGAACGTCGACGATCAAGCATATCCCGGGTGCGGAGATCGAGAACCTGGTGGCCAAAGGGTTCGAGGCGACTGTCGACTTCGAACGGATCGGTGAATGTGACGCCCTGATCATCTGTGTGCCGACGCCGCTGGATCATCACCGCGAACCTGATCTGAGCTTTGTCGTGGCGACGATGGAGCAGATCAAACCCTGGCTGCGCAAAGGTCAGATGCTGGCACTGGAAAGCACCACATGGCCGGGCACCACCGCCGAAGTGCTGCTGCCGTATGTGGAGCAGGCGGGGCTGACCGTGGGTGAAGATTTCTTTCTGGTGTATTCGCCGGAACGCGAAGATCCCGGCAACCCAAACTTCTCGACCAGCACGATTCCAAAGGTTGTGGGCGGCCATACGCCCGCCTGTCTGGAAGCGGGCAGGGTTCTGTACGGCACCTTCATTGATCATGTCGTGACCGTCAGTTCGACGCAGGCAGCAGAAATGGTGAAGCTGCTGGAGAACATCCACCGCTCGATCAACATTGGTCTGGTCAACGAGATGAAGATCGTTGCTGACGCCATGGGCCTGGACATTTTCGAAATCATCGACGCGGCCAAGACCAAACCGTTCGGGTTCACCGCCTATTATCCGGGGCCGGGCATCGGGGGGCACTGCATCCCGATTGACCCGTTCTACCTGACCTGGAAGGCGCGCGAATACGGGCTGCACACGCGGTTCATCGAACTGGCGGGCGAAGTGAACGCCGCCATGCCGCAATACGTCGTCGACAAGACGGTCAAGGCGCTGAACAAGGTTGGCAAATCCCTGAACGGGGCCAAGGTTCTGGCGCTGGGCATTGCGTACAAGCGTGACGTGGATGACATGCGTGAAAGCCCGTCCGTTTTCGTGATGGAACTGCTGCGGGAGTGGGGCGCGGATGTGCGGTATTCCGATCCGAACGTGCCGGTGTTCCCGCAGATGCGCGAACACTCGTTTGATCTGACTTCGGTTGAGTTGACGCCGGAAAACGTGGCCGAGCATGACGTTGTCATCCTGCTGACCGACCACAACGACTTTGACTACGACGTCATCCGCACGAATGCACAAATGCTGGTCGATACGCGCGGCAAATTCCGCAACGACACGACCGTGATCCGGGCCTGAGGGGGGCACTGACATGACCACGCAATACGCGTTAATCGGGGCCGCCGGATACATCGCGCCGCGCCATCTGAAGGCGATGAAAGAAACGGGTGGCATCCTGAGCGTCGCCTATGACATCAACGACAGCGTCGGGATCATGGACAGCCATTTTCCAGACGCCGCGTTTTTTACCGAGTTCGAGCAGTTTTCGTCTTATGTGCATGATTTGCAAGGCAAAGAAGGCGCAATCGACTATGTCGGTATCTGCAGCCCGAATTACCTGCACAAGGCTCATATGGGATATGCTCTGCGGGCCAATGCGGATGCGATCTGTGAAAAGCCTCTGGTTCTGGACCCCGAGGAAATCGACCAGCTGGCCGCGCTGGAATCGGAAACCGGCCGACGGATCAACTCGATCCTGCAACTGCGCCTGCATCCGGCGATCCTGGCGCTGAAGGAAAAGGTTGCGGCTGCTCCTGCGGACAAGACATGGGATGTGGATCTGGGATACTTCACGTCACGTGGTGCGTGGTACCATGCATCCTGGAAGGGGCTGGAGCATAAATCCGGCGGCATCGCGACCAATATTGGCGTGCATTTCTATGACATGCTGAGCTTTGTCTTTGGGCCGAACAAGACGAACATCGTGCATTATCGCGGCAACGATGCTGCTGCCGGGTATCTGGAATTTGGAAACGCCCGCGTGCGCTGGGTGCTGTCCATCAACAGGGACCACCTGCCTGCTCACACGCCCGCCGGGCAAACGACCCATCGGTCGATCACGGTCGACGGCGAAGAGATCGAGTTTTCGGGCGGGTTCACGGATCTGCACACCGCGTCCTACCAGAACATTCTGGATGGGAACGGTTACGGTCTGGAGGTTGTGCGACCGTCCATTGAGCTGGTGCATCACATCCGCACCGCGCCGATTGAGCCGAACCGGGGCGAACAGCATCCCGACATCGGCAAGGTGATTGCAGCGTGATTGATCCAGGCGCATTCATCCACGACTCGGCCATCGTCGATGATGGTGCTTCCGTCGGTGCGGGGGCCAAGATCTGGCACTTTGTACATGTGCTGTCGGGGACCGAGATCGGAGCAAACTGTGTTTTGGGCCAAAACGTCATGGCCGGGCCGAATGTCAGCATCGGGCCGGGCTGCAAGGTGCAAAACAACGTCGCGATCTACAACGGTGTGACGTTGGAGGCGGAGGTGTTCTGTGGCCCGTCCTGCGTGTTCACCAACGTGCTGACGCCGCGCGCCTTTGTGGAGCGCAAGACCGAATATGCGCCAACGCTGGTCAAACGCGGGGCCACGATTGGTGCAAATGCGACTATTGTCTGTGGCAACACGCTGGGGGCCTATTGCATGGTCGCGGCGGGGGCGGTGGTCACGCGTGACGTGCCCGATTATGCGCTTGTGGCGGGCGTGCCTGCCAAGCGCATCGGCTGGGTCAGTCGCGAGGGCGAGGTGCTGGGTGACGATCTGGTGTGCCCGCGTACCGGCGAACGTTATGCCGAGGAAAACGGCCAATTGTCTCCTGTTCAGGATAGCGAATGATGCAGTTTATTGATCTTGCCGCCCAGCAGTCCAAAATCCGTGACCGTATTGATGCGCGGATCGCGTCGGTTCTGGATCATGGCTCCTACATCATGGGGCCGGAGGTGCGCGAGTTCGAAGCTGCCTTGGCAGATTTCTGCGGCGCGAAACACTGCCTGTCCTGCGCAAACGGGACGGATGCGCTGCAACTGGCCCTGATGGCGCTGGGCATTGGCCCGAGCGATCATGTGATTGTGCCGTCCTTTACGTTTGCTGCCAGCGCAGAAGCCGTTTGTCTGGTCGGTGCTGAACCCGCGTTTGCCGATATTGACCCCGACAGCTACAACATGGATGCGGCCAGTCTGGAGCGGGTGATTTCCGAAATCCGCGCCAAGGGTGGTCAGCCCAAGGCGGTAATGACCGTCGATCTGTTCGGTCTGCCAGCCGACTATCCGACCATTTCCGCCATCTGCGACCGTGAAGGCCTGGCGTTGATCTGTGACAGCGCGCAGGGTTTTGGCGGGCTGATCGACGGGCAGATGACCGGCACGTTTGGAACGATTACAACCACGTCATTCTTCCCGGCGAAACCGCTGGGGTGTTACGGGGATGGTGGTGCGCTGTTTACCAATGACCCCGCGTTGGCGGGATTGATCGACAGCCTGCGCGTGCATGGCAAGGGTACCGAGAAATACGACAACGTACGCATTGGTATGAATTCGCGGCTGGATACGCTGCAAGCCGCCATCCTGCTGGAGAAACTGGCGATCTATGCCGAAGAAACCGCGCTGCGTCAGGACGTTGCCAAACGGTATGACGCTGCGCTGCACAATCGGTTTGTCACACCTCGCGTCCCCGAGGGCTATCAGTCGGTCTGGGCGCAATACACGCTGCGTGCCGTGTCAGCAGATGAACGCCAGGCGGCCATGGCGGCCCTGAAGGCTGAGGGTATTCCAAGTGTCGTCTATTACCCGCGCCCCCTGCACACGCAGTCGATCTATGCATCGTTCCTGTGTGATCCCCAAGGGCTGGCGGCGAGCGAGACATGCGCGGAAACCGTGTTCAGCCTGCCGATGCATCCTTATCTGTCACCTGAGGATCAGGAGCGCGTGATTTCTGTGCTGAACGGGATGGAGGCGCGGGCCTGACCGATGGCTGCCAAGCTTGCCAATACTGCTCTGGTCTACATGTCCGCGAACATCGCGAATGCGGCGGTGCCATTTGTGCTGTTGCCGATTCTGACGCGTGTTCTGACGCCGGAAGACTATGGCGTGGTGGCCATGTATGCCGTGATGCTGGGCATTTTCGGCGCGTTGACCGGGTTGTCCGTGCACGGCGCGATTGCGGTGCGGTATTTCCAGCTGACGGAATCGGAGATGGCCGATTTCTGTACTGCCTGTGTGATCATCGTCGGGGCCAGCACCCTGGCGGTTGTTGCGCTGGTGGCGTTGGCGGCCCCGCAATTGACGGGGCTGACCGGGCTGCCGATGCAGTGGCTGGTAGCGGGGGTTCTGGTGTCCGCCGCACAAATCCTCAGCCAGATCCGGTTGTCATTGTGGCAGGTGCGCGGGCAGGCGATGCGGTTCGGGGCGTTTCAGGTCGGGCAGACATTGTCCAACGCGTTGCTGTCGCTTTTCTTTGTGGTTGGTCTGGGGCTGTCCTGGGACGGACGATTGGGCGGGCAGAGCCTGGCTGTTGGGGCCTTTGGGGTGGCAGCGTTGATCCTGCTTTATGCTGCGGGGTTCCTGGTGCGCCCGGTTGCCTTGCGGCGTCACGTGACGGATGCTCTGCGATTTGGCGTGCCGCTGGTGCCGCATGTACTGGGCGGTCTGATGTTTGTCGCGCTGGATCGGTTCATCATTGCGGGTCAGCTGGGGCTGGCAAGTGCCGGTATCTACATGGTGGCGGCACAGATCGGTCAGGTGCTGGGATTGCTGACGGATGCGTTCAACAAGGCCTATGCGCCGTGGCTCATGGGTCAACTGTCTTCGCCCGAAACCGTAAACCGGCCGCGGATCGTGCGCGGCACCTACGTGTATTTTGTCGTTGTGCTGGTCATCGCCCTGACCATGGGCGCCGTGGCGCCGCTGATCGTCAGCCTCATGGCGGGCGAGGCGTTTCAGGCCGCGAGTTCCGTCGTGGTCTATGTTGCCGTCGGGTACGCATTCAGCGGCTGTTACCTGATGGTGACCAACTACATCTTCTACGAAAGCAAAACGGGTTTCCTGGCCTGCATCACCTTTGGCGCGGGGCTGGTTCATGCGCCGCTGACCTATGTGCTGGTGTCCCAGAACGGGATCGCCGGGGCGGGGCAGGCCTTTGCCATCAGCCAGTTTCTGGCGTTTCTGGCCACATGGTGGCTGGCGAACCGGGCGCATCCGATGCCCTGGCGCAAGGCGGTGCTGGCATGATGTTTCTGAAATCAACTCCGGTCATTCATTTGACTGAACTCCACTTACTCCCGGAAAGGGCGCGTCAATGAGCACAATCCTTGTCACTGGTGCCGATGGCTTTATCGGTTCTCATCTTACCGAGATGCTGGTCGCGCGCGGGCACCACGTCAAAGCGCTCTCGCAGTACAATTCGTTCAATTCCTGGGGGTGGCTGGACGAGTTGGACAGCCTGGATGGGATCGAGGTGCTGACGGGCGATGTTCGGGACGCGCATTATTGCAAGCATATCACCAAGGGTGTGGATACGGTGTTTCACCTGGCCGCTCTGATTGCGATCCCATATTCCTACGTGGCGCCGGACAGCTATGTGGACACCAATATTCGCGGCACGCTGAACATCTGTCAGGCGGCGCTGGAGAACGGGTGTTCGCGGGTGCTTCATACGTCCACCAGTGAGGTTTACGGCACCGCACAATACGTCCCGATTGACGAGGCGCATCCGGTGCAGCCGCAATCGCCCTACAGCGCGTCCAAAATCGGGGCCGACGCCATGGCGATGAGCTTTTTCAACGCCTTTGACCTGCCGCTGACGATTGTGCGCCCGTTCAACACCTATGGGCCGCGTCAGTCTGCGCGGGCGGTCATCCCGACCATCATTACTCAAATCGCAGATGGGGCACAGGAAATCAGCCTGGGTGATGTGTCACCGACGCGGGACTTCAACTATGTCACAGACACCTGCCGGGGGTTCATTGCCCTTGCCGAGGCCGAGGCAAGCATTGGTCAGACGGTGAATGTCGGGTCGAACTTTGAAATCTCGGTCATCGACACGTTGAACATGATTAAGGACATCATGGGCAGTGATGTGAATTTCGTACTGGACCCCAAGCGTCAGCGCCCCGAGAAGTCCGAGGTGTTCCGGTTGTGGTGTGACAACACCAAAATCCACGACATGACCGGCTTCAAGCCTGAACACAGCATCCGCTCGGGTCTGGAAAAAACCGTGGAGTGGTTCACCCAGCCGGGCAATTTGGCCAAGTACAAGTCCGGGATCTACAATGTTTGACGACCTGATACAGTTCGTCCGTGACTGGTACGGCACGTCGGACTTCGTTCCTCTGCACGCTCCCTACTTCGGCGGGACAGAGCGGGCATATGTCAACGACTGCATCGACAGCACGTTCGTGTCCAGCGTCGGTGCTTTCGTGGACCGGTTCGAAGCGGATATGGCGGCCTATACCGGGTGCGAGCGGGCTGTGGTTGTTGTGAACGGAACCTCTGCCCTGCACATGTCGATGAAGCTGGCGGGTGTGGAGCGGGGCGATTGCGTGATTACGCAGGCCCTGACCTTTGTCGCGACGTGCAACGCGATCAGCTATTGCGGGGCGTACCCGATCCTGTTGGACGTGGATCGGGACAGGATGGGGCTGTCACCGGTCGCGTTGGAAAACTGGTTGAAGACACATGCCGACCGTGATGACGACGGCACCTGCCGGCGGCGGTCGGACGGCGCGGCAATTCGGGCCTGTGTTCCG
Organism: Paracoccaceae bacterium; assembly: GCA_040830545.1. Classification (GTDB taxonomy): domain Bacteria; phylum Pseudomonadota; class Alphaproteobacteria; order Rhodobacterales; family Rhodobacteraceae; genus HXMU1420-2. The sequence goes on along the minus strand of JBFOMB010000205.1, from coordinate 8,162 downwards.
ATGCATACCTTTGGCCATCCGGCGGATATTGAGGGTTTGGTGCGTGTTTGTGATGCGTGGGGCATCACGCTGATCGAAGACGCAGCAGAGTCGCTGGGCAGCACGGTCGAAGGGCGGCACACTGGCACATTCGGGCAGTTTGGCGCGCAGAGCTTCAACGGGAACAAGATCCTGACGACCGGCGGGGGCGGTATGATCCTGACCGATGCGGCCAACGGCACACGGGCCAAGCACCTGACAACTACAGCCAAGACGCCCCACGCGTTTGAATATGTGCATGACGAGGTGGGCTATAACCTGCGCATGCCGAACATTAACGCGGCGTTGGGGTGTGCCCAGCTGGAGCAGTTGGAAGCGTTCATTGCGACCAAGCGCGCACTCGCTGATGCGTATCAAGCGCATTTGAAGGACAGCGATCTGACCTTTGTCACCGAACCTGACGGCTGCCGATCGAATTACTGGCTGAACGCGGTGATCTGCCCGGATCGCGACACGCGGGACGATCTGTTGCGAGTGTCCAACGACGCAGGGATGATGACCCGTCCGATCTGGGCGCTGATGTCACGGCTGCCCATGTTCGAGGGCGCAGAGCGCGATGATCTCGAAAACTCGGAATGGCTGGAAGCGCGGGTTGTGAACCTGCCCAGTTCGGTCACACCGCGCCTGCTGCCCGAACGTCCCGAACAGGCGGAGGTCGCATGACCCGCAAGATCGCAGTTTTCACCGGAACCCGTGCGGAATATGGCCTGCTTCACTGGCTGATGCACGACATTCAGGCCGATCCAGATGTGGAGCTGCAGGTGATTGCGGCGGCGATGCACCTGTCGCCCGAGTTTGGTGAAACACACAAGGAAATCACGTCGGACGGATTTCAGATCGACGCGCGGGTTGAAATGCTGCTGTCCTCGAACACCGGGGTCGGTGTGGCAAAATCCATGGGGGTGGGCGTGTTGGGTTTTGCCGATGCGCTGGACCGGTTGCAGCCTGATATGCTGGTGATCCTTGGCGATCGGTTCGAGGCGCTGGCCATCGCGCAGACAGCCCTGGTTCTGGGCATTCCGATTGCGCATCTGCATGGCGGCGAGGTAACCGAAGGCGCATTTGACGACGCCATGCGTCACGCGATTACCAAAATGGCCAGCCTGCATTTCGTGTCGACAGAACCCTATGCGGCGCGCGTGGTGCAGATGGGCACACCACCCGAGCGGGTCTTCAACGTGGGGGCTTTTGGGCTGGATCACCTGAAACGCTCGTCCATCATGGGTTTGCCTGACCTGGCGGAATCGATTGGGTTTCCGCTGCAAAATCCGTTTGTTCTGGCGACCTACCACCCTGTGACCGCTGGCGAAGAAGATCCGGTTGCCACGACCCGCGCCATGCTGGACGCGTTTGACAGTTTCCCCGACCATCAGGTGCTGATCACGTTTCCCAATGCGGACACCGGCGGGCGCGACATCATTCCGGTTTTGAAAGACTACGCGTCCGCGCAGCCGGACCGTGTTTGCGCTGTACCCTCATTGGGTTTCCGGCGTTACCAATCGGCTTTGTCATATGCCTCGGCGATGGTGGGCAATTCGTCCAGCGGGCTGATCGAAGCCCCTGCATTCAAGAAGCCCATCGTGAACATTGGCGTACGCCAAAAGGGACGTATGGCAAGTGACGCGGTCATTCATTGCGCGGCTCAGGCGGACGGCATTCGGGAAGCGCTGCGCCTGGCGTTGTCACCCGAGGGGCAGGCGCGGGCTGCCGCCGCGCAAAACCCCTATGGTCAGGGAAACGCCAGCCAGGCGACCCTGGCGGCCATCAAGGCGAACCCGGGCCCATTTCCCAATGTGTTTCATGATCTGGAGGGGGTTCAATGACTCTGAACAGACCCAACCACACCTATGTGATCGCCGAAGCGGGTGTGAACCATAATGGTCAGCGCGATCTGGCGCTTCAACTGATCGACGTCGCCGCCGAGGCGGGCGCGGATGCGGTGAAATTTCAGACGTTCAATGCCCGTCGTCTGGCCGGCAAAAGCGCGCCCAAGGCGGCATATCAGAAACAGACAACCGATGTTTCGGAAAGCCAGCTGGAAATGCTGCAACGTCTGGAACTGCCAATTGAATGGCACAAGGATTTGCAGGCTCATGCGGCGGACCGCGGGGTCGATTTCATTTCGACGGCTTTTGACCTGCAAAGCCTGAGCTTCCTTGTTGAACTGGATATCCCGTTTTTCAAGGTACCGTCAGGGGAGCTGACGAATGCGCCCCTGCTTTGGCAATTCGCGCGCACCCGGAAACCGTTGGTGATTTCTACTGGCATGGCGACCTTGGCCGAGGTTGAACAGGGGCTGGCCGTGATCGCACATGGGTTAGCCTATGACGACGAGCCCCAGGACATGCTGGAGGTCTGGCGCGCCTGGAGCGATCCGGAAAACAGGGCACGTTTGCAGGGGCATGTCACGGTTTTGCACTGCACATCCCAGTACCCGACCCCGGTTCACGAGGCGAACATGCGCGCCATGACAACATTGCGGGACGCATTTGGGCTGGACGTTGGGTATTCCGACCACACGCAGGGTATCCTGATACCCGTGGTTGCCGTCGCGATGGGCGCGCGGGTGATCGAGAAGCATTTTACCACAGATCGCCAGTTGCCGGGACCGGACCACGAAGCCTCTTTGGAGCCAGCTGAACTGTCGCAGATGATGGCAGATATCCGATCGGTCGAGCAGAGCCTGGGCCTGGCAGCAAAAGCGCCCCAGCCGAACGAGTGGGACACCCGTCAGGCCGCGCGGCAACAGGTGGCTGCCGCACGCGATATCCCGGCTGGGCATGTGTTGACCCGCGAAGATCTGACCACGGCCCGCCTGGGCCATGGGTTGTCGCCAACCGAATTGTGGGGGCTGATCGGACAGACGGCAAGCCGCGCCTATACTGCAGGTGAGGCGGTTACGGGCTGATGGCAGAGCTGCCCCATATCCTGTTGGGTGCCGGGGGGCACGGGTGTGTCGTTCTGGCCGCTGCCCGGGCGGCTGGGCTGCACGTTCAGGGTGTGTGTGATCCGGCGCTTGTTCGCGAGGGTGCCGCGCAATGGGAAGGGTGCCCGGTTCTGGGTGATGATGACTGGCTGGAAGGGATTGATCCTTCCTCGGTCCTGCTGTTGAGCGGGATCGGTATTGTGCCGGACTCCGACCTTCGGGCGAGGTTGCATCGTCAGTGGTCCAGCCGTGGCTTCAAGTTTGCCCTGCTTGTCCATCCCGCGGCGTGGGTGTCCCCGGATGCCGTTCTGGGGGACGGGGCGCAGATCATGGCCGGCGCTGTCATACAACCCAGATGCCAGATCGGGATCAGCAGTATCATCAATACACACGCCAGCGTGGACCACGACGGGCGCATTGGCGATTTTGTTCATGTTGCGCCGGGGGCAACGCTGTGTGGTGACGTTGCGGTTGGGGACGGCACGTTCATCGGCGCAGGCGCAACGGTGATCAATGGTGTTTCCATTGGCGCCGGAGCTTTGATAGCTGCCGGAGTCACGCAACGACACGCGCTGGAAGCGTCTGCCCGCGCCTATGGCCGTCGCGAAATCAAACGTTAGGAACCGGAATGAATTCCTCTTCAGAGCCTGAAATTCACTGGAGCGACGTCCTGGTCGAGATCGAAACGCCGCTGCGCGAGGTCATCAACGTCCTGGAACGCACGGGCGTCCGCATCGTTCTGGTTGTCGCGCCGGACCGCACGTTGCTGGGCACGGTGACAGATGGGGATTTGCGCCGGGCGTTGTTGCGTGGCGCGGTTCTGGACACGGTTGTGTCCGAGATCATGTTCAAAACGCCCATTGTCGTGAATGCAGATATGCCGCGCGAAACGGTTCTGAACCTGATGAGCGTCAACAAGATTCATCAGATGCCGATTGTAGACGAGGAAAATCGTGTGATCGGCCTGCATATCTGGGACGAACTGCTGACGCCGACATCGCACCCGAACACCGTGGTGATCATGGCGGGCGGTTTCGGCAAACGCATGCGCCCTTATACCGAAAACCTGCCCAAACCGATGCTGAAGGTGCAGGGCAAACCCATGCTGGAGCACATTATTCTACGTGCCGCAGCGGAGGGGTTCAGCCGGTTCGTGATTTCGCTGTTCTACCTGCCGGATGTGATACGCGACTATTTCGGCGACGGGTCCAAGTGGAACGTGCGGATCACCTATGTGCAGGAAACAGAGCCACTGGGCACCGCAGGCGCGCTGTCCCTGATGGACCCTAGGCCCGAACATCCGTTTGTCGTGACCAATGGGGATCTGATGACGCATATCCGCCTGACCGATATGCTGGAGTTTCACAAGACGCACAATGCGCGTGCCACTATGGCCGTGCGTCAGCACGAATGGCAGCATCCTTTCGGGGTAGTGAAGACGCAGGGGATCGTGATCAGTGGGTTTGAGGAAAAACCCATTCACAGGTCTTATGTAAATGCCGGAATTTATGTGATCGACCCGGAAGCGTTGGATCAATTGCAGCACTCGGCACATTGCGACATGCCGACCCTTTTCGCACGTTTGCAGGACAATCACGAACTGACCATAGCCTATCCCATGCACGAGGCATGGATGGATGTCGGACGCCCCGAGGATTTGGAAACGGCAAACACAGCGCCCCCGTCCAGCGAGGGGATGTTGTGAACACCACCTCAACTCCGAAGGTTCTGGCGCTGATACCGGCGCGGGGTGGGTCCAAAGGCCTGCCGCGCAAGAATGTGCTGGACCTTCTGGGGCGGCCGTTGATCGCCTGGACTGTCGAGGCAGCGTTGAATGCGCGATGTGTCACGCGCACGGTGGTCAGTACAGACGATGACGAAATCGCTGCGGCGGCGGTTGCGGCAGGTGCGGATGTTCCTTTTGCCCGTCCGGATGCCCTGGCGAGCGACACGGCGACGTCCCTGGATGTTGTCCTGCACGCGCTGGACACGTTGGAAGCGGAAGGGGAGACATTCGATTTCGTGGCCCTGCTGCAACCGACCTCGCCGTTGCGCACAGCGGCCCATCTGGACGCGGCCTGGGACCGGCTGAGCACGCAACAGGCGCCATCGTGCGTGTCTGTGTGCGAGGTTGAGACATCCCCGTATCTGATGATGAGCCTGCAGGATGATGGTCGGATCAAACCGGTGATCGACCCGGAAGGTCGCAGTCTGCGCAGGCAGGACCTGCCTGCTGTCTATGAACTGAATGGAGCGATCTACATCACGGCAACGGCTGAACTGCGCCACACGGGCAAGTTTGTTACAGAGCAAACCGTGGGATTTGTTATGCCTCGATCGGTTTCCATCGACATAGACAACCGTGCCGATTTTGACGCGGCCCTGGCCGTAATGAAGGAGGCCCTAAATGAAGACGCGTGACCCCATCCGTGCGTGGAGTCGGCGTTTGGGTGGCGCGCGCGTCATTGTGGCAGGAAACGGCTGACACAGGTGCAATGTTGACCCACGCCGATATCAATCAGCCCGACCAGACCTCGGGTGACCGGCCCGAAGCACAGGGCCAGCCGATGCAGGACATGGCGCAACTGTTGCAGGTTGAAGACGATGTGCGCCTGACCGAAATGCTGTGTCCGGGAACCGATATGTTGCTGTGGCCCATGGTGCGCACCCCTTTCCTGAGGCTGATCCTGTCGGATCTGTTGTACAGCACGCCTATCCCGACGACCGCAGCTTCGGGCGGGCGCAAGGACCGGGCGCTGGGACTGGCAGAGGCTGTGGCGCATAACACGCTGCATTCCGGGCTCAAAGGACGCGTGTTGATCCGTGCAAGCGTCATGGGCGGGGATCGCGTGGACGGAAAACGGTACCATAGATTGGTGGACGGGTTTGTGTCCCGGGCAGCGGACCAAACGGTTGTTCTGGAGGACCTCATGGGGACCCGGGTGCCGCGAAACCGCTGGAACGCGCAGGTTTGGTACCATGATCCGATCCTTGCATTGGCCAACATTCGGGGCAGGCGGGCTGCGAACGGGCATGCTGAAACGGCAGACGCGCTGATTGCCATCGTGGAAGAACGTGCGCGGGCCTGTCTGGGTTGGACCCTGCCCGAGGATCAGCGCGCCTGGTTCAAATCGCTGGTGGTGCGTTACATCGCGCGCGCCCCTACGTTGATGCGCGCCTATCGCCGCCTACTCAAACGGTTGGGGACCGAGGTTCTGATTGCAGAAGAGGCCTGTTATGGCAACGCCATGGTCTGCCTCGTGGCGGCGGCCAAATCGCTGGGTATCAAGACCGCTGAATTCCAGCACGGCATGGTGTCCAAAGGACACGATGCCTATGTGCTGGCCCCAACATTGGCCCAAAGCTCCGCATACAAAGCGATGTTGCCGGACTATTTTCTGGGCTACGGGGAGTGGTGGAACACGCAGTTGGGCGTTCCGGTTGAGCCGGTGATCATCGGAAACCCAGACGCGACGAAGAAGCAGGAACAGGTTCGTTCAATGCCGCGTGCCGAAGATCGGGATCGCAGGATACTGGTGTTGGGCGATGGGATCGAAAGCGTCAAATACACGGAATTTGCCACGACATTGGCTGCGGCTCTGCCGCAATACAAGGTCATATTCCGACCGCACCCGCTGGAGCGTGGCCATTTCGCATCCACCTACCCCAACAACCGTTTTGACGCTGTCGAGATTGACCACAACCCCAGCATCTATCAGAGCCTTGCGGATTCGCACGCAGTGATCGGCGAAGTGTCGACCGGCCTGTTCGAAGCAATGGGCCTTGCAGATCGGATTTTCTTGTGGGCAACAGAGAAATCCCGCGTTTTCGTTCCAGAGCACCCCTTTGAGACCTTTGGGGATGTGACCGAACTGGCAACAGCCCTGACGTCCCCCCGACCAAGTGCGTTGCTGGAATGGTCGGCGGAGGATATCTGGGCGAGTGGCTGGCAGGCGCGCTATGACCGTTTTCTCGAGGAGATGCTGAGCAAATGATTTCCGTGATTGACTATGGCGTTGGGAACATCGGTTCTATCTTGAACATGCTGCGGAAAATCGGTGCACCGGGAACCGCTGTTTCTGATCCGCAGGCCATTGCTGAGGCCAGCAAGTTGATCCTGCCGGGTGTCGGCGCGTTTGATGCGGGGATGGAAGCGCTGAACAACACCGGTGCGGGCCCGGCGTTGTTGTCTGCGGTTGAAAACGGAACACCGGTTCTGGGTATCTGTCTGGGCATGCAGTTGATGACGCAGGGCAGCGAAGAGGGTCGCATGCCGGGGCTGGGCCTGGTGTCGGGTCACTGCGCACGGTTTGAATTGCGCGACAAAGGTCTGCGCGTGCCGCACATGGGCTGGAACGTCGCGACCCCCAAGGCGGATGCGCAGCTGTTTGACCCGGACGAACCCGAACATCGCTTCTATTTCGTGCACACCTATCACGTGATTTGCGACGAGGCAGAGGATGTCGCTGCAACCACGGAATACGGGCACGATTTCACCTGTGCCCTGGCGCGCGGCACGTTGTTTGGCGTGCAATTCCACCCCGAGAAGAGCCATCGTTTTGGAATGGAGCTTCTTCGTCGATACGCGGAGGTATAGGCACATGTTGCGTACGCGGGTAATTCCGACGCTTTTGTTGCAGGATGGCGGGCTGGTCAAAACCATCAAATTTGCCAACCCCAGCTATGTTGGTGATCCGATCAATGCGGTTCGGATCTTCAACGAGAAAGAAGTCGACGAACTGGTCCTTTTGGACATCACCGCATCCAAGGAACGGCGCGAGCCCAACTATGACCTGATCGCTGACATTGTCAGCGAGGCGTTCATGCCCATTGGCTACGGCGGTGGCGTTAGCCGCGCGGATCAGGCGCAAAAGCTGGTCTCCATGGGTATCGAAAAGATCTCGTTCAACTCGGCCGCCCTGGATGGATGGGACGTGATCCGCGAAACCTCGGCCATGCTGGGATCCTCCAGCACGCTGGTTTCGATTGATGTGAGCCGCGACTGGCGGGGCCGCTACCGGGTGTATGATCCCCGGAACCGCAAAAACACCAAGGTGGATCTGATGGCTCATGTTCAGGGCGCTGTTGATGCGGGCGCAGGCGAGCTGTTCATCAACGATGTCAGCCGGGACGGAACCGGCAAGGGCTATGATCTGGCGTTGGTTCAGCAGATTTGCGATGCCGTGGAAGTGCCCGT
>JBFOMB010000204.1:0-16827 GCA_040830545.1 Paracoccaceae bacterium | reverse complement strand
CCCATTCCCCCCGGGCCTGCTGATGGTGATTGGTGAGCCGTGGGAAGAAGGGATCGGGGCGCTGGGTGCAATCACCCCCGCGCACCGGAGACTGGCCAATATTCAGGGGTTCCTCGCCAAAAACTCCCAACGTAAACGGGACACCAAAGTGGCGTTGCACCCAGAACCGCCGCTGGACGACATGCTGCGCACCATCGCGGCGGCTCGCCTGATCCTGAACCCGGAGATCAGCCTGCAAGCACCGCCCAACCTGCATCAGCGGCACATGGCCTATCTGGATGCCGGGATCAACGACTGGGGCGGGATCAGCCCGGTCACCATCGACTTCATCAACCCGCAACATGACTGGCCCGAAATCCGTGCGCTGGGCGATAGCTGTGCGGCGGGCGGGTTCGACCTGACCGAGCGGCTGACTGTCTATCCCAGGTTTATCGAGGATCGCAGCGCCTATCTGGATCCGGTTCTGGCAGGCCGCATTCGTACCATGGCCCGGGCGGACGGGCTGGCGCGGCAACAAACGCTGGAGGCGGCAGAATGAAGGGCACGGCACAGGATTTTGACCGCAAGCGCCCGGTGGAACTGCAATCCAGCTTGGAGAGCGCAAGCCGCCCGATCTGGCGCATCCTGAACCGCGCATTGCTGGGGCATGAGGTCAGCGAAGCGGATGGCGTGCTGCTGTTTGCCACCCGTAACGATCGGGACGACGCCAATCGGCAGGCGATCTATGCCACCGCGAACGCGCTGCGGCAGAAGGTCAATGGCGACCGGGTCAGCTTTGTCGTCAACCGCAACATCAACTTCACCAACATCTGCTATATGGGCTGCAGGTTCTGTGGCTTTGCCAAGCGCAAGGAGGATGCCGGGGCCGAATGGCTGGAACCGGCGCAAGTGGTCGCCCGCGCGCAGGAGGCATGGGACCGGGGCGGGACCGAGGTCTGTATTCAGGGCGGCCTTCATCCTGACATGCCCGGCACCTACTACCGCGACCTGATCACCGCGATCAAAACATCCCTGCCCGACATGCACATCCACGCCTTTTCCCCGTTCGAGGTCTGGTATGGCGCGGCAAAGACCAAGCAGAGCTACCGCGCCTTCCTGACCGAGCTTTGGAACGCCGGCCTCGGCTCCATGCCCGGCACAGCGGCCGAGATTCTGGACACCGAGGTGCGCCAGAAACTGACCAAGAACAAGTTGAGCGCGGAACGCTGGGTCGAAATCATGCACACCGCCCATGACGTGGGCATCCCGACCACGGCGACCATCATGTATGGTCATGTGGACGGGCCGGAACACTGGGCCGGTCACATCGCGTTGCTGCGGGATATTCAGCGGGACACGGGCGGGTTCACCGAACTGGTGCCTCTCAGCTTCGTGCACACGGAAAGCCCGCTGTATACGCAAAGCCCCGACACCGTGCGCCCCGGACCAACCGCGCATGAGGTCGACCTGATGCATGCGGTGTCACGGATCATGCTGCACGGGTTCATCGACAACATTCAGGTCAGCTGGACCAAGTTGGGGGCAGAACGTGCCCGCCAGATGCTGTCGCGCGGGGTCAACGATCTGGGTGGCACGTTGATGAACGAAAGTATTTCGCGATCTGCCGGGTCCAAACACGGGCAGGAAATCACGGCGATGGAGCTGTGCGAAATCATCCGCTCTGCCGGGCGGGTGCCGGTTCGGCGTAACACGATTTACGAAACGATGGATGTGTTTGACGATCACGACCCGGTGGACATTGCGCCATTGGTCGCGCGGCAGGGTGGCGATCCGCTGGACTTCCTGAAGATGTTTCCAGAGGTGACGCAATGACCCGCGTGACGCTTTTGGCGGGCGGTGTTGGTGGCGCGAAGATGGCCGAAGGCTTTGCCGCGCTGGATGATGTGGATCTGACCGTGATCGGCAACGTGGGTGATGACGAGGAGTTCCACGGGCTTTGGGTGTCGCCTGACATCGACACGATGCTTTACACGTTGTCGGGCCGGATCAATCGCGATCAGGGATGGGGTGTTGCCGATGAAGGGCGGCGCGCGCTGGACGTACTGGGCGAATTGGGTGCGGACACCTGGATGTTGCTCGGCGACCGGGATTTCGGGTTGCACATCTATCGGACGCAACGTTTGCGGCAGGGTAATCGGCCCAGCGAAGTCACGGCGGAGATTGCAGAGCAGTTTGGCGTACCCGCGCGGATCGTTTTGCCCACAGATGACCGCGTACAGACACGGGTTTTGACGCAGCAAGGTTGGCTCAGCTTTCAGGAGTACTTCGTCCGGGAACAGTGCAAACCCGATGTTCTGGATCTGGCCTATCACGGGCTGGATACGGCCACGGTCACACCCGAGGCATTGTCGGCTCTGGCTGAGGCAGACGTGATCGTCATCGCGCCGTCAAACCCGCTGGTCAGCATAGCCCCCATCGTCGATCTGCCCGGCATGCGGGAGGCCATCGCCGCCGCGAAAGCGCCGGTTTACGCCGTGTCCCCGCTGATTGCCGGAGCGGTAGTCAAAGGCCCGGCGGATCGCATGTTGATGTCGCTGGGCTATCAGCCCGGCGCGGCGGGGGTGGCGGGCATATATCAGGGTCTAATTGGGCATTTCCTGATGGATTCAGCGGACGCGGCTTTGGCTCCGCAGGTGACGGAATTGGGCATCACCCCACATCTGACCGACATCCTGATGCGCGATGCCACCGACAAGGCGCGGCTGGCGCGGCACATCCTGACGCTGTTTCAGGACAGTGCAGAGGTGGCAGCATGACCCGGACACTGATCACCGTCCCAATGAAAGACCCCAGCACGTCGAAAACGCGTCTGTCCGGGGCGTTGGACGACACTGCCCGCATCCGGCTGGCACGGTTGCTGTTTCAACGCACGTTGGAGTTTCTGACTCCTGTTGGCGATCAGGCCGGAGCGGACCTGGCCGTGGTGACAGGCAGCGACACGGTAACCGCGCTGGCGTGTCAAGCAGGGTTCAGCGTGATCGCGGAACCCGACCACACAACGCTGACCGGCGCTGTGACCCACGCAGCCGAATGGGCGCGGGCGCAGGGATATGACCGTATCTGTATCATCCCCGCCGACCTCGCCGCACCCCTGCAACGGGATGTTCTGATCTTCCTCAGCAGCGACGCGGATGTCACGATCTGCCCCTCCACCGATCGCGGGACCAATGCCCTGCTCGTATCCCCCGCCACGGCCATCCCGTTCCGGTTCGGCCCACGGTCCGCCCTGCTGCACCGGGCAGAGGCCGAGGCGCTAGGGCTGGACGTCCGCCTGATGCCGCTCGACAGTCTGAGTTTTGACATCGACACCACCGCCTGCCTGACCCGCGCAGCGACGCAGGTACCCGACCTCGCCGGGTTTGCACCATGACCGCGCCGGTCAACATCACTCCGATCCCCGGTGTGCCCGACATCCGTCCCGGCGACGATCTGGCCGTGATCCTAGGCGATTGTCTGGAACCGCAAGGGGTTGAAGACGGCGACATCCTGTGCCTCGCGCACAAGGTCGTGTCGAAGGCCGAGGGCAACGTGATCGACCTGGATAAGGTCGCGCCCTCTGACGAGGCTCGCAAATACGCAACCGATCTGAACAAGGACCCCGCCAAGGTCGAGGTTGTGCTGGGCCAATCCACCCGCGTCGTGCGCGCGTTCAAACGCCCCGAACAGAACGAAGGCACGATGATCTGCGAACATCGGCTGGGCTTTATCTCGGCCAACGCTGCGGTGGATGAATCCAATGCCGAGGGCGAAAATACCGTCATCACACTGCCCGACGACCCGGATGCCAGCGCGCGGCGGTTGGGTCTGGCGCTGGAACAGCGGTTCGGCGTGACGCTGGGCGTCGTGATCACCGACACCTTCGGCAGGCCATGGCGGCTGGGTCAGGTAAACGTGGCCATCGGCCTGCATCGCGTGCCTGCCAAAACTTCGGATATCGGTGGCACGGATGCCTGGGGGCGCCCCCTGTCCGTCACCGAACCCGCGCTAAGTGATGAACTGGCGGCGGCGTCCGGTCTGGTCATCGCCAAGGCGGCCAAAACGCCGCTGGTGCTGTTTCGCGGGGTTCAATGGACACCGCACCCGGAAACCAGCGCGCGGGACATCCTGCGCGCCAGCAAGGAGGATATGTTTCGATGACACTCGCCATTATCGGCGGAACCGGGCCACAGGGTCAGGGGCTGGCGCTGCGGTTTGCGCAGGCTGGTATGCCGGTCGCGCTGGGATCGCGCGACGAGGCGCGGGCGGCGGAAATTGCTGCTGACCTGCAATCCCGCCTGCCAGACGGCAGCGCGGCCATCACCGGGCATGACAATGTCGCTGCCGTGGCAGCGGCAGAGGAAATGGTGATCCTGGCCGTGCCGTGGTCCGGCCACAACGCGACGCTGGAGGCGATCAAGGACGGGCTGACCGGCAAGATCCTGGTCGACATCGTCGTCCCGCTGAAGGAAGGCGACCCTAAAAAGGTCGATATGCCGCCCGAAGGGTCCGCAACCGAGGCCGCGCAGGCGCTGTTGGGCGACGACATCCCCGTCATGGGCGCGCTGCACAACGTGTCCGCAACCACGCTCAACGCGCTGGATCAGAAAATCAATTGCGACGTGCTGGTCTGTGGCAACGGCCTCGCCCCGCGAAAAAAGGTGATGGAGCTGGTCGAGAAACTGGGCGTGCGGGCCTACAATGCAGGCGACGCCGAGGCTGCCCGCTGTATCGAGGCGATCACCCCCATCCTGATCCGCATCAACATCTCGAAGGCCGTGCCGTTCAGCCACGCCGGCATTCACATCTGGCCACCCGAACACTGACGACAATCGGAGGTAAATCATGGAATTTGGAATTACGTTCAAAGGCTTCATGGAGCCTGATCGCGCCCGTAAACTGGTTGCACAGGCCGAAGAGGCCGGATTCACCTATTGCTGGTTCTACGACAGCCACATCCTGTGGCGCGAAAGCTATCCGGCCATGGCGATGTGCATGGAGCACACGAAAAACATGCGCTTTGGTCCCTGTGTCACCAACCCCAACACGCGGGAATGGTCCGCGGCGGCGTCCCTGTTCGGCAGTCTGGCCAAACAGTCCGGCGGACGGTTCGACATCGGCGTTGGCCGGGGTGACAGCGCCGTGCGCGTCATGGGCCGCAAACCTGCGATGCTGAAAAAGATGGACGAGTTCATCGATGTGGTCAAAGGCCTCGTGCGCGGGGAAGAGCGTCAATATGGCGACGTCCCTAACCCGATCCAGTTTCCCTGGGCCGAGGGCTATGAATTGCCGGTCTGGGTCGCGGCCTATGGACCCAAAGCGCTGGACAGCGCGGGGCGCATGGGTGACGGCCTGATCCTGCAAATCGCGGAACCGGCAATCTGCAAATGGCTGGGTGGTCAGGCAATTGCCGCTGGCGAAGCCAATGGTCGGGATATGTCCGACTATCGCATCATGGCCGCCGCGCCTGCCTATTTCGGCGACATGGATGCATGCCGCGAGGCAACACGCTGGTTCCCGGCCATGGTTGGCAACCACGTGGCGGATATTGTCGAGAAATACGGCAACGAACGCGATGACATTCCATCGGCGCTGACCGACTATATCAAGAACCGCAAGGGCTATGACTATTCCAAGCACGGCCAGTCGGACAATCCGTATCTGGATTTCATCACCGATGACATCATTGACGGATTTGCCGTTCTGGGCACGCCCGACGATCACATCGCCAAGCTGAAAGTGCTGGAGGACTCCGGGATCACCCAGTTCAACATCTACCTGGACAACGGGGACGAGGAAAACATCATTGCCGAATACGGCAAAACCGTTATCCCGGCGATGAACGCCTGACTGATTGAAGGCCCCGGTTTCGACCGGGGCCTTTTCCCACAAGAAGACCCGTATTGATGGCCCCAAAGGACACCGCCCGAAAACCCACCCGCATTCAGCGGGAACGCCGCGAGGAAATCCTCGAAGCGGCATTGCAGGAGTTTTCGCAGGCCGGTTTTCGCGGCGCGTCGATCAACCAGATCGCCAAGCGGGCGGGCATGTCCACGCCCCGGTTGCTGTATCATTTCAAAGACAAAGAGGCGCTCTATCGCGCGCTTCTGAAATCCACGATCCTCTTGTGGCTGGGGCCGCTGCAATTGCTGACGGACACGGACGAGCCGGTCGAGGAAATCTGCGCCTACATCCGCCGCAAGCTGGAGATGTCGCGCAAATTCCCCCGGGAAAGCCGCCTGTTCGCCGGGGAAATCCTGATGGGTGTGCCGCGCGCGCATGAAGAGGTATTTGAACCCCTGCGCACGACTTTCGACGAGAAGATCACGCTGCTGTCGCAGTGGATGGATCAGGGCCGTATCACCCGGCAGGACCCACATCACCTGATGTATTCGATCTGGGCCACAACACAGCACTACGCAGACTTCGAAGCGCAGATTGCGGAGCTGTCGCCAGAGAAAATCGCGAACCTTTTTGCCGATGCCGAGGCGTTTTTGTTGCCGATGTACCGGAAACTGCTGACGGTTGGGGCGACCTGACCCAACCGCAGTCCCGGACTTGATTCGGGAACTCGGAGCAGGCAGAGGCCCCGGATCAAGTCCGGGGCTGTGCCGCGCGAATTGGCACCTCAGTCGCCAATCCCAACCCCGCGCAGCAGCACATCCTTGACCGCGATCTTGGTTTCGTTCCACTGCGCGTCTGACAATTCCTGATCGTCATTCAACGTTTTGATCTGATGGGTAAAGTCGGCGTAGTGCTGCGTCGTCGCCCAAATCGCATAAAGCAGATGCCGTGCGCTGATTGGTCTGATTTTGCCTTCCGCGATCCAGCCATCAATCACCCGGATACGGTCATCTGTCCAACTGCGCAGCTCGCCCTCCAGATAGTCCTGCACAATCGGCGCGCGCTGGATGATCTCGTTCGCCCAGACCTTGGACCCGTGTGGCCGGGTCCGAGCCAGCTCCAGCTTGGTGTCAATATAGTCGCCCAGCGCGGTCAGCGGATCGTTTTCGGGATACAAGGCATCCGCCGCCGCGCGCCAGACGTTGAAGATGTCTTCGACCACCAGCCGATACAGCTTTTCCTTGTTTTCGAAATAATAGACGATGTTCGACTTGGGCAGCTTCGCCTCGGCCGCGATCCGGCTGAACGAGGCACCGGTGTACCCGTAATTGGCAAACACCCGCTCCGCCGCTGTCTGGATGCGGCGCGTGGTCTCTTCGCGATGACGCACTTGAATGCCACGTTCGGGTTTGTTCACTTGCCCTCGCACGTTCTGCAACAGGATACCGCCTGCCAAAAAACGGGCAGACCTGCCCACAATCTAGGACCCGGTTGACCAAAACGGAACCGTGTTTTTGATTTTCCTGCACGACCGGTCAGAAATACCTTGACCGATCGTGCAAAGTTTCTCAGCATTCTCTTGGGCCAACGAATAAG
Source organism: Paracoccaceae bacterium (assembly GCA_040830545.1). Lineage (GTDB taxonomy): Bacteria > Pseudomonadota > Alphaproteobacteria > Rhodobacterales > Rhodobacteraceae > HXMU1420-2. The sequence continues at coordinate 9,411 of JBFOMB010000204.1, read as the reverse complement.
GGGGATCGCCTGGGATGTCGCGCGGAAAGAATTTGAGGATTGACCCGGATCGCCTGTGGGACAGCCTGATGGAGATGGCGGAAATCGGCCCCGGAATTGCCGGTGGCAACAACCGTCAGACACTGACGGATGACGATGCAAAAGGCCGCGCCCTGTTCCAGACCTGGTGCGAGGCGGCGGGCATGACCATGGGCGTGGACACCATGGGCAACATGTTTGCGACCCGCGCGGGCGAAGACCCCGAGGCGCTGCCGGTCTACATGGGATCACATCTGGATACGCAGCCGACGGGTGGCAAATACGACGGCGTCCTGGGTGTACTGGGCGGGTTGGAAGCTATCCGCACGATGAACGACATGGGAGTGAAGACCAAACACCCCATCGTGCTGACCAACTGGACGAACGAGGAAGGCACGCGGTTTGCGCCGGCGATGCTGGCCTCGGGTGTGTTTGCGGGCGTGCATACGCAGGACTGGGCCTATGACCGCGTGGATGCCGAGGGCAAGCGGTTCGGCGACGAGTTGCAGCGCATCGGCTGGGTTGGCGACGAAAAGGTCGGCGCGCGCAAAATGCATGCGATGTTCGAATTGCATATCGAACAGGGCCCGATCCTGGAGGCCGAGAACAAGGATATCGGCGTCGTGACTCACGGACAGGGCCTGCGCTGGATCGAATGCACTGTGACCGGGAAGGAAAGCCACACCGGCTCCACCCCAATGAGCATGCGCCGCAACGCGGGCCGGGGGCTGGCGCTGGTGACAGAGCTGGTGCACGAGATTGCAATGAACAACCAGCCCAACGCGGTGGGCGCCATTGGTCACATCGACGTCTATCCCAACAGCCGCAACATCATTCCGGGCAAGGTGGTGTTCACCGTCGACATGCGCACGCATCTGCTGGACAAGCTGAACGCCATGGTTGCCGAGTTCAAAGAACGCGCGCCAAAGCTGTGTGAAGACATCGGGGTCGAGTTCGAATGTGAGATCGTCGGCCAGTTCGACCCGCCCGCCTTTGACGAAGACTGCGTTGCCGCCGTGCGCAATGCAGCGGAAACCATGGGTTACAGCCACATGGACATTGTGTCCGGCGCGGGCCACGACGCCTGCTGGATCAATGACGTGGCCCCTACGGCCATGATCATGTGCCCCTGCGTGGACGGGCTGTCGCACAACGAAGCCGAAGACATCAGCAAGGAATGGGCGCAGGCGGGCACGGATGTGCTGCTGCATGCGGTGCTGGAAACGGCGGAGATTGTGGAGTGACACCCGCCACGCACGCCATCGCAGCCCCGGACTTGATCCGGGGCCTCGGATCACGGTTGGTCCGAGACACCGGATCAGGTCCGGTGTCAGGTTTGCGTTTTGTTAACCACGCCGCGTCCAACCTGCGGTATGGCGTTTTACACCTATATCGCAGCCTGCAAATCACGCACCTCGATCTATGTGGGCGTGACCGGCAATCTGGCAAAACGGATGGCGGACCACAAAACCGGCTCGGGATCGGACCACTCCGCGCGGTATCGCATCCGCGATCTGGTGTATTTCGAGACACACGAAACCCTGCCCGAGGCAATTGCCCGCGAACGCAAACTGAAACGCTGGCGGCGGGCGTGGAAAGAGCAACTGATCGAACAATCAAACCCGAAGTGGCGGGACTTGTGTATGGAGACCTCGTTCCTTTGAGGCCCCGGATCAAGTCCGGGGCTGCGTAGCGCGAGGGAGCGACCACAATGACCACAGTTATCAAAAACGGCACCGTCGTCACGGCAGACCTGACATATGCCGCTGACGTCCTGATCGAAAACGGCCAGATCATCGAAATCGGTCAGGGCCTGAAAGGTGACAAAGAACTGGACGCAACCGGCTGTTATGTCATGCCCGGCGGGATCGACCCGCATGTGCATCTGGAAATGCCTTTCATGGGCACCTATTCCAGCGACGATTTCGAAAGCGGCACACGCGCCGGGCTGGCGGGCGGCACGACCATGGTTGTCGATTTCTGCCTGCCCAATCAGGGCGAAAGCCTGTGGGACGCGGTCAAACGCTGGGACAACAAATCCACCCGCGCGAATTGCGACTATTCCTTCCACATGGCTGTGACCTGGTGGGGCGAACAGGTTTTCGACGACATGAAAACCATTGTGCAAGACAAGGGCATCAACACGTTCAAGCACTTCCTCGCCTACAAGGGCGCGTTGATGGTGAACGATGACGAGCTGTTTTCGTCCTTCAACCGCCTGGCCGAACTGGGCGCAATTGCCATGGTCCACGCCGAGAACGGCGATGTGGTGGCCGAAATGACGGCAAAGCTGCTGGCCGAGGGCAACACCGGCCCCGAGGCGCACGCCTATTCCCGCCCCTCGCAGGTCGAGGGTGAGGCGACCAACCGTGCCATCATGATCGCTGATATGGCCGGCGTCCCTTTGTACGTAGTGCACACCTCTTGCGAGGAGGCCCACGAAGCAATCCGCCGCGCCCGCCAGCAGGGCAAGCGCGTGTGGGGCGAGCCGCTGATCCAGCACCTGACGCTGGACGAGCGTGAATATTTCGTTGATGATTGGGACCACGCCGCCCGCCGCGTGATGTCACCTCCGTTCCGGGATGCGCGCCATCAGGAATCCCTGTGGGCCGGGTTGCAGTCCGGGTCGTTGTCGGTTGTGGCGACCGACCACTGCGCCTTTACGACCGAGCAGAAACGCTATGGCGTTGGCGACTTTTCGCAAATCCCGAACGGCACCGGCGGGTTGGAAGACCGTATGCCGATGCTTTGGACTCACGGTGTGGCAACCGGGCGGCTGACGCCCAACGAATTTGTCGCCGTGACCTCTACCAACATTGCCAAGATTCTGAATTGCTACCCGAAAAAAGGCGCGGTTCTGGTCGGGGCGGATGCGGACCTGGTGGTCTGGGACCCGGAGAAGGAAAAGACCATCACCGCCACCAGCCAGCAATCCGCCATCGACTACAACGTGTTCGAAGGGCACCATGTCAAAGGCCTGCCGCGCTTTACCCTCAGCCGGGGGCAAGTGGCCGTGCATGACGGCGACATCCGCACGCAGGAAGGGCACGGCAAGTTCGTCGCGCGCGATCCGAACGGAACAGTGAACAAGGCGCTGTCGTCGTGGAAGGACCTGACCGCACCGCGTCCCGTCCAGCGCACGGGCATTCCGGCAACGGGGGTTTAAGATCTGACGCACAGCATCGCAGAGACCCCGTTCAGGAGGCGGCGCGTGGCACCAGAGGTCATGATCGACATCATCGCAGACGTGGCGCAGATCGCCGCCGCGCTGGCGGTGTTGGTCACAACCCTGTTCGTGTGGCGACAGTTGCGGCTGCAGGCGCGCGGGCAAGATAAGGATGAACGCCGCTTCCTGCGCGAGTCGATCTTTGTGGTGCATGACACGCTGCAGGCGGAGCAGTTTCGAAACGCGCGGCAGAACTTCTTCACCTCAGAACGGTACAAACTGGAATACGCAGATTTCGACAACGATGACAAAGGCCGCGCGCGCTATATCCTTAGCGTTTATGGGCTGCTGTCCCGGATGATCGACCACAACGCGATAGACGAGGCGGTGCTGCGCGGATACTGGAAATCGGCCCTGTACCGGGATTGGGACCGGCTGGAAAATTTCGTGAGCGGCGAGCGTTTGCGCTCCAAAAACGGGTCGCTGTTCAGCGCGACCGAAAAGATGGTGGTCCGGTGGAAGGCCGAGGACAAGTGAGACGATGACAGCAGTAATTCAGGCCAAGGGGCTCGACCTCACCTTTCAGACCAACGATGGGCCGGTGCATGCGCTCAAAGGTGTGGATCTGTCTATTGAGAAGGGGGATTTCGTGTCCTTCATCGGACCGTCGGGCTGTGGCAAAACGACGTTCCTGCGGGTCGCGGCGGATTTGGAGCAGCCGACGGGCGGCACCATCACCGTGAACGGGGTCAGCCCGCGCGAGGCGCGGTTGAACCGGGCCTATGGCTATGTGTTTCAGGCGGCGGGGCTATATCCTTGGCGCACGATTGGCGGAAACATCCGCCTGCCGCTGGAAATCATGGGTTATGACAAGGCGGCACAAGCCGAGCGGGTGCAAAAAACGCTGGAATTGGTGGACCTTGCGGGGTTCGAGAAGAAGTTTCCCTGGCAGCTGTCCGGTGGCATGCAGCAACGCGCCTCAATCGCGCGAGCGCTGGCGTTTGATGCGGACATCCTGCTGATGGACGAACCGTTTGGCGCGTTGGACGAGATTGTGCGCGACCATTTGAACGAACAGCTGTTGCAGCTGTGGGCGCGGACGGAAAAGACCATCGGATTTGTCACCCATTCCATCCCCGAGGCCGTGTACCTGTCGACCAAGATCGTGGTGATGAGCCCGCGTCCTGGCCGGATCACCGACGTGATCGACAGCCCGCTGCCCAAGGAACGGCCGCTGGATATTCGCGACACGCCCGAGTTTCTGGAGATCGCGCATCGGGTGCGGGACGGGCTGCGGGCGGGGCATGCCTATGATGACTGAGGGCGGAAAATCGCGGTATGATTCCGGTACACAATCCGTACACACCCTGTACACCGAAATGCCCGACATCCGCGCAGGGCGGCCCGGGGACGCGTTGACCTGCGCGACCATCCTGAACCGGTGGATTGATGCCACGGACTGGATGCCGCGCGTGCATTCGGCAGATGATGTGGAGCGCCACTACCGTGACTTCGTGTTCCGGGAACGCGAGGTTTATGTGATCGGCAATCCGGCCCGCGCCTACATATCGTTGAGTGATGAGGATGAGGTCACATCGCTCTATTCCGCTGTACCGGGTCAGGGACATGGCAAGGCACTGATCGACCATGCCAAGACCCTGCGCCCGCGCCTGTCGCTGTGGACGTTTGAGTCCAACACGGGCGCTCAGCGGTTCTATCTGCGCGAGGGATTTGCCGAGGTGGAGCGCAGCGCCGGGGACAACGAAGAGAAGCTGCCCGACATCCGGTATGAATGGGGGCGCGCATGACCGTTTTGATTGCCGCACCCGCCTGCTATGGGGGCGCTGCCCCCGTCCCTGCGGGACTCCCCCGGAGTATTTTGAGAACAATGAAGGGGCGGGCCGGGTACGAGGGGCGACCGGCGCGGGACAAGGCCCAGAGGGATGCCCCGACACCGGGCCGCATTTGGGTTGAAGGCGCGGCGACCCCCTTCATCGTTCACGGTCATCGGCTCTCCAGCCTGTACCGTGGGATCAGTCTGCACCCAATTCCTTTCATTGTTCCTAAAATACTCAAAAAATTGGAACGGTTGATCCGGCGCGCCGGAAGTGGATGGACGGGTCGGTCGCAAGGGGGGCGCAGTCATGCGTAGCATTGCCCCGGTTCTGACCGTTTTGGCTGTGATTGTCGGGATCTGGTATCTGGCCGTCGCGCCGATGAATGTGCGGGTGGCGCTGGATCAGGCCGAACGCGGCGGCGCAGAGATTGTGCCCGAAGGATCCGTTGCGCGGCGCGGGACCAGCGTCTGGCTGCTGATGATCCGCAATTCGGATCATGTGGCGGCAAGCTATGATCTGGACCGTCCGCGGCTGCCGACGCCACAGCAGGTGGGTCAGGAGCTCTGGAAGACAACCGGCGCGATGGTGATGCGGGGGCGGGCGTGGTCTAAGCGGTCGCTGATCTATCATGGGTGGATTACCTTGCAGTCCACGTTATGGGGGTTCCTGCTGGGCACGCTTGTGGGGATCGCCGGGGCTGTGGCGATTGTCTATAGCCGCGTGGCGGACATGAGCCTGATGCCCTGGGCGATCATCAGTCAGACCGTGCCGATTGTGGCGCTGGCACCGATGATCATTGTGCTCTCGTCGCAACTGGGGATCGACGGGCGGGGGGTGCCCAAGGCGATCATCTCAGCCTATTTGTGTTTCTTCCCGGTGCTGGTGGGCATGGTCAAAGGATTGCGGTCGCCCTCGACGTCGCAGCTGGACCTGTTGCAGACCTATAATGCCACCGGGTTCCAGAGCTTCCTGAAACTACGCCTGCCCGCGTCGGTGCCCTATCTGTTTACCTCGCTCAAGATCGGGATCGCGGCGGCGCTGGTGGGGACCATCGTGGGTGAGCTGCCGACCGGGGCGATCAGCGGGCTGGGCGCGCGTATACTGATTGGCGACCAGTTCGGCACGCCGCTGGCGATCTGGTCCGCGCTGTTTTCAGCCGCCATTCTGGCCGGGGCGCTGGTGACCCTGCTGGATGTGTTGCAGCGTGTCACGCTCAAACGGATGGGGATGGCGACATGAGCTGGCTGGTTGGTGCGCTGCTGTTCTGGATTGCCGCCTGGGGCGTGAATGTGGTTCTGGCCAATTCGCGCTATTCCAGCAGCCTGCCGGTGCGGGTCGCGGTGCCGGTTCTGTTTGGCCTGTCCCTGCTGGTGTTGTGGGAAGGGTTGGTGCGGCATTTCAATGTGTCGCCCGTGATCCTGCCGCCGCCGTCGGTTGTGGCGGATACGTTTGCGGCCTCGACCGGGACATTGTGGGAGGATTTCCAGCAGACCGTTCTGAAAGGCGCATTGCGGGGCTATGTCATCGGAGCATTGGCCGCCTTTGCCACAGCGATCCTGATTGACCGCAGTCAGTTCCTGACTCGGGGCCTGTTGCCCATCGGTAATTTCGTGGCGGCGCTGCCGATTGTGGGGATCGCGCCCATTCTGGTCAGTTGGTTCGGGTTCGACTGGCAGTCCAAGGCGGCGGTCGTGGTGGTAATGGTGTTTTTCCCCATCCTGGTGAACACGGTGCAGGGTCTGCGCGAGGCGGACGCGATGCAGCGCGACCTGATGCGGACCTATGCGGCGAGCTACACGCAGACGCTGGTAAAACTGCGCCTGCCGGCGGCGATGCCGTTTGTGTTCAACGGGCTCAAGATCGCAACAACGCTTGCGTTGATCGGGGCGATTGTTGCTGAATATTTCGGCTCTCCCACGCGGGGGATGGGATTTCGGATCTCGACCGGGGTGGGAAGTCTGGCCATTGATCTGGTCTGGGCCGAGATTGCGGTTGCGGCATTGGCCGGGACCGGGATTTATGGTCTGGTCGCGTGGATCGAGAAAAGGGTGACCTTCTGGCACCCGTCACAAAGAGGCTGAGGAACAGCCCGGGAGTAAAGCAAGTCCAATGAAGGAGAAGAAGATGAAACTGAAAACATCCCTGGGCGCGGCGGCGCTGTCGCTGTTTGCCGGAGTGGCCATGGCGGCGGATGACGTGACGCTGCAACTGAAATGGGTCACGCAGGCGCAGTTTGCGGGCTACTATGTGGCTCTGGAAAAGGGGTTCTATGGCGAAGAGGACCTGAACGTCACGATCAAGCCGGGCGGCCCGGACATCGCGCCGACGCAGGTTCTGGCCGGTGGTGGCGCGGATGTCACCGTGGAATGGATGCCGGCGGCGCTGGCCGCACGCGAAAAGGGTCTGCCGATGGTGAACATCGCGCAGCCGTTCAAATCCTCGGGCATGATGCTGACCTGCCGTAAGGATGCGGGCGTGGCGACCACGGATGATTTCGCGGGCAAGACGCTGGGCGTCTGGTTCTTTGGCAATGAATTCCCGTTCCTGTCGTGGATGAGCCAGCTGGGTCTGGCGACCGATGGTGGTGATGCCGGCGTTGAAGTGCTGAAGCAGGGCTTCAATGTGGATCCGATCATCAACGGTCAGGCGGCCTGTGTGTCGACGATGACCTACAATGAATACTGGCAGGTGATCGACGCGGGCCTGACACCCGAAGAGCTGGTGACGTTCAAGTACGAAGATCAGGGCGTTGCGACGCTGGAAGACGGTCTGTACGTGCTGGAGGAAAACCTGGCGGATGCCGGTTTCGAGGACAAGATGGTGCGGTTCGTGCGCGCGTCCATGAAGGGCTGGAAATGGGCCGAAGAGAACCCGCAGGACGCGGCGTTGATCGTGCTGGATTACGATGAAACCGGTGCCCAGACCGAGGCGCATCAGGTGCGCATGATGGGCGAGATTGCCAAGCTGACCGCAGGGTCGGACGGCTCTCTGGACCCGGCGGATTACGAACGCACGGTGGCCTCGTTGCTGGCGGGAGGGTCTGATCCGGTGATCACCAAGGCACCTGAAGGCGCGTGGACCCATGCGGTGACCGACAAGGCGCTGAATTAAATTGACCCTGTCCCCGGCGGTGGATGCATCGCCGGGGGCTTACCCCGCTGACAGGGCCACGTCGCAGAAGGACCGTACCAGACGCGTATCCTTGCGGTCCTGAAGGCAGGCCAGGAAATACTGCGTCCGAATATCTGCATTTGCCACGGGGATGGCGCGCAGGTTGGGATGTTCGACAAATTCGAAATCCGCGACAAAACCGATCCCCAGACCCTGTTCCACCGCCTTCCAGATGCCTTCGCGGCTGCCCAGTTCCAGCACGGTTTGTGTGTCTATGCCGCGTTTCTGCAGCTCTGCCTCCACCGCCATGCGGGTGGTTGACCCCGCCTCGCGCCGGATGACGGGCTGACCGGCGAGGTCTTCGATATTGACGGAGTCGCGGGAGTAGAACGGGTGGGAGGAGTTCACGAACACCACCACCTGATGGGTGCGATAGGGGATGGTGTGGACGCGGTCGTCGCTGGGCACCTCGGCAATGATGGCAAGGTCTGCAGCATAGGACAGGACCCGATCGAAACAGGTGCGCGAATTTCCGAAAGTGACCTGCAGTTCAATTGCGGGATAACGCGACTTGTAGGCCACGATCATGTCGGTGGCGTGGAACGGCCCCACAGCGGCAAGCGAAAGCGTGCCGCGATGCAGACCACTGAAGCTTTCCAGCACCTGGGTCGCCTCGGCCTCGGCCTTGTGAATGCGGCTGGTGATTTCGAACAGCTCTTCGCCAGCCGCCGTCAGGTGCACCCGGCGTTTGGAGCGGAAGAACAGTTCGACGCCATACCGTTCCTCCAGCGATTTGACCTGAACCGACACGGTGGGCTGGGACACGTTTAATTCACGCGAGGCGGCGGAAAAGCCGCCTGAGGCGGCGACGGCGTGGAACGAGCGGAGTTCGGATCGATTCATAGATCACATCTATAACACATGCCAAAATATTCAATTTCATAAATGAACACATCTGCCCTATGTGAGCGTCAGGACAGGCGGTTTCAGCATAGGTGTGGTCATGTGGACGTATCATAATCCGGTGCAGATCGAATTCGGTGCGGGCAAGGTGGATGTGCTGGCCGACCGGATCGCGGGCCGTCGATATGCGCTGATCACCTATCCCGGTGGGATTTTCGATCAGGTCACGGCGGTACTGGCCACGCGGGCCGGTACACCTGCCATCGTGATCGACGACATTGCCCCGAACCCGGATTGCGTGTTGATGCGTGATCAATGCGTGCGGGTCGGGGCGGTGGTGGCTGGGCCGGGGGGTTATGGCGCGGTGGGCGGTGG
>JBFOMB010000203.1:0-2288 GCA_040830545.1 Paracoccaceae bacterium | reverse complement strand
GTCACGTTCAAAATCCTGACAGGTACATTTGGAACCAAGGGGAGGAGGATCGGCGGGTGGTCGATCTTTGGCAGGGGCTGTCACAGGCGTTTTGGCTGGTTGTGACCGCGGATGCGGAATTGGCCGACATTGCGCTGCGGTCCTTGCGGATCACGGTTTCGGCGCTGGTGCTGGCGTGTCTCATTGCCCTGCCCCTGGCCGCGTTGCTGGCGGTCCGGCGGTTCCAGTTGCGCCGGACGGTGATTGCCGTGCTGAACGCGCTGATGGGGCTGCCGCCAGTGGTGGTCGGGCTGATCGTTTATGTGATGCTGTCGCGGTCTGGCCCGTTTGGCGCGCTTGGGCTGTTGTTCACACCGACCGCGATGATCATTGCCCAGATGATCGTGATTGTGCCCCTGATCGCCAGCATCGCGCATCAGTCGTTGCGGGATTTGTGGCACGAGTATCATGACCTGTTGATCTCGATGAACGTCACGCAGGGCCAGAAGATCCGGACGCTGCTGTGGGACGCGCGTCGGGCGTTGCTGACGGCGGCCCTGGCCGGGTTCGGGCGCGGGATTGGCGAGGTCGGGGCGATCATGATCGTTGGTGGCAACATTGACAACGTCACACGGGTTCTGACCACGGCCATCGCGCTGGAAACCGGCAAGGGTGAATTTGCGCTGGCGCTGGCGCTGGGATTTGTCCTGATCGCCATGGCGGTGGTTGTGAACCTGGCGATCCACTGGCTGGGCCAGACCGAGCGGGAGGGCCGGTGGTGAGCGACATGTTTCCGTTGCGCGTCCAAGGGGCCCTGACCCGTCGCCATGGCAAGGTACTGGTGGGACCGGTTGATCTGAACCTGGATGGGCAGGGGACCTGTGTGGTTATCGGGCCGAACGGGGCCGGGAAGACAACGCTTCTGCGGCTGCTGCACGGCATCGCACGGCTGCATGCGGGGCAGATCACCTGGGCCTGTGATACGGCGGCAGCGCGTACCGCACAGGCCTTTGTATTTCAGCGGCCCGTCATGCTGCGCCGGTCGGTCGGGGACAACATCGCCTATCCGATCCGCATGCGTGGCATCCCGCGCAAACACGCGCTGGAACAGGCCCGCGATTGGGCGGATCGCGTGGGGCTGGGCGACTTCTTTGATCGTCCGGCAACTGTGTTGTCCGGGGGTGAGCAGCAGAAGCTGGCCATCGCGCGCGCGCTGATCTGCGAGCCGGGATTGGTGTTTCTGGATGAACCCTGTGCCTCGCTCGACGGGCGGGCCACGCGCGAGATCGAGGACGTGCTGACAACCGCGCAAAACAACGGCACACGGTTGATCCTGTCCACCCATGACATGGGACAGGCGCGGCGTCTGGCGCATCAGGTGGTGTTTCTGCTGGGTGGTCGTGTGCATGAAAGCGGCCCGGCGGAAGCGTTTTTTGATGGCCCCCAAACCCCTCAGGCGCGGGCCTTTCTGAACGGAGATATTGTGGAATGAAGTATCGCAGTTTTTGGGTCGTGGTTTTCACACTGTTTGCCGGTCTGGCCCATGCGGGTGACACGCTGCGCATGGCGGTCACAACGTCGTTTCACAACTCGGGTCTGGCGGATGTGTTGCTGCCGGAAATCCGGGCGGATCTGGATCTGGACGTGCAGTTGCTGGTGGTCGGGACCGGCCAGGCGCTGAAACTGGGGCGGGCCGGGGACGTGGACGCGATCCTGGTACACTCCCGCGCGGCCGAGGATGCATTTGTCGCCGAAGGATACGCCACACATCGGCGCGAGATCATGTACAACGATTTCGTTTTTGTGGGCCCTGCCAGCGATCCGGCAGACGTGGCGGATGCAGCGAGCGCGGTGGACGGGTTGCAGCGGATTGCCGAGGCCCAAAGCACCTTTGTCAGCCGCGGGGATGACAGCGGGACCCACAAGAAGGAACTGAGCCTGTGGGAGCGTGCCGGAGTGGCACCCGAGGGGCGCTGGTACAAAGCAGTTGGCGCGGGCATGGGAGCCGCGCTGAATACAGCGGCAGGGCTGGATGCCTACATCCTGTCGGACCGCGCCAGCTGGCTGAACTTTGGCAACAAGGGCGGTCTGGCGCTGCTCTATGCCGGTGATCCCGCGCTGTTCAACCAGTACGCCTACCTGCCCATAAACCCGGCACGGCACGGCCATGTCAAAGCCGACCTGGCAGCGCAGTTGGAGGACTGGCTGACATCCGACCGCGCGCGGGAGCTGATCAACACCTATACGATCAACGGTGAAACGCTGTTCACGTTTAATGCCGGGAAATAGTGGGTCGGGAGACCTGTGCT
>JBFOMB010000202.1:0-4266 GCA_040830545.1 Paracoccaceae bacterium | reverse complement strand
GGTTGTACTGCCTGAATCCCCGGGGCGCGGCGGGCGCAATCAGGCATTGGCTCTGGCTTTGGCGCGTGAGATTTCGGGATGCGAAGGGCTGACAGTTGTTGTCGGTGGAACCGATGGCACAGACGGTCCAACAGACGCCGCAGGAGCAGTGATTGACGGGGCAACTTGGGGCGATGGCGCGGATTTGGCCCTACAGCGGGCAGACAGCGGCAGCTACCTGGACCGTGCAGGCGCTTTGCTGGTGACGGGACCGACGGGAACAAATGTCATGGATCTGCTTGTCGCAATACGCGATTGAACTGACGATTTCCGACCAACTTAAATTGGAAAAGAACCAGACAGTATGGCAATGACGCTGCCACCAAATACCTTGCGCGACATCGAAGACCTTCCAGACGTTGGTATCGAGATGCCGGACGGGTGTCGTTTATCCGCCCGCGTCTGGCGACCCAAGGATTGTGCAGCAAGCCCCGTCCCCGCGATTTTGGAGTTTCTGCCATATCGCAAACGCGATGGAACCTCGGTTCGGGATGCCCTGACCCACCCGTGGTTCGCCCAGCGCGGTTACGCCTGTATTCGCGTTGATATGCGTGGAAATGGGGACAGCGAAGGGGTGATGCAGGACGAATACACTCAGCAGGAACTGGACGACGCCGTTGCGACGATAGACTGGCTGGCCAGTCAGCCCTGGTGCACCGGCAAGATCGGGATGATGGGGATCAGTTGGGGCGGGTTCAACGCGCTGCAGGTTGCGGCTTTGCAGCCCGAACCGCTAAAAGCGATCATCACCCTGTGTTCGACCGCTGACCGGTATGCGGACGATATTCACTATAAAGGCGGCTGTCTGCTGAATGAGAATTTGGGCTGGGGCGCAACCATGTGGTCCTATTCCTCTCGCCCTCCTGACCCAGCTTTGCGCCTGAATTGGCGGGATTTGTGGCTTGAGCGGCTGGAGGGTGAGCAATTCCTGCCCGCGGTCTGGCTGCGCCATCAAACACGGGATGACTACTGGCGCCACGGCTCTGTTTGTGAGGATTTCGGCGCGATCCGGGCCGCGACGCTTGCCGTCGGCGGTTGGGGGGACGCCTACAAGAACACCGTGCCTTTGCTGGTAGAGCAACTGGAAGCCCCCGCGAAAGGCATCGTAGGGCCATGGGTGCACAAATACCCTCATTTTGCGGCACCGGAACCGCGGATCGGGTTCCTGCAAGAAGCGCTGCGCTGGTGGGATCACTGGTTGAAGGACATCGATACCGGCGTAAACACCGACCCAGACTATCGCACCTACCTTATGGACGGCGTGCGCCCGCAGCGCTGGTACAACGAACGACCCGGACGCTGGATCGCCGAACAGAACGGTGCGACTTCGCACCTGTCTGGGGTTACATTTAGATTGTCGAATTCCGGGTTGGGTCAGGATGGACCGCTGGATATACGGGTTCGTTCACCCCAGACCTGCGGTATGGATGGTGGTGAGTATTGCGCGATCTGGCTGGGGCCTGACATGCCCGGCGATCAGCGGGCGGATGATGCCTTGTCCGCTTGCTTCGACAGCTCAGCCCTGAGTGAGTATCTGGACATTGTCGGAGCGCCTCGGATTCAGTTGCGCGTTAGTGCAGATCGACCGCAGGCGCAGATAGCCGTGCGTTTGAACCATATACATCCTGACGGCGCGTCTACTCGCATAACCTATGGTGTGTTGAACCTGACGCACCGGGACAGCCACGCCGAGCCCGCGTCGGTGACACCCGGCACGGCCTATGACATCTCGCTGGATCTGGACCACATCGCCTATCGCGTGCCCAAGGGACACCGGTTACGGATCGCCGTATCCAGCGCCTATTGGCCCCTGATCTGGCCCTCGCCGGAACAGGCCGAGTTGCACCTGACGAAGGGTGAAATCTTCATTCCCCAGCGCCCCTCGGACGCTGATGAATATGTGTTTCAACCACCGGAATCCGCCCCTCCGCTTGGCCAGATCATCCTGCGTGAACCCAATAATTCCCGTCGGGTAGAAACCGATATGTTCTCTGGTGAAACCCACCTGATTATCAAAGATGACTTTGGTCTGGTCACCAACAAGGACCATGGATTGATCCATGGTGGAACGGCACAGGAACGTTGGACGATCCACCCGGACGATCCCTTATCGGCACGCGGATCATGCAACTGGACACAGGAAATAAAACGGGACGACCACGCTCTGCGGACCGTCACTGGTTGCGAAATGTGGTCGGACAAGACGCATTTCCATCTTAGCGCAACGGTAAACGCATACGAAAACGAGGAAATGGTGTTTTCTAAATCACTGGAGGACAGCATTCCGCGAAATCAGATGTAAAAACCGCTCCTGCAAGACAGGAGATTTAACCTTGCTCAGCAGCCCGAATCGCGCCTAACTTGACTCACCCGTCAATAAAAAGCCGAAAAATGGCTGCCAATACAATCAACTGGGAGATCTTTGGATGAACGAACAAATCACTCACATGACGAAACAGGTCACGGCAGGTAAGCTGACCCGCCGCGAATTTATGGGGAAAGCGGCAGCGTTGGGTGTGTCCGCAGCAATGGCCAGCACCATGTTTGCAGACGCCGCGCGCGCGGCTGGCCCGAAAAAGGGGGGCGACCTGAAATTCGGCCTGCAGGGCGGTGAATCCACCAACTCGTTGGACCCGGCGACCTTTGCCAGCTCGGTTCCGTTCCAGAACGGCAAGCAATTTGGTGACCAACTGGTCGAAGTTGCGCCCGACGGCACGATCGAGCCGCGTTTGGCGGAAAGCGTCGAAGGCAGCTCGGACGCCAAGGTCTGGACCTTCAAACTGCGTCAGGGTGTGGAGTTCCACAACGGCAAGACCATGACCAGCGAAGACGTGCTGAAAACGATGCAGCGCCACTCGAACGAAGACTCAAAGTCCGGTGCGTTGGGCATCATGAAGGGCATCGAGTCGATGAAGGCCGATGGCGACAACTTCCAGGTCACTCTGACTGAGCCGAACGCTGACCTGCCTTATCTGATGGCAGACTACCACCTAATCATCCAGCCGGATGGCGGCATGGAAGACCCCGCCGCAGGGATCGGCACCGGCCCGTATCAAGTTGAAGTCAACGAACCCGGCGTACGTCACCTGTATAAGAAATTCGCAAACCACTGGAACCCCGATTTCGGGAACTTTGACAGTGTCGAGGTTGTCGTAATCAACGATGCGACCGCGCGTACCGCAGCCCTGCAGTCGGGGCAGGTTCACGCGATCAACCGCGTTGAGCCCAAGGTGGCTGACTTGCTGGGTCGCGCACCCAACCTGACCGTGCATTCGACCGCCGGGCCCGGGCATTATGTGTTCATCATGCACCGCGACACCGCGCCGTTCGACGCAAACGAACTGCGTCTGGCGTTGAAATATGCCATCGACCGTCAGGATCTGGTGGACAAGGTTCTGCGTGGCTACGGCACCGTGGGCAACGACATGCCGGTCAACGCTGCCTATCCGTTGTTTGACGGGTCGATCCCGCAGCGCGAATTCAGCGTTGAAAAGGCTGCCGAACACTACAAGAAATCGGGCCATGACGGATCGCCAATCATCCTGCGTGTTGCGGATGGTGCCTTCCCCGGTGCTGTGGATGCAGCCGCCCTGTTCCAGCAGACCGCCGCTTCGGCCGGTATCCCGCTGGAAATCAAGCGCGAGCCCAACGACGGCTACTGGTCCGAGGTTTGGAACGTTCAGCCGTTCTGCGCGTCTTACTGGGGCGGCCGTCCGGTACAGGATCAGATGTACTCGACCGCGTATCTGTCGACCGCAGACTGGAACGACACCCGGTTCAAGGTTCCGGCCTTCGACGAGATGCTGTTCCAGGCCCGTGCCGAGTTGGACAATGACAAACGCAAGGACATCTACAGCCAGATGGGCATGATGGTCCGCGACGAAGGCGGCCTGATCTGCCCGATGTTCAACGACTTTGTGGAAGGTGTCAGCAATCAGCTTGAAGGTTGGGAAAGTGACCCGACCCAAGAGATGATGAACGGCAACATGTCCCGCAAGATGTGGTTCGCCTGATAAGGGCCACGGATCATGCATCCTATCATCAAATTGGTTTCCCAGCGCCTGGCGCTGGGAATCCTACTTCTCTTCGGTGCATCGGCTCTGATTTTCGGCCTCACCGAAGCCCTGCCTGGGGACGCCGCACAAGCGGTCCTTGGCCAATCCGCAACCCCCGAGGCGCTGGCAAACCTGCGCGAGGAAATGGGCCTCAACCGCCCGCCCCTGACCC
>JBFOMB010000201.1:0-12780 GCA_040830545.1 Paracoccaceae bacterium | reverse complement strand
GGGGGCTCACCGACATCGCGCGACGGGTGCAACGCAAGACGGCGCGTCTGCGCGAGGGGCTGTTGAAGGGCGGGTTCGTGGTGCAGCCCTCTAGCTTCTTTGACACGATCACGGTTGAGGTGGGGCCGTTGCAGGCGGCTGTGATGAAAACCGCCGTGGACGAAGGCATCAACCTGCGCAAGGTGGGCAAGACCAAGATCGGGATCACGCTGGACGAACGGACCCGGCCCGCGACGATTGAAGCGGTCTGGCGTGCCTTTGGCATCGTGCGCGCGGACAAGGATTACACGCCGCATTATCACATGCCGGACAACCTGATCCGCAAGTCTGAATTCCTGACGCACCCGATTTTCCACATGAACCGGGCCGAGACCGAGATGATGCGCTATATGCGGCGTCTGGCCGACCGCGATCTGGCGCTGGACCGGGCGATGATCCCGCTGGGGTCCTGCACGATGAAGCTGAATTCAGCGGCAGAGATGATGCCGGTCAGCTGGCGGGAGTTTTCGCTGATGCACCCGTTTGTGCCAGCGGATCAGGCTGAGGGGTTCAAGGAGCTGATCGACGATCTGAGTGACAAGCTGTGTGACATTACCGGTTATGCCGCGATTTCCATGCAGCCGAACTCGGGCGCGCAAGGCGAATATGCGGGCCTGCTGACCATTGCGGCCTATCACCGGGCCAATGGGGAAGGGCACCGCAATGTCTGCCTGATCCCGATGAGCGCCCATGGCACCAACCCGGCCAGTGCGCAGATGGTGGGCTGGAAGGTGGTTCCGGTGAAGTCCGCAGAAAACGGTGACATCGACCTGGAGGATTTCCGCGCCAAGGCCGAGAAGCATTCGGCGGATCTGGCGGGCTGCATGATCACCTATCCGTCGACCCATGGCGTGTTCGAGGACACGGTGAAAGAGGTCTGTCAGGTGGTCCATGACCATGGCGGGCAGGTCTATATCGACGGGGCCAATCTGAACGCGATGGTGGGGCTCAGCCGTCCGGGTGATCTGGGCGGGGATGTCAGCCACCTGAACCTGCACAAGACGTTCTGCATTCCGCATGGCGGCGGCGGTCCGGGCATGGGTCCGATCGGGGTTAAGGGGCATTTGGTGCCGCATCTGCCGGGCCATCCGGAAACGGGGGGTGACGAAGGACCGGTGTCCGCCGCGCCTTATGGCTCGCCATCCTTGCTGCCGATTTCCTGGGCCTATGTTCTGATGATGGGGGGCGAGGGGCTGACGCAGGCGACGCGTGTGGCGATCCTGAACGCCAACTATATCGCAGAGCGGCTGCAGGGTGCGTTCGAGGTGCTCTATCGCGGGAAAACCGGTCGCGTGGCGCATGAATGCATCATCGACACGCGCCCCTTTGCGGACAGCGCGGGTGTGACGGTGGATGACATCGCGAAACGTCTGATGGATGCGGGTTTCCATGCGCCGACGATGAGTTGGCCGGTGGCGGGGACGCTGATGATCGAACCGACGGAATCCGAGACCAAGGCGGAGCTGGACCGGTTCTGTGATGCCATGCTGGCCATCCGCGAGGAAATCCGCGACATCGAGGAAGGCCGGATTGATGCGGAGAACAACCCGCTGAAAAACGCGCCACACACGATGGAAGACCTCGTGCGCGATTGGGACCGGCCCTATAGCCGTGAACAGGGGTGCTTCCCGCCGGGGGCGTTTCGGGTGGACAAGTACTGGCCGCCGGTTGGACGTGTGGACAACGTGTTTGGTGACCGGAACCTGGTCTGCACCTGCCCGCCGATGGAGGAGTATGCGGAGGCGGCTGAATAGGTTGGCTGCGACGCGATCCCGGACCTGATCCGGGATCTCTAACCGCAAATCGAATGCCCCGGGTGCATGCCCGGGGTTTTTTCATGTCAGGTGTTTCGTGACGCGGCTCATGACTTGGCAATCCAGATGATCGCGCCGACCACGATGCCCCAGAACCAAAGGAGAGAATTAGACCTCTCCAAGACACGGCGAAATTCTTAATAAGGCTGCAACATTTTGAAAAACATCACCTATTGCCGGTGCCTGCGGAACGCCATATCTTGCCTCTATTTGGCGTCAAAATGGCGTTTGCAGAAAAATGAGAGTGTATCCAGTGCGAGCGTCAGAGGGTTTGAGGGCGAAAGAACCCGGTTCTTGGACTTTGCTGTCAGGATGACTTCCCTCAGCAACCTGAGGAATTCTGAACCGAAAAAACAACCGATCTGGATCGGCTGTGACAGAAACGACCAATGGAACATGTGCGATGACAGATACTGCCCCCCAAAACGCCTCTGATCTCATCGAACACAATATTCGCGTCCAGGCCCCACTCTATGGGATGGCTGCGTCGGTCGGCCTGTTGCACCGATTGGACAAAGAGCTGATCGGAAAGAAGCGTCGACTGCTCCGGTTTCCGCCTAGCCATGAGGCGAAGGTGGTCGACACCGAGACCGGTGCACGCTGGGAGCCTCTGCCTCTGGGGCCCTGGAGCAAGGACGACCACTGGTATTTCGGACAGGTCACCATGGATGAGGCTTTGGTCAGTGAGTACTACTATGGCTACCTGTTCAGAAGCGAGGCCGAGGACCTGATCCCGGACATGTTTGCCTGGGATGAACTGGTGGTCAGCGAGCGTGTTCGGGACCTGATCGCAGAGTTTGCGCCCGGGTTCTGCTACTTTGCACCGGTCACCTTTGTCGGGATGGACAGCGGTAAACCGGCAAAAATGCCACTGTTCAAGGTGTTGGTGCGTCGGTGCCTGTACTTTGACGGTCCGCTTCAAAGGCCCCGAATTCGCCCACAGGGGCAAAACAGGACTCTGGTTGATGCGGACACGTGGACTGCGTTCTGCCAACGCCCCGACATCCAGAAGACGGCACTGGAGCTGCCGATTTTTCTTTTTAACCGGATGGAAAAATACCCGATCCTCAACGCAGATCTGTTTCAACACCTGAAGGCACACGACATCTCGGGCCTGCTGGAAACCACGCTGGACATCCCGACCGACCCGAAGCGTCCCGAGGCATATCTGGCCTACGAATCCATCTACCCGCTGGACCCGGATTATCGAACTCCAATTCATTGATAGACATGGCCGTGATCCCGGACCTGATCCGGGATCTCACACCGCAAATCGAATGCCCCGTGTGCATGCCCGGGGCTTATTCATGTCAGGTGTTTCGTGACGCGGCCCAAGCCTTGGCGACCCAGACGACCGCGCCGACAACGATGCCCCAGAAGGCGCCGCTGATCCCGAACAGTGTCATGCCGCTGGCAGCGATGAGGAAGGTCAGGGCGGGGGCCTCTACCTGATCCTTGGTGTTGAAGGCGGCGGCCAGCGAGTTGACCAGTGCCGGGATCAGGGCCAGCCCCGCGACAGCGGTGATCAGGGCGGCAGGGGCGAGGCTGGCCAGGGTCGTCACGATGGCTGCGGCAAAGGCCAGCAGCACATAAGCGACACCTGACGTGATCGCGGCCCAATACCGGGCCTCGGGCGCGCGCCCGGCGTCTTCGCCTGCCATCATGGCGGCGGTGATAGCCGACATGTTCACAGGGATCGCGCCAAAGGGGGCGATGACCAGGCTGACCAGCCCGGTCTTGCGGATCAGCGGTTGGCGGTCGACGGCGTAGCCGTTCAGTTCCAGCACGGCAAAGCCGGGGATGTTCTGGCCTGCCATGGTCACGAGGTAGAGCGGCAGGGCAATCGAGACGAAAGATTGCAGGGTGAAGATCGGGGCAACCGGGGTGAAGGCGGGCAGCAGTGCTGTGTTGTCCTGCGCCGCGCCGGATGGGTCGACGACAAAAAACAGGACGGCGACAAAGGTGATGACCGCCAAGGGCATGGCGGCGAGGCGGTTCCAGATCAGCCCAGCCAGCCAGGCGATCATGACCGGCAAGACCAGCAAAGGGATCGTGCCCAGGGCCAAAGCAGGCGCAAGGCACAGTTTCAGCAAGACACCGGCCAGCAACGCGTTGGCAATGGGCTTTGGTATGGCGGACACGACCCGACCCAGCGCCGGGACAAATCCGGTCAACAGGATCAGCCCGGCGCACAGGATCATTGCGCCGACCGCTTCGCCAAACCCGCCGGGCAGGGCGCTGGTCGCGGCCAGAAACGCCGCGCCGGGGGTGGACCATGCGACAGCCGCCGGGATGCGTGTCACGGCTGGCAGCCAGATGCTGCAAAGCCCCATGCCGATGGTGGCAAAGAACAACCCGGTTGCCGCCTGCGCGCCGGTGGCCCCCATGGCCGTGATCCCGGCCAGCACGATGGCAAAGGACGCGGCATAGCCGACAAAGGCGGCCAGCAGGCCCATGTAGATAGCCGGAAGGGACAGATCGCGGGTCATGGAAGCTCGACTGTTACAGGTGGCCGAGTGAACCCCGGTCCGCGTGCATGTATGTCAGAGGGGACAGGGCCCTTGCAATTTGATTTACAGACGCAACCCATCATTCGAGATTGGTCCCGGTTTCTGGTTCGCAGGACAAGGTTTGGATTATCGTGCCGGTTCAATTGGAAAATCGCAGGGCAATGCGCATCCATCGACTGGCAGGCGTTCTTAGTGCAAACGCCAAAGAGGGCCGACCCACGGCAGTTTGGTTGATCAAGCTGCGATACGGCCAAGCGGTGCGGACCCGGCTGGCATCATTTGAAACCCTGAAAGGTGGGATTGCCGCGCCGCCGCACGTTGATGTGCCCTGGTCGCACATGCCTCCTTCGAACTAGGGCGACGCCGCCAGCACCTCGTAAATAAACGCCTCTACCGTTCCATCGGCGGTCTCCACCGACACAGGCACCCGGCGATAACCGGGGCCTTCGAACGTATCCAGCCGGTCCCAATACTGCGGCAGGTCGGTGGAGGTGAACAGGTGCACGTCCACCTGTCCGTTCCCCGTCAGAACGATACCGGGGCAGCCATGCGCTGCCCCCCAGCCTTCTTCGACCAATTCACCGCGCACCACACCGGTGCTCCACTGACCGTTCAGCGGGGCCAGCACATGCGCGTTGACCTGTCCCGGGGCGAGCGTGCCATAGGTCGCTAGACGCGTTTCTGGTCCCATCACTCCAGATCGTGCGGCGAAGAGGGTCGGAACACCTTATCCTCGCGCCAATGCGGGTTCAGCCAAGCGCGTTTGCCTGCCCGGTCGATGATCGACACGCGCAGCCATGGTGAATTCGCCAACCGGTCGATGTTCACGCGGGTCCGGGTCAGGCTTTCGCCATGCACGGCAGCAGAGGCTGATCCCTGACCGACCACAACAACCGACGCTACGGCAGAGCTTTCGACCGTGACATAGCGGTCTTCGTAGGTCACGCCGTGGAAATCGGGCCCGGTTGAGGCATAGCTGTGTCCGGCCTTCAGGGCCTCCAGCAGCGACTCGGGATCGTTAGCCTCGGCCTTCACCATCACCCAGCCGCCGAAATGGTCGGGTTCCGAAAAATGCGCATCGTCGGTGGCACACAGGTTCAGGCGGCGGCCTTCGGTCAGCAACTGGTCCAGCGTGTAGAACCCGTGCGCACGGTCGCAGCCGGTGGCGCAGCCGTGGTTGTAGATTTCGACCGCATGGGCGGCCTCGATGCTGCGGGCGTCCTCGGTGGTCATCTGCGACCATTCGGGATGGGCGATGGCGACATAGGCCCCGGCGGCCCGGGCACGGGCGGCGATTTCTGGGCCGGTTTCCTGATCGGCGATGGGCAGGAAATGGGGGGAGTTGGACGGCTCGAACGTTTCGGGCAGGCCAACCGCCAGAATGTGCCACAACTCGCCATTCTGCATCGCGCCGGAATGCAGTTCCGCGCCGATGATCGTCGTGAACTGGTTGTCGCGAAATGGCTTGGTGTCCGCAATCGGATAGCCGTAAGCCCCGATCAGGTGGTCGGTCAGGGCGATGAAGTCATAACCCTCGGCCTTGTACCGGCGGCAGACCTCTTCGGGGTCCAAGACGCCGTCAGACAGGTTGGAATGCGTGTGCAGATTTCCCCGCCAGAAACGGCCGGGAGCAGAGAACATGGCTTCGGACATGTGGCCCTCCAATCAGAAACTGAGGGCCAGCTAAGGCAGGAAGCCGCGCAAAGGCAATGGGGAATCGCCTGAGCGCAGGGGCAAAGCAATTTGTCGACAAATTGCACAAAATTCGTTGACGAATTTTGGGGGCCTGACGGCGAGGTCAGATCATGCAGTCTGCAAAGACGTGGCGCGCGATGTCTTCGCGGCGGATGCCACGGGTGGCCAGCTCTTCGTCGCTCATCGCGTTCAGCAACTCGACCTTGCGGATGCGTTCGTTGGCGGCGGACATGGCCATCATGGCCTTGCCTACAGCCAGCAGCGCGTCTGCGATGCGGTGGAAGAAACCGTGGGACAGCGGGGCGGATACGGAAATGTCGGCCATTTCAAAACCTCTGAGTTTTGTGGTGTTGATTTGGCGCTAACATATGCTGCATGTGCGAAATGAGTAGCTGCAATGCGGCATACCCGGCTTGCAGCTACCGCAGGGCTTCGCGGTTCAGGCCTGAAACGCGTCGTCGACCGGCGTCTGTAACCCGGTGACCAGCGCGTTGGTTTGCGCCGCCATGCCGATCACGGCCAGTAGCTCTCCGTACATTTCGTCTGTCATGCCTTTGGCCCGCGCGGCAGCCGTGTGGGAATGGACGCAGTATTCGCACCCGTTGGCGGTGGACACCGCGATATAGATCAGTTCCTTCACCAAAGGGTCCAGCGCACCGGGCGCCATCACATCCCGCAGCCGGTCCCATGTCGCGCGCAATAGCGCCGGGTCATGGGCCAGAGCGCGCCAGAAGTTGTTCACGTAGTCCGTGCCCCGCGCGGCGCGGATTTCGTTGAAGACGGCCAGCGCCTCGGCGCTGACCTCTTCATCTGACAAAAGCGGCACGGTCGCCATCAGACCATCGCGAAGATGCGGCAGGGCCCGCCGGTGCCGCCCTTGTGTGCGCCAGCACCCACAACCAGAGTTGCGCCAGTAGCCGGAACCTGATCCAACCCTTTCAGGTTTTCGATGCCGTAGCGGTTTGTGGGCAGCCACGCATAGTGGGTTACGAAATCCTCGCTGGGGCCATGATCCAGCGACAGCGTGTCCACCGCCATGGCCACGGCACCTGTCTGCTCCATCAGCATTTGCGCAGCTTCGACATGGAAACCCGGGAAGTGCATCTTTTCGTCCGCACCCACATTGCGATACCCGTCGCCGCCGGTTTTCGACGCCCAGCCGGAATGCATGGCAACGCAGGCCTTGTCCGGAATGTCGCCATTGGTGGACATCCAGGCCTTCAGGTCATCCGGTGTCACCTGCGCATCCGCATCATCCTGCGCCTTCACCGCGATATCCACGACGCAAAGCGGGACAACAAGGTTTTCGACAGGGATTTCATCCACCGACTGACCGTCAGCCGAGAAATGCAATGGGGCGTCAACATGGGTCCCGGTGTGTTCATTGATGGTCAGGTTCAGCAGGTTGAACCCGTGGTCCTTGAAATTGAACGGTTGCTCCACAGAGATGCCGGGTGCGCCGAAATAGGTTGGGAACTCCCCATCATAGGCATGGGTCATGTCCACAACGCTGCCATGTCCGTCGGCCATGGCCTTGGGCGCTGATGCAATACCCCCGACTGCAGCGGCGGCGCCGGCCAACGCGCTGGTACGGAAGAAATCCCGTCGCGACAGCATGCGTTCCTTGACCGAATTCATCACGCAAACATCACACATTTGGCTTTCCTCTCTCCTGACGTCGGAGGACCCGACAATGGAAAGAGCCTAACCAGAGCGCCGATTCAGTCAATCACTGGCTTTGTCCGTCAGGATCAACGCAACACCTGCAATAACTATCAACCCGCCCAGGATCGCGATGGTGGCCAGTGTTTCGCCCAGAACAAGGTAACTGCCGACCACACCGAACACCGGCAACAGCAGCAGAAAGGGTGCGACCTGGCTGACCGGGTTGCGGCGCAGTAGGGAATACCACATGCCATAGCCAACGGCGGTCATCAGGATTCCCAGATAGACCACGGTTGCCCAGACGGTCAGACCCGCGCTGCCTATGGCCTCGACCTGTCCGGTCTCGAATATCAGCGACATGATCAGCAGTTGCGGTGTGGCCATCACGGCAACCCATGCGGTGGTCGTCAGCCCGTCCAGCCCATGCAGACCGCGCACCATCGCCTGCCCGATGGCCCAGGATACCGACCCGAGGATGACCATGATCACGGCCCCCCAGGCGGCGGCGACCTCGGGCACGCCTGCGATGAGGCCGACACCGGCAAAGGCCAGCGCGATGCCCGCCCATTTGCGCAGCGTGGTGGACTCACCCAGGAACAGCACACCGACTATGGTGAGGATCGGCACTTCGAGTTGAATGATCAGCACGGCGATGGACGCGTCCAGCCATTTGAGGCCGGTGAACACCAGCGCATACTGGATCGCGGCAGAGACAACGGCGATCCAGAACAGGCGTGCGAAATGGCCGTGGGGCAGGGGCACAAACCACACAAGCAGTGCCGCCGCGACGGCAAAGCGAAAACACATCAGCAGGATGGGCGGAAAGCTTTCGATCGCGGCCTTGGCAAACACCACGCCCATGCCCCAAACAAATGCGACACCGACGCCAAGGCCGATGTCGCGCAGGGTGAGGGAGCGGCTCACGCCGGGTGCCCCGGATCAGAGAGAGGCAAATCCGGCATCCAACGCCGAGAGCACGATGTTCACGTCCTCTTCGGTCAGGACCAGCGACGGCGACAGGATGACGTTCGGGCCGGATACGCGGACCATGGCACCGGCCTTGTACACCGCATCCTGGAATTTGAACGTGGTGTCCTTGTCGATGGGGGTCTTGGCGGCGCGGTCGCTGACCAGCTCCATCGCCAGCATCAGGCCATGGCCACCGCGCACATCGCCGATGATGTCGTATTTCTCCTGCAGCGCCAGCAGGCCCTTGTGGAACTGATCCCCCCGGGCGGCGGCATTTGCGGGCACGTTCAGGCGCAGGGTTTCTTCCAGACAGGCCAGCGCGGCCGCCGCCCCGACCGGGTGGCCGGAATAGGTGTAGCCGTGGCCAATTGCGGCCTTGCCGGTTTCATCCTGTTCGAAGGTTTGCGCGATCTCTTCCGAGATCATGGCCGCGCCAAACGGGAAATACCCGTTGGTGATGGCCTTGGCCGTGGCCGCGATGTCGGGCTGTACGCCCCAGTGACGCGATCCGGTCCAGTCGCCGGTGCGGCCAAACCCGGTGATCACCTCGTCCGCGATCAGCAGGATACCGTTGCGCGAACAGATCTCGCGCACCCCGGGCATGAAGCTTTCGTGGGGTGGGATGACACCGCCCGCGCCCAGAACCGGCTCCATGATGAAAGCGGCAATGGTGCCTGCGCCCTGGAAGGCAATTTCATCTTCCAGCGCGGACAGGCACAGCTGCGCCAGCTTGGCCGGGTCGGATTCATTGAACGGGTTGCGATAGGTATAGGGGGCGGGCAGTTGGTGGCAGCCGGGCAGCAGCGGTTCATAAGCGGTGCGGAAATTGGCGTTCCCGTTGACGGATGCGCCACCCATATGCGTGCCGTGATAGCCCTTCTTCAGGCTCAGGAACTTGGTCCGGGCGGGTTCGCCGCGCACCTTATGGTACTGCCGTGCCAGCCGCAGCGCGGTTTCAACGCTGTCCGACCCGCCCGAGGTGAAAAATGCGCGGCTCAGCCCGTCGGGTTCAAAGAAGTCGCGCAGTTCCTCGGCCAGTTGGATGACACTGTCATTCGTCGTGCCCCGGAAGATCGAGTAATAGGGCAGCCGATCCAGCTGTGCCGTGATCGCATCCTTGATCGGTTGGCAGGAAAAGCCCAGGTTGACGTTCCACAACCCGCCCACAGCGTCCACAACGGTGTGCCCGTCAATATCGGTGATCCGCACGCCTTCGGCCCCGGTCACGATGGTCGGCGCGTTGGCCAGACTGTCGGCAGGGTGCGCCATGGGATGCCACAAGGAGCGGGCGTTCATTTCTTTCAGGAAGTTGGAGTCTTTCATCGGTCGGGTCCTTGATCAGGTCAGAATGGGGTCAGGTCAAAACAGGGGCGCTGCGCGGCCTTGGTCACGCGTCGGAAACGTTGATACACACCGGTGCCAATCATGCGGCCCTCGCATAAGGATGGTTTTCGGGAAAGAACCCGCCGATCTGTTCGGTCAGGGAACGGGCGTTTTCGATCAGGCAGGCCCGGATGTTCTGAGCCGCCTCCGGCGTCATCCGAGAGAACGGAGCAGCCACGGCAACGGCACAAATCGGCACGCGGTTCGCGTCGAATACCGGCGCGGCGTGGGAATGAACCTCGGCCTCCAGCCCGCCGACGGATTCGCCGATGCCTGTGTCCCGAACGGCCTCGATCGACTCCAGCAATGCATCTTTGTTGGTCACTGTCCGAGCGGTATACACTTCACGTGGTTGAGACAGGATGTCTTGGACAAAGCTGTTTTCGGCAAAGGCCAGAATGGCCAGACCCGAGGCCGTGGCGTGGAAGGCTACTTCTTCGACATCCTCCATCGTGACCTTGGTTGCATGAGCAGGACTATAGGCATGCGCCAGGACAAAAAGCTTTTGACCGCGCACAATGGACAGATGTGCGGTTTCTCCCGTCTGATCGCTGAGGGTTCTCAGGATGCCGCGCGACACTTCCAGCAGCGGAACAGATGCCTCGCGCAGAGCGGCCAGCCGCAAAATCCCGGGGCCCAGCCGGTAAGCGCGTCCGTTTCCGACCTGTTCAACGATTCCCTGCGCCTGCATTTCGCTTAACAGCCTGTAGACCGTCGCCTTGTTGGTTCCGGAAAGTCGCGCCATGTCGCTCAACCCGATTTCGGGGCGATCATGGCTGAAAAAGTTCAACAGGTTCAGTGCCTTGGTAACGGTTCCCATGTCCGATCTGTGCCTGGGGTCAGTTGCGTGTTGCAGGCCGCGAAACGTCTGTTGTGCAGTCGCTCGCGATCAGAGTCGGTTTTACTTGACGTGACGCGGGGGCATCTGTCAATCTATTTTAGAACCGATGGTTCAAATAATGAACCGACCAAAGCGTCGAACCAAGACCGTTGAACAGGGAGACAACAATGAAGATTAAAACCATGTTGACTGGTGCGGCTGCCGCGCTGGTGATGACCGCGGGTGCCGCGCTGGCCGAGTATCCGGAGAAGCCGGTGAATTTCATCGTGCCGTGGCCCCCGGGTGATCTGGAAGACGTGCTGACCCGCATGATCGCCGAGGATTTTCAGGCCGAATACGGCGTGCCTGCAGCGGTTGTGAACAAGCCCGGCGGCGGCGGTGGCCCGTTCCCCGGTGCAATTGAGGTCGCAACCGCCCCGGCAGATGGCTACACGGTTGGCTCCTTCGTGATGGGCGTTCCGGTTCTGGGTCATCAGATTGGTATCCCCGAACTGGCCCCCGAGAAGTTCGATCCGCTGGGGATCTTCGTGACGTATCCCTTCGTGATCGCAGCAGGTGGCAACGCGCCCTTTGATACGCTCGAAGAAATGGCGGCCTATGCGAAGGAAAACGATCTGGCGTTGGGCCATTTTGGCGCGCCGCTGGTCCCGACCAAGGTGACGCTGGCCTATTCCAAGAATGCAGGGTTCGAATGGGGCTCGGACGCGGCGTTTGACAACCTGGACTGCAACACGCTGGCTTCGGGTGACGCGGATGTCATCAATACGACCCTGCAACTGATCCTGCCCTGCCTCGACAGCGTGAAGGTTCTGGCCTCCATCACGGCAGAACGTATTCCGCTGACCCCCGACTCGCCAACCCTGGGCGAGGTTGACCCGACGCTGGGCATGGTTCTGTGGAACGGACTGTTCGTGACCAAGGACACACCGCAGGACGTGCGGGACAAGATCATTGCGGTGGCTCAGAAAACCGTCATGTCCGACCGGGCACAGCAGGTGGCCAAGGACACCGGCGCGTCGATCTACTGGGAAGATGCGGCGTCATCAGCCGAGCATATAAAATCGGACATCGCCACGATGGCCGAAATCAATGCGAAGCTGAACTAAGCCCCTTCGATTGCAACACAGGGTCCGGTCCCACGGGGCCGGACCCAATCACGAGGCGCGGATGAGCACACCCACCGACCTGACCAGTCCCAAACCAGGCGAAGTGATCTTTGCGCTTCTGTTCCTGGGTTTCAGCGCGTTGCTGCTGTCCCAACTGGGGGAGCAGACCAAGTTTTCGTCCAAGGGGCAGCTGTTCGCGCAACCCCGGTTCTGGCCAGCGGTTGGTGTGATCGGCATGACCGGTTTTGGCGCGCTGCACCTGCTGTCGATCCTGCGCCAGCGCGTGCCGGGCGGCGCGATCGAGGCGGTCTATTGGATACGGGCGTTCGAATATCTGGTCTGGTTCATGGTCTATGTCTGGGCCGTACCCATCGTCGGCTATCTGCCCACGACCATCGTCTTCACTGTCCTGCTGGCCCTGCGTTTGGGGTATCGCGACCGGTTCATGCTGCTGAGCGCTGCCGGAACCGGGTTTGCCGTGGTGTTCCTGTTCAAAACGGTGCTCAGCGTGAAAATTCCCGGCGGCGCGGTCTATGAATACCTGCCCGCGACTTTGCGCAACTTCATGATATTGAATTTCTGACATGGACCTTCTGGCTGACAGCATTGCCATTCTGGCCCGTTGGGACGTTCTGGTCGCCTTGCTTGTGGGCTCGGTCGGGGGGGTCATCATCGGCGCGATCCCGGGTGTGGGCGCCGCCGTAGCGATTGCCATCCTGCTGCCTGCAACCTTTTCGCTGGACCCCATCGTTGGGCTG
>JBFOMB010000200.1:0-19505 GCA_040830545.1 Paracoccaceae bacterium | reverse complement strand
CGCTGACGGCTCATCTCCAGCAGCCCAAAGCCCGAGATGCGGCCAACCTGGATGCGCGCGCGGTCGGTTTTCAGCTTCTCCTTGAGACGCTTTTCAACCGCATTGTTGTTTTTGCGCTCGTCCATGTCGATGAAGTCGATGACGATGAGACCCGCAAGGTCGCGCAGACGCAACTGGCGCGCGACCTCTTCGGCGGCTTCCAGATTGGTCTTGGTCGCGGTCTCCTCGATCGAGCCTTCACGCGTCGCCCGACCCGAGTTCACGTCAATCGCCACAAGCGCTTCGGTCACGCCAATCACGATGTAGCCGCCGGATTTCAACTGCACGGTCGGGTTGAACATCCCACCCAGATAGCTTTCCACCTGGTAGCGCGCGAACAGCGGTAGAGCGTCCTCGTATTTCTTAACGTTCTTCGCATGGGACGGCATGATCATTTTCATGAAGTCCTTGGCGATGCGATAACCGCGCTCACCTTCGACGAACACCTCGTCAATCTCGCGATTATAGAGATCGCGGATCGAGCGTTTGATCAGGTCGCCCTCTTCGTAGATTTTGGCGGGCGCGATGGATTTGAGCGTCAGTTCGCGAATCTGTTCCCACAGACGCAAAAGGTATTCATAGTCGCGCTTTATCTCGGACTTGGTCCGTTTTGCCCCGGCGGTGCGCACAATCAGGCCCGCGCCCTGCGGTACGTCGATTTCGCCCGCGATGTCCTTCAACTTCTTGCGGTCGGCGGCATTGGTGATCTTGCGGCTGATGCCACCGCCACGGGCGGTGTTGGGCATCAGGACACAGTAACGACCAGCCAGCGACAGGTAGGTGGTCAGCGCCGCGCCCTTGTTGCCGCGCTCTTCCTTGACAACCTGCACCAGCAGGATCTGGCGGACCTTGATAACTTCCTGAATCTTGTAGCGACGCGGGCGGGGTTTGCGCGGCGGGCGGATGTCGTCCGTGTCATCTTCTTCAGCAACGGATTCGATGCTGTCATCTTTGTCCATCGCGTTGGAGCGTTTGGGTTGATCGTCGTCCGACCCATCGTCCTCGGACTCTTCGTCGCCTTCTGTCTGGCGGGACTCTTCCTCGGCGGATTCGTCTGTGTCGGATGCTTCGGCGGCAGCGTCCGCTTCATCGGCACTTTCAGCAGGTGCCTCTTCCGCCTCAGCAGGTGCGCTCTCTGCCGTCAAGTCTGTGGCTTCAGAGCTTTCGCCCTCTTCAGTCGGCTCAGCTTCGGCCTCGGTCTCGCTAGCCTCTGGCGCGTCAGCCTCTTCGGCGGGTGCTTCCTCGGCAGGCGCATCCTCAACAACCAGCGCCGTGTCTTCCGCAGCTTCAGCCTCTACCGACGACTCCTCTGCGTCAGCCTCCGCAGGCTTCTCCTCGGTGAATCCTTCGGCCTCTGGCACCGCAAGCATGTCATCATCGCCGTCCTCGGACAGGTCGATGGTTTCCATACCGCTGATTTCGGTATCGGGCTTCTTTTCCTCTTCCGGTTTGGCCTCGACATCCTTGGTCTCAACCGCGTCGTCGGTCACGACATCCGCAGCCTTCGAGGATTTACGCGACCGGCGGCGGCGCTTGGGCTTTTCTTCCTCCTCCTCGTCGCTCTTGCGCTGCGCTTCGGCATAGGCGCGTTCCTCGGCCATCAGCGCTTCGCGGTCAGCGACCGGAATCTGGTAGTAATCCGGATGGATTTCGGAAAACGCCAAGAACCCATGCCGGTTCCCGCCATAGTCCACAAACGCCGCCTGCAGCGACGGTTCGACCCGTGTTACCTTTGCAAGATAGATGTTGCCGGCAAGCTGCCGTTTGTTTTCGGATTCAAAGTCGAACTCCTCAACCTTGTTTCCGTCGACCACCACAACGCGGGTCTCTTCCGCGTGGGTGGCATCGATAAGCATTTTCTTAGCCATAAGTCCTTGTTGCACAATCGCAATCGGACCTTGCCTGGCGGCGCGGCCTGTCTGGGATTGTGTCTTGTCAGGGCGATATCAGACGCCGCGCGGACAGGAATGGCCCGTTGGCCACTCTCCGGTCTCAACAATCGTCGCGCGCGCGTCATCGCGGTTCTTCTCCGGCTGGACACGAAACTGTGCCCGCCCATTTCTCCCTCCGCGGGCTGGGGCCACGCGCAGGATTACATTTGGTCCCGATTTGGAACCGATCCGGTCTGTCCAGTCTTGCGGAGCGTGTGCCTGCCAGTGTCTGAAACAGCGAAACTCGATGCGAACCCGTCTTTAGGCGAGGTCCGTCAGTGCAACATAAGTGCACCGGCCCGGGAATTACAATGGGCAAACTGAACGGTTCAAAAAATGATCCAGATCGTCAGAACACGGAACCAAAGCGCGCCGGAATACGGTAGAGGTTTTTTGCCTTGCCGCCTCCATAGACAAAGCGGCCCCGCCCCATATCCACCTGCTCCAGCATTTTCTGTCGGATGGCCGTCAGTTCAATGTCCTCACCCGCAAATGGCAAAGTGTCGAGGATTTGCTGATGAGCCGCATCAGTTTGGTACCAACTGTCCATCCTTGCAAAATTCTCACCCAGCCCATCTGTCTGACGAATATCGCGATCCTTGGTTTCGGCCCTGTCATTGAACACGGCGCAATCGAAATACTTCAAATGCAGCAGATACATGTGGTCCGGTAAATGACGACGATTCAGGCTGTTAGCATGCCCGCCGGCACGCCATTTTGCTGGCGACCGAACAAGGCAGGGTTTGGAATAGTTACGGTTCGGGCGGAATGTGCGACGTCTGGACAGGATCGGGACGCCGTCCTCAATTGGCTCTCGCTCGTCCTCTGGATAGTGGACCAGTTCCAGGCAAAGTGGTGCTATGTTTTCCGGCGCGGTGTCGTAGTCGGCGTGATGCTGATCCATGTAGTCGAGGATCGTCGGCGCGGCATCTGGGTCGATGACCACAATCTCGTCCACATCAGACAGGATCATCCAGTTGTAATAGGCAAACATGCCCGACACGAACTGGCTGAGCATGTTCCAGCGCCGTCTGTCAAAACGGTACATGGTTGGGTCACGCGGCACATGGATCACGTTGGCCCCAGGCGCAATCCGGTCATGTTCGGGGTCGGGTCCGTGGCTGAAGATATACAGGTTTTCGGCCCCGACCTGTGCTGCGTAGTAGTCATACCAGCGCTTCAAGAAGAAATGGTCGCCATAGACCATCGTCACAACGCCCAGCGGTTTCTTGGTCGTGTCCATGCTGCCCATATGCCTGCGACCCCTGCCCTTTGGCGCGATGCGTTTTGCAGAAACACCTCGCCAAAGCGAGGCGGGTTGGCAAGGGTTTTGTGCTCAGACCTGCAGGTCGAAGTCGAGGATCAGCGGGCGATGATCAGAAAGTTCGGGCTGTGCGGGGACCTCAAACCGATGGATGTCGATGGTCTGGTTTGTCAGCAGATAGTCAGCAAAACGCTGAGGTTTGGAATAGAGTGTCGTGCGTGTATCCGAGATACCGTTTGCCGTAATCTGGTCACGTATGCCCAGGGTGGCGAGGTCCGTGAACATCGGGTTATCGGGCAAAACGTTGAAATCACCGGCGAGGATCAGGGGCTCTTTCAGTACAGCAAAACCTCCGAGCAGGCGTAGCACGTTGTCAGTTTGCACCCGGCGCGAGGGGATGTCGCCCTTGCCCGATGGATCACGCAGACCGTGAAAATGGGCGAAACAGAAACTGCCGCCGGGCAGACCTGATATGCGTCCGATTTGAATCGCACGGGGAACGGGTTCCTCGCCCCAGCCGCCCGAGCGGTAGCTGCCCCAGACGAAATCCTGCCGCAGGTGGCTGAGCGCTAGCGAACGGCGCACCCAGACAGCGATGCCGTGTTCTGATGCGTGTTCTTGACCAGTGTTATCCGTCAGCGTTCCCCGCGCAGCAGGCGCAAAATAACCGATATGCCCTGGCAACAGTGCGGATACATCGACAAACAGATCGGCCCGCTGAGGCAAAATACGGTTCGGATCATTGTAGGTCAGCCACTCAGGCGATGGGTCGGGCGCACGGATCACTTCCTGCAGGCACAGGATGTCTGCGTCGATATCGGGCACCCACGCGCGCAGACTGTCCCATTCCCGCCCGCCCCAGGCATTGAGTGAGACAAATCTGTACGCCATATCTGCGCCTTACGCCCCGACCTTCATGTCCACCAGTGCCACAGCCTCGGCCAACGACGCCGCGATCAACTGCCCGAGATCGGGCAGTGGCACGCCTTCCGGGCGCAAGTCCGGTACCTGCACCACGCGCGCGCCCGACGCCACAGCGGCAGCTGTACCCAAATCGCTGTCCTCAAACGCAGCACACTGAGCCGCTGGCAGGTTAATTCGTGCAGCAGCTTCCAGATACGGGGCGGGGTCGGGTTTGTTCGCGGACACTTCGTCCCCGCCCAACACAAACTCGAAATGATCGAAAATACCGGCGATCTGCAGTTTCCGGCGCGCGCGCTCACCTCGGGTCGAGGTCACAACCGCCATCCGTGCGCCCTGCCCGCTGAGACGTTCCAACGCCTCCAAAACCGTGGGCCGCACCGGAACCCCTCGCTTAATCGCAGCCTCGTAGTGATCGCGCCACTGATCCTCGAACGCTACCACATCCAGGTGCTCCGGCAAATAAGCCAGCGTGCGCCGCGTGCCTTCCTTCGACGATGTCCCAATCAGGGTCAGGAAAAACTGAGCCGCATCATCACCCGGCAGGCCGTTTGCCTGCGCCACATGAACAAAACTTTCACGCGCCAGACGTTCGCTGTCCAGCAACAACCCGTCCATGTCAAAGAGGTAGGCCGCAGGTTCCATCGGATGCTCCTTTCGATGCCATGCCGACAGGTTTCACGGCTCGCCGCCAGCCGCAACCGGGAACCGATCGCGGCTTTCAGACTGAAACGCAAGTTGAACGGACTGCCCTAACAGTGACTACAAATAGTCCGACCGTTGAAGGCCGTACTTGGCCATCTTTTCATTCAGCGTCCGCCGTGGCAGGCACAATTCGTCCATGACCGACGCAATCGAGCCCTTGTGACGGCGCATCGTATTGTCGATCAGCATTCGTTCGAACGCCTCAACATATTCCTTCAGCGGTTTTCCTTCGGTGGTCATCACTGGCTGCATCTCGTCATGATCCGACATCAGAAGAGAGGCAATCGTACCGGACCCGCGCCGGGATTGCAGGACCGCCCGTTCAGCGATGTTGATCAGCTGACGCACATTGCCAGGCCAAGGGGCCTGCAACAATTGCGCGGCCTCCTGTGCGTTCACGGGCGGGGCCTCACAACCATACTCATCAGCGAACTGTTCGGAAAGCCCGGTGAACAGCTGCAATATGTCCTCGCCCCGCTGCCGCAGCGGCGGCACGGTAATCCGCAGCGCGGCAAGGCGGTAGAACAGATCGGGCCGCAGCGCATCTTCGCAGGTCTTGTCCTGCTGCTGCAGATTCGAGATTGCCACAATCCGGGTTTCCGGCGGGGTCCCCTGTTCGTTGATCACGTTCAGCAGCTTTGCCTGACACGTATCTGACAACGCTTCGATATCTTCCAGAACCAGAGTTCCACCCCGCGCCTCTTCAATCGCAGGCAATTGACTGTCTTCAGGCAGCATAGGGCCAAACAACCGCTTGCTCAGCGCCTCTTCCTCCAGCGCCGCGCAACTGATTAGTACAAATTTCTTACCCGCGCTGCTGCCAACCGCATGCAGGGCATGGGCCACCAGCGTCTTGCCCGTGCCGGTTTCCCCGTCGATCAGGACATGCCCGTCAGCTTGCCCAAGGTCCAGAATATCCTCTTTCAACCGCTCCATCACCGGGCTGGAGCCGATGAGTTTCTTTATCAACTGCGACCCGTCACTGAGCTCCTTGCGCAGCGCGCGGTTGTCCAGCGTCAGGCGCCGGGCGTTTGCCGCCTTCTTCGCCAGTTCGGACATGCGATCCGGATTGAACGGCTTTTCAAGGAAATCAAACGCGCCCACGCGCATCGCCTCGACCGCCATAGGGACGTCGCCATGACCCGTGATCATGATCACTGGCAACGCACTGTCCGACCCCATCAGTTTCTTCAGGAACTGCATCCCGTCCATACCGGGCATGCGGATGTCCGAGATGACAATCCCGGGGTAATCCGGCCCGAGCGTTTTCAACGCATCCTCTGCACTGCCAAATGTCTCGGTATCATAACCGGACAAGGCCAGCCATTGGCTGATCGACTGCCTCATGTCGCGTTCGTCGTCCACAATCGCGATTTTCATTGCCTGCGCCACTGGTACTTTCTCCTTATTCGGCTGCCTCGACCCCCGGACGGAGGATGGGCAACTGCATTTCAAACACGGCACCGCCGTGCTGGCTGTTTCGGGCGGTCAGGCGGCCGCCCAGATCAGTGACGATTCCAGATGAAATCGCCAATCCCAACCCAACGCCGTCGCCGGGTTGTTTGGTCGTGTAGAAGGGTTCGAACAGGTTCTCGAAATTCTCGATCCCGGACCCGTTGTCCCTTACGGACAGCGTTGCGGTATCCCCTGCCGCAAGCACTACGTTCACCGCCGGATCGTCCACGGATTTGGTGGCGTCCAGCGCGTTGCGCAAGAGGTTGATCAGCACCTGTTCGATCCGCAGCCTGTCGCCCATGACCAACACCGGTTCGGGCGGACGGATCTGGTTGATCCGCACGCTGCGCTGTCGCAGCTGAGGTTCCATCATGCTCAGCGCCGACCCCAACGCATCGCCCAGATCAACCGGCGACAGGTCTTCGGCCCCCTTGCGGGCGTAGGATTTCAACTGCCGTGTAATGGCCCCCATCCGCTCAATCAGGTC
Organism: Paracoccaceae bacterium; assembly: GCA_040830545.1. Classification (GTDB taxonomy): domain Bacteria; phylum Pseudomonadota; class Alphaproteobacteria; order Rhodobacterales; family Rhodobacteraceae; genus HXMU1420-2. The sequence continues at coordinate 12,703 of JBFOMB010000200.1, read as the reverse complement.
GTCGATACGCCCGAAACTGGACAGAGCTTCCTCCGGCCGGTTCCGCCGCAACAACAGCCGCGCCCCCGCCAGATAGGTTTTCATCGCCGCCAACGGCTGGTTCAGTTCGTGACTGACCGCCGCCGACATTTCCCCCAATACGGCCAGTTTGGAACTTTGCTGCAGGGTTTGCTCGGCCACGGCCAGGTTTTCCTGCACCTCCTCGCGCTTGGCGATTTCCTCTTGAAGTCGGGCATTTAGCTCGCGAAGCTCAGCCGATTCCCGCTGGAACAACGCCATGCGCAGCGCCGTCTGCCGAGACAGCGCATAAAACGCCAGCGCCAGCAGTATTGCAAACCCCATGATCTCCAACGCCAACACGCCATTCACCCGCTCGCGAACCGAGGCATAGGTGGTGAACGACGCAATTTTCCAACCCTGAAAGGGAATGCGCGCCTCGGTCCGCATCACAGCTTCGCCTTGCACATAGGCGTCAGCAGGTAGTGCAGACCAGTCCGCGGTCGCCCGGATCGCCCGTTCAATCGCGCTTTGCGGGGTCTGGCGGGTCAGCGCCTCGTCTTCGCTCAACCCTCGCCAGCGCGGTTCGGTCGCCAGAATGATCCGCCCCGTGCTGTCTGTAACCCCCACGGCATCCGAAATCCCGGCCCAGGCACGTTCGAACTTTTGCAGATCAACCTCGACAACCAGCACGCCCAGCACATCGCCCCCTTCCGACAGGCGCCGGGAGTAGGTAAACCGATACCCGCCCGCCTCGCGTTCGATCACGGAAAACACCGTGGCGTTTGCGCGGATCGCATCCAGATAGTACGCCTGATTGCGATGGATCGAGCCCAACACGTTGCGGTCGGTCGCCGCCACCGTGCGCCCGTCAATGTCCAGCATCATGAGCGATGCCGCGCCAATCTCCTCCACAAAGGTAATCAAACGCTGGGTCGACCGGCTGAAATCATTGCTTTGCAGCGCGCTGATCAATGTCGGGTCGCGCGCCAGCAGTTGCGGCACAATCGCGTTCCGGCCCAGTTCGCTCACCAGGTTCCCCTGATAGAGCGCCAGCCGCACATCTGCCCGGTTTCGTGTGCTTTCCGTAAAGCGATCCGTCAGCAGCCGGTTTGTGATCCAGACGGTCGCGACCGCAATCGACATCAACAGCACCAAAGACAAGCGCACACGCCAACTGATCGTCCCCGAGCGCGGTGGCGAAGACCGTGTGAGCGCCGTGCTTTGCGTCTGCGTTGAATTGTCCATGACCCGACGCTACGCGCCCGCGCGATCAGGCTCAAGTCAGGCGGGTTGAAACACGCCTGCAAGAGCGGAAAACAGCGCGCTGCCATCGGTGCCGCCATGGCCCTGATCGGCAGCCCGTTCAGGATGCGGCATCATCCCCAACACCCGGCGGTTTTCCGACAGGATGCCGGCAATATCCGCAATCGACCCGTTGGGATTGTCCGCATAGGTAAAGGCAACGCGATCCTCGCCCTGCAAGCGTGCGACCGTATCGGCATCGGTGAAGTAGTTGCCATCGTGATGCGCAATCGGAATCGCAATCTCGTCGCCCGCTGTATAGTCACCAGTGAACGCACTGTCCGTAGTGGTCACGCGCAACCCGATGGTGCGGCAGATGTATTTCAGTCCCGCGTTGCGCAGTAGCGCACCGGGCAACAACCCGGTTTCCGTCAGCACCTGAAACCCGTTGCAGATGCCCAGCACATATCCGCCGCGCTCCGCGTGTCCCGCCAGCGCTTGACAAACCGGCGATTGCGCCGCAATGGCCCCACAACGCAGATAGTCTCCATAAGAAAACCCGCCCGGCACACCAACGATGTCCACGCCATCTGGCAACGCCGTTTCCTTGTGCCAAACCATGTCGACCGAAAACCCGGCACGCTCGAACCCGACCGCCAGGTCGCGGTCACAATTTGATCCGGGAAAAACAAGAACGGCGGCGCGCATGTGGGTCTCCTGATCCAAGGTCGCGCGTGACCTACCCCGCGCGGCCCGGCTTGTCCATTGGAACGGCACGCATCTAGCGATCAAATCCCCACAGACCAACCGACGGCGCGTGTGCAATCACCGTCCGCGCCTTCATTGTTCTCCAAATACTCAAAATACGCCGCGTGACGCACAGGAAAACGCTTCATGTGACTCTGACCGAGTCCACTTCTCCGCCGCCTGTTATGTGGAAAATTCCGTAATCACCGCCACGCCCGGCGGTGTTTGCCCGTCAAATGCAGCCAGTTCGGCGCTTGCGTCACTAAGGCCAATTGTTCGGGTGACCAGCGGAGACAGGTCTACCTGCCCGCCAGCGATCAAGGACAGCAGCGACGGATACCGCCAGCTCGGCATGCCGCGTGTGCCGTAGATGGCCAATTGCCCGGAATAGACGACGTCCATGGGCAAAGCCATGGTTGCGTGGTCTCCGGCTGGCATACCAATCTGAACCATCCGCCCCAGCTTTCGCAACGACCGCATGGCACCCACGGTTGTGACCTCGATCCCCAGCGCTTCGACTGCGAGGTCAGCCCCTCCACACGTGATCTCGCGCACAGCTTCGGGCGCATCCGTTTTCGCTGCGTTTACAACGGCATCTGCCCCAAGGCTCGTGCAAAATTCCAGCTTGTCATCAACCACGTCAACAACAACGACCCGAGCGCCCAGGGCACGGCCCAAAAGCACCGCGGATACACCTACGCCGCCCCCGCCAAACACCGCCAGCCACTCTCCAGGGCGCAATGCCGCCCGACCGGTCAACGCGTGCCAGGCGGTCGTAACCCGGCACCCCAACCCCGCTGCAATCTCAGGTCGCAGGGTGTCTGGCAAAGCTGTCAGGTTCGCGTCGGCAAACGGCACGGCAATCAACTCGGCATAGGCCCCGTCACAGGTGAAACCCGGGACAGATTGTGTGGCGCAAATGGTCTGGTTTCCCGCGGCACAGTCCCCACACTGACCACAGGCCAGAATGAAGGGCGCAATCACGCGATCACCAACGCGCCACCGGGTAACGCCCTCACCCAACGCAACAATCTCGCCGCAATATTCATGTCCGGGAATGATCGGCAACGCCACATCCGGGTCCGAACCGTTCCAGGCATGCCAATCCGACCGGCACACCCCGCAGGCCAGAACCCGCAGCACCACGCCACCTTTCGGCGGTTCCGGGTCCGGTACGGAGGTGATCGTCAAAGGCTGGCGGTATTGGGTCAATTGAGCGGCACGCATGGCGCAGACCTACAGCACTCGACAGCCCTGCGCCAGCGTCTACAGCCAGTTGCCCATCAGCACAAAAGCGGACCAGAAATACGGGTGGGCAAAGGGATGTTCGCCCTGTTCTTCCTCTTCTAACGACGCTGCCGCGCGTTCGGCCCCACCGCCAACCTCTTTGCCCTGCAACATCGCAATCTGCGCCTGCCTAAGGGCCTCGGCCTTATCCAGGTCCTGTTCGATAAACCCTCTATAGAAATCGTGCATCAGGATTGGCGTCGCTGCGTCTGCCACGGGCCAGAGCGACGCCATCACCGCGCTGGCCCCGTTCAACTGCGCAGTTGCTCCGAACCCGTCAATCTCTGACCCATCCCCACCACGCGCCGTCTGACAGGCAGACAGAGTCAGCAAATCGACACCCCGGAAGCGAAACGCCCGCTGTTGGCGGATTTCGCTCAGGCTCAGGTGCGTTCCGTCCCCCAGCAACAGGAACGAATCGTCCTCCTGCCCCGGACGCAAAGCAAAGTGGCTCGCAATATGCAGGATACCCGGTTTGCGCATCAGCACCTTGCGCAGCGAGCGCGTGTCGAACCCTTCGTCCAACACCGCATCTCCCTGCAACACGCCCCGCCCATCGCTTGCGGCAAACAGAGTCTCCATCTCGTGCGCAACGCCAGGCAGTGGCGAAAACCCGGGATGCGCTCGCGTCACGCCAAATCCCGCAGCATTGTCTGCGGCCCGGTTGCCCCGACCGAATTGCGTTGGTACGGCAGCCGAGTAGAGCGAGAATGCATAACGTTCGACCAGATAGGCCGAGCCATCATGCAAGGCCGCAAAGGGCACGTAGCGCAGGAAACCTTCGAGGTTCAGCATCACAACCTCAACCCCGGCCTGATCCAGCGCCCCACGCACCGGACCAAACACGTTGTAATAAAGCGCCACCAACTGATCCTGCGCGCCCGGGTTACGGGATTCGATCATTTGCAGCGTGTCCAGAACCATCTGTGCCAGATCAGCCCGCGAAATGGCGACTTCCTCGTGTATGGTCAGCCCCGGCAAAGTCAGGAACAAGTGCACTGCATTGTCCAGTGCCGCGACTTGCAGAATGGCCGAAGGCCGATCAAGCCCCGCCAGCACATCCTGATAAGCGCCAACCGCATCAAATTGCCGTTCCAGCCCGGTGCGCTCCGCCTCATCCGATACCTGGCTCAGAAACGCATCCACGGCCTCATCAAACTCATCCGACGCCACCTGCAACGCATCTTCCAACAAAAGCAGTTGCTCTTCTTCCTCTTCCGTCGCTGTCCCGGCGTCCAACCGCGTGTAAAGCCCGCGCAATTCCTGTTCCGCCTCAATCGGAATCTCCGCTAGTGCCGCCAACTTGGCTTCGATGCCCAGCTCACTGTCGGTCAGGATCGCGCGCGTGTTGCTCAGTGCCGCATCGCCATCGCGTTGAAGAAACTCGAAAACCTCTTCTTCCTTCTCCATGTTCAGCACAGCCTGCGCTTCGCTGATGCGGCCCTCGGCTACCAGCAAATCAGCCAGTTCCTGATACAATCGCCGCCACTCGGCGCGGAACTCTTCCGTGCTGCTGGAACTCAGCGATGCGTTGATCGCGCGCAATTCCTGCTGCGCATTCACCGCCATCTTGCCAAAGAATATCGCCCGCTCGCGATTGCCCTTGGCCGCATAGGCTCGTGAGAACATTTCAAACAGCCAGCGCTGATCGCCCAGGCTTTGCGCGCGATTGGCGGCGATATAGGGCATGGCCGACATGCCCCAGCGGATCGCCTCGTCATAACGGCCGACTTCGGAAATCACGATGCCGATGTTCATCCGCGCTTTGCCAGCCGTATCAGAATACGGACCGTCGACCCGTTCCATCACAGGCAAGGCACGCTTGATCCAGGCCTCTGCTGCTTCGAACTCTTCCAAGCGCCAATAACTGACGCCCACGTTGTTGGCCACGTAAGCAGCAGAAATCTCGGCTGAGGGGTGATCGCTCTGCTCGAAAACCTCAAGCGCGTCGTCATAAACGCCAATTGCCTCGCGGAACCGCTTCAACCCGTCCAGGCCAACGCCTTCATTCAGCAACGTGTTGGCGACCGAATATTCCATGTCTGGCAGCACACCGACATTCATCTGATACAGACGGCGCGCCTGCCCCAGATACGGCAGGCTTTCCTCGTGCCGTTCCAACTGTTGCAGGGTGATCGCCGTGTCCTCGTAACACAGCGCCAGCATGACCTGGTTTTCCGGCACGTTGAGTCGGGTCAGCATGGTCAGAATGCAGCGGGATAGCCATTCCAACGATCCGGCATGTTCCGAAACATAGCCCAGCACCTGCCCGATCTGACGCGCAGCGTAAGCGGAATAGGCCTGCTCCTCGGGCGTGCCATCCACCCAACCTTCATATGCGATCTGTAGGTAGGGCAGAACTGCCCGCGCCGTCGCCTCATTCATGCGAGGACCAAGGAAGACAGGTTGTACGTAGTTGTAGGCGGCGTAAGGATCGCCCGCATCCGCGGCGTCCTTTTGCGATGCGTCCGCGAGTGCCAGCGCATCTTCCGACGAAATCGCCGTTGAAGCATCCTGCGCTTGGATGTCCTGGGTGGCACCCAACACCCCAAAGACAGACAAAAGAAATACTGAAACCCAACGGATCACAGCGGTCCCCCCTGAAACTCAAGGAAGGTTAGTCCGTCCGTTCTAGAGAGGCAAACGTCGCGTGCCTGCGACTACCCCAGTTCGATCTCGTATTTCTCGATCACCGTATTCGCCAAGAGCTTTTCACACATGTCGCGCACCTGGTCTTCGGTAGTGCCATCTGCCAGATCAAGGTCGATCACCTTGCCTTGCCGCACCCCTTCGACCCCGTCAAAGCCCATGGCCCCCAGCGCGTGGCGCACGGCCTCACCTTGCGGATCCAGTACACCGGTTTTCAGCATCACATGCACGCGGGCCTTCATCGGCTTTCCCCTGCTTCTTCTTGGTTCAAATACTCAAAATCGCGACGCCAGCACCAACCCTATCAGGTCAGTTGATCAGCGTCGGCTTGGTCATCTGCGTTGCGTTGCGGGGCAACACACCTAAACGGCGCGCCACTTCGGAATAGGCATCCGTCAGGTTGCCCAAATCCCGGCGGAACACGTCCTTGTCCAGCTTCTGGCCGGTCTCGATATCCCACAAACGGCAGCTGTCCGGGCTGATCTCATCAGCCACGATCAGACGCATGAAATCACCGTCATAGACCCGGCCAATTTCGATCTTGAAATCGACCAGGCGAATGCCAACCGCCATCATGACACCGGACATGAAATCATTGACCCGCAGTGCAAGGCTCAGGATGTCATCCATGTCCTGCTGGCTGGCCCAGCCAAAGGCCGCAATGTGTTCTTCGGTCACCAACGGGTCACCCAGGGAATCATCCTTGTAGCAATACTCCACGATCGGCCGGGGCAGCTGTGTGCCCTCGTCGATCCCCAACCGCTTGCTCAGTGATCCGGCAGCGTAGTTGCGAACGATTACTTCCAGCGGAATGATCTCGCAGCTGCGGACCAACTGTTCGCGCATATTGAGGCGGCGCATGAAATGAGTCGGCACGCCAATCCCGTTAAGCCCGGTCATGAAAAACTCGCTCAGGCGGTTGTTCAATACACCCTTGCCCTCGATCACGTCCTTCTTCTCGGCGTTGAAGGCGGTGGCGTCATCCTTGAAATACTGAACGATGGTCCCAGGTTCGGGGCCTTCGTACAGGATCTTGGCCTTGCCTTCGTAGATTTTCTTACGCCGCGCCATCGGGGTCCTTTCGACATTGGGTTCCGGACAGGTTGCGCCCGGGCCTTGCGCGCCCTCATACGGCAAGGGCCGCAGTGTCGCAAGCAGCGCAGAAGACCTTGCGCCAGCGCGCTGGGAATCGCATATCGGGATCAGATCAAGACTGCACACTCAGAAAGGGACCCTTCATGTCCACATTCGACGAACGCGAAAACGCCTTTGAAGCCAAGTTCGCGCATGATGAAGAGATGCAATTCAAGGCCGTGGCCCGCCGCAACAAGCTGGTCGGTCTGTGGGCGGCTGACCTGCTGGGCAAGTCTGGCGACGATGCCGACGCCTATGCCAAGGAAGTTATCCATGCCGATTTCGAAGAGGCCGGGCATGACGACGTGGTGCGCAAGCTGATGGGTGATCTGGGTGCCAAGGCCGACGAGGCCACAATTCGCGCCAAGATGGACGAGATGATGATTGAAGCGCAGGCGCAGGTTCTGTCGGAAGCTGGGTAATCCATTCGCCAGCGAAATGCAGGAAAACTGTGGGCGAAGAGCGCGCGAATTGCCCACGGTTCGCTGACACCTGCAGCAATCTGTGCGCGAAATTCATAATTTAGATGAAGATTATGAATTTGCTCCGACATTCAGTCCATGACAAGAGATCCTGACCAGATCAAGGCTAGGACTCCGTCATGACAGATCTTCTTACCCGGATGCTTACGTTCAAGGACGCGATCCTTGCGGATGGAGCGACTGGAACAAACCTGTTCAAGGCCGGGCTGGAAGCTGGCGATGCGCCCGAGCTCTGGAATGCAGACCATCCGGATCGCATCGCAGCGCTTTATCAAGACGCTGTTGATGCGGGCAGTGATCTGTTTCTGACCAATACATTCGGTGGCACAGCCGCGCGCCTGAAACTGCATAACGCGCAGGATCGCGTGCGCGAATTGTCCCGCCTGGGTGCAGAGATCGGACGCGAAGTCGCGGACAAGGCTGGCCGCCCGGTGATCGTGGCTGGGTCCGTTGGTCCAACCGGTGAGATCATGGAACCCGTCGGCATGCTCAGCCACTCAGACGCGGTCGAGATGTTTCACGAACAGGCCGAAGGCCTGAAAGAGGGTGGCGTAGACATCCTGTGGCTGGAAACCATCAGCGCACCCGAAGAATTCCGCGCGGCAGCCGAGGCGTTCGCGCTGGCCGATATGCCATGGTGCGGTACGATGAGCTTTGACACAGCCGGTCGCACCATGATGGGTGTGACTTCGGCCCAATTTGCACAATTGGTCGAAACTCTGTCCAATCCGCCTGTGGCCTTTGGTGCAAATTGCGGCACCGGAGCCAGCGATTTGTTGCGCACCGTACAAGGCTTTGCCGCACAAGGCACGGAACGCCCGGTGATCGCAAAGGGCAATGCAGGCATCCCGAAATATGTGGATGGCCATATCCACTATGACGGCACGCCCGAATTGATGGCCGAATACGCGGTCATGGCCCGGGACAGCGGCGCGTCCATCATTGGCGGGTGCTGCGGCACCCTGCCCGACCACCTGAAGCTGATGCGCGAGGCATTGGATTCACGACCCCGCGGCAGCATCCCACCACTAGAAGATGTGACCCGTGTTTTGGGGCCTTTCAGTTCAGCCTCGGACGGCACGGGCGAAGAAACATCGACGCCGCAGCGCCGCCGCTCGCGTCGCCGGGCCTGATCACATCAACAGTCTATCTTGCCGGGTGCCTGAAAGGGTCAGCCCGGCTTTTGTGCGACAAAATCGACCAACGCAGACGTGCCGGAATGCAACGTGCCCTCGGCCAGATCCAAATCGTAATCCGCAAGTTCCAGAACCAACCAACCGTCAAATGCCGCCCGCAGCAGATTCTCGGTGTACATATGCGACTCGTTTGGCGGGCCGCCTGTGCCGTATCCGACCTGCCGCGGCGCGTAGCCGTGCAACAGAAGGTGCCCTCCCGGTTTGATCGCGCGTGCCATATCGCGAAACACCTGCGCACGTTGGTCTGGCGGAGAAAACTGGATGAAGATCGCGACAACTGCATCATAGCTTTGCGACCAATCCCACTCTTCCACGCCAGACCTGTTAAAATCCACCTCCACCCCTTGCTCTGTGGCCAGCGACCGCGCTTTCTCCAACGCAGCCGGGGCCACGTCGAACGCGGTCACGTGATGTCCGAGGCTTGCCAGATAGGCTGAATTCCGCCCTTCTCCATCCGCGACACACAACACCTTCGCGTTTGCCGGGATGTGATGCGCCACACGCGGCAGAAACTGGGCCGGAGCCTTGCCAAACAGGTAGTCAGGCGTCTGATATCTTTCATTCCACATGCTCAGCCCTCGCAATCTGCCCGGTTCTCGCATCCTGCAAAGAACCCAGTGACAATACCTGACAGGATGCTGCGCAAAAGTCCAAGCGCCTGCGGGGATCAGAACAACGACAGTTGATCGCCCGCCCGCAAAGGCGGTTGAAAGAGATCAGTGCGCAAGGGCGGCACTTCCCCATCCAGCCCCAGCTTGCGTGCAGCACGTTCGAAACGCGTGGCAATCATCTGCGCATAGTGCCCTTCGCCCCGCATCCGGTGGCCCCAGCGGGCGTCATATTCCTTGCCCCCGTGCATTTCGCGCAGCCGTGCCATGATCCGTCCGGCGCGGCCCGGTTCGTGTTCTTCCAGCCATTCCTGCCACAGCGGCGACACTTCCTGCGGCAAGCGCAGCATGATCCAGGTCGCCGTATCTGCCCCGGCTGCGCGACCCGCCTCCAATAGCGCCTCCAATTCGTGATCCGTCAGCCCCGGCACGATGGGAGAGGTCATGATCCGCACCGGGATGCCTGCCTGCGTCAATCTCTGAATGGTCTGCAACCGGCGCGCAGGCGTGGGTGCCCGGGGTTCCATCCGACGGCTCAGCTCAGCATCCAGAGTGGTCACCGACACCCCAACCCGCACAAGGCCCTGCGCGGCCATAGGCGCGAGTATGTCAATGTCGCGCTCGATCAACGTGCCCTTGGTCACGACTCCCACCGGATGATTGAAATCACGCAGAACTTCCATGCATTTGCGCATGATCCGCCAATCCCGTTCGATCGGCTGATAAGGGTCGGTATTGGTGCCGATGGCAATCGGTGCAACCTCGTATCGCCTGCCCCGCAACTCGCGATCCAGCACCTGCGCTGCTTTGGGTCGTGCAATCAGACGCGTTTCAAAATCTAGCCCTGGCGACAGGCCCAGATAGGCATGCGTCGGACGGGCAAAGCAGTAAACGCAGCCGTGTTCACACCCCCGATACGGGTTGATGGAACGGTCAAACGGCAGATCGGGCGAACCGTTGTAAGTGATAATTTTGCGAGGCGTTTCGACGGTCACGTCCGTTCGCAACGGCGGCAATGAATCGTCCGGATCGAGCGCCTCAACCACAACCTCGCGCGCCAGATCATAGCGTCCGGCCACATTACTGACAGCGCCGCGCGCTTTGCGTCGATCCTTGTCGATATACCCTTCAGTGTTCATTCAATATGATTGGAACAAAATGGGAACATATGCAATATCCACTTGGAGAAAGGTCAAAAAACTGATCACATGCACGTTCAGATTGGACCGATGGTCGGTTGCAGCTTCGGCTATGTCGCAATTGTCGCAGTCATCCGCGGCCAAAATCTATGAAACCATCGACAGAGTCGCAGCCAGGGTCCGCCCTCTCAATTAAGGAAACCGCGCCCATGTCCGAAGAAGAAGACGACATCATCCTGAGCGAACTGGATGACGAAGAGCTTGTTCAGCAGATGTTCGATGACCTCTATGACGGTCTCAAGGAAGAGATCGAAGAGGGCGTGAATATCCTTCTGGAGCGCAAGTGGGCGCCCTATGACGTTCTGACCAAGGCGCTCGTTGGCGGCATGACCATCGTGGGCCAGGATTTCCGCGACGGTATCCTGTTCGTGCCAGAAGTGTTGCTGGCCGCAAACGCGATGAAGGGCGGCATGGCCATCCTGAAGCCGCTGTTGGCCGAAACCGGCGCACCGCGCGTGGGCAAAATGGTGATCGGCACGGTAAAGGGCGACATCCACGACATCGGCAAGAACCTGGTGTCGATGATGATGGAAGGTGCCGGGTTCGAAGTGGTCGATTTGGGCATCAACAACCCGGTCGAAAACTATCTGGAAGCGCTAGAAAACGAAGGCCCCGATATCCTGGGCATGTCCGCGCTGCTGACCACGACCATGCCCTACATGAAAGTCGTGATCGATACGATGGTCGAACAGGGCATTCGTGACGATTACATCGTACTGGTGGGCGGTGCCCCGCTGAACGAGGAATTCGGCAAGGCAATTGGTGCAGACGCATACTGCCGCGACGCCGCTGTGGCCGTGGAAACCGCCAAGGATCTGGTCGGACGCAAGCACAACCAGCTGGCGGGATGACCTGGGGCGGGTTTGATCCGCAACCGATTTTGCAAGGTCGCAGCCTGACGCTGCGGCCTTTGCTGTCTGAAGATCGGGAGGCGCTGTATGCTGCGGCCTCTGATCCCGAAATCTGGGTTCAACATCCTGCGCATGACCGGCATCAGCGTGACATATTCGATAGCTATTTCGACTTTCTGATTGCTCGAGGCACGGCGTTGGCGGTTCTTGACCGGCAAACCGATAGGATCATCGGCACATCCAGCTTCTATCTAACGGATGAAACACCCCCCTGCGCCTCAATCGGGTTTACCTTTCTGACGCGCGCCTATTGGGGTGGTCCAACCAACCGAGAACTGAAACAGTTGATGATGGCGCATCTGTTTGACCACTTTGACAGCGTATGGCTGCATGTGGACCCGGCCAACACGCGGTCTCGCAAAGCGACCGAGAAACTGGGTGCGGTGTATCTGGATAACCGCGAGTTGGACATGGGGCTGGGTCCGGTTCCGTTTTCGACCTACCGGCTAAGTCGAGAGGATTGGGAGAGGCACCATGGCGCTGACTGATGCAGAACTGACGGACAATGGTCTGGATGCAACTGGCGTGGGACGGATTCTGCTAATCGCCTGTGGGGCGCTTGCTCGCGAAATCCTGCATGTGCGCGAGATGAATGGCTGGACCCATGTGGATCTGACGTGCCTGCCTGCGATTTATCACAACCACCCTGAAAAGATAACCGAAGCGGTCGAACAGGCCGTTGCGAAACATCGCGAAACCTACGCCGACATTTTTGTTGTCTATGCCGATTGCGGAACCGGTGGGCAGTTGCAGGCCGCTTGTGAGCGGCTGGGCGTGCAGATGATGCAGGGACCACACTGTTACTCGTTTTTCGAAGGAAATCAGGTCTTTGCCGAGCAATATTCAGACGAAATCACAGCCTTCTACCTGACTGATTTCCTTGCTCGGCAGTTCGACGCTTTTGTCTGGAAACCGCTTGGAATGGACCGCCATTCAGAACTGCGGGATATGTACTTCTCGCACTACACCAAGCTGGTCTATCAGGCGCAAACTGATGATCCGGCCCTGACTGCCCGTGCGCAAGAAATCGCGGAACGGCTGGGATTGAACTTCGAACGTCGATTCACTGGTTACGGTGATCTGGCTGGCAGTATCGAGGCGTTTGCGGTGCAAAAACCCTGAACAAACCGGCTTTCTGACTTCTGTTTGACGACTCGGATTTGACACGCACGACGCAGCCCCGGACTTGATCCGGGGCCTCCGCCGCCAAGAGGTCCCGGATCAAGTCCGGGACTGCGGCCTCGTGTG
>JBFOMB010000199.1:0-49480 GCA_040830545.1 Paracoccaceae bacterium | reverse complement strand
GGCTGCGGATGAAAACCACGAGGTGTCTCAGGAACTGGCGCGCTATGGCGTATCCGCCAGCGCCTGGGGCTATGGCTGGGCAAAGATCGACGACCGGTTTGACGTGTCCAAAAACCCAAACGAACCGAACCGCGCGGGTTACGTTGTGGAAATCGACCCGACCGACCCGACCTCGACCCCGCGCAAGCTGACTGCGCTGGGCCGGTTCAAGCATGAAAACGCCGAAGCCGTGGTGAACAATGATGGCCGCGTTGTTGTCTACATGGGCGACGACGAACGTGGTGAGTTCATGTACCGCTTTGTTTCCGAGGGCGTTTATGCGCCGGGTGCGGACACCAACGGCCTGCTGGAAAACGGTACGCTGTCGGTTGCGAAGTTCAGCGAAGACGGCACCGGCCAGTGGATTGACCTGACGCCGGAAACCACCGGCATGGCCTCCGCAGCGGACATCTGCATCCACACCCGTCAGGCGGGCTCTGCCGTGGGTGCGACCACCATGGACCGCCCGGAATGGATCACCGCGAACCCGAACGCCGCCGAGGTTTATTGCGCGCTGACCAACAACAAGAACCGTGGGATCAAACCGAACGCAGGTGGCGATGAAACCCCGGTTGGCGGTCCGAACCCGCGCGAAGGCAACAAGTACGGTCAGATCGTGCGCTGGTGGCCCGAGGTGGGCGATCACACGGCGGCCGGGTTCACCTGGGACCTGTTCGTGCTGGCGGGCAACCCGACCGTGCATGACGACGCAAAGGCCGGGTCCGATAACGTCAACGCGGACAACATGTTTAACTCGCCCGACGGGATCAAGTTTGACAGCAATGGCCTGCTGTGGATCCAAACCGACGGCAAGTATTCGAACGATGGTGACTTTGCCGGGCAGGGCAACAACCAGATGCTGGCGGGGGATCCGGTCACTGGTGAAATCCGTCGCTTCCTTGTTGGTCCGAACGAGTGCGAGGTTACGGGCCTCAGTTGGTCACCGGATCGTCGCACCATGTTTGTGGGCATCCAGCACCCGGGCGAACGTGGCAACAGCCATTGGCCCGAGGGTGGAAACGCGGTGCCCCGGTCGGCGATCATCGCCGTGACACGTGAGGATGGCGGGTTGGTCGGCTAATCGGTCGACAAACGGCAAGATCAACGGAGGCGATCGCTCGGTTCGGTCGCCTCTTTTTTGTGCAAGCGAGGTCTGCTTTTCCCGTCTGCGTTGCGCAATCGCACTAGCCGCCGGAGTCGCGCCGGTGTAGACCGTGATTGCCGTCTGGGGGGCAGACAGGCAGGTATTGATATGCTGCGATCTTTTGCAGTGGCATGTTGCGTTTGGATGGTCGGCTGGCTTCCAGTGAGCGCGCAGAACAGCGGGCCGCAAATCCAGCCAGTGACGGAGCTGGACGAGAGCATCTTCCCACCGCCAACGGCCCGGCAGCATATCGGGCATGGCCGGATGTTTACCAATGACTTCCTTGCAGATCGTGGGGACCGGTGGCGCACGGGGTCTTACATGGGGTCACGGGTTTGGGCCTGGGATCCTTGGCAGGGGCGCGCGCCGGGGACCTTTGGCGATCTGTTGGAGCTGAAATTCGGCGGGCAGATCATGACGCCGGAACATTTGCGCATCTATGTGCCCACCGACCGGCCATGGGCAGGGCAGTTGTTTGGCGGTGTGCACACGCATTGGACCGCAGGTGCATACGAGATGAACCTGGGTGGCGAAATCGTGCTGGTCGGGCCACAGACCCAGTTGGATCACCTGCAAGAGGTGTTGCACGACATCTTTAGCGCGCCAATCCCTTCCACGGCCGTGTTGGCAAACCAGATCGGCAATCAGGTCTGGCCGGTTGTAACGGGCGAGATCGGGCGAGATTTCGCCCTGGGCCAGATCGGGCGCGTCCGTCCGTTTGCCGAATTCCGAGCGGGCGACGAAAGCTATGTACGCGTTGGCGCGGACCTGACCATCGGTATGTTCGGCGTCGGCGACCTGATGTCACGTGAGACGATATCGGGCAATCGCTACCGCATTGCCAAAACTGAAGCTCCGGGAATGAGTTTTGTTCTTGGGGCGGATACGGCCAAGGTTTTGGACAGCATCTATCTGCCCTCCAGCCGAGGGTTCAATTTGACCGACACCCGTGACCGCGTGCGTGCAGGCGTGCACTGGCAGGGCGAAGGGCGGTCCGTTTTCTACGGTGCAACATGGCTAGGACGGGAATTTGTAGGTCAGCGTGAACCTCAGGTTGTAGGGTCTGTGCGCCTACAGTTTCAGTTCTAAAAATAAAAAATTGTGAATTGACAAAGAACTTAACAGGGCGAATCGCCTTTGCTAAGTTGGCCACAATAAAAAAACGAGGCAGGCAATAGGTAGATGACAGCGGGCTTTAATGGCACGTTCGTTATCTCCTGGTCACAAACATATCTCGACGGGCTCCGGTCCGCTGCTTTTGACGCGTTGACGGTTGGGGCAGCTTGGACCTGGACAGGCGACGTCGTCAGGGTAGATGGACCTCCGGGTCTGTTGCAGTTGGACCAGGCGGATGGGGACGCAGGACTAAGAAAACGTGCCGCGCGCAGTGTGCGGCGTTTGGTTGGGGCCGCTATGGAGGGCGAGCCCGAGGTGCAAAGCACCACGCCGGAAGATCCTTTGATGGACAGTCATTTCGTCGTGACGGACGGTATCCGCAGCTACACTGTCACTGTGATCGAAGTCGGGCCGGGCACCCGGCCCTTGTTGATGTTTCTGGACAGTATGCCGCCACGGGACACGGATCTGTGGGTCGTGCATGTCACGCTGGACCGCATGTCGCGACAGGGTAAGACATCTGGCGACAGCGGAGTGATATGTTTCACGCCAGGCACGCGGATTTCGACACCCGAAGGTCCAATACGGATCGAGGATTTGTGTGAGGGCGACTATGTCCAGACGCGGGACAACGGTCGTCAACAGATTGCGTGGATTGGTCGGCGCCGGATCACGGGCGCGCGGATGTTTGTCAATCCGGGGCTGCGTCCGATCCGTATCAATGCAGGTGCATTGGGAATCGAACGCCCAGATCAGTCGATGCTGGTTTCACCCGAACACCGAATGTTGGTGCGGGGACCGGCGGCGCGGGCCTTGTTCAATACGTCGGAGGTTTTGGTTTCGGCCTCTCGCCTGATCAACGGCGACACGATTCATGCCGATCTGGCCGTGCGCGAAGTGACCTATATCCACCTGCTGCTGGCGGGACATAATATCATCTGGGCCAATGGTGTAGAAACCGAAAGCTTCCACCCGGCGAACGCCAGTCTGGAAGAACTCAGCCCGGCGGATCAGGTGCGGTTGTCTGCGCTCTACCCGGATATTGACCGTGATCCTCACATATACGGCAGTTTCGCACGTCGCAATTTAAGCGACAGCGAGGCCGCTATTCTGATGCACGAAGCGGCCTGAGCGCGAATCTTACTGGCCGTCCGGGATGAACCGGGCGGGCAGGGCTTCGAAACCGTACAAAACATTGTTTATGGCCTGCACTGGTGTCCCGGTTTCGATTGTCGCGACACGAGCGATCATCGCCTCCAGCAGTGCGCGCATTTCCAGACGGGCCAGTTGCATGCCGACACAGGCGTGGATGCCGTGGCCAAAGCCCAGATGTGTGTTCGCATTGCGATCCAGATCGTAGACGTCCGGATTGTCCCAATGCCGGGGGTCACGGTTGCCCGACGCGTATAGCACGGCGATGCGGTCGCCGGCGGACAGGGGAACATCTCCAACGACAATGTCCCGCGCAGCGACACGGGTGAAGGTGCGGATGGGCGAGTCGACCCGCACGGCCTCGTTGATCGCGTTACCGATCAACCGCGGTTCGGCGCGCAGGCGGTCCCACGCACCGGGCGTTTCGGCGAGCCGCCGAACGATGTGGCCGGTGGCGAAAATCGTGGTGTCCAGACTGGGGCCCAGATAGTCGCGCATGAGTGTGGGGCAGAGTGCCGGATCAACCTCGCCAGCGTCTGCGGCCTGAAACAGTTGCGCGGCCCAGCCGCCGGGCTTCAGCGCAGCTTGGGTTTCGGGGGATGTCATGAACGCCCGCATCTCGGCCAGGCGCGGACGTGCCGCATCTGTACGGGCATTGTCGCCGCCGATGGCGTCAAAGGTCGCCGCCGCCCAATCCAGCATCCGCGTGCGGCCCGCTTCGGGTATCCCGACCAAATCGGACACGATGGTCAGCGGCAGGTGCTGCGCCAGATCGGTCATGGCGTCAAAGCTGTCCCGGCTTAGCAGGTCCTCGATCAACCGGTTTGCCTCAGCCTCGATCCGGGGCTGGATGTCCCGCAACGCGCGCGGGTGTAGCGGGCGGCTGATGACACCCCGTCGCAGCGTGTGGTCGGGTGGGTCGGACACCAGTGTATTGCCCTGCGAAGTGCTGTTGGTCAGGTCATTGCCGGACACACCCTTGCTGGAGATGAACCCGTCGTGATCCGCCAGGATCGCCCGCACATCTGCATATCGCCCTGCCGCCCACATATTGTTCTGCGGCAACCAGACCGCTGATGCCGTATCGCGGATGCGCGCGTACCCGTCCCATGGGGATTCGATCATGGCGTCGGAGTATAGGTCAATGTCCTCAATCGTTGGTCTCATGGCAGCGGCTCGCGTTGGATTTCTTGAAAATTCATATATCAAATCCATACCCTGCACACACCCCGTTTTGCAGTTGACTCCGGTTCCCCGCTGGCTATAAGCGCGCCTTCACTGGTGTTGGTGGCCCCCGCAAGGGGATTCCTGTCGGTTCGGTCAAACCCGGACAGAGGACAACGCCCTTCGAAACCTGAACGAAGGAGATCAGCCGTGACCAAACGCACGTCTGCCAAGTACAAAATCGACCGCCGCATGGGCGAAAACATCTGGGGTCGTCCGAAGTCCCCTGTGAACCGCCGCGAATATGGCCCCGGCCAGCACGGCCAGCGCCGCAAGGGCAAACTGTCCGACTTCGGTATCCAGCTGCGCGCCAAGCAGAAGCTCAAGGGCTACTACGGCGACATGACCGAAAAGCAGTTCCGCCGCATTTATGCCGAAGCGGAACGGGTCAAGGGCGACACCGGTGAAAATCTGATCGGTCTGCTGGAACGCCGTCTGGACGCGGTTGTGTATCGCGCCAAGTTCGTGCCGACCGTGTTTGCTGCCCGTCAGTTCGTGAACCACAAGCATGTGCGCGTGAACGGCAAGATCGTGAACATCCCGTCCTACCGCGTGAAGGAAGGTGACGTGATCGAGGTCCGCGACCGGTCCAAGCAAATGGCCGTTCTGCTGGAGGCCACGCAGCTGCCCGAGCGTGACGTGCCGGACTACATCGAAGCCGACCACTCCAAGATGACCGCGACCTTCGTGCGCACGCCCAGCCTGGGCGACGTGCCGTACCCGGTGATCATGGAACCGAACCTGGTCGTCGAATTCTACGCCAAGAACTGATCCGGTTCTGGCTGTTCGAATTTTCAAAGCCGCCCGCATACCGGGCGGCTTTTTCATTTGGTGCCTTTCGGGCAGGGCGGTTTCAACGATCGCTGACCTCACCATCCCCCGTTGATCCCGCGCACCAAATCCCCTAAGCGCGCGGCATGGATCATTTTCTGTACAAAAACGGCGCGCTCCACGCCGAGGATGTCCCGCTCTCTGAAATTGCGGCCAGTGTGGGCACGCCGTTCTATGTCTATTCAACGGCAACGTTGTTGCGGCACTACCGTCTGTTCGACGATGCGCTGGACGACACCGATCACCTGGTCTGTTACGCGATGAAGGCCGCCTCCAACCAGGCCATCGTCAAAACGCTGGGGGACGCCGGGGCGGGCATGGATGTGGTCAGCGAAGGCGAATATCTGCGGGCCCGTGCCGCCGGTGTCCCGGGCGAGCGGATCGTGTTCTCGGGCGTGGGCAAAACCGTCCGGGAAATGCGCACCGCGCTGGCCGGTGGGATTCGCCAGTTCAACGTGGAATCCGAACCCGAGCTGGAGCAGCTCAGTGCTGTTGCCTCCGGGATGGGCAAGATCGCGCCGATCACGATCCGTGTGAATCCGGATGTGGATGCCAAGACGCACGAGAAAATTTCCACCGGGAAATCCGAAAACAAGTTTGGTATTCCTATCGCTCGCGCGCGTGAGGTCTATGCCCGCGCCGCTGCTCTGCCCGGGATCGAGGTGATCGGGATCGACGTCCATATCGGCAGCCAGATCACGGACCTGGAACCTTACGAGACTGCCTACAATCTGGTGGCTGAACTGACCCAGACCCTGCGTGCGGACGGGCATGACATTCGCCGTCTGGATCTGGGCGGGGGCTTGGGCATTCCCTACACCCGCTCGAACGAGGCGCCGCCGCTGCCGTCCGAGTTCGGCGCGCTGATCAAACGCACAGTTGGGCACCTGAACTGCGAGATTGAGATCGAACCGGGCCGTTTGATCGCCGGAAATGCCGGTTTGCTGGTCACTTCGGTGATTTTCGTGAAAAACGGCGAAGGGCGCGATTTCCTTATTCTGGACGGCGCAATGAACGATCTGGTGCGTCCTGCGATGTATGACGCTCATCACGACATCGTACCGGTGATCGAACCGACGCCGGGCACCGACCCGGCCACCTATGATATCGTCGGCCCGGTCTGTGAAAGCGGTGATACCTTTGCCAAACAGCGCGTTATGCCAGCGGCGCGGGCGGGTGACCTGATCGCCTTCCGCAGCGCTGGGGCCTATGGCGCGGTGATGGCCAGCGAATACAACAGTCGCCCGCTGGTGCCCGAGGTTCTGGTGAACGGGGATCAATTTGCAGTTATTCGCGCACGCCCGACCTTTGACGAAATGCTGAATCGGGATACCATTCCTACATGGCTCTGAGGCATAGTCGCCTCAGCGCAATGTGGAGAGGGTGATGCCCAACCAAACCGGACCCGGTGAACGCGACATTCTTCGGTCAATTCGCATCCCGTTGATGCTGACCCGGTTGGGTATGTTTGCCGAACAGTTGCTGCGTGCATTCTGGCCCCTATTTACCGTCGTGATGCTGGCGCTGTCCGCCTTGATGCTGGGCGTGCATGATGTCCTGCCCGTCGAATTGGTTTGGACCGGCGGGGTTGTGGCCCTGCTGAGCGCGGTCGCAGCCCTGTGGTATGGCGCGCGCAGGTTTGCGTGGCCATCGGTGGACGAGGCGCTGGTGCGTTTGGACGGCACCCTGAAAGGTCGCCCGATCCAGGCCCTGCTGGATGATCAGATTGTTGGCAGCGGGGATTCTGCATCCGAAGCTGTCTGGCTCGCCCACCAGAAACGCATGGCTGACCGCGCCGCTGCCGCGCGCGCGCCGCAGCCGGACCTGAAACTGGCACGTCGCGATCCGTTTGCGCTGCGCTATGTGGCGGTTCTGGCACTGGCGACCGCGTTGATGTTCGGTTCGGTCTTGCGGGTGAATTCGATTGCGGAAATG
Organism: Paracoccaceae bacterium; assembly: GCA_040830545.1. GTDB lineage: Bacteria > Pseudomonadota > Alphaproteobacteria > Rhodobacterales > Rhodobacteraceae > HXMU1420-2. Next base: position 42,039 of record JBFOMB010000199.1, on the reverse strand, counting down.
GCGCCGGGCGTGGCCCTGCCGACGGAAACGGCCAGTTGGGAAGGCTGGGTAGAGCCGCCGCGTTATACCGGTCTGCCGACGTTGTATCTGGCGGACATTGACGGACCCACGCTGGAAATCCCGAAGAACAGTCAAATCACATTGCGCTTCTATGGTCCCGTCGGCGCGCTGAGCCTGTCGGAAACGATTTCCGGTCGCACAGGGGAGGTGCCCCCGGCCACCGATCAGGCGCAGGATTTTGTGGCCGCGCAGGATGGCGAGTTAAGGATTGACGGCACGGGCGGGCAAAGCTGGACCGTCGCGCTGCAACCGGATCAGCCGCCGCATATTGCAGTCGCGGGCGAAGCGACGTCAGAAGCCACCGGTGAAATGAACCTGCCGTTCATGGCCACCGATGACTATGGTGTGGTTGGGGGCACGGTTCGGATCGCGCTGGACCTACCGAACACGGACCGCCGCTTTGGCTTGCAGGTTGAACCCGAGCCGCGAGAAGGGATCGAACTGCCCCTGCCGTTGCCTTTCTCGGGCGACCGTCGCGAGTTTACCGAGACCTTTATCGAAGATTTCTCGGACCATCCCTGGGCCCATCTGCCGGTCACGATCACGTTTGAGGTTGAAGATGCCGCCGGGCAGACCACCACGTCTGATCCTTTTGCAACTGAATTGCCCGCGCGTCGGTTCTTTGACCCGCTTGCGGCCAGTGTGATCGAACAGCGCCGTGATCTTTTGTGGTCCCGCGCCAACGCAAAGCGTGTCAGCCAGGTGCTGCGTGCCGTGTCCCATCGCCCGGATGGTGTATTCCGCTCGGAAACCGCCTATTTGCGCCTGCGCTTCACATTGCGGCGGCTGGAAGCGATGGCGGAGTACGGCCTGAAGACGGAACAGCAGGAAGAGATTGCGCAAGCGCTGTGGGATCTGGCGCTGTTGCTGGAAGAGGGCGACCTGAGCGACGCGCTGGAACGTCTGCGCCGCGCGCAAGAGCGTTTGACGCAAGCCATGAAGGATGGCGCGAGCGACGAGGAAATCGCTGACCTGATGCAGGAACTGCGCGAGGCGACCAACGACTATATCCGCCAGCTCAGCCGTCAGGCGCAGCAGAATGGTGATCAGCAGAACCAGCAGCCGGGGGAACAGCAGCAGGGCGATGCCATGCAGATGACCCAGAACGACCTGCAGGAAATGATGGACCGCATCCAGGAACTGATGGAGCAGGGCCGTATGGCCGAGGCGCAGCAGGCGCTGGACGAGCTACAGCAGATGATGGAAAATATGCAAGTTACGCAAGGCCAGGGTGGCGGTCAGTCCGAAGGCCAGCAGGCCATGGAAGGGCTGGCAGACACGCTGCGCGAACAGCAGGGCCTCAGCGATCAGGCGTTTCGCGACTTGCAGGAACAATTCAATCCAGGCGCGCAGGCGGGTGAGAGCCAGGGCAATGAAGGCCGGGATGGCGGCGAAGGCCGGGGCCAAAGTCACACGGGCCAGGGCGGTCAGGGCCAGGGGCAGGGCGACCAGGCCGGTGATCCCTCGGGCGAAGACGGGCAGGGGTCTTTGGCCGACCGTCAGCAGGCTCTGCGCGATCAGTTGCGCCGTCAGCAGGAGGCTTTGCCGGGCATGGGCGGAGAGGCCGGCCGCGCGGCGCGCGAGGCGCTGGACCGGGCCGGACGTGCGATGGAAGGGGCCGAAGAGGCCCTGCGCGAAAACGATTATGCCGGGGCGATTGATCGCCAGTCCGAGGTTATGGACGCGCTGCGTGACGGGATGCGCTCGCTGGGCGAAGCGATGGCACAGGAAAGCCAGGGCCAGCAGGGCCAGGGCAGCGAAACCGGGGACATGCAAGCTGAAAACCGTGACCCGCTGGGCCGGAACACCGGATCGCAGGGCACATTGGGCACGGATGAAAACCTGTTGCAGGGCGAAGACGTCTATCGCCGAGCGCGGGAACTGCTGGACGAAATCCGCCGCCGGTCGGGGGAGAGTGAGCGCCCGCGCGGTGAACTCGACTATTTGCGCCGCCTGCTGGACCGGTTCTGATACCTATCCGTCACTAGCGCCACCGCAGCCCCGGACTTGATCCGGGGCCTCGGACCAAACACCGATGAGGCTCCGGATCAAGTCCGGGGCTGCGGTGTCGTGTGAGAATGTCGGAGCGTCTTGATTCGTAAAACCGGATCAAGTCCGGAGCGCGTCACGATAGCTCACAAGCTCCACGACACGTGCCCGCCGATCAGGGTCAATGCGGCGCGCGGTTGATCCAATTCAGCCACTGGCAGAGCTTCCAGGTCGCGGTCCATCACCACCACATCTGCCAACAGACCCGTAGCCAGCTTACCCAACCGATGATCTTCATGTCCGGCATAGGCCCCACCCGCCGTATAGGCATGCAGGGACTGGAACAGAGTGGAGGCATGATCCGCGTGCTCTTCCTTCCAAGCTTTGCGGGTCATCGCTGCCTGAACGCTGCGCATCGGGTTTATGTCAGCAACGGGCCAGTCCGAGGCAAAGGCGATAGGCGTGCCCTGTTCGCGCAGGTCGTTCAACGGGAAGGCCCAGGCCCAGCGATGTTCCCCAACCCGGCTGATCCAGGGTTGGAGCGGGAAATCCATGGCCCCGGGCGGGTGAGAAGGCTGCATTGACGCAACAACGCCCAACTCCGCGAACCGGGGCAGGTCGGCCGGGTTCAAGAGTTCGATGTGCTCAACTCGGTGGCGAGAGTCCCGCTTGCCGTTGGTGCGCCGGGCCGCTTCATAGCCGTCCAGCGTGTTGCGGACTGCCCCGTCTCCGATCGCGTGCACGGCAATCTGGAACCCCATCGCGTCGGCCTCTGTTGCGACCTTCCGAAACCGCTCGGGACTGTGCAACAGGTCGCCCCGCCAGCCGGGCGTATCGGCATAGTCGTCAACCAGCACCGCTGTTGCGCCGTCAATAACACCGTCCATGAACATTTTGACACGCCGCGCACTCAGGAGGTCCGATGCGAATTCCGCCCGTAGCTCCCGCGCCTCGGTCAGGGTGGAGATGTCTTTTTCCGGGGTCAGGTGGAACGGAATGTCCGTGCGGCAGATCAGCTCGCCGTCCCGTTCAATCTGGCGCAACAGATCCAGTTGATAACGATTGCCATCCATGTTGTGCAGGCTGGTGAACCCGAAAGAGGCGCAGAGGCGCAGCCCTTCCTTCAGAACGGCGATGTCTTCTTGCCGCTCAGCCTCTGTCGGGGTGGATTCGGGTTCAACTCCGACCAGTCCCAGTGACTCGCGCCCGCCGGACGAGCGTAGCTCCATGACCGGATCAAACGCACCATGTTCGCGCAATTCACCCAAGGCTAACCCATCGGTGCCCATCACAACCTCGCTGCCGGTTGGGGTGTCGTGCCCGTGCAGGATGCCCGCACGGTCCAGCGCAATTGTATTGGCCCAGGCCGTGTGGTGATCCCCCGCAATGAAGATCGCAGGCCGGTCGACCAACGCTTCGTCCAGCATGTGCCGCGTTGTGGCGACGCCGTTTCCGAACAGGTTGTAGTCTGCTTGCTTGCAGATCAGCAACGCTTCGTCCGGGTTATCCGCAGCATATGTGCGCAGAGCATCGCGCAGATCGGGCAGGCCCTGAACGCCATCCAATTGCAACAGGCGCAGGCCAAAGGCCCCGATGAACAGGTGCAGGTGCGCCTCGGTCAGACCCGGCAAAACCGTGCCGCTCTGCGCGTCAATGACCCGTGTGTGGGGTCCGACCAGGTCGTGTATTTCAGCCCGCGTTCCAACGGCCAGAATACGATCCCCTGCAATTGCCAGGGCTTCGGCCCGGGGATTGTCCGGGTCCATCGTCAGGACGCGCCCATTTTCGATGATTGTATCCGCCCGGGCCATTCAATGCTCCATTGTCTACTGCGTACCATTGCACCGGTATCCGAGGCTAAAGTCCACTGCGTTGCGCATTTTCAATGGTATACACTGAAAGACAATCGGAGTTTCACGGTCTGGTAAGGCCGGTTACCTATTGATTTTTGATCCGTCAGGCTTCGTTGGCTGACATGCCGGCCACACAAAACCGGATCAGGTGTTCTTCCTGCTTTTCGGAGTTGCGGCCGCCATTGCCCATGGCTGCAATCCGTTCGCGCGATGTGATTAGGGCCAGCATCGCTGACACCGCAAACACCAAGCCCTCTGCAACTTCCTCCCGCGACCGGTTTGGCAGCGCGCGCAGCAGTTCTACCATGAACCTGTCGGCTGTTTCGTCAAAGCAGGTTGCCGAAATCTCTCGCCATCGGTCATCGGCTGAGACCAACGCGACGAGCCGTGCATAGGCCTGCCAGCCGGGATCAGCGCGCGACAAATCCAGAAAGGGGCGCATGAAGGCGCCAATCAAGCCTTGCACCGTAAGGTCCCCATTTGCCTTGAGCGGCGCCAAGGCTGCCAGTCGCGCTGCGGACAACGCCTGTGCCCTTCGCGCCACCGTGCGAAAAAACAATGCCTCTTTCCCACCGCCGTGATGGTGGATCGTTCCGACCGGCTCGCCAGCTGCCGCAGCGATGTCGCGGATCGTTGCGCCGTCGAATCCCCGTTCGGCAAATACCTGTTCTGCCGCATCAAACACACGGGCCTTGGTTGCCAGCGCGCGTTTTGACGGTGCTCTTTGTCGTTTGTGTTCAGCGGGTTGAGTGGTTTTCATGGATGCAGCTTGCCTTATTTCGAACATTTGTTCAAGTTAGTAGCGAATTGAGGGAGGTATTCATGGCCCAAATGCGCGAGCGTCTGGCCCTGATCGGGGCAGGGCCGATGGGTTTGGCGGCGGCCAAGCTGTTGGTGGAACATGGTATCGAGTTCCAGGGGTTCGAATTGCATTCGGGCGTTGGTGGGCTGTGGGATATCGATGGGCCGCGCTCGACCATGTACGACACAGCGCATCTGATCTCGTCCAAGACCATGACAGAGTTCACCGATTTCCCAATGCGCGAGGAAGTTGCGGAGTACCCATCGCACCGAGAGATGAAGCGATATTTTCAGGAGTTCGCCGAGCATTTCGACCTGCTGAAGCATTTCCGGTTTGAGACCGAAGTGCTGTCCTGCACGCCCCTGGGCGGTTCAGGTGAGGGGTGGGAGGTGACGTGGCGGGACGCGGAGGGTGACCACAGCGATACGTTCTCGGGCCTGATGATCGCAAACGGAACGCTCAGCACGCCGAACCTGCCGACGTTCAAGGGGGAGTTCACCGGGGAGTTCCTGCACTCATCCCAATATCGCCACGCCAGCCAGTTTGATGGCAAGCGGGTGTTGATTATCGGCGCAGGCAACTCGGGCTGCGACATTGCGGTGGACGCCGTGCATCACGGACAAAGCTGCGATTTGTCTATGCGGCGTGGGTATTACTTCGTTCCAAAATACGTGTTTGGCAAACCTGCAGACACAATGGGCGGTGCGATCAAGCTGCCGATGCCGATCAAACGGGTCGTGGACGGTGCCATCCTAAAATGGTTCGTCGGCAACCCGCAGAAATACGGGTTTCCGAAACCTGACTATCGCCTGTACGAAAGCCATCCGGTGGTGAACTCGCTGGTGCTGTATCATGCAGGCCACGGCGACCTGACCGTCCGTCCGGACATCGACCGGTTTGATGGGCAAACCGTGCATTTCAAGGATGGCAGCAGCGGTGACTATGACATGGTTTTGGCGGCCACGGGCTACAAGCTGGACTATCCCTTCATCGACGACGCGCTGCTGAACTGGCAAGGGGACGCGCCGCACCTGTACCTGAACTGCATGCATCCGGAGCGGGATGACCTGTTTGTGCTGGGTATGGTCGAGGCGTCGGGTCTGGGCTGGCAGGGTCGGCACGAACAGGCGGAAATGGTGGTGCGCTATATCACCGGTCTGCGCGATGGGAACGCCGAGGCGCGTACCCTGCAAAATACCAAGGCGGATGGGTTCACCCGGGCCACCGGAGGCATGGACTACATCGATTTGCCGCGCATGGCCTACTATGTGGACAAGGCAACCTATCGCAAGGCGGTGACGCGGTGGATCACACGGCTGGGGGGACGGGCGCAATGATTGATGAGGCTGTACTGGATTTCTCTGCCGGGTCGCTGACAGTGTTGAACGCGATCCTCGCGATTGTCATGTTCTCCATCGCGATTGACCTCTCACCTCGTGACTTTCGCGCGCTGGCCAAGGGGCCGAAGCCGCTGATCGTGGGGCTGGTGTCGCAGTTTGTCGTGCTGCCCGCGCTGACCTTCCTGTTGGTGCTGGCGGTGCAGCCGCAGGCCTCCATCGCGTTGGGCCTGATACTGGTGGCGGCCTGCCCCGGCGGCAACATTTCGAACTTCATTACACATCGGGCCGGGGGGAATGCGGCGCTGTCGGTGTCGATGACCGCGTTTGCAACCGTTGGGGCCATCCTGCTGACTCCGCTCAACATTGCGTTTTGGGGCAGCCTTTATCCGCCGTCGGCCGAGATCCTGCGTAGCACCGCAATTGACCCGGTGAGCATCGCGATCACGGTTGGGCTGATGCTGGTACTGCCGCTGATCCTGGGCATTACGTTAAACGCTAGACGCCCCGACCTGACGACGCGGTTGCGCAAGCCGTTGCAGTGGCTGTCGATGGGGATTTTCGTAGCCTTCATCATCCTGGCCCTGGCAGCGAACTGGGCGCAATTCCTAGCCTATGCCGGTGGCATTGCCGGTCTGGTGATCTTGCACAACGCTCTGGCATTGGGTGGCGGATTCACGACAGCGACGTTTGCCCGGCTGACACCGTTTGACCGGCGCGCTGTGACGATTGAGACGGGCATCCAGAACTCTGGTCTGGGCCTCGTGCTGATCTTTGGCTTCTTCGGCGGGTTGGGGGGTATGGCTGTGGTGGCCGCGTTCTGGGGCATCTGGCATGCAATCTCTGGCCTCGCGCTGGCGGGGATCATGTTCCGCACCCGCGTCGCGCCATGACGCGCATCCTGATCACCGGAGGGGCCGGGATGGTGGGGCGGGCGCTTGCGCAGACCTTGCCGGGTGATCAGTTGATTACGGACCTGACGGATCGAGGCCTGCCCGAGGGGACGCGGTTTCGACGCATGGACGTGACCGGTTGTGACCCCGAGACGGTCATCGGTGACGAACGGCCTGAGGTCGTCGTGCACTTGGCTTCCATCGTCACGCCACCACCCGGTATGACACGCGCGCAGGCTTACGCTGTGGATGTCACCGGCACGCGCAATGTGCTGGACGCCTGCCTACGCTATGGGGTGCGACGGCTGGTCGTGACCAGTTCCGGCGCGGCGTATGGCTATCATGCCGACAACCCCGTGCCGCTGACCGAGGATGCACCATGTCGGGGTAATCCGGAATTCGCCTACGCGGATCACAAACGGCAGGTGGAAGAAATGCTGGCGCAGGCCCGTCAGGACCATCCATCGCTGGAGCAGGTGGTGCTGCGCGTGGGAACGGTGTTGGGGGCCGGGACCGACAACCAGATCACTGCGCTTTTCCATCGCAAGCGTTTGCTGGCGATCCGGGGTCATGACAGCCCGTTTGTATTCATCTGGACGCAGGATCTTGCCCGGATCGTGCATCGCGCGGCAACCGACGGGCCAGCGGGCATCTACAACGTGGCGGGGGATGGATGGCTGTCGGTCGTTGAACTGGCGGAGATGCTTGGCAAACCGGTCCTGACACTTCCCGCATTTGGGCTGAAAGCGGCGCTGGCCGTTCTGCGCCCGCTGGCTCTGTCGCAATATGGACCGGAGCAGGTGCGGTTCCTGCAATACCGGCCCGTACTGGCCAATGACCGGCTGAAGCGCAATTTTGGTTATGTCCCGGAATTGACCTCAAAACAGGTCTTTGCGCTGTGGCAGAAGGAGGCGGGGCTATGAAAACCGCAGTGATTTCCGGTGGGAACGGTGGGTTGGGCAGGGCAATGGCCGTAATGCTGGAGGCGCGGGGGTGGCATTGCGTGCTGCTCGACATCGACGTGTCGGGCTTGGAAGCCACGGACAGCCGCACGCCAGTGGCGGTGGATTTAACGGACGGGGACGCCCTGCACCGGGCCGCTGCCGACATAATCGCGACCCGCCCCTCCATCGACCTGGTCATCTATAATGCAGGTGTGTCGCAAATCGGCCCCTTTGCGGAAAGTGACGGCGCCAGCCACCGACGGGTGTTCGAGATCAACTATTTCGCAGCTGTCGAGATGACCCGTGCATTTGTGCAACCCCTGCGGGCCAGCGGCGGCACGCATTTGGCGATTTCGTCGGTGGCCGGGTTTGCGCCTTTGCATAATCGCACGGCGTATGCGGCCTCCAAACATGCCATGCAGGGGTTCTTTTCCTCTCTGCGCTCCGAAGAGGCGTCATATGGCGTGCGCTGCCTGATCGCGGCGCCCAGTTTCGTTGCCACGAATATCGGCAGCACGAACCGGACGCAGGACGGTATTCAGCGCCCGGGATCAGCCACGGACGGAGTGGACTACATGACACCAGAAGATGCTGCCGCTGTCATCCTGCGAGGGATGGACAAAGGGCAGGAATTCATCCCCGTGGGTCGTGTGGCGCGTTTGGCCATGCTGATGATGCGCGTGTCGCCCCGGTTCTATCAGTACATGATGCGCCGCAACATCTCGGGCGAGGGCTGAGCGGTTTACCAGGGGATTTCATCCCCACGCGAGTCGAAGAACTGCCCGGTTTGATCAGGCGTCAGACCCTCCAGCACGTCCAGCATATGCGTGGCTGCAGTATCCGGGCTGTGTTTCGCATGCGCGGGATAGTTGGCAGTGAAAGGTGTGTCGACGGTACCGGGGTGCAACGCAACGATGATGGCGTCTTTCCGTTTGCGCGCAACCTCGATTGCTGCACCGCGCACGATCTGATTGGCGGCGGCCTTGGACGCGCGATAGGAATACCAACCGCCGGTCTTGTTGTCCGTGATCGAGCCCACCCTCGCGGTCAGGACCGCGACAACAGACCGACGGTCGCGCGGCAGCAGGTCAGGGACATGTTGCAACACCAGAGCGGGGCCAATGGCGTTTACAGCCATGACATACGCCATATCCGTCGCCTCGATGGCACGCAGCGATTTTTCCGGGGACTTGCCGGGCGGGGCGAGGATGCCGGTTGCCACGATGATCAGATCAAACGGTCCCGTCAGCGCATTCATGTTCATTGAGAGCGAGGCGGGGTCTGTCACATCAAGCCCGTCCTGAGCACGAGAAAGGCCGGTGACCTCGTACCCTTTGCCAAACAGAGCGCGTGACAGTGCCGTCCCGATCCCGCCTGAATGTCCAAGGATCAAGGCCCGTTGTTCCGTGTGTAGCGCTTCCATGACAGGGCGGTCCTCGCTGTTTCTCATGAGATACGCGTGGCCCACCTGTGTGGATCGAAATGGTTCCAAGAAAAATCTACGGATTCCATGTGATTAAATGATTGATTGGTAACTATTTGCGCGCCATGATCAAAACATGGGCGAAATGAAAACTTTTGTTGGCATTGTCTCCACAGTCGCGGTTCTGGCCTCTCCGGCCCTCAGCGACGATCAGGCTGTGCACCAGATCGCTGCATGTGCCGGGCGCTTGTCAGCGCAGGTTGAACACGAATGGCTGATGCGTGATGCGGCGGTACAGGAAACCCAGGCGTTGCGGCAGGAAATGACCGCCGTTCTGGAGGGCACCGTTGCCCAGGATCGCGTGGCTGACGTGCTGAATATCCGGATCTCAGCCAAGGCCGCGCAGGCCCGTCTGTTGTCTCGCGCGACGTTCAACACGGATGCTGTGGATGCAGGCCGGGCGGCGCGTCATGCAAGAAACGCGATCCGGGCGTGCAAGCGGGCGTTTGTGCTGTACCGTCCCAACGCCTGACATCCCGAAAATCAGCAAGCAGATTCGGGCGGATTCGTGCTTGCGCTGCACTGCAGCGGGCGTGCGTCGGCGGAAATCGCCCAAAAGCTGAGCGCCGATCTGTCGGAAATTTGCGCATGAGGGGCGAGATTGATGCGTAAATTTTCAGCATTGCCACTTTTTTCGGTCAAAAATTGATCCAATTCGCGCGGATTGCCGGAAATTCGAGCCGCTTCCGGTTCCCAGAAGCGCAACCTCCCGACCAAGTTTATGCCGCCGGTGCAAACAGCACGGGCAACCAAAAACTGGCGCCGCACGGGACCCGCAATCAGCGTGCAGCGCCATCAGACACGAAACGCGTGTTTGGGCCGGGCCGCAGGACAGCACCCATCCCGACCATGCATGAAGGAAGGAACTCGAAATGCGTAAATCTTACTTGTCTACCGTTGCGACCGCAGCCGTTCTGGCGGCAGGCGTCTCTGCCTCGGCGCAGGCGGCAGACTGCCCGATCAAGGTGGGCGTGCTGCATTCCTTGTCCGGGACGATGGCCATTTCGGAAACCACGCTGAAAGACACGATGCTGATGCTGGTGGAACAGCAGAACGCCAAGGGCGGCGTGCTGGGCTGTGAATTGGAAGCGGTTGTTGTTGACCCCGCATCCGACTGGCCGCTGTTTGCGGAAAAGGCGCGTGAACTGCTGTCCGTGCACGAAGTTGACGTGATCTTTGGCAACTGGACGTCCGTGTCGCGCAAATCCGTCCTGCCGGTGATCGAGGAACTGAATGGTCTGCTGTTCTACCCGGTTCAGTATGAGGGCGAAGAAAGCTCCAAAAACGTGTTCTACACCGGCGCTGCCCCCAACCAGCAGGCAATCCCGGCAACCGACTACTTCCTGGAAGAACTGGAAGTCGAAAAATTCGCGCTACTCGGCACTGACTATGTCTATCCGCGTACCACGAACAACATTCTGGAAAGCTACCTGAAGGGCAAAGGCATTGCCGAAGAGGACATCTTCGTCAACTACACCCCGTTTGGTCATTCCGACTGGTCCAAGATCGTGGCAGACGTTGTGGCGCTGGGCGCGGACGGCAAGAAGGTTGGCGTGATCTCCACCATCAACGGTGACGCAAACGTTGGTTTCTACAAGGAACTGGCGGCTGCGGGCATTTCTGCAGATGACATCCCGGTTGTGGCCTTCTCGGTCGGTGAAGAAGAACTGTCCGGCCTCGACACCACGAACCTCGTCGGTCACCTGGCCGCATGGAACTATTTCCAGTCCGCAGAAGACGAAGCAAACGAAGCCTGGGTCGCCGCATGGAAAGACCGCATGGGCGAAGAGCGCGTGACCAACGACCCGATGGAAGCACACTACATTGGTTTTAACATGTGGGTGAACGCCGCGACCGCCGCTGGGTCCACTGACGTGGACGCTGTGCGCACCGCAATGTACGGGCAGGAATTCCCGAACCTGACCGGCGGCACCGCCGTCATGCTGCCGAACCACCACCTGGCCAAGCCGGTGCTGATCGGTGAAATCCAGGAAGACGGTCAGTTCGACATCATCAGCCAGACCGAAGAAGTTCCGGGCGACGCCTGGACCGACTTCCTGCCGGAATCGGCGGTTCTGGTAAGCGATTGGAAAGACCTCGGCTGCGGGATGTACAATTCCGAAACCGAAACCTGTGTGCAGATCAAATCCAACTACTGATCTCATGACTTGAAGCTTCGGGGGCGGGTCACCACCGCCCCCGATTTGTGCGGACACTCTCGGTATGACCCTCACTCGCCTAATCGGACTGGCCTGGCTGCTGTGCCTGTCGGTTCTGCCCGTTCACGCCCAGGACGACAACGCCCCGGTTCAGCAATTGTTGCAGGACTACGCGGAGGTCATCGTCAAAAGCTCGCGCAAGACAATTGGTCCGGCCATCGACGCGCTGGCGAACAGCGGGTTGCCGGAAGCTCAGATCGTGCTGGAACGGTGGCAGCAAAAGGACATGTGGGTGTCCAAGGACAGCGGCCTGTTCGTGTTCGCCGAAAAGGTCGACAGCAAGACCATTCGCTTGTCCGACATCGCTGACGGGGCTGAGATCGGCGAGGCGGCGAAGAAGGAATACAAGCAGCTGAAACCAAACTCGGGCATTCGCGGCATGATTGGCGCGGCGCTGGTGCAGTTTCAGTTGAACAGTCCTGATGCGACCACGCGCGTGACGGCGCTGGATGCGATTGAACGTGATGCGGAACCCTCACACCTGACGGCGCTGCGAGGGGCGATAGAATCCGAACCGGAAGCCGCGATCAAGACCCGTAAGGAACGGCTGGAGCGCCTGCTGACCATTCGTTTTGACGAAGACGAAGCGGCGCGCATTGCCGCCATCGAAGGTTTCAGCGGTGATCTGGGCGTGGATTTGCGTGCCACGCTGAACCCGCTGGTGCAGACACAGATCGAGGTGGCCGCGTCACTGCCCGACGACGGTGACATAGCGGGCAACTTGACCCCCGGTAGTGAAGGATTGGCGCGCGAAGATGCGGTCGCTCTGCTGGTGCAGGCTGACCTGCTTGCCGCGCCCAAAACCCGTAGTGAAATCCGCACCGCTTTGGTGGACAACATCACCGACGGCATGGTGGGCGGAATGCCCGTGTCGGACCTGAATACCGACGCCGCGCGCGATCTGGCCTATGCCGGGCTGGTCCGTGATGGGGCCGCGCAGGCTACAGTGACCGACGCCGAGGTTGAGGCCGCCTTGCAAACCAACGTCTTTTTCGAACGCTATGTTGGTGCACCGGTGCCCGTCGCACTGGCCGCTGCCGCCGTGCTTTCGGATATCGAGGCGAAGGTCGCCGTTGCACAAACTGCTGACCTCGTGCTCGACGCGCTGTCGCTGGCGTCAATCTACTTCCTCGCTGCCATCGGGCTGGCCATCACCTTTGGCGTGATGGGCGTGATCAACATGGCCCATGGCGAATTCATCATGATGGGTGCTTACACCGGTTACGTCGTCCAGCTGCTGATCCCGGACTACACCGTATCGATCCTCGTCGCGTTGCCTTTGGCCTTTGCTGTGACCTTTGCCGCCGGTGTCGCGATGGAGCGGCTGGTGATCCGCTGGCTTTACCATCGTCCGCTGGAAACGCTGCTGGCGACATTTGGCATTTCCATCGCGCTGCAACAAATTGCCAAGAACATCTTTGGCACGCAGGCGCGTCCGCTGACCTCGCCCGATTGGCTGGATGGGTCGCTGATCCTGAACGACATCGTGTCGATCAGCTATATCCGCATTGCGATCTTTGTTCTGGCGCTGCTGTTCCTTGGGCTGTTCCTGTTCCTGATGAACCGCACCCGTCTGGGGTTGGAGGTGCGCGCTGTCACCCAGAACCCGCGCATGGCCGGATCGGTAGGCATCAATCCTGACAAAATCAACATGCTGACCTTCGGCTTGGGCTCGGGGATTGCCGGCATCGCCGGTGTGGCCATCGGGCTATATGCCAAGGTCACGTCCGAGATGGGGCAGGATTACATCGTGCAATCCTTCATGACCGTGGTTGTGGGTGGTGTCGGCAATATCTGGGGCACGCTGGTGGGCGCGACATTGGTCGGCACGCTGCAAAAAGGGATCGAGTGGTTGAACCCGTCCAACACACTCGCTGCGCAGACCTACATGATCCTGTTCATCATCCTGTTCATCCAGTTCCGGCCGCGGGGTATCATCGCCCTCAAGGGCCGCGCGGCGGAGGCGTAAGATGACCGACGCGACGCTCACATCCGCCACGCGCCGCCCGTTTGCGCTGCGCTACCCGTCCACGATGATCTTCCTCGCCTGTCTGGCCTTGTTCACGCTGGTCGTGACGGTCCTGTCCGAAGGGTTCGGGATTGGTGCCATCTCCACCAGCTTCACCAAGACGCTGGGCAAAACCTTGTGCCTGTGTCTGGTCGCTCTGGCCATGGATCTGGTCTGGGGCTATTGCGGCATCCTTTCGCTGGGGCATATGGCGTTTTTCGGGATTGGTGGCTACGCCATCGGCATGTGGCTGATGTACGAACGCACCCGCCGCATTGTGGTCGACAGCCTTGCTGCAGCAGAATTGCCACCCACTGTCGGGGAAATATCCGACGGCATCGCCACGCAGATTTTCGGCGTGGTCGGCGCGTCCGAGTTTCCACCGATCTGGGCCTTTGCCCATTCGCTGCCCCTGCAACTGGCCGCCGTGGTGCTGGTGCCGGGGCTGTTGGCGTTGGTCTTCGGTTGGCTGGCCTTCCGCAGTCGGGTCACGGGCGTGTACCTGTCGATCCTCACACAGGCGATGACATTGGCTCTGTCGCTCTACCTGTTCCAGAACGACAGCGGGCTGCGCGGCAACAACGGCCTGTCGGGCCTGCAAAACCTGCCCGGTCTGGACGCGGTGCCGCAGTCCGTTGTGTCCGTCTGGTTCCTCTGGGCCTCCGCACTGGCGCTGGGCCTTGGCTATGCCCTGTGCGCATGGCTGGTGTCGGGCAAGTTTGGGTCGGTCATCCGCGCGATCCGCGATGACGAGGCGCGCGTGCGGTTCCTCGGTTACCCGGTCGAAGGGTTCAAGCTGGTGATCTTCACCCTCACCGCCGTGCTGGCCGCGATTGCCGGCGCGCTCTACTACCCGCAGGCCGGGATCATCAACCCGGCCGAGATGGCGCCGATTGCCTCGATCTACCTGGCGGTCTGGGTCGCCATTGGCGGACGTGGGCGGCTATATGGCGCGGTCATCGGCGCGGCGTTTGTGTCGCTGCTGTCGACTTGGTTCACCGGCGGTCAGGCCCCCGACCTCGTACTGGGTCCTTTGCGTATTCAATGGGTGGACTGGTGGACGGTTCTGCTGGGCCTGTCCTTTGTCGCTGTGACCCTGTTTGCCCCGCGTGGGATTGGCGGGTTGTTCGACCTGATCTCGGACCGTCGTGCGCCCAACCGACGTGGTGCGGATCTGGGCCCGGATGATGGCGCGTTGCAGGAACAGGAGGCCAGCAAATGAGCATGCTGCTAGAGGTGTCCGGCGTCTCGGTCTCGTTTGACGGGTTCAAGGCGATCAACAACCTGTCCTTCCAGATTGGCGAACCTGAACTGCGGGCCGTAATTGGACCGAACGGGGCGGGCAAGACAACTTTCATGGACATCATCACGGGCAAAACCCGCCCGAACGAGGGGCGTGTTGTCTACGGTGAGCGGTCCGAGTCGCTGCTGTCCAAATCCGAAAGCCGCATCGCGCAGATGGGCGTGGGCCGCAAATTCCAGCGCCCCACGGTGTTCGAGGATCAGAGCGTGGCAGACAACCTGCTGATGTCGCTGAAAAAGGATCGCAATCCTTTTGCCGTGCTGTTTTACCGCCCGAGTGTCAGCGACGAAGACCGCGTGAAAAACCTGGTCGAGGAAATCGGTCTGTCCGCGGCGTTGCACCGAAAGGCGGGTGAGTTGAGCCATGGGCAAAAGCAATGGCTGGAAATCGGCATGTTGCTGGCGCAGGAACCGCGCCTTTTGCTGGTAGACGAGCCTGCGGCTGGAATGACCCCGGCGGAACGCGAACACACAACCGACCTGCTGCGCGCTGCAGCTAAAACCCGGGCCGTGGTGGTGGTGGAACACGATATGGAGTTTGTGCGCCGTCTGGATTGCAAGGTGACCGTGCTGCACGAGGGTTCGGTTCTCGCCGAAGGCTCCATCGACCATGTCACGCAAAACGAACAGGTGATCGAGGTGTATCTTGGCCGGTGATCTGCTGAACATCGAAGGTTTGACGCTGCACTATGGCGGTAGTCAGATCCTGAACGGAATCGACATGGTGGCCCGCAAGGGGCAGGTGACCTGCGTCATGGGCACAAATGGCGTTGGGAAAACCAGCCTGCTAAAGGCGATTTCCGGCACGCATCCCCGGTCGGGCGGGACTTATGAATTCGACGGCGAAACGCTGGGCGCGGCGCCGTCCCATGCGCTGGCCCGCAAAGGGGTGGGCTATGTCCCGCAGGGGCGCGACATCTTCCCGCTGCTGACCGTGCGCGAAAATCTGGAAACCGGGTTTGCTTGCCTGCCCAAGGCTGAGCGGCAGTTTCCTGACGACCTGTTCGATCTGTTCCCGATCCTGAAGGACTTCATGCACCGTCGCGGCGGGGACCTGTCTGGCGGGCAGCAGCAGCAACTGGCCATCGCTCGCGCGCTGGTTACGCGACCCAAGCTGCTGTTGCTGGACGAACCGACCGAAGGCATCCAGCCCAACATCATCCAGCAGATTGGCGAGGTGATCAAACACCTGCGTAATGCAGGTGAAATGGCGATCATCCTGGTCGAGCAATACTTCAGCTTTGCTTACGACCTGGGCGATGCGTTTTACGTGTTGGAACGCGGTGCCGTCACGATGAACGGTAACAAAGGCAGCTTCACGGAGTCCGAGCTGCTGGCGCGCGTCTCAGTCTGAATAGCGGAAGCGGATCGCGGGCCACGCCCCGATCCGCGCGCAATCAGCAACTCATTTGCGTGATGAACTGGTCCGACGGATTGCGATACAGTGTCGATTGAATGACTTTGCACCCGGTTGCCTTCTGCAGCGCCGCAACCGCTTGTGACGTCTTCGTGCGGGCAGGCGGGCCAAACAGGAAGTACTCGGTCTGATCCCGTGTGGCACGATAGTAAACCGGCTCGACCGTGATCTGATCCACGTTCCACTTGCGGCCATAAACCTCGACCGTCTTCACCTCTCCGTTCACAGGGTAGCGCGGCAGGGATTCGCAGGCGGTCAGCAGAATCGGCAGGGCAAGCAGCAGGTATCTCATGACCGGTCTCCGGAGGTCGGTTGTTCTGCGCCCAACCTAGACGGTTGTGCAGTTTCTGCAACCCGGAGGATGGTCAGATGGACAAAGGCATATGCCGATTGACGTCTTTATACAGCAGGTAGCGGAACCGCCCCGGTCCACCCGCATAACAGGCCTGTGGGCAGAACGCGCGCAGCCACATGTAATCGCCTGCCTCAACCTCCACCCAGTCCTGGTTCAGGCGATAAACCGCCTTGCCCTCCAGCACGTACAATCCGTGTTCCATAACATGCGTTTCAGCAAAGGGAATAACCCCGCCCGGTTCGAAATTGACGATGTTGACGTGCATGTCGTGGCGCATGTCCGCCGGGTCAACAAAGCGGCTGGTGGACCAACGCCCTTCGGTCCCCGGCATTTCGATCACTGTCGCCTCAGCATCATGGGTCACAAACGCCTCGGGTGCAGGCAGGCCGTCAACCGCGACATAAGCCTTGCGCAGCCAATGAAACCGCGCACCGGTCTCTGCGCGGACAGTCCAATGGCTGCCAGCGGGCAGATAGGCGTATCCACCGGTTGGCAGCGTATGCGTGTTGGTGCCCTCGGTCAGGGTCAGTGTGCCCTCGACAACAAACAGCACGGCCTGCGCCGTTGGGTCGGTTTCCGGTCGGTCGCTGCCCCCGCCTGCGCCCAGTTCCACGATGTAGTGCGAAAATGTTTCCGCAAATCCGGACAGGGGCCGCGCCAGAACCCACATCCGCATATTGTCCCAAAAGGGCAGGGCAGAGGTTACAATGTCCCGCATCGTGCCGCGTGGAATCACGGCATAGGCGTCGGTGAACATGGCGCGGTCGGTCAGCAATTGCGTTTGATCCGGCAAGCCGCCGGTGGGCGCGTAGTAGGTGGGGGTGGTCATGAGAAACCCTTTGATCGTTTGAGTGGACTATCCGCCGCGACTGGCATTGGGCCAAGCCACCGGGATCAAACAGCGCCTTCCGGAGATTTTTGAAGATACCTGCGCCGCAATGGCGCGTGGCTTGCCCCTTGCCCTTGGGCGGTGTGGGTCTAAACTGGCACCCCGAACGTTCAGGCAAGGGCATTGAGATGAGACGTTTTTTGGTGGTGCTGACCCTATTCGCCATGGCCGCGCTTCATGCCCCGGCAGAGGCGCAGACGATCAGCAAAATCGTGCGAAAGACCGGGCTTTCTCCGGAAGACTTCAATATCATGGGGGAAAAGGCAGCGTCGCTTTACGACACGGCCAACCCGCAGCCGGGACGTATCATATCCTGGACCAACCCTGACAGCGGCAGCCACGGGCGCGTGCGACTGGCTGCGATGCGCAAGAACTGCGCGTTCCTTCAGCATTTCGTGCACCCCAAAGGGGCAGAGAAATCGACGGAACTGCGCCTGCAATTGTGCAAGGATGCATCGGGCAAGTGGCTGCTGCAGCCATAGGCGTCAGAGACCCTCAATAGAGGGCGTTCTTCAACGCGCCTTCACCGCCTCTGCAAATCTACGGGCATCTGCAGAGGCCTGGCCGGTTCCGGCCTCTGACAGGTTGGCCTGTGCGGCTACATCCGGCCACTTTTGCGACAAC
Source organism: Paracoccaceae bacterium (assembly GCA_040830545.1). Lineage (GTDB taxonomy): Bacteria > Pseudomonadota > Alphaproteobacteria > Rhodobacterales > Rhodobacteraceae > HXMU1420-2. Next base: position 23,864 of record JBFOMB010000199.1, on the reverse strand, counting down.
AGCTCCAACAAAGGTACGCCGCTTTCCTGCACCTCCTGACACAGCCGCTTGGTCTCGGCCTGGGCCTCGGGGCGGGGCATGACTTTGGCCAGCGCAAAACTGACCGCCTCGGCATGGATCAGGTCCAGCCCTCCCGCGATTGCGCCCGCCATGGCGTCCGCATTCGGGGTGAGGCCGTCCAACATGCCCTTCGCGATCTGCGCCGCGCTTGCGGCACCCAGTACGATCTGCGGCAGGCACATCCATTCTGTGAACCACGCGGCCCCGTCGCGTTGATGGCGATGTACTGCGGCCCCTTGCAGAACTTGCATCAACCCCGTCTGCATCCGCCAGATCGCCACCAAGGCAGACGGCGCAACGGGGTTCTGTTTCTGCGGCATGGTCGAGGACGCACCAGCCCCACCCAACCGAGCCTCTCCAATGCCGGTTTGCACCAGTTCGGTCAGATCTTCCCCCGGTTTGGCCAGAGCTGCCGTGACGCGTGCAAACCAATCCGCCAGTTTCAGAACAGGTGTGCGATCCGTGTGCCAGGATCGCCCCGGATCATTCAGTTTCAGCGCCTCGGCCATCGCGGCCCGTGTCTCGGCCGCTTGTGGGCCCAGGGCAGACGCCGTCCCCGCGGCACCAGATAAGGATACCAACAGGCAGTCCCTGCGCAATCCGTCCAGTTCATCCAGCAGGCCCAGCAAGGGCTGCCCCCACTGCGCGGCCACCGCACCAAAGGTCGTGGGCGTTGCATGTTGCCCGTAGGTGCGCGCGGCCATGGGCAGGTCGGCGTGCGACTCGGCCAATTCGGCGCAGGCGGTCAGACAGGGTTCCAAATCCGCCTCGATCAAATTCAAGGCCTGTCGCAGGCGCAACATCTGTCCGGTGTCCAGAATGTCCTGCGACGTCGCGCCCCAATGCACGTATTGTGCATGTTCCGGTGCGTTCATTTCCGCCCTGAACGCCTGCACCAACGCGGGCACCGATACACCATTGCTGGCCGTGGCCTGTGTCAACGCGCCGGGATCAATCTGCACCTCCATCGCGGCGCGGTGGATGTATGCGGCGGAGTCCTCGGGTATCACACCCAACGCACCCTGAGCCCTGGCCAATGCGCCTTCGACCAGCAGCATGGACCGCACCTGATTGCTGTCGGAAAACAGTCGCCCGACCTCTCCTGTGGGATAAAGCCCGCGCAGGATGGCGCTGTCATAGACCGATGCGCTCACGATCCCTCCATCTCGGCAAATGTGGCCTTGGCCAGTTTGATCGCGTGGTTGGCCTTGGGCACACCGGCGTAGATCGCGACGTGCTGAAACGCCTCCATCACGTCGCGCTTGCTGGCTCCGGTCTGGGCCGTGGCGAGGATATGCATGGGGATTTCCTCGAAATTCCCGGTCGCGGCCAGCAGGGCCAGCGTCAGCATGGACCGTTCCCGCCGCGTGATCGCGTCCGAGGCCCAGACCGTGCCCCAGGCCCCTTCGGTGATCAGTTGCTGAAACGGTTGATCCAGCTCTGTTTTTGCCGCCTCAGCCCGGTCCACGTGCGGATCGCCCAGCACCTCGCGACGCACCTGCATGCCTTTGTCAAACCGTTCAGACATGGCCGACACCTTTCAGAAATTCGGTGAGGATCGCGGCGTATTCCTCGGGGTCTTCCACACATGGCAAATGCCCCGCGCCCCGGATCAGGCGGAAGTCGGAACCGGGGATCAGTTCGATGGATTCGCGGACAAGGTCCGGCGGCGTTGACCCATCCTCGGACCCGGCGATTCCAAGCGCAGGCAGGCGCAGCGCAGCGGTTGATGTGTAGAAATCCGTACCCGCAATCGCAGCGGAACAGCCGGAATACCCGTCCAGCGGCTGCCGCACCAACATGTTACGCCAGGCGGCCAACTCCGGTGTCGCGCGGAAACTGGCAGAGAACCAGCGTTCCATCACCGGATCAGCGAGCGCTTCGATTCCACCCGATTGCACGGCGGCAATCCGGTCATCCCACATCTCTCTTGTACCGATTTTCGCACCCGTGTTGGACAGCACCAGCGCGCGGACCAGATCCAGACGTTTCGCCGCCAGCCCTTGGGCGATCATGCCGCCGATGGAGAGGCCGACAAACACGCAGTCCTTGACGTTCAGATGATCCAGCAAGCGTTCCACATCCCGCACCAAGGAACCCATCGAATAGGGGGCAGTGGGGCAGGAGGACAGGCCATGGCCGCGTTTGTCATAGCGGATGTAACAGGGGCCTTCGGGCAGCAGCGGCAGGACCTGATCCCACAGCCGCAGGTCAGTGCCCAGAGAGTTGGCGAAGACCACAGGCGGGCCATCAGGCGTGCCATCGATGCGGTAATGAAGCTGAACATCGCCCAGATCGGCAATCTGCATGAGGTGTCTCCGTAAATTGGGTTGGGTCAAGTCTTAGCGCAGGAGAGTGCGGGGGGACAATTGGTTCAGGCGTGCAGAGCCGAGGCCCTACAAAACGTCTTCAGCCCGACAAATCAAAGGTCGCCATGATCTGACCGTGATCCGAGGCCAACTTGTTATAGGGTGCCTCTGGATGACTGCCATCCGTCAGATGGTCATTCAGGACCGAGAAATAGGTGAGTTCGCCCAGGCTCTGCGCATGTCCGGGCAAAAAATGCCGCGACATGAATATCTGGTCGATGCTTTCGTACACGCCACCAAAGGCTGTCGTATAAACCATGTCGCGCAGCGACTTGCGCACGAACAGCTTTTCCGCGCTGTACAGGCGGACGCGGTCAATGTCTTCCGTGATCTGAGCGCTTTCCGCGTCGCTATACCGGTCGCGCGGGGTTTTTGCATCATGGCGCAGCATCCAGGCATAGTTCTTGAACGGTGCTTCACCACTGATGATCTCGGACGACACGGCATGTTCCCCGTCATTGAAATCGCCCAGCACCAGCACGGGAAAGCCTGCGTCCAGCTCTGCCAACACCGCCCGCCGCAACACCCAAGCCTCGGCCATCCGGCGCAGCGCAGACCGCAAAGACCCCAAGGCACGGCCCGCCGGGTCGTAGTGTGTCAGGTCCGCCTCAGACGCTGGACCGCCATCTGTCACATACTCCCCCAATTTCGATTTCAGGTGACAGTTGAAGATGGAGAGCACTTGCCCAGCGACCTCCACCCGTATCCGCATCAAAGGACGGGACAGTCGGTCAACCCGGTAATGCCCGGCGTCGCCCCCGCCCAAACCGCCAAATGGGATGGTCAGGGGGTCCGGTAAATCCTGCAAAACCTCGAAATCCACAATCGGATAACGGGACAGCACAGCCAATCCCGGTCGCCGTTGCCCGGGCCCGCCATCCGTCACATTTGGCGCAAAACGCAGCCCGTCAGCCCCATAAGGTTCATAAGCCAGCTTTTCGAAAATTGCTTTGCGATGATACCGCTTGCTGCGATCCGGGATCACGGCTGCGTTGGCCGCTGCCCCGCGCGCATCCGCTTCGGCGATCACGGCTCGCAGGGCGCTTTCTTCGAAAATCTCCTGAAAACACACGATGTCCGCATTCAGCGTCAGAACCTGATCCGCCAGCCAGTCCTCTTTCCACGCGTATTCCTCGGGCGTGTAGGACTGGAAGCGATAGTATTCCTGATCCGGGCCGATCAGGTTCTTGACGTTGAATGAGGCGATCGTAAACCGGGTCATTGCTCCCCGTATTTCTCCAACGCTTCGTGGAAGATTGCCGGGTCGACGTTGCCACCGGACAGAACAACAGTGACCGGCCCTGCATCCAGTTCGTCGCCATGGAACAACGCAGCGGCCAGCGCGACAGCCCCGCCGGGTTCCACCACCAGTTTGAAGTACAGGAACGCGTAGGCCATGGCGCGCATGACCTCTTCGTTGGTCACGACAATGCCGGGACCGCACAGGCGTTTCATGATGGGGAAAGTCACCTCGCCCGGTGATTTGGTCAGGATCGCGTCACACAGACCGCCCGCCTCAACCTCGTTGCTTTCGATCTCGCCGGAGGCGAGCGAGCGGGTCACGTCGTCAAACCCTTCGGGCTCCACCGGGCGCGCGCGCAGGCCCGGGGCGAGTTCCTCCAGCGCCAGCGCGATGCCAGAGGTCAACCCCCCACCACCGCAACAGACCAGAACGTCGCCAACGGTCACGCCCAGCTGTTGTGATTGCTGCGCGATTTCCATGCCCACCGTGCCTTGACCGGCAATCACCAGCGGTTCGTCAAACGGTTTGATCAGCGTCAGACCATGCAGACGGCGCAGGCGGTTGCCAACCTCTTCGCGGGCCTCCACGCCTCGTTCATACAGAACCACCTCTGCGCCGAGAGCGCGGGTGTTCTCGATCTTGACCAACGGTGCGTCGGTCGGCATCACGATCATCGCCTTGGTGTTCAGCCGCTTGGCCGCCATGGCGATGCCTTGCGCATGGTTGCCGCTGGAATAGGCGATCACGCCTCGCGACCGCTGCGCCGGGCCAATGCCAGTCAACGCGGACCACGCGCCGCGAAACTTGAAGCTGCCGGTGTGTTGCAGGCATTCGGGCTTCACCAGAATACCCCGCCCGGCGATTTCGTCCAGAATGGGCGAGGTCAGCAGCGGAGGGCGACGCGCATGTCCTGCCAGACGAGTTGCAGCAGCGTCGATCATTGCAAATTGAGTCATCACGGCGTGAGTCCTTTGAAAATTGGATCAGGAAATGGCGAGGTCGGGAATGGTGGTCAGGTCAGACAGGATATGATCCGGCGTCCAGGGCAGGCGGTCGACCGGTTCGCCTGCGCGGTTGGCCCAGGCGGTTTGAAATCCATAGCCCGAGGCAGCCGCTGCATCCCAACCGTTTGAGGACACGAACAGAACCTCGTCCGGCGCGCAGCCAAAACGTTGACCCACCAAATCATAGACCCGGCGATCCGGTTTGAAGATGCCCACGCTTTCAACAGACAATACATCGTCCAGCACGTCACCAATGCCAGCCGATTGAACCGCGCCATTCAGCATGTCAGGCGATCCGTTCGACAGGATGGCAGTGTTCATGCCCGCAGCCTTCAGCGCGGTCAGCATCGCGGGCACTTCGGCATAAGCCTGCAGTTCCCAATAGAGTTCCAGCAGGCGCTTCCGCAACGGTGCGTCATTGTGCAATCCCTGCGCTTCCAACGCCCAATCCAGCCCGTTCTGAGTCACCTCCCAGAAATCCGTGTGGGCATCGGTGACCGCGCGCAGCCACGTATACTGCAACTGCTTCAGTCGCCAATCAGATGCCAGTTTCGGCCAGCATTCCGCGATGGCGACATATGCCGGTTCACCCGCCGCCTGTCGGGCGGCGGCGGCGACGTCAAACAGAGTGCCGTATGCGTCAAAAATGCAGGTCGTGATGGGCATTGTATCCTCCGGTCTGCGCGCAAACTGGCACAGGCCGGGGGATTGGGAAAGAGGGTGCAGCGACTGAGGCGGTGAACACGCGCGGATCAGCGGGAAAGTGAGCCGCGGGGCAGGGGCGCCTACATGAACTCTGACTGCGGCATGCCCAGCACGTGAAACCCGCCATCGACCCGCAGGACTTCACCCGTCGTGAATGCACCCGCGTCGGAGGCCAGATGCACCGCAGTGCCCCCAACCGCCTCCAACGTCGCGTTGGACCGCATTGGGGCGTTCTGTTCGGTATGGCGGTAGGTCTTGCGCGCACCACCAATGGCCGCTCCGGCAAGCGTCTTCATAGGCCCAGGCGAAATCGCGTTAACCCGAATGCCGTCCGGTCCCAGATCGTTTGCCAGATAGCGTGTCGCAGCCTCCAGCGCAGCCTTGGCCACGCCCATGACGTTGTAGTTCGGCACAACACGGTTCGAACCCTGATAGGTCAGCGTCAGTAGCGTGCCGCCGTTTTCGCTCATCAGCGGATGCGCACGTCGGGCGACGTCGATGAAGGAAAACGCGCTGATATCCAGCGAGTTCTTGAAGTTTTCGCGGCTGGTGTCCAGGAACCGGCCGGTCAGCTCAGATTTGTCTGAAAAGGCAATGGCGTGGACGAGGAAGTCGATGGTCGGCCACTTCTGCCCCAGCGCGTCAAACGCCGTGTCCAGCGATACGTCATCCGTGACGTCCACGTCGAGCATGAAATCCGACCCGACCGAAGCGGCCAGCGGCTCCAACCTCTTGCCAAATGCCTCGCCCTGATAGGTGAACGCCAGTTCCGCACCGGCCTCGGCCATGGCCTTGGCAATGCCCCAGGCAATGGAACGTTCGTTCGCAACGCCCATGATCAGGCCACGCTTGCCCTTCAGTACATCCGTCATTGCTGATTACCCCCGGTATTTCGAAAGGATCATCGACCCGTTTGTGCCCCCAAATCCGAAACTGTTGGTCATGACGCTGTCGAGCCCTGCGTTTTCCACCAGCTTGGTGGCAATCTCGGACTCGTTCAGCGCCGGGTCCAGTGTTTCGACGTTGATCGACGGCGTGATGAAATCATTGTCCAGCATCAGCAGGCTGAAAATCGCTTCCAGTGCGCCCGCCGCGCCCTGGGCATGTCCGGTCATCGACTTGGTCGAACTGATCACCGGCGTAGTGCCCTCGCCAAAGACGCGGCGCACGGCTTCAACCTCGCCCACGTCACCGACTGGTGTGGAGGTGCCGTGCGCGTTGATGTAGCCCACGGTGCGGTCCTCGGGCAGAGTCTGCAGCGCCAGCCGCATCGCGCGTTCGCCGCCCTCGCCCGACGGTGCAACCATGTCGTGCCCATCCGATGTGGCCGCATACCCGGTCACCTCGGCGTAAATCTTGGCCCCACGTGCCTTGGCGTGTTCCAGATCCTCCAGAACCACAATGCCACCACCGCCCGAGATCACGAAGCCGTCCCGGTTCGCGTCAAACGCACGTGACGCGCGGTCGGGCGTGTCGTTATACTTACTGGACATCGCGCCCATCGCGTCAAACAGGCAGGACAGGGTCCAGTCCAGTTCTTCGCCGCCGCCCGCGAACATCACATCCTGTTTGCCCAGCATGATCTGTTCCGCGGCGTTCCCGATGCAGTGCAAGGACGTCGAGCACGCCGAAGTGATCGAGTAGTTGATACCCTTGATCTTGTACGCCGTTGCCAGGTTCGCGCTGATGGTCGAGGACATGCACTTCGGCACTGCAAATGGACCGATCCGCTTGGTCGCGCCGGATTTCAGCACGGTCTGGTGCGCCGTCAGCATGGCGCTGGTCGATGGTCCGCCGGACCCGGCCACCAATCCGGTGCGCGGGTTCACGATGTCGCTTTCTTCCAGACCCGCGTCGGCAATCGCCTCGGCCATGGCCAGATATGCATAACCAGCCCCAGGCCCCATGAACCGCAGTGTGCGCTTGTCGATCTTTTCGCTCAGATCCAGGTCAATGGCTCCTGCGATTTGGCTGCGGAAGCCGTGTTCGGCCATCGCAGCATTTGCGGTGATCCCGGACCGCCCGGCCTTGAGCGAGGCCAGAACCTCGTTTGCATCAGTCCCGATCGAGGAGACGATCCCCAACCCCGTTACGACAACTCGGCGCATGACGCCTCCCTTATTTGCTTGCGCCTTAGTACGGCAGGGGTGTGGGCAGGTGCAAGGCTAACAGAACCGGAGCATGGATGCAGGCTTGAGGGCATCGCAAAAGGAGTCGGCGCATCATCAGTTGTTGTCAAAACAACTTACACAATAGCAGTATTGTGTGCATAACTTCACGGTTGCGTTGCATTCCATGAAAAAACATGGATTAATCTCGAGTAACGGACGGAAACAAAAACAAAGGCCCATTCTGATCATGACAACTGAGATCAGAGACACAGTCTTGAGAATTTATGACACTGTGGCAGACGACACGCTTTGGCCCGACCTATTGCAAAGAATTGCCGAACAGGTCCATGCATTTGGGTGCATTGTTTTCGAATGGCAGGGAAATCCGGGATCCAGGCGGATTGTTCCAACGCTCGAATCCAGCGTTCACGAGCACGAAACGGTCCTGACTTATCTGGAAAAATGCAGGGATACGGAAACGGAAGACCAGAACATTTTCGAGGCGCACTCGCTGGTGGCTGATGGTGTTGACCTGATCGAAGACGACGTTTTGGCGCCGTCACTTAGTGCGCTGAAACAAAGAAAAAATGTGATCGCACTTCAGCGGATGGGAATCCTGCATCGCGCTGCGGGGCTGCTCAGCAAGGACAATCCAACGGTGTCGCGTTTTTCCATTCAGTTGGGCCATGATCGCGGCAGATTTAACGCCGAAGAAAAACACTATCTGAGTGGAGTCCTTCCACATATCGCCAAAGCGTTGGAATTGGGTCGACCGGCCAAGCAGTTGGCCACCATTAATCAAACCCTGCTCGCGTCCATAAATCAGCTGATGATTGGTGTTTGTATTCTGGATTCTGCAGGACGCAAAATCGTTACAAACCAGGAATTTGATCGGCAGTGCGCAGAACATCGCGTGTTTGCCATTGGCCGGGACGGTGTTCTGGCTTTCTCCAGGCCAGAGGATCAGCGGAGATTCAACGTCCAGACCGATGACGTGTTCAATCACGGGAAATTCGGGGCGAGACCTCGGAAGGAGGCCATTTCCATCGGTGATCAATCGTTCCTATGTGTTGAATTGGTGCCGCTTCGTGACTTCGACGAATTGGGTTCCGGACTATTTGGCGGGTTTGTCCTGTACAGCATGGATACCAGTCGGCCCTTGTCCTTTAACAGCGCGCAAATTGTCGACACCTATGATTTGACCCAGGCTGAATTGGCCGTTCTGGCCCTGGTTGCCGAAGGGTTGACCAATGCGGAGATTTCGGAACGTCGGGACCGTTCGGTTGCGACGATCAACGCCCAGGTGAAATCCATTTTGTCAAAAACCCAATGCTCCACCCGCACTCAGCTTGTGCGTTTGATGTCGAGTTTTGAAGGCAGATTTGTCGCGCCGACGAGCGAGTGAAGCACACTAACATTGCTGCTTCGTGCTGGGTTGCCCCAGACTGAACCACAGCTCCAAACGGCTCACAGCTGCTTTGGTTGTGGATGGGTAAATTGTCCTGCCGTGGTGTGCCGTTTTGCGGACAGACACGAGGGGTCCACGGCAGGACGGCCCTAAAATGATACTGTTTATTCAAGTACTAAGTTGTGGGCCATTTGAAATCGCAGTTACCGATGTCGAGGGAAACGGCAACGCGTTTCATGCGAAACGACTGTAAGGGGAGAAGGCTCAACTGGATTCCGGTGAGGTCCTTTGTTGTCTCACGGTCGAAACATAGAAATATGAGACCTGCTTCCCATGCGCATGATCCATTTGGGCTATGATTTGATGCATTTACGGGAATTCCCCACAACACGCGCTATCCTGCGTTACCTCTCTGTGTCGGCACGTGGCCGTTGTCGTGCAGTCCAACTGTGTTTCGGGTACGGAAAACGTGTTTCCAACGAGCGTTTTCTGGATCCCGAGCGGTGCAGTTTGCGCTCGCAATCGACTTTCCGATCTGTTGGCTCTTCGTTGGCGCGAGCGTGCGCGAAATTCTGAAAAGCTGTTGTTCATACTACACTTTTCTTCGGCGCGTGATTACTGCTGAAGCGGTAAAGATCGAATCGGGTATTGGTCATGCTGCAGGACGCTTGCAGAATTTGTGTGGTTTCCAAAACGAAGCGATGTCTGGGTCTGCTGGCATGTGTTTGGATGTTATCCGCATGTGTGGAACGTGAAGGGATCACATTGGCACCGGAAGGCGCCACACCCCAAACCGTTCACACGATCTTTTCCGGGACAAACCGCGAAAGAAGCGGCCCAAACGACTTTGGTGCTGAGACCTCCCGCTCCTTGTCATTGACGCAGCTTGAGGTTTCCGTCCCGAAGAATCGCGAGGCCGGCACAGTGCATCGGGCCAGGGGCAAGGTTGATCTGGATCGGGATTTTGCCGTCACCCGTATTTCGCATTTTGAGGATCCAGCCCACTTTCGTGCGAGTTTGCGCAAAGTCACTCAAAACAAACCCAAGGACGGCCGTCGGGTGCTTGTCTTTGTTCACGGATACAACAACACGTTTTCACAAGGGCTGTACCGCTTGGCCCAGGTCGCAACCGACTTCGAAACAAAAGAGACACTGGCATATTATTCATGGCCATCCACGGCAAAGCCGTTGGCATATGTAGCAGACCGGGATCGAACCGTTCTCAGCCGAAGCCATTTCGAAGCGTTCATGGATCAGGTTGCTGCAACAAATCCGGATGAGATCACGGTTGTCGCGCACTCCATGGGGTCGCATCTGGTGATGGAAACCATGCGAGGGGTGGCGTTGTCCGACCGGCGCAAACTCGACCGGTTGTTCGATCAGGTCGTACTGATTTCACCGGACATCGACGTAGAAGTGTTTCACTCGCAACTCAGCGACATCGGAAAACTGCCAGCGCCGTTGTGGATCATGGGGTCCGAGCATGACCAAGCGCTTGCCTTGTCCGCCCGGTTGACCGGAGAAACCCGCCGTCTGGGGAACGAAGGCTCCACAGTCGACTTTTCGGAGTTTGATGTTGTCTATGTAGATGTCACAGCGCTGGATGATGGGGAGCGCGGCAATCACAGCACTGTTTTGACGTCAGAGAAGTCAATTGATCTGTTTGGTGACCTCTATGGCCTCTACGAGTCGTTCAGCGATGATCCGTCCGCCCGGATTGGTGTCATACCCGGCGCGGCGCTCCGGCTGAACAACTCGGTCAAGGTCACGGTCGGCCGCGGTGGATTTTGAAACCACTTGGATTGCGCGGCCCGGCGCTGTGGCTGACCTCAGCTTTCGCTGAGCGCGACCTTCATGTCCTTGACTTCATAGATCACTTCGCCGTCCGCTTCGACGATGCCATCCGCAACGCCCATGGTCAGCCGGCGGGTCTGGATGGCCTTGGTGAAATCAATCTTGTAGGTCAGCATCTTGCGGTCCGGGCGCACCATGCCCTTCAGCTTTACCTCGCCCACACCCAGCGCGTAACCGCGCCCGGTCCAGCCACGCCAGCCCAGGTTGAAACCGGTCAATTGCCACAGACCATCCAGACCCAGACAGCCAGGCATGATCGGGTTACCGGGGAAGTGGCAGTCAAAGAACCACAGGTCCGGCTTGATGTCGAATTCCGCCAGCACATGACCCTTGCCATGCTGCCCGCCATCTTCGCTGATGTCGGTGATCCGGTCCATCATCAGCATCGGCGGTTCAGGCAATTGGGCGTTCCCCTCTCCGAACAATTCGCCGCGGGCGCAGGCCAACAGGCCCTCTTTGTCGAAGCTGGTGGGGTATTGAGCCATTCTGCCGCCTTTCCGGTTGCTTTGCCTGTTTGATCAGGCCCCTCTAGCACCGCGATCCCCAATGGGGCAAGTGTGGCCAACACGCCGCGCCTGCGACCCAATGTTCTTGCGACTGAATTGCAATTGAAATTTCGCCAAATTGGCCTTTATACTTCGTGTAACCTAAACACGGATGCAGCAATGCCGACGCAAGCAACTGAACGTGCGACGACCTGGCTGGGGAATGCGGGCCTCAGACCGACACGGCAGCGGGTGACGCTGGCCGAATTGTTGGTGGGGGACGGCAATCACCGCCACGTCACCGCAGAAAGCCTGTTTGATTCCGCCAAGGGCAAAGGCGCAGCCGTGTCTCTGGCCACCGTGTACAATACGCTGCGGGCGTTCTGCGATGCGGGTCTGCTGCAGGAGGTCACGGTTGACGGCTCCAAGAGCTATTTTGACACCAACACACATGATCACCCGCACTTCTATTGGGAAGACGAGGGCCGTCTTTCGGATGCACCGGCGGATCAGTTGGTGATTGCGCAGGTGCCGAATGCACCGGACGGTGCCGAAATTGCATCGGTCGATGTGGTCATTCGATTGCGCCGCGTGGCGGACTGAACCGGCTGACACTCTGACAATTTAGATCGCCAGTCCCGGCATGAGCCGGGGCAATCCGGCCGCCAATGTCTGGGTCAGATTGACCACGGGATCCTCTGCCGCGCCATGCCCGTGGCGCACGATCACCACAGGTTCGGATGCGCTCGAATCTGCGATTCGAATGGATTTGACCGAGGTCCCGTCATAACTCTGGTCGCCGGGCGGCAGCGTGTAAGTGATCCCAACCCCTTCGCCATGGGCGGCCAGACTGCGCATGATCTCCAGCGATCTGGCGCGGTGGGCCAACACGGGCTTTAACCCGTGTCGCCGCAGCATCTGTAACACATGGTGCACGGACAGGCCTTCTTCGAACAATATCAATGACCTGTCTGCGAGGTCGGACAGGTGCAGTTCGCCGCGCCGGGCCAGCGGGTCATCCGCCGCGACCAACGCATGGGGCACCGCCTTGCCGATCTGTTGCCGTTCGAACCCGTCGTCAAACCCCAGATCAAAGCTCAACGCCAGATCGATCCGCCCGTTCAGCAATGCCTCGACCAATCTTTCGAACCCGTAGACATGGTAGCGCAGGTCCAGATCTGGCGCGTTGGCCCGCGCCAGTTTGAGCGTTGGTGCCAACAGAAATGGCGCAAGGTCGGTGAAACAGCCCAGATCGACGCGGACCGAAGGCGGTTGCGGCGTGTCCGGGTTTTCCAGCCGCTGCGCGTGTGTCAGCAACGCCTCGGCCTCGCGCACAAATGCCCGACCGCGCGGGGTCAGGGACAGTGGCGCACCCTTGCGGCGCAGGAACAGGCTTTGGCCCAGGTGATCCTCGATCCGGGACAGAGCGACCGACAGAGCGGGTTGGCTGACATTCACCTCAAGCGCCGCTGCTGACAGCGACCCGTGGCGGGCGATGGCGGTGACGTATTCGTAGTGGCGGAGAGAAAGATATAACATGAAACTATGCCTACCTTTAAAAAGTATGAATTGAAACATCACCTTCGTCGGGGCATCTGGGTATTCGACAGGAAACACAGGAGATGAAGCGATGACCCACCCGTTGGTGACCCAAACCATGATCGACGATTTCCAACGTGACGGCGTTGTGCTGGTCAAAGGGCTGTTTGCCGACCACGTGGACACGCTGCGTGCTGGCGTGGCACGCAATATGGACGAACCTGGCCCCTATGCCTCTGAAAACAAACGCGATGGGGAAAGCGGGCGGTTCTTTGACGACTACTGCAACTGGACCCGCATCCCTGAATTCGAGGACGTGATCCGCAACTCCCCCGCAGCCGAGGTGGCCGCAGACCTGATGGGGTCGCAATCGGTGCAGATGTTCCACGATCACGTGCTGGTCAAGGAACCGGGCACCTCCATGGCGACCCCGTGGCACCAGGATGGGCCATACTATTTTGTTGATGGAAAACAGACAGTTAGCTTTTGGTCCCCGTTGGACGGAGTGACCGATGCGACCCTGCGTTGCGTGAAGGGATCACATGCCTGGGAGAAAGAAGTGCTGCCGACGCGCTGGGCGTCAGAAGAGGATTTCTTCCCGGATGAAGGTCAGTATATCCCCGTTCCTGACCCGGATGCCGAAGGCATGTCAGTGGCCGAATGGCAGATGGAACCGGGCGATGCAGTGGCGTTCAATTACCGCACGCTGCACGGCGCGCGGGGGAACACCAGCACGTCGCGCAGGCGCGCGTTTTCGCTGCGTTTGGTCGGGGATGATGCGCGATATGTGGAACGTCCGGGCCGAACTTCGCCGCCGTATCCGGGGCATGACATGACACCGGGCCAGCGTCTGCGCGAGGACTGGTTCCCGGTTTTGTACAATCGCTGAGACCGAGTACCCCCGTTTTGTACAGACGACGAAACGGGGTTACCCCAAAACGTACAGAGCTCGATCGGGGTTCAATTGGTCAGATACCAAACCCGGAACAGCGGATCAGTTTGGGGTTGGCAACTGAAACGATGCGCGACGCTCTAAAAAGGCGAACTCCTTCTGAGGGAGTCCGCACCCCATACCGACGGACCGCAGCACCCTTGTCGGTCACAAATCCAAAGGGAACAGAGAGATGTCCTGAACCTGTTCCAACACCAACCCACGCAGCAACAGCCCGTCGTCTTCTCCATAAGACAGTCTTATGCCAAGGCTGTCTTCCGACCAGTTCATCCCGCCGAGGTCGACGGTTTCGATGAACAAACTGTCCTCCGAAACGTCGAAGTCACCGATAACATCCTGACCATCGCCCGATTGGAACAGGAATGTATCAGCGCCGGATCCGCCGAACATCAGGTCGTCACCTTGCCCGCCGGTGAGTTGATCCGTTCCAGCATCACCGAAAAGCGTATCCTCACCATCCCCGCCATTCAGGATGTCGTTGCCCGCGCCGCCATGCATTTTGTCCGCGCCAGTTCCACCTGAAATGTCGTCATCCCCGTGCCGTCCGTCGATGTGGTCGTTGCCACCCAGGCCAAACAAAGTGTTGTCGCCCCCATTGCCAATCAGCCGGTTTACGGCGGCGTTCCCGGTTGCGGCATAGTCGGCGGTGCCGAAGAGGAAGGCATCCTCGACATGGTCGGACAAGGTCACGTCGGCCTTGGCGTGCACGACGTCGTGCCCTTCGTCCGCGTACTCGATGATCGTGTCGAGCGTATCGGTGACCTTGTAGACGTCGTTCCCCAAGCCGCCATAGGCGGTATCCGCCCCAGCGTTTCCCGACAGGATGTCCCGCCCATCCCCGCCATACATGACGTCGTCACCCTGACCCGGGCACAGAATGTCGTTGCCGTCCCCGCCGTAAACCGTATCGGCCCCGGTGCCGCCGTGCAGTTTGTCATTTCCGGCATCACCGTAGAGGAGGTCGTTGCCGTCGTCGCCATGCAGCTTGTCATGACCGTCGCCGCCATAGACCAGATCGTCACCAGCCCCGGCGATCAGGTTGTCATTGTCACCTTTGCCGTCAATCACGTTGTCCAAAGCGTTCCCGACGATCATGTTGCGCGCGTCGTTGCCGGTTCCGGTCAGTGCCTGCGAACCCTTTTGCAGCCAGAGGTTTTCAAGGCCGGTGTCCAGCGTGAAACTGACGCGGGACTTCACCGTGTCGGTGCCGTCGCCATCAGCCTCGGACACCACATCGCCGGTTTGATCGACGAAATAGATGTCATTCCCCGTTCCGCCGAACATTGTGTCCGCGCCTGTGCCACCATCCAGAACGTCCGCATCCGCTCCACCATAGATCAGGTCATCCCCCGCCTGTGCCCGGATGAAATCGCGCCCCGCGCCGCCATAAACGTCATCATGCCCGGCACCGGCAAAGATCTTGTCATTCCCGGCAAACCCCAGGATCACGTCGTTTAACCCGTCCGTCCCGTCGATCCGCGTGCCGTCCGCATCGATATATCCGACCAGATGATCCCTGGTCCCCGTGCCTTGCACGGGCGAGGTCGTAATGGTCAGTGTTGC
Organism: Paracoccaceae bacterium; assembly: GCA_040830545.1. GTDB lineage: Bacteria > Pseudomonadota > Alphaproteobacteria > Rhodobacterales > Rhodobacteraceae > HXMU1420-2. The sequence continues at coordinate 8,571 of JBFOMB010000199.1, read as the reverse complement.
CGTATCCGCGACCCCGCTGCCGTTTTCGATCCGGTAAGTCAGCGTTTCGGTCACGTCACGAGGCAGCGCACCCGGTGTCACCTCGACCCGGCCTTGTCCCAGGTACTTGACCGTTTCACCGTTGGTCAGGGTCAGGACGTCGTCAACCGCAACCGGTTCCCCGCCCAGATGGGTGAGCGTCAGGGCCTCGCCCTCGCTCACCTCGTCATTTGCAAAAAGATCCACAATGGCGGCGTCGCCTTTGGCGGCAAGCTTGACCATGTCATCCTCAGCGACGGCCACCGTGACCACGGGCGCGCGCAGCAACACGGTCGAGGACGTGTCGATCCCGAGGAACGGATCGACCCCGCGGGTGTCCATCGCGCCGTCGTTGCTGGACACGCGGGGGGCCTGCGCCAGAAGCTCCATATACAGCAGACCATCTGCCCCGGTGGCCAGTTTGTAGAACCCACCTGCATTGGGTGTTGCAGCGTCCAGATCATGGTCCGTGTTGTTGGCCCCGGCATAGACGTTGCCATCCGCGTCCACGATGGTTGCGCCATAGGCGCTGGCCGGGATGCCGGACCGTGTCTCTCCGTCCACGATTGTGCCCGTGATGGTCTGCGTGGTCACAATCGGATCACCGCCAAACGCCACCTGGGATACATCGACCGCCACCAGCGCGCCCGGCGCCCCAGTCGATCCACCGTGGGCCACGCCATAGAAGGTCTGTTGTTCGGCATTGTAGGCCAGATCGGCCAACCCGCGCGTCGGGATGCCTGCATTCGGCAGGTCAATGGAGCGCGACACCAGATTGCCATTCACATCCGTTTCCGACAGGTCATAGACCACTGCGCGGGACAGGTTCCCGGTGAAGGTCCAGAGTTGACCCGCATCGTCGACGTCGCCGATGTAGGATCCCAGAACACCACCCGACACCTTGTAGGTTGCGCCAGTGGCGTCCAACGCGATCACGTCGTTTCTGGCAATGGCAACGCCCGTTGCGTCGGTACCGTCAGACCGAGCAAGGCCATAGATCAGGTCCGTTTCGCTGGAATACCCGATCGCGTTGACGTTCACGGCGGCGGGCGTTTCGGTTTCCGTATAGGAATTGGTGTTCAGGTCGAATTTGACCAACTGGCCGTTCAGCACCTGATAGATGAAGTTCTGACCGGGGGCGAAAGCGTCAACTGTCACCTCGCTGCCCAGGAAGGTCATTGTCTTTTCAACGCTCGGGATCACGCCGGATGTGTCGATGGTGCCGTCCGTCCCACGGTCTGTATCCAGAATTCGGAACTCGATATTGGCCGCGTCGCCCGTACCGATCAGGTCGAACGTGTAGGTTTCAAATACCCCGCCGTCGTGCACGAACTGCCCGATGGTTTCGCCGTCAAACACCACCTCGATGGTGACGCGGGTGACGTCCGCGGACAAGTTGGCGGCCAGGCTGAACTCCAGCTCGTAGGGCACGTCCTCGGCCGTTTCGACGCTGGTTGTCAGCACGGGCAGGCCATCCGGCCCGACAAGGCCCGTCCAGTGGTCCGACAGCGTGTATTGAGTGAAGGTAAGCTTGTCGTTTGTGTCTTGCAGCAGGTTTTCCATCGTGTTCCCAGTCTGTTAGGTGTTTTGTTTGTGTCAGTGTGCGTCAGTAGGCCCCGCGCCCGGTGATCACTGCGCCGAAGGTGCGCAGCAGGATGACGATGTTTGTGGGGACCGAGGCCGTGCGCACGTAGTGCAGGTCCAGTTCGATCATCTGGTCGAACCCGATTTCGGCCCGGCCGGACACCTGCCAGAGCCCGGTTATTCCCGGCAGGACCAGATGTCTGCGATGTGCATTCTCGGGATAGTTCGCGACCTCCTGCGGCAGGGCAGGGCGCGGCCCGACCAGAGACATGTCGCCTTTCAGCACGTTGAAGATCTGCGGCAGCTCATCGAGCGACCAGCGACGCAGAAACCGACCGACCGGCGTGATGCGGGGGTCTTTGCGGATCTTCAGGCACAGACCTTCGCGGTCGCTTTGATGCATCAGAGCCGCGCGGCGGGCTTCGGCATCCGCGTACATGGAGCGGAACTTGATCATCTGAAACGGGACGCCGTGTTGCCCGATCCGGGTTTGCACAAAGAACATCGGCCCGCGCGAGGTCAGCGCCACGGCCAAGGCGCACAGCAGCAGGACAGGCCAGATCACGGACAGGACAAGCAGGCCAAGCGCGAGGTCGAACCATCGCGTCGCGGGCAGGGCGCGGCGGTGATTGGCAGCGTTGATGGATAGCATGGTCATTGCTTGGTCTCCTCAGGTTGCAGCAGAGTCAGGTGCGCAGACGCAGCCAGGGGTCCCCAGGCAGGGCGTTGCGCAGCACGGCGACGCTGCCGTTGCGTGGCAGGCCGTCGAGGCGGTTGATCTGGTTGAAAACGGCGTCCTTGCGTGTGCCGGGCGTCATCTGCAGCACACCCACATCGGCGGCAGGCAGGACAAACTGGCTGGACAGGCGGTCGCGCAGGCTGCCTGCGGACACGATCACGACGTCGAAGTCATAAAGAACCTCGTCCAATGCGCCGCGCACCATGGGGGCGGACACACCAGAGTCTTCCAGATCGCTGGCAGGCCCTTGCGGCAGCTCCCAGATGCCATTTTCGCCCGGCGCGTAGGTCGGGCCAGACGGTGTGTCGGCCAGAAAACCGCGCCAGTTGTCCGCCGATTGCGATACATCCGCAGCGCCGATGTCGGCGTCGATGAACAGCGTTTTCATCTGCGCGCGGGCATGGCTTTCGGCCAGCGCACGGGCCAGATCGGTGGTCTGGCCGTCATCCGCCGAGGTCACCGCGATCACCGGGGCCTTTCCGACAAGGCGCGGTTTGCGCAGGGGATGCAATTGCAGTTCGTTGCGCAGCAGATCGGCAGCGTGGGCATCCGCAAACCCGGTGGCAGAGACCTGTAAAACCGGCACCTGATGATCAACCGGTGTCAGGCTTTCGCCAAACCGCACCCGACGCTCGGTCAGGCCCATGGCCAGCGCCAGCATCAGCGCCAGCCCCGCGCCGCCCATCATGCCCGAGGCCGCAAGCATCTTGCGGCTGTCGCTGACCGGGTCAACCGGGAGCGATGCGGGCGACATGACCACGGCATAGCCCGGCAGCGAACGACCGGATTCCAGGCGGATCACCTCCAGCGCGCGGCGGGTTTCTTCCAGCAGGTCGCGCGCCTCGTCTATGTCCTGTTCAACCTGATCCAGCTCGATCCGGCGACGGTTCAGGTCGCGCGCTTCGGCCCGTGCGGTGTCCAGCTGACCTTCGATCTTGGAATAAAGGCTGCTGATTTCGACAACGCTGGTGTCATTCCCATCTGCTGACGCGTTGGTCAGCGCGCCGGTCTGACCCAGAACCTTGATCTGTTCCCGTCGATCGGCCAGCGCGGTTTCGATCACCGCAATCTCGTCCAGCTTGGCGCTTTCCTTCAGCCGGAACCGGGCGTTGCTTTGGCCTTCGTACCCTGCGCGCAGGCCCGCCAATTCGCTCATCAATTTGGCGCGTTCGAAATTCAGGTCCGCCATTGCGCGGTCCAGCAGCGTGGCGCGCATGATCTCTTCGTCCGAGGTATCCGCAGACGCCCCGCCCCGGTCGGCCTGAAGCGCGGCCAATGTTGCGGCCACTTCGGATTTGCGCGCGGCCAGCGAGTCAATCTGCGCAATCTTTTCGATATGCGCCTTGGTGATCGCGTTCATGCCGAACTCGCCACCAACCTCCAGCTGCGTCGCGCGCAACTGGGTCAGGCGCTGCACCAGTTCCTGTTCGCGGTTGTGCAATTCGGACAGGCGCACGGCGGACCGGGCCTCTTCCGCTTCGACCTTCAGTTGCAGGTAGGCGGCAACGACAGCATCCAGCTTTTGCCGCGCAAACCCGGCTTTGCGGCTTTTGGTCTTGAGGACAATCAGGCTGTCCCGACGCCTGATTTCGATGGAACCTGACAGATCCTTGGCGGTCAGATCGCTGTAGGTTTCGGGCTGTTCTGCCGTGATGGCATCCACCGCGCGGGACATAACGGGGTGAGAGGCGACATATGTTGTCTCTGCCTTGACGAAGCTGTCGAAGGTTTTCAGGACCGAGGCCTCGCCCGTCGCATAGAGGATGTTGGATTCCTGCGGATAGACCCGCAAAATCGCTTGCGATTCATAGAGTTGAACGCCCGACATGTAGCCGACAGCACCCAGCGCCGCGCCCAGTAAAATTGCGCCGCTGATGGCGTGTTTCCACCGCCCGCGCATGGCCCGGGCCAGCCCCTGAATGGGGTTCGGTTCGGGGCCTTCTGCAGGCTGCACCAAAGGCGCGTCCTGTTCATCCACGAAGTCCGTTTGAACAGCGACCAGCGACATGGGTCAGCCCACCACGCGCGAAGACAGGTCGCGTTCCCAGCGTGTTTTGGCGCTGCGCCCTTCGCATGCGAGCGCGATACGGACCCAGGTCATGACAGCCAGGAACGCCAGCATCGGCACCGCCTCGGACGGTGTGGTCAATGCCTGACGGATCATGCTGGGCAGGCGGCGGGGGCCGGGGCGTGACAGGCCCATTTTGCCGACTTGCTGCGCGCCACGGATGCTGCGGCGGCGCACCCGGATCAGATCGCGAAGCGTCGCAGGCGCGCGGGCGGTGAAGGTGCAGCCAGCGACCAGGGCAATGTCCCGCGCCGGAACGCTGCGGCGGATATATTCGTCGTCTGCCGTGATCTGAGGCAAAGGAAACAAACGCGCCGCACAGTCTGCGGACAGGGCGAACAGACCGCCGAACTTGCCATGGGCAAAGTAGGGATTGGTGCGCCAGCCGCGATAGAATGCCTTCACCAGGGGAGAGGCATGAGTGGTCACCACATCCATCTGGCCACACGCGGCCTGTGCATTGCCTGTTGTCAGCGGCGCGATCAGCGCCCTGATCGAGTCCGATGTTACATCCAGATCCGCGTCCAGACAGATCACCGGGCCGCCTTTGGTGCTGGCGGCATAGCCCAGGTTCAACGCATGGCATTTGCCAGCGCGGTCCGTTTCGATAACCTTTGCCTGTGGGAATGCGGCCCGCGCGCGGGTTGCCGTCGCATCCGTGCATCCATTGGCGATGACGATCACTTCAACCACGTTTTGCGGTAATCCACGGGACAGGAACCACAGCGTGCGCCCGATGACAGTGGCCTCGTTATGGGCAGGGATAAGGATCGTGGCGCGGGTCATGACAGGCCCCGCTGGACGGTTGACGGCTCCCAGACAAAATCGCGGATAACGTCCAGCAACGGTTCCAGCTTGGGACTGGAGGTCTCCGCCCCGGATCGGGCCAGCGGGAACCCTTGTGCCAAGGCGCGGTCCAGCGCCTGGTGCAGGGCCTCGCCATCCGCAACCACGGCGACATTGCTGAGACGCGCCATTTCAGCGGCGGTGTCCTGCTGATGATCGGTGCGGTGTTCGTCAAACTTCAGCCGCCGGGGCATCAGGATCAGAGGCTTGCCCAGTTCCGCAGCGGACAGGATCGTGCCCATTCCGGCATGTGATACGATCAGGCGCGCGGCGCTGAAACGGGTCGCAAAATCGGGCTGGCTTAGATGGTTCACGGTGTCGAGATGGGGAAACCGGCCCCGGCTGGTCCCGGTCTGGGCGAAGACCGGAACGCCCGGATTGCGCGCGGCCCAGCTGTTCAGCCCGGCCAGAAGGCGATCGAATGGCAATTGCGTGCCGACGGTTGCGAAAATCATGCTGTGTGTTCCTGGTCTGGGATCAGATGACCGCGCCGCGATATTCTGCGCCGGTGGATCGGGCGACCTCGGGCCATTGCGACAGGACGCGATCCGCGATCCCCATCGACAGCCGGGCCGAGATCGACAGCGACCGCGCGTTGGCAATCGAGTCGATGAACATCGTCCGTGCGCCAATCAGACGGGCCAGCCGGATGGCCAGAAACCCGCCAGCGGCCCCTGTCGAGATCACCACATCCGGGCGAACGGTCAGCACGATCCAAGTCATGCGCAGCAGGCAGGCCAGCATGCGCAGCGGCGTGTCCTTGTTCGCGTCCGGGTAGGTGTGGATGCGCGCCGACGGATAACGTTCTGCGGCAGTGGGGTCGGTGGTGGCAAAATGCAGCTCTGCGCCATCGAACGCGGGCGTCAGGTGCTGCATCTGGACCCAATGGCCACCACCGGAGGAGACGGCAAGAACGACGGGACGTGAGTGGTGGCGGTCAGGCATCTTGCAATCTCCCAGGTCAGGTTTGGTCCTGGGAAGAAGATACCGTGAGTTAACCCATTGACGTTACTGCGCAAAAAGCAATTTTGAGGTCGCAAATGGGCGGCATCAGCTATCCTTTCGGATAGCGCTGGGCGCATTTTGCTGGGCCAACACGTCTTTGTAGAGCGTGACCAGTCCGTCCGCCTTCACGTTCCACAATCCTTCGCGCAAAACCTTGGTCCGCGCGCCCTGTCCCAGCCGCTGGCGCAGGGCGGAATCATCGGCCAAACGGCGCACGGACTCAGCGATGTCAGCGGCAAAGGTGTCTGGTGAAGTGACCGGTATACGGACGCCGCATGTATCGTCCACGATCCATCCCGGACCGCCGCGATCTGCGGTGATGATGGGCAGGCCGTGGCGCATCGCCTCGTAAAGGACGCCGCCCGCCGGTTCGCGGAACGAGGGGAAGCAGAACGCATCGTGGCTGGCATACAGTTCCTCGACCTGATCCCGTGGGACCTTGCCCAGTAACCGCACACGATCCGCAACGCCCAAACGGTCCGCCTCGGCCCGGCAAAGGTCCAGCTCTTCCCCGGCACCGGCGCTGGTCAGGGACACGCCGGGCAAGTCGCGCAGATGCGCCAACGCGCGGACCGCATCACGCAGCCCCTTGGTGCGCACGGCCCGGCCCACATGCAGCAGGCGCAAGTCACCCGTCCGGTGAGCGCGGTCGACCATTGGCGCGACGGACCCAATCCCCAGCTCCAGAACCGGTTCGAACCGTTGCAGCGGAATGTCCCCCAACACGTCTTGCACATAAGGCGCGACGCCCAAAACGCAGGCCGCCCCGGCATAGGTGGCGCGCAGCCACGGATCATTACGAAATCGGAACGCGTCGAGCGCACGCAGACGGGTGAACAGCGGCGCGCTTGCGGCCTCGGACTGGAAGGCGGCGGGTGTGTCCAGCGCGCCGCCGAGCGGACCGATGATGTAAGGCACATCGAAATGACGCAGCGGGGACGCATAGCGCGCCGCCTGCGGCATCAGTTGATGGGCAAGGTCGAACCTTTCGCCTTGCCTCAGCGCCTGCCCGATCCACTGCCGCACGTATGTGGCAAAAACCGGCCAGGCGGGTTTCAGCATGGCGTTCAGCCGCTCGCGTTTCATCGCCCATGCGGGTTCCGGCCAGGTCACCACGCGCGCACCCGGCAGTTGTGCGGTGACATTTGCACGACCCGGACGCTGGAAGGTGAGGACCGTCAACGCCACCCGCTCGGCCAGCGCCTCGGCCCATTTGAAGGCGACAAAAGCCTCGCCCACATCCGTTCCGTCCAGATTTGGCGCGATCAGCAGAACCTTCATGACCGGACCTCCACCTGCGCCTCCACTGGCCACGCCTTGTGCAAATCTGCTGCGACCGAACGGAAATGCCGGGCCCTTTCGCGCGCGGCCCCGCGCCGAAACGGGCTGAGCACGGTCCAAAGGGCTGCACGTGTCACATTGTGAAAACTCAGCACCGCAAAGCAGGCCATCCCCGCCAACAAGCCGCCATGTTTGCGATGCAGGCGCGTGGTGCCTTCGGTCATCATCACGTCGCGGCGATGGTTCAGTTGCGCAACCGCCCCGCCGCCAAAATGCGTGACCTCGGGCAATGGGGCAAACACAACGCCCCAGCCCGCCTGCGCGAACCGGTGGCACCAATCGGTTTCCTCACCGTAAAAGAAAAAGGCCTCGTCCAGCAGCCCGACCTGTTCCATCGCGGCCCGCCGTACAAACATCGCCGCGCCCGAGATCACGTCAACCTGCCGCTCGGACGACCGGTCCCACCCAGTCATGCGGTAGCTGTCCAGGCGTGCCAGTTTTGTCAGCCCCAACGCCTGCATGGTCAGGAACTTGAGCGAGGGGAACGCGCTGCAGGACGGCTGCACCGTGCCATCGGCGTTCAGAACTTTCGGCCCCATCACGCCGACATCGGCGCGGGCATCCAGCCACGCCACCGCGTCGGGCAGAACTGTGCCATGCACCAGCGTATCGGTGTTCAGCAACATCACATACCGCCCACGCGCCTGCCGCAGTGCGACGTTGTTACCGCCTGCAAAGCCCAGGTTTTCGGCGCTTTCGATCAGGGTGACATCCGGAAACGCAGCGCGGATCATGGCAATGGACGCGTCGGACGAGGCATTATCCACCACCAGAACCTCTGCCCGCAGGTCGCCCAAGCCCGCCTGCACGGAGGTCAGGCAATCCCGCAGAAAATCGCAGGTGTTCCAGTTCACGATGACAATTGAGAGGTCCATGAAGGGAATCCTTTCCGAGGAAATCAGAACAAACGAGCAGGCTGTAAAACGACTGGAGCGCGACTGTCAGGCTTAACCGCGCGGCTGCTTCCCGG
>JBFOMB010000198.1:0-16428 GCA_040830545.1 Paracoccaceae bacterium | reverse complement strand
CCCCAGCCGAGCGCCCGCCACCGCCGCCGTATCCGAGCGAAGAACGCGAGGCCCCAGGCTGACCGCGTGGGCCTGCGGATGGGTGGCAAGTCGTTTGCGCTCGCCTTCGGAAAACCCGCCCTCGGGCCCGATCAGAACGGCCCAAGGGGCACCAGATCCGCCGGGCAGGCCCTGGTTTTCACCCACCAACGCCTCGTCGCAGAACATGATCTGACGATCCTCCGACCAATCGGCCAACAGCCGGTCCAGCCGTTGCAGCTCGGCCACCTCGGGCACATAGGTCCCACCGCATTGTTCTGCCGCCTCAACCGCATGCGCCTGCAAGCGATCCTGCCGAATGCGTTCGGAGTTCGTATACTCCGTCTGCACCGGTAGAATACGCGCGGCCCCCATCTCAGCGGCCTTTTCCACAATGAAGTCTGTCCGCGCCTTTTTGATCGGGGCGAATAGCAGCCACAGGTCGGGCGGCAGTTGCAAGGGCCGGGTCTGCTCCACCGCGACCAGCGTGCCACCACGCTTCCCGGCCTCGGCCACTTCGGCCCGCCATTCGCCGTCCTCACCATTGAACAGCGCAATGCTGTCACCCACGCCCTGCCGCATCACGCCAAACAGATAGTGTGCCTGATCCCGCGACAGGGGGACCGATTGCCCCGCATTCAGCGGGTGGTCTACATAGAGTCGGATCGTTCCAGCCATAGGCCCTAGATATGCAAGGCTCCTCCCCAACACCAGATGGTCAGGTCGCTGACGCCGCCCGCGACAACTGGGTCGACCGGTTTGCGCCGGTCTGGACCCGTCCCTACCTGCGGCTGTCCCGCGCGGATCGCCCGATTCCGGTGTTTCTGCTGCTGTTGCCCTGCTGGTGGGGTCTGGCACTGGCGATCCTTTGGGATCAAAGTCCTAGGTGGGAAGACGCCTGGATCGCGATTGCCTGCGGGATCGGCGCGTTTCTGATGCGCGGGGCCGGGTGTACGTGGAACGATATCACGGATCGCAAGTTCGACGCTCAGGTCGCACGCACACGCTCCCGCCCGCTGCCTTCGGGACAGGTCAGTGTCAAACAGGCCGTGGTCTGGATGGGTCTGCAAGCGCTGATCGCGTTCTGCATCCTGCTGACATTCAACACCACCGCGATTCTGCTGGGAATCGGATCGCTTGTGCTGGTTGCGATCTATCCGTTTGCCAAACGCTTCACCTGGTGGCCGCAGGTGTTTTTGGGGCTGGCCTTCAACTGGGGTGCCATTCTGGTCTGGGCGGCGCATACCGGTGGGGTCCAGTCCCCTGCGATATTGCTCTATCTTTCGGGCATCGCATGGACGTTGTTTTATGACACCATCTATGCACATCAGGATACCGAGGATGACGCCCTGATCGGTGTCAAGTCCACCGCGCGCCTGTTTGGCGAGGATTCGCCCAAATATCTCAAATGGTTCCTTGTGTTGACCGTTGGTCTGATGGGCATGGCGATCCTTCAGGCCGGTATGCCGCAGGCCAGTATTCTGGCGCTGGTCATCGCTTTGGCCGGTCCCTGGGCGATGGGATGGCATATGGCGTGGCAATTGCGTGGATTTGACCAAACCGATCCGGCCAAGATGCTGCGGCTGTTTCAATCGAACCGCGACACCGGCTTTATTCCGCTTATCTGCCTTGTTCTCGCGCTGCTGGTCTGATTGAACCGGTTCCCAAAGGGGCTAGGGGGAACTGGCCACACCAAAATGGCGAATTGAATGCGGCTGTCTTCTGTTGTTTCGGGTATTGTTGCCTTTGTTCTAGCGGCAGCGTTGTGCCTTGTTGCGGCACGATTTGCCGTGATGGCGATCGAGGACGGGTCCGAAATCGCCGTGCGGCGCACGTTGGATAACAACGATCTGACCTGGGCCGAGGTTCATGCCGACGGCCTGCAGGTCGTGCTGAGCGGTCTGGCCCCAACCGAAGCGCTGCGGTTTCAGGCCGTCACAGCCGCCGGGTCCGAGGTGGACGCAACCCGTATCCTGGACGAGATGGAGGTTGAGGCCACCGCTGCCATCGCACCACCGCGCTTTTCCGCTGAAATCCTGCGCAACGAAAGCGGCGTGTCGATCATCGGCCTTGTCCCACGTGAAACTGATCGCGAGGCGCTGATTGCATTAATCAAGGACCGCAGCGGTGAAGACCGTGTTGCCGACCTGCTGGAGGCCGCGGACTACCCCGTGCCCGAAGGTTGGGACGACGCGTTAGGGTTCGCCGTGACCGCGTTGGCCAAATTGCCCCGCTCCAAAATCTCCGTCGATGCGGGCCAGATCGAAGTCACGGCAATTTCCGACAGCGCAGAGGCGAAACAGGCACTGGAGCGCGAACTGGAACGCGCAGTGCCACCCGGCCTGAACCTGACGCTGAAAATCTCGGCACCGCGCCCGGTCATCACGCCCTTTACCCTGCGGTTTCTGGTCGAAGAGGGACAGGGCCGGTTTGATGCCTGTTCTGCAGACACCGAAGCCACGGCTGAGCGTATCCTGAACGTGGCCCGCGACGCGACCGGGTTAAGCGGCCCGGAAACCTGTACGGTTGGAATGGGTGTTCCAACGCCGTATTGGGGCGCGGCCGCTGATCAGGCGATCCGCGCTTTGGCGGCACTGGGCGATGGCAGCGTGACCTTTGCGGATGCGGACATCACATTGGTTGCTGCGGTGGGCACGGATCAATCTCAATTCGACCGGATCGTCGGTGAATTGGAAGTGGACCTACCCGACGTCTTTGCCCTGCACGCGATCCTGCCACAGCCCGAAGAGGGCGGGGATGTTGGCCCGCCCGAGTTCGTGGCAACCCGCAGCCCTGAAGGTCAGGTGCAGTTGCGCGGACGGCTCAGCGATGACAGCTTGCGGCGCATGGCTGACAGCTTTGCCAAGGCCGCGTTTGGGTCGGAAAATGTCTATACGGCAGCCCGCGTCGTGGACAACATGCCGGAAAATTGGCCCGCACGTGTACTGGCCGGGCTGGAGGCGCTGACCTATCTGACCAACGGGTCAGTCATTGTATCCCCCGACAATCTGGCGCTGAGCGGTGTGACCAAATTGGAAAACGCGCGGGCAGACCTGTCCGGCCTGCTGTCCAACCGGCTGGGCGAAGGTGCGCTTTACAGTCTCGACATCACCTATCGCGCCCCGCCCCCGCCCGAAAAAATCCGCCCCTCACCCGAAGAATGCGAGGCACAGCTACAAGCCGTCCAGACCGGCGCAAAAATCGCGTTTGAACCGGGATCAGCCACGATTGCCGAGGAATCGCTGGGCGTGATGAACCGCATTGCGGACATCCTGAAGGAATGTGGCGACATCCGGCTGGAAATACAGGGCCACACCGACAGCCAGGGGCGTGAAAGCATGAACCTGGAATTGAGCCAGGCGCGCGCGGATTCGGTTCTGGCAGAATTGCAGGCACGACGTGTTCTGACCGCCAGCTACGAGGCGCGCGGTTATGGTGAAAGCGAGCCTATCGCCGACAACGGCAGCGAAGAGGGGCGCGAGGCGAACCGGCGGATCGAATTCCACCTGATCCAGCCCGAGGTCACGGAAGAAACCGAAACGACGCTCGAAGAAACCGCCGCCGAAACCGCCGCCACCGCAGAAGAGACCGAGGCCACGGAACAACAAGAAGAGGCCGAAGGGGAGACAAGCGATGAACAGAACTGAGTTTATCATCTGGACCGCCGCAGTGCTGTTCGTGACCTTTGCTCTGGGTTGGTTCGCGAACTGGCTGGTGCATCGTTTCACCCGTGTGAGCGCCGGGGACATTGGCGAACTGGACCGGATGAGCCAGGAACTGCACGAGGCCGAGGAAACCCGTGATCAGGCGATCACCTATCTGCAACAGCGCGAGGCGGAGCTGACCAATCAGCTGACCCAGACCGAAGCAGAGCTGGCTGCTGCGATGGAAGGCCTGCGCGATGCGCGGCAGGAGGCCGAAGAACTGCGCAGCTACGTGGACCGTCTGCAAGGGACAGGGTAGTCGAATTGTAAGCAATTCGCAGGCAACTTTTGGAATAGTTGCGGGACAACTTGCGTTCGAATTGTTTACCTCCCGCGCAAATCAATCCGGTCGCCCCATTGCACTTTCCGTGACAAAGGCGCATGGCTGACCCCATGCCGGAACCCTTAACAACGCATCGACCGGTCGTTGGGATCATGCTGAAGCTCAGCGCGATCTTCCTGTTCACCTTCATGGCCGCGATTGTGAAATACACCTCGGACCAGGTGCCACCGGGTGAGGCAGTGTTCTTTCGCTCCTTCTTTGCGATCCCTGTCATCCTGATCTGGCTGGCGTTTCGCGGTGAACTGCCCGGCGGGCTCAAAGCTAAGAAACCCCTGCGCCACGTCTGGCGCGGCATTCTTGGCACCTCGGCCATGGGTCTCACCTTCACCGGTCTCGGGCTGTTGCCCCTGCCCGAGGTCACAGCCATCGGCTTTGCCACGCCTATTTTCACCCTCATCCTCGCCGCGCTGATCCTCGGCGAACGTATCCGCCTGATCCGGATCAGCGCCGTGTTGATCGGTCTGGTCGGGGTGTCGATCATGTTGTGGCCACGGCTGAGCGGGTCCGGGGATTTGCAGGATGGGGCAACGATGGGGGCGTTGTTCATTCTGATCGCCACCATCGCCAGGTCGCTGGTGCAGGTGCAGATCCGCGTGCTGGTGCAAAGCGAAAGCACCGCTGCGATTGTCTTCTACTTTTCGGTCATTGCGTCCGTTGTATCCCTGCTGACATTGCCCTTTGGCTGGACGCTGCCATCGCTCGACGTGATCCTGATCCTCATGTCCACCGGGGTAATGGGGGGGATCGCCCAGATACTTGTCACCGCTGCCTATCGCTATGGTCCGGCGTCCATGCTGGCGCCCTACGATTACTCGTCGATGATTTTCGCTGTGATCGTTGGATATGTCTGGTTCGGCGAACTGCCGACCGCCGTCATCCTGATCGGCGGGGCGTTGGTCATTGCAGGCAACGCGGTGGTGATCCTACGCGAACGGCAACTGGGGCTGGACCGGCGCAAGGCGCGGTCGGTGACCGATCCCAAAAGCGGATAGGGCCGCACGCATCGCGCGGCCCCACCACATTCCCTTGACCAAGTATCAGAGCGATTTCAGCGCCGGGTCCAGCGTGACGGAATAGAGCTCCGTATCCGCCCGGTCCATCAGGCGCACGGTCATCTGCTGGGTCGCACCATCAATGTCGACCAGACCAAAGAACTGCAGCCCCTCGCTGGGTGGCAAGTTGATACCCTGCTCTTTGGTCGGGGCCTTCACATACTTCACCTCGGGGCCAAACGTATTGTCCATGGCGTTGGGACCAAAGGTACCCGCATGCAGCGGGCCGGATACAAATTCCCAGAACGGGTTGAAGTCCTGGAATGCCGCCTTGTCCGGGTTGTAGTAGTGCGCCGCCGTGTAATGCACGTCTGCTGTCAGCCACACGGTGTTTTCCACGCCTGCCGTCTTGATGAAACGCAGCAATTCAGCCAGCTCAACTTCGCGCCCCTTTGCCGGTCCATCGGTACCGTCGGCGATGCCTTCGGACCCGGATTGTTCCCGCCAGTTGTCCCAGACGATCAGGCCAATCGGCTGATCAGACGCAATCACCTTCCATGTCGCGGTGGAACTGGTCAGTTCACGCTTCAACCACTCGATCTGCTGCGCCCCGAACACGCGCTGATCATCGGTCAGCGGTTCCGTCATCTCGGTCTGGTTCGGCCCGCGATAGGACCGCAGATCGACAAAGAACACGTCCAGCATCGGACCATAGGAAATCTTGCGATAGACACGGCCCGGTTCAGCAGGCGTGATCCGGATTGGGGTCATTTCGTGGAATGCCCGGCCCGCGCGAGCGATCAGGTTCGGCACCGATTTTTCAGTATAGCGATCATCGCCGGTCAGGTCCTTGGACGCGGACCAGTTGTTGACCACCTCGTGATCGTCCCACTGGAAGAAGGTCGGCGCAACGGCGTTCATTGCCTGCACATGCGCATCCATCATGTTGTATTTCCACTGGTCACGGAATTCCTGCAGCGTTTCCGCGACCTTGCGCTTGCTGTTGATCAGCGTGGTGTTTTTCCAGATGACCTGCCCGTCACGCTCGACCTCGTCCTGCATCGGGCCATCGGCATAGATCGTGTCGCCCGAATGAACAAAGAAATCCGGCGCATGGCCCGCCATGGTGGCATAGGTCAGCATGCCATCGTCGTCGATGCCCCAACCCTGACCGGCGGTATCCCCGGACCACGCAAACTTGACCGACCGGCGCGACATTGGCGCGGTTTTGAACCGGCCCACAATGGGTTCGGACGTGGCGGACACATCGTTCAAATCATGCGCGACAAAGCGATAGAAAATGTCCTGATCCGATGGCAGACCCAGCACCATCCGCTTGACCGCCATGTCGGACGCAGGCGTCGCGTCCATCGGGGCCAGCGCCACGGGGTTCGCGAAGCTTTCGGTTGTTGCGACCTCCATCATCACACGAGACGGGCGGTCAGTGCGGGTCCAGATCATGCCGGACACGGAATCAACGTCGCCCGATTGCACACCATGTGCAAACACGGGGCGGGACGAGGCGCGGCTGAGCGACGGCATGGTGAGATGCGCGGCAAAAGCAGTGCCACCGGCAAGGACGGCACGACGGGACGGGCGAAACAGTTTAGGCATGATTGAGATGTCCTGTGGTTTGGCTGTGCCAGACGATCCGGCAACGGGCGAAAACGCGGACAACTGACGACGGGAATGTAAAAGCTGGCTGGCAGCGGGGTGACAGGCGCGCGACGATTTTGTGAAACTCTGCTAAAGCGCGGCCTTGAACTGCCGCTCCAAATCACGCGCTGCTTCGGCTAGTCCCCAGGGCGGATTGATCACGAACAGCCCGCTGCCCACCATCCCGTGCCCCGGGCGCGCAGGTGCAAACCGCACCTCGCTGAGCAGGGTTTTCTCCACATTCAGACCATGGAGCGCCTTGACCATGCCCCGTTCCGCGCCGGAGGTCAGGATGGGATACCACAGCATCAGCACACCCACCGGCCATTTGCGATGCAGCTTGGCCAACAGATGCGGCATGGCGCTGTATTCGGCTTTGACCTCATAGGCCGGGTCGATCAGGCATAGCCCCCGGCGTGGATCAGGTGGCGCGATGGACAAGGCCAGTGCAGGGCCGTCCGCCTTGCGTACATCCACACCGGGCAGGGCCGCACGCAATGCCTCGGACTCTTGCGGATGCAACTCGGCCAGGATCAACCGGTCAGTCGGGCGCAACAGATGCCGAGCAATGTAGGGGGAGCCGGGATAGGCCGTCTTCCCCTCAGCCTGTCGCACTGTTTTCAAGGCAGAGGTATAGGGATGATCCTCATCAAACCAGGAGGCGACGCGCTGAATGCCCTGCGCGGCCTCCTGAGTCTTCACCGCTTCCGGCCCTGACAGATCATACACCGCACGCCCCGCATGAGTTTCCATGTAGGTTAGCGGTTTATCCTTGCGGGTCAGATAGGCCAGGACCGTGGCCAGCAGCGCATGTTTGTGCACATCCGCTGCGTTTCCGGCGTGATAGGCATGCTGATAGGAAAGCATGATGGGATCCAGTCCTGGCCTGTTGGTTCGGTGCGTCAGCTAACCGCGCCGCCCAGCGCCGTCAAACGCACTTTGCCATCCTGCAGGAAACAGCCCCGCGCAAAGTGCGCCAGATCCACCGGGTTAGGCAGATTGACGTCCGACAAGTCCGGCAATGGTTTCGCCTGCGGATCATAGGCGCGCGAGATTTGTGAGATCAGCAGGATCGTCACCCCCAACCGCTGCGCGCCCGCGGAAAGGTCTGCAATCTGATCCTCCAGCGGCGGCAATGACCGGCGTTGATCCAGCAATTGCATGTAGTCCACCGCCGCCAGCGAGCCCCTTGGCGCATCCCGCAAGCGATCCAGAATGTAAGCTGCACAGATGTCGTCCGACGTGTCGCTGACAAAGCTGTCCGGCGCAGGGTCGAACCCCAGTTCGACCAACCGCGCGGCTATATCCGCCGGCCCATAGTCCAGCGTGAAGAAAAACGCCTGCTGACCGTTCTGGGTGGCGGTCAGCAAGGTTTCCAACGCCAGCAAGGTCTTGCCATGACCCGGACGGGCGGCCAGCAGGATCAACTCCCCTGGCTGCAAATTTTGCAACAACCGCTTGGCCGGGCTGTCAGAAGTTTGGGACGCGCTCAGATGGCTCCAACTGGCAAAGCCTTCGGATTGGGCAACACGATCCAATGCAGTGTGCAAGGGCACCTCTTCGGTGCGCGCAATGGTTTTTGCCTGACGTTTCAGACGATAGATAGGGGCGGACAGGTCCATGTGATTGGCCTCCTGATGCGCGCGATTGCCGCAACCCCTCCTTATGCGCCCGCGCTGTCAGCAGGTCAGTCGTTCAGGATACGCCCCACATGTCAGATGCTTCCCCGGTCGGAGGGGGGAGGCCCGGGCGGGGGCCTGCTCATATGTAGGCCGAAGAAACTCGGCCAGTCAAACCAATCTCGCAAACCTTTCCGGGAACGCTCTGGCAAAATCTGAAAGGTCTCAACAAGACCGCATAGACCAGTCCCCGACCGCGGGTGGGGGTGAAGCCCCCGCCCATGGGGGCGGTCGGGGGCTGGTCGGCTTCGCCTCCCATGCGTTCCGTTGAATTGTCAGTTAAGTGCCACAAGACAGTACAGATTGTTGTCCAGGTTTGCGATAACCTGAAAAATTGCGTCGACCAGGACGACACATTTTTGGTCGCTAAATTGAGTGGCTTAGCTGCATGGACCGGCTAAACCTCTGTTGTCCTCTACCGGGTTAAACACTACGCATAGATTATTGGCGCCCGAAGGCGCCAGAAATCACTCCCGAACCAGCTTCTCGTACCCTTCGGCAATATCGCGCGCCATGGCGCCGACTTCGAAGTTGTAGTCGCCGATCTGGCCCACCGGGGTGACCTCGGCTGCGGTGCCGGTCAGCCAGCACTGCTCGAACCCTTCCAATTCCTCGGGCATGATGTGGCGTTCGTGCACCTTGATCTGGCGGTCTTTCAGCATACCAATCACGGTCTGACGGGTGATCCCATTCAGGAAGCAGTCGGGGTCAGGCGTGTGCACCTCGCCATCCTTGACGAAGAAGATGTTGGCACCCGTCGCCTCGGCCACATAGCCGCGATAGTCGAACATCATTGCGTCCGAACAGCCTTTGGCCTCGGCTGCGTGTTTGGACATGGTGCAGATCATGTAGAGGCCCGCCGCCTTGGCATGGCTGGGGATGGTTTCGGGGCTCGGGCGTTTCCACTTGGAAATATCCAGCTTTGCGCCCTTCATCTTGGCATCACCATAATAGGCACCCCATTCCCAGGACGCGATGGCCAGGCGCACCGGGTTTTTCGCGGACGCGACACCCATGTCCTCGCCCGCACCACGCCAGGCCACGGCCCGCACATAGGCGTCCGATTGCCCGTTTGCCTCCAGAACCTGCGTCTTCGCGGCCTCAATCTCGTCCACTGACCAGGGGATCTCAAAATCGATCATGTTGGCCGACGCATGCAGCCGCTCGGTATGTGCGCGCGATTTGAAGATCTTCCCGCCATACGCACGCTCACCCTCAAAGACCGAGCTGGCATAGTGCATCGCATGGGTCAGAATGTGGACGTTCGCATCGCGCCAATCCACCATTTTCCCATCAATCCAGATCTGGCCGTCACGGTCGTCATAGCCTGCCATCTCAACTCTCCTTCGTGGTTTCGCATCGCCGCGATTTACAAATGTTGCGCTACTTACGTCCGTATCGGACATAAAATTGCGCCAAAGACGCGATTCGATACCGGTTGGGACTTGGAATGTCAACAAGACTGACTTAAAAGGAGGAAAACGTGAAAAGGAACGGTGCATGATCGACGGCCCCTCGACGCGGACCCAAACCGGCGAGGCGCTTCTGTTTCTGACGGACGAACAGTTGCGTCAGGGGATTGAAGCCATGTTCTTTGCCTATCGCGGTTTTACCGCCGATCCCGACCGCATCCTGACCGGCATGGACTATGGCCGCGCACATCACCGCGCCATTCACTTCATCAACCGCGCGCCGGGAACGACGGTGAACAACCTGCTGAACATTCTGGGTGTGACAAAACAATCGCTTAACCGGGTTCTGCGACGTTTGATCGAAGACGGGCTGGTTGAAAGCCGCGTGGGTCAGCAGGACAAACGCGAACGCCATCTGTATCTGACCGAGGACGGCGCACAGCTGGAAACGCGGTTGAGCGATGCACAACGCGCCCGGATGCGTGCAGCGTACAAGGACGCCGGACCCGAGGCCGTGGCCGGGTTCCGACAAGTGTTGGAGGCGATGATGGACAGCGAAATGCGACGCGCCTATCTGCGATTGAAGGATATCGGCTCATGACCGCGCTGGACACACATCTGCTGATTGTTGACGATGATGAGCGCATTCGCGAGCTGTTGAAGAAGTTCCTGAACCGCAACGGATTTCTGGTAACGGCGGCGCGGGACGCGGAACACGCGCGGCGAATTCTGTCGGGGCTGGATTTTGACCTGATCGTGCTGGACGTGATGATGCCAGGCGAAGACGGCGTCAGCCTGACGCGTACCTTGCGCGAAACCCATCAGACGCCGATCCTGTTGCTGACGGCAAAGGGTGAGCCGGAGAACCGCATTTCCGGGTTGGAGGCGGGGGCGGATGATTATCTGGTCAAACCGTTTGAACCGCGCGAACTGCTTCTGCGCATCAACTCGATCCTGCGCCGGATGCCGGAAACGCCGGTGGAACAGACCGTACCGAAAATCCTGCATCTGGGCGACATCCGCTATGACATTGAGCGGGGGGAGATGTGGCAAGGCGACCAGATCGTACGCCTGACCGCGACGGAAAGCCAATTGATGAAAATCTTCTCAGCCTGTCCTGGCGAGGCCGTGAGCCGCGCCAAGCTGGTCGAGGATCTGGGCCGCGACCGGGGACAGGCGCAGGAACGCGCGGTGGATGTGCAGATCACCCGCCTGCGCCGCAAGATCGAGGCGAACCCGAAACAACCCCGTTACCTGCAAACGGTACGTGGTGCGGGATACATGCTGGCGCCCGACTGAAACGGGAAAGGCGCTTTCAAAGGCTCTTGAACAAGCCGCTTTGAAGCGGGTTCGCAACCTTGTCTAGTGTGCGATCGTCAAACCGGCGCGTTGGCAGACCTCGACAATGTGCTCATACCCGCGCTTGGAATACTCAAACGGCGGGGCCTTGCCCGGGTCCTGTTCCGCCTCGACCACGATCCAGCCGGAATACTCCATCGCCTTTAACTCGTCCGCCACGGCCTGAAAATCAATTGCGCCATCGCCCGGCACGGTGAAGGCCCCCGCGATCACTGCGTCCAGAAAGCTGCGGTTGTTGTCGCGCACGTCGCGGATCACATCCGGGCGCACGTCCTTGAAATGCACATGCAGCACCCGCTCGCGCCATTTTCGCAGGGTCGCCATCACGTCCCCGCCACCGAATTGCAAATGCCCGGTGTCAAACAGCAGGTGCACCTCGTCCGGTGTGGACTCCATCAGCCAATCCACATCCTCCTGGGATTCGATGATGCTGCCCATGTGGTGGTGATATGCCAGCGGCTGACCGGCATCGGCCATCCACTTGGCCAATTCACCCAGCTTCTGACCATAGGCCGCGATGTCGTTCCGACCCAGCCGAGGCCGATCGTTCACCGGAACCCCGATGTCACCCTGCACCGTGTTGGAACATTCCGCGTAGACGATGCAGGGTGAGCTCAAGGCCGCGAACTGTTCGACCTGCTGCTGCACCGCCTTGCGTTCATCCTGCACGCTGTTGACCAGCAGGTTGCCCGAACACCACCCGCCACACAGCGCCAGCCCATGCGTGTCCAGATAAGCGCGCAGCGCTTCGGTTTCCTTCGGCATGCGCTGGCCTCGTTCCATCCCGGCGTATCCGATCCGCGCGGACTCCTGCAGCGCCTGTTCCATCGTGTATGCCGCAGTCAGGTCCGGCAGATCGTCATTCTGCCAAGCGATGGGGGAAATCCCGATTTTGATGGTCATGGGGGTATCCTCAGGAAACGCTCTGCTTGGCTACTTGGCTTTCATAATCCGCCCGCGCCGTGCGCACCGCCTCGCGGTCGGACACCTCGGGCACCGCCACGTCCCACCAATGGCCACCCGCTCCGGTCCCCGGATAGGGGTCGGTTTCAATGACGATGACGGACGGAATATCCCGCGCCCGCGCAGCCACGATCCGGGCCTCCAGATCGGCGATATCGCTCGCCTTCTCCGCATGTGCGCCCATGCTGGCAGCATGCGCGACAAAGTCGATGTTGGGCTGCTCTTCCAGATTGACCGATGTGTAGAGGTTGTTGAACTCTGCCCCGCCGGTCGCATTTTGCAGACGGTTGATACAGCCGTACCCGCGATTGTCGGTCAAGATGATAACAAAGGGCACCCCGCGCATGACGGCTGTGGCCAGTTCCGAGTTTGCCATCATGTAACTGCCGTCGCCGGTGAAACAGACGACATCCGCCTCGGGCCGGGCGAGCTTGATCCCCATGGCACCCGCGATTTCATAGCCCATGCAACTGAACCCGTATTCCATGTGATACCCGCCCTGACTGGCCCGCCATAGAGTATGCAGCGCACCGGGCATGGTCCCAGCCGCGCACATTGCAATGGCATTCGGCAACGCCTGCCGTTGCACCGCGCCAATCACCTGCGCATCCGTCGGCAGGCCCGGTGCATTGGGTGCAGCCATGACCGCATCAGTCGCCTCATACCACGCGGACCGGGCTGACAAGTCTCGATCCGGCCACGCCCGATCCCCCAAAGCCGCGCTGAGTTTTTCCAGTGCAACCTTGGCATCCGCCATCAAGGGAACAGCCCCGTGTTTCATAGCGTCATGGGCCGCCACGTTGACGGACACCAATTTGCAAGCCGGGTTGGCGAATACTGTCCACGACCCCGTGGTGAAATCCTGAAACCGTGTGCCGACACCCAGCACCAGATCAGCCTCAGCCAGGGCCTGATTGGCGGCATCGCTGCCCGTCACCCCCGGTGCGCCAAGGTTCAGGGGTTCCTGCCAATCCAGCGCGCCCTTGCCCGCCTGCGTTTCGGCCAGCGGGATGTTGTGACGATTGGCAAACTCCAACAGCGTTTGTTCCGCCCCGGAATACAGCACACCGCCCCCGGCCACGATGACGGGACGCTCGGCGGATTGCAGCAAACCCGCCACCTCGGCCAATTCCGCCGCATCCGGTTCCGGGCGGCGGATACGCCAGACCCTGGGTTCGAAGAACCGAACAGGCCAGTCAAACGCTTCGGCCTGAACGTCCTGACAGAAGGACAGTGTCACTGGCCCGCATTTCGCTGGGTCGGTCATGGTTTGCAACGCGCGCGGCAGGGCCGTCAGCAATTGTTCGGGCCGCGTGATCCGGTCGAAATAACGGGACACCGGGCGAAAACAGTCGTTCGCGCTGACCGTGCCGTCATCGAAATCCTCGACCTGTTGCAGCACCGGGTCAGGACCGCGATTGGCAAAGACATCACCGGGGATCAGCAGCAAGGGCAAACGGTTCACATGTGCCAACGCGGCGGCCGTGACCATGTTCGTCGCGCCGGGACCAATGGAGGACGTCACCGCCATGGCCTGACGGCGCTGCTTCGCCTTGGCATAGGCAATCGCGGTGTGCGCCATGGTCTGTTCATTTTGACCCCGCCATGTCGGCAAGGCATCCCCGATCCCATGCAGCGCCTCGCCCAATCCAGCAACGTTGCCATGACCGAAAATGGCCCAGACCCCTTCGATAAATCGGTCGCCATCCTCTGTCATCTGGACGGACAGCCATTTCACCATGGCCTGCGAAGCGGTGAGACGAAGTGTCAAACTCATACAGAGGTCTCCGATAGTGTCGCGCGGGGATTGGGGATCAGGCTGCGCTGCTGGTTTCAATGTGTGGCGGTTTCGCGGTCAGTACGTCCGAAAATGGAACGTTTCATCCAATATTCGAGCTATCCATAGGGGAGTCAACCGCGCCCCTGCAACGCCTTGACCGCCACAGCCAGCGCGGTGGTCAGCGTGATCGCTGCGGTGGGCGCGCGAAATCCTGCAACCTCATCCTCCTGCGCGATCAACATGCCCTGCGCCCATTCCGCCACCGGGCAGCGTTCGGAATCCGACAGGCCATAAACCGGCACACCCTTCTGCGCGGCGTCGCGAGACAGCCCCACCGTTTCCTCAGAAAACGGGGCAAAGGTGACGGCAAATACGCAGTCTTCGGGAAACATGGTCTCTGCCGCGCTCAGCATTCCCGCCCCCGGATGCAATTGCGCGGGCACGCCAAGCTGATCGAACAGATAGGCCATATTGCTGGTCACGGAAAACGCCCGACGCAGCCCAAGCAGGTGGATCACACGCGCCTTGGACATGTCACGGGCGATCTGATCCAGTTTCCCGGTCGTCACTGTATTTGAAAGGTATAACAAGGATTTGTGCCCGGCCTCGGCAAAGTCGGCCAGCAGTTTTCCAGTGTCGTTCCTGCTCGCCTGCGGCAGTTGCGCCAGTCGTTTCCCATAGTCTGGCCGGAACTCTGTAAACTGTGCGCGAAACAGGGCCTGCATGTCAGAATAGCCCGTGAACCCCAGCGTCTGGCAAAACCGGATATAGACCGACGGCGCAACGCCTGACGCCTCGGCCATATCCGAAACCGTCGACACCGCGATCAGATGCAGATGGCCGCGCGTGAAGCTGGCGCATTGCTTCAGCCGTTTGGGTAGTGTGTCAATGCTGGCATCCATACGCCCGAGCAACGCGGAAACCGTGTCTGGCCGGTTGGGTACAGCGGTGTCATTGTCCATGGGGGCTCCCGTCTTGACAGGACTCCTATTACAGATCATTGCGATGTGGAATAAATATTCCAAAATCGCAGCCTGCGGGCACCGTTAGAGGGGTCAAACCATGAAAGTCGCATTGTTCGGCGCAGGCCGCATTGGCAAGGTGCACGCCGCCTCGATCCGCACAGACCCGCGCAGCGATCTGGTGGCGGTCACGGACGTGGTCGATGCCGCTGCACAGGCGTTGGCCGCCGACCATGGCATCGCCGTCTCCACACCTGATGCGATCCTGAACGACCCACAGATTGATGCCATCCTTATCGCATCGTCCACAGACACCCATGCCGACCTGATCGAAGCGGGCGTTCAGGCGGGCAAGGCGATTTTCTGCGAAAAACCCATCGACCTGTCCCTGTCCCGCGCCCGCGACATCCGCCGGATTGCAGATGGATATGACAAACCGCTCATGGTCGGGTTCAACCGGCGGTTTGACCCCAACTTCGCCGCGCTCAAGGCAGCACTGGACGCAGGCGAGGTCGGCAAGGGCGAAATGCTGTCGATCACATCTTTCGACCCGGCCCCGCCACCGGTGGACTACATCAAGGTCTCGGGCGGGCTGTACCGGGACATGATGATCCACGATTTCGACATGTGCGCCTTTCTGTTCGGCATGCCGGATACGGTCATGGCCCATGGCGCCTGCCTGGTGGACCCTGCCATCGGGGCGGCTGGCGACATCGACACCGCGGTTGTTGTCCTGACCTATGCCGACGGGCGCATGGCCACCATCCGCAATTCCCGCCGCGCGCCTTACGGCTATGATCAACGGGTCGAGGTGCTGGGATCAGACGGATTGCTGAGCGCGGAAAACGAACTTGAAAACACAGTGGTCAAATCCACCTCCGCTGGCGTCACCTCGGCCAAACCGGTGCATTTCTTCCTGGAACGCTACATGCGGGCCTATGGCATCGAATGGTCCGCCTTTGTCGATGCCTGCCTGACGGATGCACCTGTGCCAGCCACCGTGCAGGACGGCGTGAATGCCCTGGCACTGGCCGAAGCCGCCAACATGTCGCTGGCACAGGGTCGCCCTTTCCCCGTCACCACAGACCTGACCGGCACCTGATCCAGCGCGCAGCACATGGCTTGATCCCAAGGCCCGACTCACTTTACGAAAGAGAACATAAAGTGAACAAACTGCTATGTCGAACCGCCGCATCCTTTCTCTCTGGTTTCCCCGACTTGGGGCGGAACGCCTGTTGCGGCTGGATCGCGGGCGTGACCTGGGGCCATTGGCCGTGGTCGATGACCAGCAGAACATGCAGGTGGTCGTGTCGATCAACGCGGCGGCAGCGCAGGCGGGAGTGCATGTGGGCCAGCCCGTGCGCGATGCCCACGCCATGTGCGGCACCCTGCTGACCCCCAGCCGCAATTGCCCGGCCGAGGCCCGGTTCCTGACCACCCTTCGCCGCTGGGCCGGGAAGTGTTCGCCCCGGGTCGCTGCAGGAGCCCCCCATGGGCCGGTCATTGGTCTTGCCGGCTGCGCCCATCTGTTCGGGGTGAGGGCATCGCTGCTGGGGGTGG
>JBFOMB010000197.1:0-6029 GCA_040830545.1 Paracoccaceae bacterium | reverse complement strand
TACTCCCCACGGCGGGATTTGAAAGCGCAAACTGGAACGATCCTAAGCAGCTGTGGGGGCGGGGGACGCCGGGCTTGACCCTGGTGGGCTGGGAATTGAGCGGCGGCGGGGTTGCCACATCCGCCGGTGGGGTCAAGCTGCTGCGCGTGTTTGCCTTGTACCTGAACGGCGGGCGCGAGATTGACCGCTTGATCTATCCCTCATCGGTCAGTGGCGCGGGTGGCGGAAACCGTCGTATTCAAAGCGACGGGGCCTTTATTGCCTGGATATTCCTGATGATGTTCGCGCTGACGGCGGCGGTGTTCAACTTGCTTCTGGCGGCAATGGGCGCGGGGTTTGAACAGGCCATGGTGCTGACTGTTGCAGCGCTAAGTACGACCGGTCCGCTGATCGAATTGGCGACAGATATTTCCATTCGGATTGTCGACCTGAGCGCCGGTGCCAAGCTGACCATGTGCGCGGCGATGGTGATCGGACGGCTGGAGACGCTGGCGATCATTGCTTTGATTACGCCAAGCCTCTGGCGAGACTGAGATTCAACACAATCGAAATGACTGATTTTTCATCTGGAAACTCGGTTAATCCCACTCCATACTCAGCCGGAGGGAGCGCGTTGGTCCGCAGCGCGTAGCAAGAACAATGGCGAGATTATAAAAATATGGCTTCGGACAGACAGAATCTGCAGGACGCGTTCCTGAACAATGTACGGAAAGCAAAGGTCCCGGTCACAATATTCCTGATCAACGGTGTGAAGTTGCAAGGTGTCATCACCTGGTTCGACAATTTCTGCGTATTGTTGCGCCGCGACGGACAGTCGCAGCTGGTCTACAAGCACGCGATTTCAACAATCATGCCGTCGCAGCCGATCAGCCTGTATGAGGGCGAAGACGCCTCTTGATGGAACATGACAGGATGCGCACCCGGGCTTGGGTGCTGCATCCGGAAATCAAATCAGATGAACAGCGCCGTGTCCCCGAACCGGCGCTGGCCGAGGCGGTTGCACTGGCCGCCGCTTTTCCCGATTTGGATGTGATCGGGTCCGGGATCGTGCGCCTGCAACGTGCCCAGCCTGGGTTGTTGTTCGGCAGTGGCAAGATCGAGGAACTGGCCGAGCGGCTACATGACGCTGAGATCGAACTTGTTCTGATCGACGGCCCGGTGACTCCGGTACAGCAGCGAAATCTTGAAAAGGCCTGGAAGGTCAAGATCCTGGACCGCACAGGCCTGATCCTTGAAATCTTTAGCGACCGCGCCCGCACCCGAGAAGGTGTGTTGCAAGTCGAAATGGCCGCGCTCAGCTATCAACGCACGCGCCTTGTGCGGGCCTGGACCCACCTGGAACGGCAGCGGGGCGGCTTGGGCTTTGTTGGCGGTCCGGGCGAAACCCAGATCGAGGCGGACCGTCGCGCTATTGACGATCAGTTGGTGAGGTTGCGCCGCCAGCTGCAGAAGGTGATCAAAACCCGCACACTGCACCGCGCCGCACGGGCCAAAGTCCCTTACCCGATTGTCGCGCTGGTCGGATATACCAACGCCGGAAAATCCACCTTGTTCAACCGCCTGACTGGGGCCGAGGTGATGGCCAAGGATATGTTGTTTGCCACGCTGGACCCGACCATGCGGCGCGTTGAACTGCCCGACGGCCCCGAGGTGATCTTGTCCGATACGGTGGGCTTCATCTCGAACCTGCCAACAGAACTGGTCGCTGCGTTCCGCGCCACGCTTGAAGAGGTTTTGGGCGCCGATATCGTGGTTCATGTTCGTGACATCAGCCACGAGGAAACCGAAGCGCAGGCGCTGGATGTCGAGGCGATTCTGACATCGCTGGGTGTCGAGGATGAACGCCCGCGGCTGGAGGTCTGGAACAAGATCGACCTGTTGAACGATGACGAACGCGAGGCTGCGTTTAAACGGGCAGACCGCGATCCGGCGATTTTCGCAATTTCTGCAGTGACGGGCGAGGGTGTTGAGGCACTACTGGCGGAAATCGCGACCAAGCTTCAGGGTGTTCGTCACGAAACAACACTGAACTTGGGATTTGCGGACGGTAACAAACGCGCATGGCTGTTCCGTCAGGATGTGGTCCGATCAGAAGAGCAGACCGATGACGGGTTTGAAATCACTGTATTGTGGACGGACCGGCAGGCTGCGCAATTTGCGGCCCTTTGATCCCTCGGTTAGGTGAGGCGCATGGCTGAAATCGAAAACGGAAAAGTGTATCTGCGCGGGTATATTACTGTGCCCGCTGGTCGGCTTGAACAGGTCCGGGCCGCGGTGCCGAAACACATCGCGTTGACGCGGGCCGAGCCGGGTTGCCTTTCATTTGAGGTCGACGAGGACGCAGACATCGCAGGTCGGTTTAATGTCAGCGAAACCTTCGAAAATCAGGCGGCTTTCGATGCTCATCAAGAGCGGACAAAAGCGTCGTCTTGGTTTGAGGTAACCGAGGGCATTCCGCGCGAGTATACCATTACATCCGAGTGAGCCGGATTGCCGTCCAGTTTATGCGCCGTCAATCTGGCGCTGCATGTCCTCGGCATCGAACCAGCCCTGAGAAGCAAGGACTTTGTGATCCTCGCTCAGGTCCCATTCCTCCCAACCGCGCGTGACGACATGGTTGCCGGTCTCGGCATGATGGCCTTCGAAGGTCCAGACAAAGATTGCGTGGCTTCCGGCCCACCGCATCATGTCACAGCGCAGTTCCAGATCGGGAAAATCAGATTGGAAACCGCGCGCCATTTCTGAAATTGCAGTGCGACCTTGCAGTGGCTCAGCCCTGTTCATGCTCATCTGACAGTCCGGCGCAAAGAAACTTGCAACCGCGTCGGGATCGCCCGAACTCCAGGCGATTGCATAATCGCGCGCGAGATTGTTCAACCTATCGCGAATACTGGCCATCTATGCACCCCCGGTCCCAAATATTTGGCCACCAGATCGTAAGCGAAACACCACCCTGCGTCCACGACCGCGCGAAAAAGGGGCAAGGTCTTGCCGAGGCGTGGAAATCAGCGCGGGATCAGGTTGGTGACACCAACTGCTGCGGCGCGTGCAAGATCCAGATCCAGTGACATCGGGATGTATTCGCCGCGTCGCCACAGCTGTGCCTGATCGTCGTAATAACGCGACAGGAAGTGCCCTGATTGACCGGTCGCCGTGATAAAGACCGAGCTGTCAGGGTCTGCAAAGTCATAGACCCCGCGATACCCCGCACCGTGTACGTTTTGGAACGGGTCCTTGCCTTCACCCGAGGTGCGTCCGCGCAGCAGGGTGTTGTCACCGCCGCTGGTGGATTGCCGGATGTTGACGAAGAATCGCAGCACTGGGACCGAACCCAAAACCGGATGATCATGAGTGGCTTGATGCGCATCCCCCCAGCGCAGGGATTCCAACGCGCTGCCGTAGTTCTCGGAAATCCAGATCAGCGCGTCGTCCAGTGCCAGCCTAGCCATATCGGTGCAGGTTTCGACCGGGGCGCTTTGGCTGACGTCGCACCACACGGATGCCCCATCGATATCGCGGTAGACACGTTCGATGAACAGCGGCTCGACATGCTTGTATTCTGCGGCCAGTGGCCCCAACTCGTCCGAGATTAATCGGATTTGCAACGCACGCAGCCACGCGGCATAGATCAGCGGTTCGGGCAGATGCTCGTTCATCTCGCCATTCCATTCAGCCAGCAGGGACAGGGCGATCTGTCGCTGACGCTCAGGTGTGCCTTCGGGGGCAGATGCGCCGGTAAACCAAAGGTCCGCACCAATCAGCGGCAGCAGGGAGCGGGCGGTAAAACTGACAGTGTCCAACTGCGCCTCGATAAAGCTGTCGCGGGTGTGGACCTCGCGCGATTGCATCAAGCGTTCCCAACGATGCACGCGTTGGGTGTCACCCCATTCGTACGAGACATGTTCGGGGAAGGGGCGGTCGATGATCTTGTTGTTGGTGTTACCCAGAATGCCACCAGCCGGGGCCACGAATTCCGGGTTGTCTTCATAGGGCAGGCGGCCTTGCCACAGGTTTTCGGCCAACCAACCTGGCGTCGGGATACGGCCTCGGCTTTGGTTCCCCAGATCGCGTTTCGGCATGGCACCGACCAGTTTCATGCCGATCGTGTCCTTGTCGACCAGCGACAGGTTTTGTGAGGGTGAGATGAATTGCTCGCCGGACGCAATCGCCTCACGCACGTTGTCAGCGTTCATCAGCGCAAGGGATGCCGTCATTGATGTGTCACGGGGGCTGAGCGCTGTCCACGACAATGAGGCGACATGACCCGGCGGAGTGATCGTTTCAAGATCATAGTGGCTGCCGGGTAGCACCGGGCCGTTTTCCGTCCAGCGCAGGGTCAGGGTGATGGGGGCCTCATCCTTGATCTCGATGATCGAGGGGCGCGTGCGAAACTGTTTATAGCCTTCGGGGCTCAGGTATTCTTCGGGGTTCTCGGGGTTCAGCTGCTCAATGTGCACGTCCTGATCGTCCAGATAAGACGAGGTCAGTCCCCAGCCCAGACGATCACTGCGGCCAGTCATGACGGCGGGAACACCGGGAATAGTTGCGCCGATTACACCACCCTTGGCCAATTCCAATCGCGCTAAGTACCAGACGCCCGGTGCGGTGAACCCCAAATGCGGGTCATTGGCCAGCAGCGTGCCGCCACTTGCCGACCGCGAAGGCGCGGCAGTCCAGGCGTTAGACGCTCCGGCCAAACCGCGTTTTGGAAACGGGGACAATGCGGTCGCGGGCATCGGGGTGCCTCGGGCGTACCTGGGCAGGCCCGGAAACAAGGCGGCATATTCCGGTAGGGCTGCAATGCCCGGACCGGGCACGTTGGGCAGGATGTCTGCCAGCCGGGCCGGATCGTTCAACATCAGAGACGTGCGGGCGCGCAGCACCTCGTCTTGCAGATGGCCGGACAATTGCAGGCCCATCAGTTTAATCACTGCAATGCTGTCGCCGGGTTGCCATGGGGAAACAGGCGCGTTGAACAGGAACATTTCGGGCGCGCCTCGACCCAGGGCGGCTTCGTTGATTTCCGCCAGCCTTGCGTTCACACCGGCGGCATAGGCCCGCAATGCGGCCTTGGTGTAGTCATCCTGTACGTCAACCGAGCGATGGGCCAGCCCGTACAGGTCCAGCCGACGCAACAATTTGTCGATATGCACGGTGCGGGCACCGAACACTTCGGACAGGCGGCCTTGGGCGGTGCGTCGCATGACTGTCATCTGCCACAGACGATCCTGTGCGTGCGCATAGCCCAGTCCGAAAAACACATCCGGGTCATTTTCAGCCAGAATATGCGGAACATTTGCGGTGTCCCGCACGATTTCGACCGGTGCGCTCAGGCCCTTGACCTCTAGCGTCTGATTGTAATCCGGCAGCGACTGGCTGGCCAGAAAGTACACCAACCCTACAGCGGCCAGAGCCAGCAGGATCAGGCCCGAGGTGATACGCACTAGCCAGCGAAAAACAAATCCCATCTGCGGCTCATAATCCTGTCTGTTCCAAATTGCGGCAAGACTAGTGGATGGTCAGGCTGACCGAAAGAGGAACAGCCCGGGAATATTCGTGATTACAGCACTATGAACGAAAAACCCCGCCACAGCAGGGGCTGATGGCGGGGGCCGTTAGCGGGGGGTGGTAATCCTGGTTTACGGAATGATCCGCGTGTATTTGGTGCCTTCTACCGTTGCACCGATCTGAAGCCCGGCTTGACCGAATACCGCCGCCAATACAGGGGTCCGCAGCGTTGTCGTGTCGGTGGAAAGTGAGTCGCCCTGATCGCTGACCACATAGCCAATGTCAGCCCCGGCGGTCCAACCGCTGGACCGGCGGAAGTCGTTCAGCGAATCCTGTGTCATGAAGAACAGGACATGGGCGTATTGCTGGGCTCCGATCTGAAGGCCAGCAGTGCCTTTCACTGCCGAGTAATAGTCACCCGTTGCACCGTTGATGCGCACCGCGCCGCGGCCGTACCCGCCACCAAAGACAAAGCCCGCTTCGGTGATCAGCGGCATGACCAACATACCGTTGGATTTTTC
>JBFOMB010000196.1:0-27143 GCA_040830545.1 Paracoccaceae bacterium | reverse complement strand
GTCGACAATTTGCTTGCGCGCCTAGCGGCGACGCAGCAGGTAAATGTCCATGATCCAACCGTGTTGCGCCCGTGCCTCTGCCCGCTTGGCAATGATCTGGTCGGCGATTTCGGACACAGGCCCATGCATCAGGATTTGTTGAGGCATGCCCACATAGGCCCCCCACCAAATCTCCACGCCTTCGGTGTCGATGGTGGTAAAACTGCAAGACCCGTCCAGCATTACGGCCACCGTATCTGCATCCTTGGGCCATCCCCTTTCACGCAACTGCCGCCCGGTAGTGATCACCACAGGCGCGCCGATTTCGTTCAGCGCGATGCCATGGGCTGCCGTCAGAACCTGAAGCGAGGTAATCCCCGGCACCACCTGCAGCTTTGGCGGGGCCAGTCGTCCTGCGATCCGCAGGCTGCTGTCGTAAAGCGACGGATCGCCCCAGATCAGAAGTGCGACCAGTTTCGCCCCGGTTGGTGCTGCTGCTTGCCAAGCCAGTGCAATCGCGTCATGCCAGCGGTCCACTGCGTCGAAGTATTCAGCCTTACCGTCGCGGGTGGGCAGGTCGAATTCAACCACTGGCGCGTCGGGCCCCAGATGCACATCCACGATCTGACGGCGCAGGTCGGCGAGGTCTGCCTTATCTGCGCCCTTGCGGGGGATCAGGATCACATCGGCCTCGCGCATGGCGCGGATCGCCTCCAGCGTTACATGGTCCGGGTTGCCGGAGCCGATGCCGATGAGGAGAAGTTCTTTCATTTTCGATAAAAAGGGCCCCAGTCAAAATCCGGAGCCCCCCTAAACTACTCATTCAACCGTATCAAGCCGCAGAAAATAGCCGGTCCGCGACAAAGGGGCTGCCCTTTAGTCCGCGAAGTGACTTCGCAACTGCCAGAACGGCAAGATCGACAAGAGGTTCCACGAGAACTACCAACATATACGCCGCGCCAAAGCTGGCGACTGACGAAAACGTATCCGCCCCAATGCCTTGGCCGTAGAAGGCCCAGAATGCGACCCAGGCAACCACGCCGCCCTGATAAACGACGGAGAGCTTCAAAACCTCCCCATAGTTCAGATTTACATATGCGATGTCTTTGGGCAACGCGCGTTGTGCCATGGCTTGGATCGCGAACAACGGCACAAGCAAAGTTGTGACATTCACGAAGTACATCGGCAAATCGCTGCTGGCAAACAACGTGCCTTGTATGAGCAGTCCAGCCATCAGACCAATGGCTGCGGGAGCCACGCCAAGTAACAGAAGCAGCGTTGTGCCAAGGATGAAGTGGACCTCGGAAATTCCGACGGGGAAATGAGGCAAAACTTCGAAAAAGATGAAAACAGCCAGCGTTGCGAGTGCTGCGCGTAGTCCGAAGGACGGAAGCGTGCGTTGTTTCACATCCTCCACGATCAGTTTCAGGGAATATCCGCCAGCGGCGGCGGCTGTACCATAAGCCAACATCATTTTTGCGCCGTGCACGACGCCCGGTTCGATATGCATTTCGTCCTCCTGTCCGCCCAACCCGGCGGTACGGTCTGGTGCCGGTGCCCCGGCGGTTCACGTTTTACACGGCAGGTTTCCTGACTTGCGGTCATGCACGCGCTTCACCTTCCCGACTGGTCGTCAGTGGCATTCGAAGCACGCAATCCGCTTACAGTTGCGGGGGCAGTCGGGGCTTTGCACCCCGTTCCCTATTATCCCTCAGGTTCAGCTGAAGGCACCGTGTGAGGCTGTTGTGAAGATGTGAGAGGAATCCGTCAAGGTGGAACACGGCATTCAGGCGTCCGCAAGCGACCCGTACAGTATCAGTGCAGGTGTCCGGCCAGGGTCGGACTGATCCAGTTGCGCGGCGAGTTCAGCCACAGTGCTGCGATGCAGGGCCTGTTCTGGGGTCGACACAGATTCCGCCATCAGGGCCGGGGTGTCTTCGGGCAGGCCGTTTTTCATCAGCAAGGTGGCCAGCCCTGCAAAGGTGCGTTTGCCCATATAAACCACTGTTGTCGCCTGCGCATCCGCCAGTGCAGCAAGGTTTAGGTCCTCGGGCAGGGCACCTGTTACATCGTGGCCGGTTACAAATTGCACGCGCCGTGCGGTCAAGCGTCGCGTCAGGGGAATACCTGCTGCTGCCGCTGCCGCACAGGCCGAGGGGATGCCGGGGATAATCTCATAGTCGATCCCGGCCTCGCGCAGCGCGACCAGTTCTTCCTCCAACCGACCAAAAATCCCGCCATCGCCGGATTTCAGCCGCACCACACGAGCACCGGTCTGGGCGTATTCGACCAGCAGCCGGCTGACGTGATCCTGTCGAGGCGAGGGGCGGCCAGCACGTTTGCCAACGCCAACCAGATCGGCCTCGGGTCCCGCGTGGCTGAGGATCGGGCCAGAGGACAAGTCGTCGAACAACACCGCATCCGCGTGTTTTAACCGATCCACGGCCTTTAGCGTCAACAACTCCGGATCACCGGGGCCAGAGCCGACGAAACTGACGAAACCGGTCATTCATTTGCATCCGCAATCAGGTGAAAGAACGTGCCAGTCACATGACCGCGTTTGGAGCCGGTTTCGGGCACGGGATTCCCTTCGGCATCGACGACATCGGCCAGTGGCTCGTCTGCTTCTTCCAGAATAGTGGTATAGTGAAACTCGTGCCCGCGCAGCACATCGCCCGCCGCATAACCGGGCATGGCCGCGCGCAGGGTGGCCTTGCGATAGCCGAGGTGGAATTTGCGTTTCTCAAAGCTCGTTTCCAGTGCCAAAAGCCCAGCCATTGCGTGTCGCGTTCCGTCTTTGGCGGTCAACCCCTGGCCCAGCACCATATAGCCGCCGCATTCACCATGGACGGGTTTCGATTCCGCATGTTTCCTGAGGGATGTCAAGAAGGTATTGGCCGCAGCTAAAGTTCCGCCGTGCAGTTCGGGATACCCGCCTGGCAGCCAGACCAAATCAGCATCCGGCACCGGGTCGTCGGCCAGCGGAGAGAATGGCAGGACTTCTGCGCCTGCGCGCCGCCACCCTTCCAACAGGTGCGGATATGTAAACGAAAACGCGGCATCCCGCGCCAGAGCAATTCGCTGGGCTGGTGGCTGTGGCAGGTTGCCCGGCGCCGGTTGCGGCACAGAGTTCGCCGCCGCTTTCAGCGCCTCCAAATCCACATGTTCGCGTAGAAACGCCGCATAGCCCGCAATTGCGGATTCCAGGTCTGGGTGTTCGACTGCTTGAATCAGTCCCAGATGCCGTTCCGGCAGAGCGAGGTCACCGCGTCGTGGCAGCGAACCCAGTACCGGCAATCCGGCGCGGTCCATACCCAGACGGGTCAACCGGTCATGTCGGGGGCTGGCGACACGGTTCAGGATCACACCGGCAAAGGGCAGGTCGGGCATGTATTCCTTGAACCCCAGCGCCGTGGCGGCTGCCGACTGGGCCTGACCACCCACATCCAGCACCAGAACCACAGGCCAACCCATGCGACGCGCGGTTTCGGCGCTGGTCCCGTGCCCGGTTGCTCCCGGTTTTGCCACGCCATCAAACAGGCCCATCGACCCCTCGGCCACCACGATGTCGGCCCCTGTGGTCTCGCCTGCGATGGTTGCCAACAGGTCTGGGTTCATTGCCCAACTGTCGAGGTTGAAGGAAGCGCGCCCCGTGGCGGCGCGGTGAAAGGCAGGGTCGATATAGTCCGGGCCGCTTTTGAACGGTTGCACGGCCAAACCGTCCTCGGCCAGTGCGCGGGCAAGGCCCAGCATCACGGTCGTTTTACCCGTGCCGGAGGATGGCGCGGAAATCAGCAAGCCGGGTGGATTAGACATCGTCCGGAACTCCTTCAAACCATTGAGAGTCTGCGGATTGAGGGCGGTAGCGGCGATCATAATCCGGCGCATAAAGGCAGCTTTCGTCGAACCCGTCACCCGACAGGGCTGCGCCGACGAGGATCAGCGCCGTGCGGGTGATCCCGTCATCTACCAGATCCGCAATCGTACTGAGCGTGCCGCGCACAATGCGCTGGTCGGGCCAACTGGCGCGCCAAACGACGGCGACGGGGCAATCCGCGCCATAAGCCGGAACCAGATCGCGGACCACTGTATCGAGGTTCTGGATCGACAGGTGAATGGCAAGTGTTGCACCGGTTGCGGCGAAATTGGTCAGCGTTTCCCCCGCTGGCATCGTCGAAGCGCGACCCGGCGTGCGCGTCAGAACCACGGATTGCGCCAACCCCGGTAGAGTCAGTTCAGTGCCAAGCGCGGCGGCCGCAGCGGCAAAGGAGGGCACGCCAGGTGTGACGCTCACGTCAATTCCTTCTGCGCGAAGACGCCGCAACTGCTCCCCCATGGCCGACCAGACCGACAGGTCGCCGGAATGCAGACGCGCAACGTCCTGTCCGGCCTCGGTCGCGCGTTTGCACGCAGTGATGATGGCATCCAGATCCAGGGGCGCGGTGTTGATGATTTCGGCGCTCTCTGGGCAATGTGACAGAATTTCGCGCGGAACCAGCGAGCCCGCGTAGAGGCAGACCGGGCATTGCGCAATCAGGTCACGCGCGCGGAGTGTGATCAGGTCCGGTGCGCCGGGGCCAGCGCCGATGAAATGCACTGTCATGTTGGTTTTCCCTTTGCAAGTGAACAGGTTGCAAGGCGATCTTCAGAAACTGAGCGGGGCGCGAGCAGGGTCGCGTCCAGCCCTGCGGCGGCCAATGCGGCGGCTTCACTGACGCTGCCGGTGCCGCGCGCAGTTATAGACGCAGCGGATTGAGTGGTGGTGTGCACGGCCTCAAGGTCCGCTGCGGCAACAGGGATGATCGGGGCGTTCACGCGGTCTGAAAAGCTTTGAAAGCTCTCGACCTCGCATTTGTCGGCTGGCACGGCGAGCGCGTCCACGGTCCATTCGCCCGATGCCCGTTCAAAGGCCGAGGCGAGGCTGTCCACCGTGGCTGACGCCCGGAACCCGAACCCTGCGACGATCATCGTGTCACGCTCCATTGCACAACCGGATAGGCTGATTTCCACCCGCGCCGTGACCCAAGTGTCTGAGAGCGTGCCAGTTCGATGCGCAGCAAATCTCCGCCCTTGTCTGCGTGCCAATTTGCCAGTACCGCCTCGGATTCCAGCGTCACAGCGTTGGCCACGACACGCGCGCCCGGTCTCAGGTGCTCCCACAGCCAAGTCAGCAAGGCGCCCGACAGCCCACCTCCGACGAACACCACATCAGGCAGCGGTAGATCAGTCAGGATGTCCGGTGCGCGGCCCGTGACGACCTTCAGGCGGTCCACGCCCATCGTTGCGGCATTGTCCGCGATGCGTGCGGCGCGGGCCGCGTCCGCTTCGATCGCGATGGCTTGCGTTGTTGGATGGCTCAGCAGCCATTCGATTGAGATCGACCCGGACCCACCGCCGATGTCCCATAGGCTCTCGCTTGGACGCGGGGCAAGAGCAGCCAGTGTCAGAGCACGCATGGGGGATTTCGTGATCTGGCCGTCATGGTCGAACAGTTCATCATCCCGCCCGGGAACCAACGGCAGGCCGTCACCCACCGCCTCGATCCCGACGCAGACAGGGTGAGAAAAGCTGTGAACCATTTCCTCAGCTACGGAAACCTGCGTGACACGTTCGCGCGGACCGCCAAGCGCTTCCATCACGGTGAGCGACGAGCCCTCGAACCCTTGCGTTGTCAGATATAGTGCCAGTTCGCCTACCGCTCCCCCATCTCGCAGCAACACGATCAGCCGCGCGGATTGGCTTAGATGCGGACGCAGCCGGGTCAACGGCGCTGCATGCAGGCCGAGGCAGGTGGTTTGCTCCAACCCCCATCCCAGCCGTGCCGCAGCCAGTGAAAAGGTGGAGGGGCCGGGCAGGGCGTACCACTCGCTGGGGTCCAGATGCCGAGCCAGCACCGTGCCCGCGCCAAACCAGAACGGATCGCCCGAGGCCAGCACAACAACCCGATGACCACGCAGGCCCAGCAGAACCTCGATCCCATCAGCAAAGGGCACCGGCCATTCCACCGTGTCGCAGGCCAGATCGGGCAACAATTCCAGATGCCGGGCCGCACCCATCACGGTTTCTGCGTTTTCCAGCGCGCGCAGGCTTGCAGAGGACAGCCCGTCCGGGCCATCTTCGCCCAGCCCGACAATCGTGAGCCAAGGAGCGTCAGCCATGGGTCCCAACCTGCTTGTCCTTGGGGGCACAACCGAGGCCACCGCGCTGGCGCAACGTTTGGCCGAGACCGGCGTGCAGGCCGTGTTTTCTTATGCGGGCCGTGTGGCGCGACCCAAGGCGCAGCCATTGCCGACTCGCACCGGCGGGTTTGGCGGAGCAGAGGGGCTGGCGAGTTACATTCGCGACCATCAGATCACCCATGTGGTCGATGCCACCCATCCCTTTGCCGCGCAGATGAGTGTGAATGCGATCACCGCCTGTCACGTCACCGGTACGCCATTGGTCGCACTGACCCGTCCGCCGTGGCAGGCACAGGCGGGCGACCACTGGCACCATGTGGGATCGGTTGCAGAGGCCGTGGAATGGTTGGACCAGCCCAGCCGCCGCGTCATGCTGGCCATTGGCCGCATGCATCTGGAGGCGTTTCGTCCACAGGGCCAGCATTTCTACCTGCTGCGCGTGGTGGACCCGCCCGAGGTTCCCATCGACCTGCCGGATCACGCAGTTGTCGTGGGCGTCGGGCCGTTCACGCGAGACGATGACGCCGCGCTGATGCGGCAACACGGAATTGACCTGATCGTGTCCAAGAACGCGGGTGGCAGCGCCGCGCGGGCCAAGATCGACGCGGCGCGCGATCTGGGGCTGGAGGTGCTGATGATCGACCGTCCCGCGCTGCCCGACCGGGGCGAGCTGCACGAAATCGACGCTGTGCTGCGGTGGTGTCATGCCGAAACCGTATCCGGGACAGAACGCGGGGTGTAGACCCGGTTGTGCCCCGCCATGGGCAAGACGCGCGTCTGGCTGGACCCAACTAGCACCATGGTGCGCATATCAGCCATATCCGGCGTCGCTTGGGACAGCGGGACCACGCGCAGCGACTCCTCGGGCGTGGATACGGCACGGGCAAAGATCACTGGGCGGTCGTCACGGCAGGCCTCGTTCAGAACCTCGAGCGTGCGCACGAACCCTTCGGGGCGGGATTTTGATCGTGGGTTGTAGAAGGCCATGGCAAAATCGGCCTCTGCCGCCAGACGCAAACGCCGTTCGATCAGTGCCCAGGGTTTCAGATTGTCGCTGAGGTTGATGGCGCAGAAATCGTGGCCCAGCGGCGCACCCGCCCGTGCAGCAGCGGCAAACATGGCAGAGATTCCGGGTAGGACCTGAATGTCGATGTCACGCCACGCGGGCGGGCCATCCTCGACCGCCTCGAACACGGCGGAGGCCATGGCAAATACGCCGGGATCGCCCGAGGAAACGACGACCACGTGCCGGCCTTCTATCGCCATTTCCAGCGCATGGCGGGAGCGGTCCAGTTCCACACGGTTGTCCGAGGGGTGCAGAGTCAGTCCGGGACGTTCGGCCACACGCGCGACATAAGGGATATAGCCCACTACATCCGTGGCTCGGGCCAATGCAGCGGTCACCTCGGGTGTCACCAGATCGTCCGATCCCGGTCCCAGTCCAGCAATGACCAGTGACCCGGTCATGGTCGCCGTCCCTGACCGTGCACGATGACTATCGCGAAATAGGGGGTTATGTCGGTGCCTGCCTCGCTCAGCCGGGTCACGGTCTGGCGCGTCATGGTGGCGTATTCGACCAGCCACGCGGACTCGTAACGGCCCGCCGACTGCAAAGCACGCTTGATCTTCTCGATGTTGCGGCCAATTTTCATGACGACCAGCGCGTTGGTGTCGCCCATGCGCCGGGCCAACTCGTCTTCGGACAATGTGCCCATCAGCACGGTCAGCACATCATCGCCCCAAGTGATCGGGCTGCCGGTGGCGGTCCATGCGCCGGACATGCCAGTGATGCCGGGCACGACCTCGACCGGGACAATGTCCAAGAGGCGGGTGTAAAGGTGCATGAAAGAGCCGTAGAAAAACGGATCGCCTTCGCACAGGACGACAACGTCTTCGCCCGCCTCGGCCAAAGCACGCAGGTGGGCGGTGCAGTCAGCGTAAAACGCGGACAGGATTTCGTTGTACTTCGGGTCGGACAGCGGAATTTCCGTAGTAACGGGGTATTCCATCGGAAATTCAACTGCTCCTTCGGGGATCAGCTCGTCCACAATGGACCGCGCCTGTCCCTTGCGCCCGGCCTTGCGGAAAAACGCGACGTGCCGGGCTTGCCGCAGCAATCGGTCGGCGCGCACGCTCATCAAATCCGCGTCGCCCGGTCCTAGCCCCAGGCCATAGATCGTGCCCTGGCTCATTCCGCGCGGCTCGCCATTGCGTTGATCGCCGCCACTGTGATCGCACTGCCGCCCAAACGGCCCTCAACGATTACGCTGGGGACCGGTTGTGCCGCCCACAGCGCGTCCTTGGATTCAACCGCGCCGACAAACCCCACGGGGCAGCCGATGATCGCCGCTGGGCGCGGACAGTTCGGATCTTCGAGCATGTTGAGCAGGTGGAACAGCGCCGTGGGCGCATTGCCGATGGCGACCAGCGCGCCCGCCAGATGCGGACGCCATAGTTCCAGCGCGGCGGCGGACCGGGTGTTCTGCATCTCAGCCGCTAGATCGCGTACGCCGTCCGCGTGGAGCGTGCAGATCACTTCGTTGTCCGCGGGCAGGCGGGGGCGGGTCACGCCTTCACTCACCATGCGCGCGTCGCACAGGATCGGGGCACCGGCCTCCAGCGCCGTGCGAGCGGCTTTAACCACGCCGGGAGAAAACCGGATGAAGGGGGCCAGATCGACCATGCCAGCCGCGTGGATCATGCGCACCGCGACCTGTTCCTCGTCTGAATCGAAGCGGTCGAGGTCCGCCTCTGCCCGGATGGTCGCAAAGCTCTGCTTGTAGATGGCCGCGCCATCGGTTTCGTAAGTATAGGGCATCAGATTTGCTCCTGTCCGGTCATCAGCGCCGTCGGGTCCAGCCCGCGCCGGGCGGGCTCATCCCATGAACACCCGTCGATCACAAGATCAAAGCGACCCTCGCGCCCGACCAGAGTGCGCGAGGTGGCACGTGGACGCGCACAGCCTTTAGTGCAGCCGCTGACGTGGAGAGAGCCCGTGGCGGTCAAAGTGCGGGCAAGGGCACGGGTTTCTACGGTTGCCGACGGGCAATAGGGCGCTCCGGGGCAGGCATCAACCGAGAGGATTGGGTCGCCGGGTTTGTCGACAAAGGGGTGCGGGGGTAGGGTTGACTTAGTCACTAAAATGAACATGCGCCAAGGAGTCGTGACCATCCCGGCGGCACCGCTGTTTTCCATTAGGTCGGCCAGAGCCTCCGCCGGGATTGCTCCAAAGGGTGCGCCAAGAATCGTGCCGGCCTGCGTCGGGCCGGGATTTAGAGGATTTGCTACTGGTGCCGTGGGATGGGTCTGCCAATCTACTGGCAGATTCCCGGCAACGTCCCGCATGCGCTTGGCCGTTCCGCGATGCTCGGAAAACCACTCAGCCAACGCGACAACAGCATCCACGATCTCACCCTGCGCGACTGCGCGCCCGGCCTCGACCCCGTCTGCACGAACCAGAAACCCGTCTGTGCTGCGTTCTATTCGAATATCCGCTGATGCCGCCGACAACTGGCGTGCAGAGCCGCAATCCACAGAAAATCCAAATTTGGCGGGCAGGTCCGGCAGTTCCGACAACCGTGATTCCAATTCCGCCGCGATTTCCACCGTTACCGCATCCCGCAAAGGTGCGGTCAGACAATTCCGCCGCCGTTCCAGCTCGGCATCTGCGTCCAGCAGCCCCAACGCATCCAGATTGGCCTGCAATACCTCCAGCGCGTCCTCAGCTACGCCGCGAATTTGCAGGTTCGCCCGGCTGGTCAGGTCCAATTGTCCGCTGCCATGAGCTTGAGCCGCATGACACAACCCCAAAACCTGCTCTGCCGACAGCCGCCCGGCACGCGGACGCACCCGCACGATCAGCCCATCCCCCGACATCATCGGCGTCAGTGCGCCGGGGCACCAGCCCTTGGCAGCGGGCCGCGTCACGCGCGTCGCTCCATCCTTGCGCGGATGGAGTTGCGTCGGCTTTGCCATAAACCTGCTTTGTGCAGCGCTGCAAAGCGGTCCTGCATCGCGCGATAGGCTTCGGGGTTCTCAGCCTCGATAAACGCCGCCACGTCTTCGGTCCCCAACGTGGCATCGTAGTAGGTGTCAAACAGATGCGGTCCGACCGCTTCGGCCAGTTGCGCAAAGGCGGCCATGTGTTCCAGCGTAGCCGCAATTTCCGCTGCGCCCCGGAAGCCATGACGCTGCATGCCTGCGATCCAGTGCGGGTTTGCGGCGCGGGCCTGCACCACGCGTGCGATTTCCTCGGGCAGGGTGCGGGCACGGGGCGTTTCAGGCCGTGTGTTGTCCAGGTGATAAAGCTGCGCTGTGCCGCCGGTGACCCGTTTGGCCGCAGCAAACCCGGCCTCATGCGCGGCATAGTCTGCGGCCAGCAGCAGGTCACTTTCGCTCAGGTCCTGCAAATGCACAAAGCTGTCGGCCTGCGCGACGCGGGCGGTGATGCCGTCGGCGTCCTGCGCAATATGTTCGCCATCCAGCGCCCAGGACGACGCGTCGAGCCAGGCCTGCCCGGCCTGCTTGCGCGCATCCTCGGTGTAATGTTCCGCCAGATCGCCCATGCCCAGCCCATAGTGACCCGGACGGGGGCCATAGACCCGCGCCGTGTCGGTCTTCCCGGCGTAAGGGTTCCAATCCGGCGCTTCGTCTCGTTCAGCCAGCGCACGCACCGCTTGTGAGTAGAGCGCGGAAAGCGTCGGGAACACATCGCGGAACAGGCCAGACACGCGCAAGGTGACATCCAGCCGGGGTCGATCCAGATCAGTGATTGGCAGAACCTCAATCCCTGACACCCGCTCGCTGCCCGCGTCCCAGATGGGCCGCACACCCAGCAGGCGCAGCGCCATGGCAAACTCTTCGCCCGCCGTGCGCATGGTTGCCGATCCCCAGAGGTCCACAATCAGCCCTTTGGGATAGTCGCCCTCTTCCTGCAGATGCCGCCGCACCAGCTCTTCGGCCAGCTTCACGCCTTGCGCATAGGCGGACCGGGTCGGCACGCTGCGAGGGTCGGTGGTGTAGAGGTTTCGACCCGTGGGCAGCACATCCGTTCGACCGCGATAGGGCGAACCCGACGGCCCGGCCTCCACCCGCCGCCCATGCAACGCGTCCCACAGGCCCTTCCGTTCTCCGGCGACCGAGGCTGCAGTGTCAAAATTGCCCGGGACCGGCGGGGTGCGTCCCCAGACATGCAGGCCGTCACCAAACTGGCTTTCCTTGATGTCACAGACAAACCGGTCGATCCGTGTGATCGCCTCTGCTGTGCTGGCGGCGGCGTCAAGGCCCAGATCGGCCTCGACCCCCAGCGCCTGCGCTTCGTCCCGGATGTCGGATTGCAGCCGGTCGCGGCGTTTCGGATCCAGCCCGTCGGCGTTTGAGAACTCGTCCAGCAGCGTTTCCAGCCGCAAAAACCGGTCTGGCGTCTGGCTGTCGCGTAGGGGCGGGGGCACATGGCCAAGGGTGATCGCACCAATACGGCGTTTGGCCTGCGCAGCCTCGCCCGGGTCGTTCACGATGAAGGGATAGATCACCGGCAGATCACCAATGAGCGCCTCAGGCCAGCAGGCGTCGGACAGCGCAACAGCCTTGCCCGGCAGCCATTCCAATGTGCCATGCGCGCCGATATGGATCAGAGCGTCGGTTCTGCGCACCTGCCGCAGCCACAGGTAGAACGCCACGTAGGCGTGACGTGGTGTGCGGGACAGGTCGTGGTAATCGTCGTCGCGGGCCTGAACCTCGCCTCGCTCGGGTTGCAGGGCGATGCAGGTTCCATCGCGTTCGGTCATGGCGAAGTGGAACTGGCCCTCATGGCAGTCCGGATCTTCCTCCGGCGCTCCCCAGGCGTCATACAAGTCCGCGCGCAAGGCGGCGGGCAGGGTGGTCAACAGAGCCTCATATTCCGCAACGGATATGACTGGTACAGGCGTTGACAGGTCATCGGCCAGCTTGCGTCCAGCGCCGTTTTCGTCCGACGAAAACGCTGCGGAATTATTGCATAGTTCCGCTTCCCCCCGGTTGAGGTCGCTCAGAATCACCTCTGCCGAGGCGAGCGGGTCCAGACCCACGGCATGGGCCATCTGCCAGTCCTTACCGGGATAGGTTGACAGCACCAGCGCCACGCGCTTTGCCCCATCCGCCAGCCGGACATGAGCAGCCACCCGGTCTGCAATCGCCTCGATCCGCTGGGGCTGCGCTGTGTGGACGTAGCGCGAAAACTCCAGTTCCGTATCCCGTGCGCCGGGTTCCTTGAAGGATGCGACACCGGCATGCAGCCGCCCGTCCACCTCGGGTAACACCACGTGCATGGCCAGATCGGCAGGGGATAGCCCGCGCTCGGCCTCTGCCCAGGCCTCTGCCGTTGATGTTGCCAGCGCCACCTGAAACACCGGCACGCCGCCTGCATCCAGTGGCGAGGCCGACGCGCCGCGCCCGGAAAAGGCAGTGGCGTTCACGATGGCCGCCGGGGCCAGTGCCTGCACCTGTTCGGTCAGCCAGCCGGACGCATCCGGGGCCTTGAGTGACGGGGCAAAGAGCGCGCCCACCTCAAAACCCCGCGCCTCGAAGGCCACAAACAGAGCCTCGATTGGGGCGAGGTCGGCGGATGTCAGATAGGCGCGGTAAAACGTGATCAGGATGCGTTTGCCATCGCCAGAGAACAGCGTTTCCGGCGACACCACCCCGCGTGATGGCGTCCATGCCCCGACCGTCGGCACGGTTTTTGCACCGGCGACAGGTCCAGCGTATAGCCCTGCTGCCAACGCCATCTGTGCCAAAGCCGCCTGCGCTGCCACGGCGCCGCCTGTATCACACAGATGCTGCAACCGCCGCAGGGTGGATACCGGCACGGTCGATACCGCGTCCAGCCGCGCATCCTCACGTCCGTCGGCGGGCAACACCGCAAGAGCAATGCCCTTCTGCCGCGCCAGTGCCTCGACCTGTTGCAGGCCGTAAGACCAGTAAGGCACGCCACCGATCAGGCGGATCAGGATGCCCTTTGCCCCCGCCAGCGTCTGTTCGACATAGGTGTCAACTGACAGCGGATGTTTCAGCGCCGCGAGGTTCGCCAGCCGCAGCGTCGGCAACCCCCCTTTGCTGCGCTGCCAGCCCGCCGCGAAAGCGCCCAGGTCACTGTCCGAGAAGCTGAGCGCAACCAGATCCGCCGGGCTTTGGCCCAGGTCCGTTGGCGTCTCTGTCTCGTCGAGGCCGTGGCTTTCGCGGAAGACGACGTGCATGTTACTCGGCAGCCACCGCGAGGCCTGCCAGTTCGGCGCTGATTGCAGTTGCGTCGATGTCG
This sequence comes from Paracoccaceae bacterium, assembly GCA_040830545.1. GTDB lineage: Bacteria > Pseudomonadota > Alphaproteobacteria > Rhodobacterales > Rhodobacteraceae > HXMU1420-2. The sequence continues at coordinate 13,691 of JBFOMB010000196.1, read as the reverse complement.
TCATGTTCAGCGATCACAACCAGTCGCCCGCGCCGCGCCTCGTCCGGGCCCCAGGGACGGTCAAACTGATGCCGCACCCGCGCACCTACTGCCTGCACCAGCAGGCGCATGGGCTTGCCCGCGACATTGGCATAACCCTTCACGCGCAGGATGTTGCGCGTATTTGCCAGATGCTCGATCCGTGCGACCAGTTCGGACGGGTCGGCGATGTCTGGGATGTCGACCACGATGCTGTCGAAATCGTCATGTTCGTGGTCGTCGTGGCCGTCATGGTGGCTTGGCCGGGCGTCCATGTCATCCTCGGCTGCGGCTTCCAGTCCCAGGATCACGCGGGGATCAACCGCACCCTCAGCAACCTCGACCACCGGCAGGGTGCGAGGGGCTTCAGCTTCGATCACCGCCTTGGCTTTGGCGACACCTTCGGGACCGGCCAGATCGGGCTTGGTCAGCAAAATGATGTCCGCGCAGGAAATCTGATCTTCGAACACTTCGCTCAGCGGGGTTTCGTGGTCGAGCGAGTCGTCCGCTTCGCGCTGCGCATCCACGGCGGCCACGTCTGGTGCGAACCGGCCAGCGGCGACCGCCTCGGCATCGGCCAGCGCAATCACTCCGTCCACAGTGATCTTCGACCGGATATCGGGCCAATCGAACGCCTTCAGCAGCGGTTTCGGCAGCGCCAAACCAGAGGTTTCGATCAGGATGTGATCCGGGCGTGGCTCCAGGGCCATCAGCGCCTCGATTGTCGGGATGAAATCATCCGCCACGGTGCAGCAGATGCAGCCATTGGCCAGTTCCATGATGTTTTCGGCCGGGCAATCCGGGATCGCGCAGGATTTCAGGATCTCGCCATCCACACCCACATCGCCGAATTCGTTCACAACTACGGCCAGCCGTTTGCCACCGGGGTTCTGCATCAGGTGACGCACCAGCGTGGTTTTCCCTGACCCCAGAAAGCCGGTGATCACGGTGACGGGCAGTTTCTCAAGCGTACTCATTCGGGGATCTCCATTGGCGGGATGCGGGCGATGCAGTTCTTGCGGAAGTGTTCGGGTCTTTCGCGCCACGGCACTAGGCCATCCGCGGCATCCCGGTAGCGGGTTGCGCCATCTATGATGGTATCGACATGGTCGGTCTCGGTCAGGCGGCCATAAACGAAGGTCCAGCGCCCCGGGCCACGCAGCACAATAGAACAGCCTTGCGAGCAGTTGGAGAAGCACTCGGTTCCGCGCAGGGTCACGCCTTCGGGCATGCGCTCCTTCAATGCTGCGTGCAGCAGGGTGCCGGGCCGCTGATCGTCATCTTCGACAGGCAGACCGCGCTTGCACTTGGTGCAGACCATCAATTCGACTTCGGCCATTTCCTCAGGCATGCGCCGCCCTTTCCTTTGGTCCTCGAAAACGGGGCAGGGGCGGTATCCAGACCATGGACCCGACCCCGGAACACCCCGTCCGGTTCACGTCTTCACGCGCTGGCAGGTCTCCCGGCTTGCGGATGTCAGAGCGTATCCTCTGTCGGCGGTCCCGCCTTCCCAGCCTGTTGGCCAGTGGCATTGGACCCCTCTCCGGTCACGGTCGCGGGGGCGGCTGCGTTTCGAGGATGTCGCTTCCTCTATCGCATTCCCTTTTCACCTGTCCTAAGAACAGGCACCAGCATCGCAGCCTTCTGCGCTGTCACCCTGTCCCTGTCAAGAACCGGATGCCCGAAATGGAAGATGTGAACACCCGCCACAAAGAGAAAATGCAAAAGATCAAGGCCGCCCGTGACAAGATCATGGCGACCAAGACCGAGGAAAAAGGTCTGATCATGGTGCATACCGGGTCGGGCAAGGGCAAATCATCGTCGGCGTTTGGGATGATCATGCGGTGCATTGCACACGGGATGCCTTGCGGCGTGGTGCAGTTTATCAAGGGGAACTGGAGTACGGGTGAGAAGGAATTCCTGCGCGGTCGATTTGCGGATGAATGCAAATTCGTGGTCTCGGGCGAAGGATTTACCTGGGAAACGCAGGACCGCGAGCGCGATATTGCCGCCGCGCAGTCGGGGTGGGAACAGGCCAAGGCGATGATCCGCGATCCGAACATCCAGTTTGTGCTGCTGGACGAGATCAACATCGCACTGCGCTACGACTATTTGGACATTGATGAGGTTGTCGATTTCCTGCTGACCGAAAAACCGGAGATGACCCATGTGGTGCTGACCGGGCGCAACGCCAAAGACGAGTTGATCGAGGCCGCTGATCTGGTGACCGAGATGACGCTGGTCAAACACCCGTTCCGCGATGGTGTGAAAGCACAAAAAGGGGTGGAGTTCTGAGCCGACCTGCCGTGCAACTGATCGTCTGGGATTTCGACGGTGTCCTGAACGCAAACATCCGCGACGGGCGGTTCGTCTGGGCTGATCGGTTGCAGGATGATCTGGGCGTCGACCCCGGCGCGTTTTCCGATTTCGTCTTCCGCTCGGGCCGCATTCGCGACGTGGTGCGAGGGCGATTGGATTTGCGGGATGTGGTGGCGGGTTGGCTCAGCGATCAAGGGCACGACATCACGGCAGATGCGTTCCTGGATTATTGGTTCGCCAACGACGCGATACCAGATGAACAGGTTACGGGCTGGATGATGAAGGCCGCGGGTCGCCGCGTGATTGGCACCAACAACGAAGCCCGCCGCGCAGCCTATATCGAGGGGCCGATGGGTTATGGCGCGCGGGTGGAACGGGTTTTCGCTTCGGGCCGGATGGGCGTTGCCAAACCGGACGCAGGGTTTTTTGAAGCCATCGAGCAGTGGTCAGGTGCCGCGCCGCGCGACATTCTGCTGATTGATGACTCGTTGCCGAATATCGAAGCCTGCATCGAACGTGGATGGCAAGGGTTTCACTTTAGCGTGGCAACGCGCAACGCGCTTCCTCAACGACTGGGACTGACATGACCAAGAAACGCCTTCTTACCGAATTCGGCATGGGCACGTCTCTGCGCCGACAGGACTACACGCAGGCTGCTGTGCGCGCGGTTGAGGACGCGTTGTGGCACAACTCGATCGATCTGGCGGAGCTGTTGGGACGCGACAAATCGGATATGCTGATCGACGTGGAAATTGGTGTTCAATCCCCGGACGAGGTGGACACGGCAAAGGTTGCTGCGACGTTTCCTTATGGTCAGATCAGCGTAACGGCGGTTGAAGGCGGGCTGGACATCCCGCGTCCGGACGGGGACGGGAACCCCACAGTCATCGCCAACGCGGCGATTTCCGTGTCGTTCGAGATGGAGGCATAAATGCAGCGGTTCATCATCGAAATGGGCATGGGCAACAGCCAGTATGGGCAGGACTACACCAAGGCCGCCGTGCGCGCGATCGAGGATGCGATCCGCCATTCGACGATCCCGCTGTTTGACGCGTTGGGACTGGAACACAGCAACATGCAGGTGCGCGTGACGGTTGGGGTGCAAGAGCCGGGTGCGGTGGACGTGAACGCCCTGACCGCTGCCTTGCCGCGCGGGCAGGCTCAGGTGAAGGCTGTAAAGGGCGGACTGAACGTCACCAATCCGGACACCGGCAACACAACCGTGATTGCCACGGCAGCGGTAGAGGCGTTTCTGGACCCATCGGTTCTCGGCAAAGGGTAGGCTTGGGATGACGCCTGTGCGCGTGGTGCCTTATGCGCCGGACCTGCCGCGATGGCCTGCCTGGCAGAGCTTGAAGGTTGCCGTCATGGCAGACCTTCACGCGTGCCGCCCTTGGACTTATTTGCATATTATCAGGGGGTTGGTGGAACAAGTTAATGCGTTGAGCCCCGACTTGATCCTGCTGCCGGGCGATTTCGCGGGGCATTGCGCATTTTCCTTCCCGATACCGCCACAGAAGACAGCGCACGAACTAAGTGGTTTGCGTGCCCCGCTTGGTGTGTTCGCTGTCAGCGGCAATCATGATTGGAAGGACGACATGCCGGCCCGAAAAGGTCGCAAATCGCGCACCATCTGGCACGACGCGCTGGAAGGCGCAGGCATTCCCGTCCTCGCCAATCAGAATGTGATCCTGACGCATCGGGATACACAGTTCGCGCTTGCAGGGATCGAATCGCAGCGGGCCTATGGGCGGAAGAAACAGGTCGGACGTGGCGCGCATGACGTCGAAAAGGCGCTCGACGGGATACCGGCGGACATGTTTACCCTGCTTGTGGCGCATGAGCCTGACATTTTCGAAGAGTTGGACAGACCCGTGGACCTCACAATTTCGGGCCATACGCATGGCGGGCAGATTCGGCTGTTCGGACGTCCCTGGGTGGTGCCGTCGGACTACGGTACGCGGCTGGCATATGGGTTACATCAGCGGGGGGACAAGGCGTTGGTTGTATCCGGCGGAATCGGCTATTCCGGGTTGCCGCTGCGCATAGATGTGCCGCCTGAACTCAACCTGGTTACCCTGTCATGATGGCGGTGATGTTTCAGGGCACAGGCTCCAACGTTGGTAAATCCTTGCTGGTTGCGGGCCTGTGTCGGGCACTAAAACTGCGTGGCCTCTCGGTAGTGCCATTCAAACCGCAGAACATGTCGAACAATGCGGCTGTGACCTCGGACGGCGGTGAAATCGGACGCGCGCAGGCATTGCAGGCGCTGGCCTGCGGGTTGCGGCCGCACACGGACATGAACCCGGTGCTGCTGAAACCTGAGACCGACGTCGGCGCGCAGGTCGTTGTACAGGGCATACGGCGCGCCACGTTGAAAGCGCGCGATTATGCGCGGATGAAACCGGAATTGATGGCTCCTGTGTTGGAGAGTTTTGAGCGTTTGCGGGCACAGCATGATATCGTGCTGGTCGAAGGCGCGGGCAGCCCTGCTGAGGTCAACTTGCGCGCCGGTGACATCGCCAATATGGGCTTTGCATTGGCTGCAGACCTGCCCGTGATCCTGATCGGGGATATCGACCGCGGCGGTGTGATCGCTCAAGTCGTCGGGACGTCAGAGATTTTGGATTCCAGCGACCAATCCTTGATTAAAGGTTTCATGATCAACAAGTTCCGGGGCGATCCTCAACTGTTCGACGACGGGTATCAGATCACGGCAGAGCGCAGTGGCTGGCCCGGTTTTGGCGTGTTGCCCTGGTTTGGGGATGCCTGGAAGCTGCCGGCGGAGGACGGTCTGGACCTCGCCGGGCGCGAGCGGTCTGCGGGGTTGCGTGTGGTGTGTCTGGGCTTTGACCGGATCGCCAATTTCGATGACCTCGACCCGCTTTCGCAGGAACCGGATGTCTCGCTGACCATCCTGCGTGCTGGGCAGGCGCTGCCGGGAGACACAGACCTCGTGATCCTGCCGGGCAGCAAGTCGACACGGGCAGATCTGGCGTTCCTGCGGGCACAAGGCTGGGACATCGACCTGATGGCGCATCACAGGCGAGGCGGGCATATCCTGGGCATTTGTGGCGGCTATCAGATGCTGGGCCGACAGGTGCATGACCCGGACGGGATCGAAGGGCCACCGGGAACGGCCGAGGGGCTGGGCCTGCTGGACATCGAAACCGTGATGACCGGAGCCAAACGCCTGCAAGAGACCGAGGCCGTTCATGCACCGACCGGGCTGCCATTCTCAGGCTATGAAATCCACAAGGGTCAGACCGAGGGTCCCGACTGCGCGCGACCCTTTGGTCGCGTCGAAGGCCGACCCGAAGGCGCAATCAGCCCGGATGGGCGCGTCGCCGGGTCATACCTGCACGGCATGTTCCGCAACGATGCGTTCCGCGCGGCGGTCCTGCGTGATTTAGGCGGTGAGGCGTCGACGTTGGACTACAGCGCGACGGTCGAGCAGACCTTGGACGATTTGGCCGCGCATGTAGAGATGCATTTGGATGTAGACGGCGTGTTAGAGATTGCGAGAGGTTGAGGGTCATGAGTGAGACATTGGCAGGCGGATTTGACACGCAGGAGTTTCGCGACCGGTTGGCCCGGGCGCAGACATTGATGGCCGGGACGGGGCTCAGCGCGCTCTTGCTGACGACCGAGCCTGAAGTGCGTTACTTCACCGGCTTCCTGACTCGGTTCTGGGAAAGCCCAACGCGCCCTTGGTTTCTGATTGTGCCCGGGAGTGGTGATCCGGTCGCAGTGATCCCTTCCATCGGTGCGCCGCTTATGGCGCGTGGCTGGATCAGCGACATCCGCACATGGCGCGCACCGGATCTGGAGGATGACGGCATTTCGCTTGTCGCTGACACGTTGCGTGAACTGGCGGACGGTCCCATTGGCGTGCCTATGGGACACGAAACCCACATGCGTCTGCCGCAAGCCGACTGGATGCGTTTGCGGGGCACCATGGGCCTGTCCTTCGTGCCCGATGCCGGGATCATGCGGCGGGTGCGGATGATCAAATCCGAAGCCGAAATTGCGCGGATCACAACCGCCTGCCGGATCGCGGATCGAGCCTTTGCCGATGTTCCGAACCGCGTTCAGGCTGGCATGGCGCTGGATCAGGTGTTTCGCACGTTTCAAATCCTGTGCCTGGAACACGGGGCCGACTATGTGTCTTACCTCGCTGGTGGCGCGGGGCAGGGTGGGTACGCGGACGTGATCTCCCCTGCCGGGCCGGAGCCGTTGCAATCCGGCGATGTGCTGATGCTCGACACAGGTTTGGTGCATCAGGGCTATTTCTGCGACTTTGATCGCAACTTCTCGGTTGGCGCGCCCAGTGATTCCACGCAATCCGCCTATGGCCAGCTGCTCGACGCGGCAGAGGCCGGGTTGGCGGCTGCACGACCGGGACAGACGGCGGCGGACCTGTTTCATGTGATGGACAATATCCTGACCGGCGGCGCAGGCGGGTCGGATGCCGGGCGGTTGGGTCATGGGCTGGGCATGCAACTGACCGAGTGGCCCTCGCTGATCGCGCAGGATCGCACCGTTCTGGAACCCGGCATGGTGCTGACGCTGGAGCCGGGGATTGATGTGGGTGACGGTCGGATGCTGGTGCATGAAGAAAACATCGTGATCCGCGAGACTGGTGCGGAATTGCTGTCCGCACCGGCCCCACGCGACATACCTCTGATCGGAGCCTGACATGGCCGCATACGACTACGACCTAGACACTGCGCAGCCACCAAGGTTGGGCATGGTGGTGTTGCAGACGGATGAGCAGTTGGAACGTGATTTTCGCCAGCTGATCCCATCTGACGTGGCGCTCTATGTCTCGCGCGTTCCAAGCGGGGCTGAAGTCTCACCCGAGAGCCTGCAAGAGATGGAGACACATCTTGAGGCGGCGGCGGGGTTGCTTCCGGCAGCATATCCGTTTCGCGCGGTTGGCTATGGCTGCACGTCCGGAACGGCACAGATTGGGTCAGATCGGATTGCCGAACTCGTAGTGGCCGGGACGTGGACTCAAGCAGTGACGGAACCTGTTTCGGCCCTTGTCGCGGCCTGTCGGCATCTGGGGATCAAACGCTTGGCGCTGCTGTCACCGTATGTCGAAAACGTTTCGTCCCGCTTGCGCACGGTGCTTGCCGAGGCTGGAATCGAAACGCCAGTTTTTGGCAGCTTTGATGAGGCCGAAGAGGTCAAAGTCGCGCGCATCCACCCGGATAGCATTGTCACCGCAGCGGTCGATCTAGCAGAAGATACAAACACTGAGGCACTGTTTCTGAGTTGTACGAACCTGCGAGGGGTCGAAGCGGGACCAGAGATCGCCCGACGCATCGGACGACCGGTCTTATCCAGCAACCTCGTCCTTGCGTGGCATCTGTGCCAGCTTGCGGGCGTGCTGGCTCCTGAGTTGGACTACTCCGAGTAAGTTGGCCTTCGGTTAAAGCCCCATCTGTCGCACGGTGAGGTCGCGCATGATCTCCTCCGACCCACCGCCGATGGCCATCACCTTGACCTCCCGGTAAATCCGTTCCACCGGGTTGCCGCGCAAGTAGCCCGCGCCGCCGAAAATCTGCATCGCTTCGCTTGCGCAGAACTCAAGCGCCTTGGTCGTGTAAAACTTAGCTTTGCAGATTTCAGCGACAGGCATCGGACCTTCGTTCACCATCCAGCAAATCTGGTTCAGATAAGCCTCCACCGCGTCGATTTTTGCGGACATGTCTGCAAATTTGTGGCGGATCACCTGATGTTTGATCAGCGGCTTGCCAAAGGTTTCCCGTTCTCGCGCCCAATCCAGTGCAGACTCGTAACAGGTCTTCATCATCCCCAGCGATCCGGCGATGAGCCCGACCCGTTCTAGGTTGAAGTTCTCCATCACGGCGAGGAACCCGCGATCCTCTTCCCCCAACATGCATTCGGCTGATACCCGCGCATCATCAAAACGCAGCGTTGCCTGATCCGAACACCACCAACCCATCTTGCGCGGCAGTTCGGTGCGCGAAAACCCCGGCGTGTCGGCCTCCACGAAAAACAGCGAAATGCCTGCCAGCCCGGCACCTCCGGTTCTCGCAGCGACCACGAAGAAGTCCGAAGTCATGCCGCCAGTGATAAACGTCTTTTCCCCGTTCAGGACAAAGTGGTTTCCGTCCCGCCGCGCCGTAGTGCGCACATTGGCCACGTCCGACCCGCCGCCCGGTTCGGTGATCCCCAGGCTGGACCCTTTGCGGCCCGCCAAAACATCCGGCAGGACGCGCATCTTGATCTCTTCCGAGGCGAGCCGTGCAATCGGATCGACCGAGATTGAGCGACCGCCCACAGCCGCGGCCACGCCACCCGCGCTGCAACGCGCCATTTCCTCGGCCCATGCGGCGCGCATGAAGCAGTCGTCGAAACCAAGCCCGCCATAGGATTCGTCGATGCCAAAGCCCCAGACCCCCAGCGCGCCAACCTTCTGGTGCAACTCCCACGGCACTTCGCCTGCCTCGTCCCATTCATCCACGTAGGGGGTGATTTCGCTGGCCACAAAAGCGCGTGCCGTGTCTCGAAACGCTATGCGTTCGGGTGTATCAAACGGATTTCTCATGCCTGTCCCTCCCTGACCGTCACGAACGACCTCTGCGGGCCGTGATCGGGTTCAGGCCTAACACGGCCGATGCGCCAAATCCGCAGTGACGCTGCGCTCTGCCCCCGTTCAAAACTGCGCGGGAAGTCGCCCAAAGCTTTGACCCTGTTCCCGCCACCACCTATATTGGAGCGGCAATCTGGCAGGGGCGTCCGCTTGATCCGTTTCATCTTTTCCTTCTTCGGAGCAATCTTCAGCTTCGTCACGCTTGGCATTGCCATGACCGCGCTCACCATTGGGGGCGTGTTCTGGATGTACACCAAGGACTTGCCCAGCCACGAATCCCTTGCGCAATACAAGCCTCCTACAATCAGTCGCATTTATTCGGGCGAGGGCGATCTGATCGACGAATTCGCGCAGGAACGCCGCCTGTTCGTACCCGCATCAGACATTCCCGACATGGTGAAACAGGCGTTCATCTCGGCAGAAGACAAAAATTTCTATATCCACAAGGGATATGATCCGCGCGGGATTGCCGCCGCGATTGTTGAGGCCGTGCGGTCACGCGGTCAGGATGTGCGCGGTGCGTCGACGATCACGCAGCAGGTGATGAAGAACTTCCTGCTGTCCGGTGACCGCAAGGCTGAGCGCAAGATCAAGGAAATCATCCTTGCCGCGCGTTTGGAGCAGACGCTGAACAAGGATCAGATCCTGGAACTCTATATGAACGAGATTTTCCTGGGTCAGAACTCATATGGCGTTGCAGCGGCGGCGCAGACCTATTTCAACAAAACCTTGTCCGAATTGGCCCCGCACGAGGCCGCGATGCTGGCCGCAATGCCGCAGGCGCCTGGCAAGTATCACCCGGTCCGCGCCAAGGAACGCGTGACAGACCGGCGCAACTACGTTTTGCGGGAGATGCGCGAAAACGGGTACATCGACCTTGCCACGTATGAGGCCGAAATTCAGGAACCGCTGCGCTCGGTCCAGAATGGCGATTTTGAAAGTTTCCGCACACAATTGCCGCCGCGCGACTACTTCACCGATGAAATCCGGCGTCAACTGAGCGAAGATTTTGGTGAAGGTGAGTTCTTTACCGGCGGGTTTACAGTCCGCGCCACCATCGACGAGGAAATGCAGGTTGAGGCGGCCGAGGCCCTGCGCACAGCTTTGCAGAAATACGACCGCAGTCGTGGTATTTGGCGCGGCACAGGTGAAGTTGTCCCGGCGGAGACGTTGGGGGATGAAGCCGCCTGGCGCGAGGCGTTGGGCAGTGCCGAGGTGTCCCGTGACATCGATCTGGGCGGTTACTGGCATCCTGCCGTTGTTCGCGACATTGCAGATCAGACCTTGACTGTAGGGATCGAGGATGGCCCGGCGGATGGCACCGTGCCGCGTTCCGACATCAAATGGATGAAGGGCAATTTCTTCGACAACTTCAAACCCGGCGACATCGTACATGTGCGCGCCACCGACGAAGGTGGCTGGTCCCTGCGGCAGGTGCCCGAGGTGCAGGGCGGCTTTGTCGCAATGGACGTTAACTCGGGCCGCGTTCTGGCGATGCAGGGCGGGTTCTCTTATCAGCATTCGGTCTTCAACCGCTCGACACAGGCGCAGCGGCAACCCGGCTCCAGCTTCAAGCCGTTTGTCTATGCGGCGGCTTTGGACAGTGGGTATTCGCCTGCGACTATTGTCGTCGACGCCCCGATTGAGATCGACACGCCCCAGGGCCTGTGGCGGCCTAAGAACGCGTCGAACAAATTCTACGGGCCAACACCCCTGCGCACGGGCATCGAACGGTCGCGGAACCTGATGACCATCCGCCTGGCACAAGAGGTCGGGATGCCGGTTGTTGCAGGCTACGCTGAACGGTTCGGTGTCTATGATCGGATGGGAGAGTTTCTGGCCAACTCGCTCGGCAGTCAGGAAACCACGCTGTACAAGATGGTGGCGGCCTATTCGATGTTTGCCAATGGTGGCGAACGTGTGCGCCCATCACTGGTGGACCGTATCCAGGACCGCTATGGCCGTACGATCTACAAGCAGGACGAACGGGAATGCGTCGATTGCGGTAGCTTCGCGTTGGCCCCGGGCGAGGCACCCACGTTGCGGTCAAACCGGTCGCAGGTGATGGACCCGATTACGGCCTATCAGCTGACCTCGATGATGCGCGGCGTTGTGGATCGCGGCACGGCCAGCGGTGCGGTGAACCTGCCCGTGCCGACGGCGGGTAAGACCGGGACGACAAACGATGCGCGCGACGTGTGGTTTGTTGGCTTCACCTCCAACATCGCAGCCGGGTGTTACATCGGTTATGACCGCCCGCGTCCGCTGGGCCGCGGTGCCTCGGGAGGCGGCATGTGTGGCCCTGTGTTCCAGAAGTTCATGACCAAGGCGGTGGAGAAATACGGTGGTGGTCCGTTCGACCTGCCTCCAGGTGGGCATTTCATCAAGATCGACCGCTACACGGGCGCACGGCTGAACGACAATGCATCCGGTGACTATGTGGTGGCTGAATACTTCCGCGACGGTGAAGAACCGATTTTCGGCATCGCCTATGACGGTGGCTTTGGCATCGGATCGGACCTACCGTTGTTTGAAGAAGTCGAAAGCTCAGGCCGTCAGGTCACAACGTCCACTGGTGAGACTGCTGTCATTGGTCCGAAGGCGAGCTTTGGTACGGTGACCTCGGGTGGGTTGTACTGAGGCGTCGGCACACGTGGACAACGGAGCGCTGTCGTGTCGCTGATCCGTGCCGCTTCGCGATGTATCAACTCTGATCGTTGATGAAGCCTTGAATTCCTTGGCGAGCCCGAGACCGCGTGTTGCATGTGGCCGCCCGCGGTGTCCAAACCCGCCACAGGTCTGGACCTCTATCTCGCGAGGACGAAGATCGCCAACCGGTGTGTGGATGTGTCATACCACACGATCAGGTCGTCACCGCGGTATTCGCCGACGGCAGTCGTCCAGACCAACGTTCCCCTTGCCGCGCGGGCTTCCCAATGCGCGATTCATGTTCCTCGAAGCAACGGAGGAAACTGTCGCTGAACAGGCGTGTGTTCGGCTCCCATTCGCGGTAAAGGATTTCTCCGATTGTTCCCGGAGCCATCTTGTACTGGCTCTGAGTTAAATCTCCCGTCGGACTGACCCGGTAACTTGCAAGCCAGCATGCGCCGACGTGAAACTCTTCGTCATACAAGACTTCGACTTGAAACCCGGTAGGGATCAGAAGTCTGACATCTTCCTGTGATATGAGCCTGCATGCGGAGAGGAGGACAACCGACAGGGCCAGAACCAGCGCAGCCCGGATCACTCCCACTCAATCGTGCCCGGAGGTTTCGAGGTGATATCGTAGGTCACGCGGTTGATGCCGGGGACTTCGTTGATGATGCGCGTGGCGGTTTCGCTGAGGAAATCGTGGGAGAACGGGTAATAGTCTGCCGTCATCCCGTCGACCGACGTGACCGCGCGCAGGGCGCAGGCGTAGTCATAAGTGCGCCCGTCACCCATGACGCCTACCGTGCGAACGGGCAGGATCGCGACAAAAGCCTGCCAGATGTCGTCATAAAGCCCGTGTTTGCGGATCTGGTCGATATAGACCGCATCCGCCTCGCGCAGGATGTCGAGCTTGGCCCGCGTGATTTCGCCGGGGCAGCGGATGGCGAGGCCGGGGCCCGGGAAGGGGTGGCGACCGATGAAGTTGGCAGGCAGGCCCAGTTCGCGACCCAGGGCGCGGACCTCGTCCTTGAACAGTTCGCGCAGGGGTTCGACCAGTTTCAGGCCCATCTTTTCCGGCAGGCCGCCCACATTGTGGTGGGATTTGATCGTGACCGAGGGCCCGCCCGAGAAGCTGACGCTTTCGATCACGTCGGGGTAAAGCGTGCCCTGGGCGAGGAACTCCGCGCCGTCGATCTCATTCGCGTACTTCTGGAACACGTCGATGAAGAGGCGTCCGATAATCTTGCGCTTGGTTTCCGGGTCGGATTGGCCGTCAAGTTCGCCAAGGAAGAGGTCGGATTCGTTAGCGTGGATGACCTGCAGGTTCATGTGGTCGCGGAACATGCCGACGACCTCGGTCGCCTCGTCCTTACGCAACAGGCCGTGGTCGACAAAGACGCAGGTGAGTTGATCGCCGATGGCCTCGTGAATGAGCGCTGCAGCGACAGAGCTGTCGACGCCGCCGGAGAGGGCGCAGATGACCTTCTTGTCGCCGACCTGTTCGCGGATTTGCTGGACCGCCTGATCGCGGTAGCCCGCCATGGTCCAGTCGCCGGTGAAGCCGGCGAGGCGGACGAAGTTTTCGTAGAGCTTTGCGCCGCGCGGGGTGTGATGCACCTCGGGGTGGAATTGCACTGCGTAGAAATGGCGTGTTGTATCAGCAGTGATCGCGTAAGGCGCGTTGGGGGAGGTGCCGTAAACCTCAAACCCCGGGGCGAGGCGGCTGACATGGTCGCCGTGGGACATCCAGACCTGTTCGTCGCCATCTGTGAACCAGCCGTCGAGAATGTCGAGCTGTCCCTGGGGCGTGACATGGGCACGGCCAAACTCTGCTGTGCCGCCGCCGCCGGAGATTTTGCCGCCATCGACCTGACCGCCCAGCTGGGTCATCATCACCTGCTGGCCGTAGCAGATGCCAAGGATGGGCACGCCGTAGTCGAAAATCTCTTGCGGGGCGCGCGGGCTTCCTTCGCGGGTGACACTGTCGGGGCCGCCGGAGAAAATGATCGCCTTGGGCGCCATGGTGCGCACCATGTCCATGGTGACGGACTGGTACGGGTGGATTTCGCAATAGACG
>JBFOMB010000195.1:0-3773 GCA_040830545.1 Paracoccaceae bacterium | reverse complement strand
CCCTCCAGAGTCCCCGCGGAGCGCGCCGCCGAGGGGTGAAGTGTGTTGGGAAAGGCAGGCAGGACGGGGACGGCGCATTGCGGTGGCGAGGGGAATTAAGCGGGGGGGGGTAGAAAGACACTAAATGAAAGTCGCGTATTTTACCCCGGGTCAGTTCCCCAACCCCGCCGCATCCAGATACTGTCGCACCGCCGTCTGCACATGGCGGAACCGGTCACCGCCCAGATGCTTGCCCCCATACCAGCGGTTGACAAAAACGATGTGATCCTGCACGCCTTCGCGTTCCAACATGCGCAGGATCACATTGCCCGCACCGCTTTCCCCGTCGTCGTTTTTCATCGGTCCATCTGCGCTCAGAAACCCCCACGTGTTATGCGTGGCCTTGGCGAATTTCTTCTTTCGTGTCAGTTCCTTGATGAACGCTTTGGCGTCCTCGTCAGTACGGCACGGACCGCCAGACACCGCGTATTTGGAGCCACGGTCGGTCAGTATGTTGTCGAGGATCAGCATGACGCGTTCTTTGCGCGATCCCGAGCCAGCCGGTCAACCGCGCTGATCAGGGTGGGCAGCCGGTGGGGGCCATGCATTGAGCTGATCCAGCCCCGCGCAGTGGCCGGATCGACCCCGCAAGCTGTCACGAACAGGGCGCGCTGACTGCCGCCGCGCAGTACGGCAGCCTCGGGCGGCGCGGTGGCAAAGGCGGCTTTGGCCACGCCGATCACCGGGGTTGTGGAGCCGAGCGCATGATACAGATGTGTGCCCAGCCCCGGCGTGCCCTGATCGTCCAGCACCGCGTGACCGTCAACGATGATCAGGTCCGGCATCTGCTCCAGTGTTCCCAGTAGGCCCATCAGGCAGGGCAATTCCCGTTCGAAAAAACGCCCCGGTCGATAATCCGCCACTTGGTCCATCAGATTGGTCACTTGAGCGGCTGGGGTGGGTGACGTCCAGTCCTCGAACAGCAAACCTGCGGCTGCCGCGCGTTTCTCACCAAAGTAATGCACGTCCGTGACCAGTTTCATGACCGCGCACCCGCGTTGTCCGAAGGACGGCATTTGTGAACGCCGCCCAGCAGCCAGACCGACGACAGATCACTGGGATCAACCCAACCCGGACAGGTCTGGCTGTCGCGAAACCGATATCGTTTGGCCTCATCCCGCTGTTGAACCGCGTACCGCGTGCCCTGCCAGTCAAACACCCAGCCGTGATAAGGGATGTCCGGCACAAACATGCGGCTGCCGTTGCGCGCCGCCTGATCCGCGGACGATACGGCACCTTCATAGATGCGCGTTCCAGCAAAGGTCAGTTTCACCTGTTCGGAGAATCGACAGTCCTCACCCTTGGGTTGGTTGCCTGGCAGGCGGATATGCAGCCAGAGCCTCAGGTCCCCCAGCCAGCCCATGATCAGGTGGCGGGCATCTGTTGGGTTGCGCAGTGAATGCCGCCGCCCAGCTTGCCCAAGGCATCCGTGTTCAGCATCACAACCTCGCGCCCCGGGTAATGGCGGGCAAGGGCGTTCGCTGCCGCCTGATCCGTGCCCGGGTCGCCGAAATGCGATGCCAACACGCCGCCGTTGCAGACATAGTAATTGACGTAAGCCGCTACGAAATCCCACCGCTTCACGCGGGTACGCTGCGGGTCGGCGATTTCATTGACCTTGATCCCCGCCGCAACCAGCGCGTCATAGGTGTCCAATGCTGCCATGTGAAAATCATCAGACCGTTTGGGGCGCTGGGGCAGGTTGATTAGCACTTCATTGCGCTTCGTGAACCGCGCCAGCCCGTCAATATGATAGTCTGTGACATCCTGCCCGGCGACACCATCCGACCAGACGATCCTGTCCGCCCCATAGGCCCGGCACAGGCGCTGCCCGATTTCGGCTTGCGACAGCCCCGGATTGCGGTTGGGGTTCACCCAGGAACTGGCATGCGCGATCAGCAGCCCATGCCCGTCCTGTTCCACACCCCCCGGTTCGCCCCTTAGCCCGCTGGGTATCAGGTCCAGCCCCAGCCGGTCCGCGACCCGTTCGGCCACGCGCCCGTCATGCTGGTAAGAGGCCCGATCGCCCCAACCGTTGAACTGGATGTGGGAGACCGCCAGCTTCCCGCGCCCGTTTGACAGGAACAGTGGCCCGCTGTCCCGGCACCACAGATCATCGGTGGGCACATTCCACAGCTCGACCTTGCTGCTCAGTTGCGAGCGGATGGCCTCGTGATACTGCGCATCGGCCAGCATGATGACCGGTTCGAAGTCTGCAATCGTGTTGGCGATCTCGGCAATTGTAGCCTGGGTTTTTCGCAATTGCCCGCGACCGGGGTAGGCGTCGCGACTGACCGGCCATTGCATGAACGTGCAGGCGTGTTTCACATCCTCTGCCGGGACGATCATGCCACTTGGCGCGGCCTGCGCCGTTCCCATACCCATCATCGCCACACTGCCCGCCAGAAAACTGCGCCGTTGCATCTGTGGACCCCCGTCACGCCTTATTCGAAACTCAACCGCATGATATGCTGAGGGCCGGCCGATCCGCCATAGTGCAGGTCGCCAGTATCCGCGAACCCGCCCTTGGCATAACAGCGAATGGCGGCGGGGTTGGCCAGGTTCACGGTCAGCCACAACGCATCATAGCCTGGGTAGAGTGGTTTCAGATAGTCGCGCATGCCCAGCACGGCCCGCGTGGCGATGCCCTGACCCTGCTGTCTGCGATCTATCATGAACGCCCGCAGCCCCATCCGCGCGGTGCCGGGCGCAACAGGGTCGGGCAGGGTACGTTGATAGCGATGGTCGATCTTGTAGAAACCGACCGGCACGTCATCCAGAAAGAGCCCGTGAAAATCCACGTCCTCCTCTGCCGCTTCAAAAGCCTCTTCTACAGAACCTGAGAATTTCAGCTGCTCCGGCGCAACTTCGACCCCGGCGACCAGCTCCATCTGATCCGGCGCGATGGGACGATGGGTCAGGCTCATGCCTCCATCGCTTCCAGTTCATCGATGAAGCCGGAAATCATGCTCAGCCCCTTGTCCCAGAACGCCGGGTCCGACGCGTCCAGTCCGAAGGGTGCCAACAGTTCCTTGTGATGCATCGACCCGCCAGCCTTGAGCATGTCGAAATACAGGTCCTCGAACCCGTCTTTCCCATCTGCGTAAACCGAGTAGAGCGCGTTCACCAACCCGTCACCAAACGCATAGGCGTAGACATAGAAGGGCGAGTGCACGAAATGCGGGATATAGTCCCAGAAGCTATCGTAGCCGTCCATGAACTCGAATGCGGGGCCCAGGCTTTCGCCCTGAACGCTCATCCACAATGCGCCGATGTCTTCGGGTGTCAGCTCGCCCGCGCGGCGCGCCTCGTGCAGCTTGCACTCGAAATCGTAAAACGCGATCTGGCGCACGACCGTGTTGATCATGTCTTCGACCTTGCCTGCCAGCAGCACCTTGCGCTGCGCCTGGTCGGTGGTGCCATCCAGCATCTTGCGGAAGGTCAGCATTTCACCAAACACCGACGCGGTTTCGGCCAGGGTCAGTGGGGTTGAGGACAACATTTCGCCCTGACCTGCGGCCAGAACCTGATGAACCCCGTGGCCCAGTTCGTGCGCCAGGGTCATCACGTCACGCGGTTTGCCCAGATAGTTCAGCATGATGTAGGGATGCACCGCCGTGACAGTTGGGTGCGCAAAGGCCCCCGGTGCCTTGCCCGGTTTCACGCCTGCATCAATCCAGCCATCGCTGAAGAACGGCGCGGCGATCTCACCCATGCGCGGGTCAAACGCGTTG
>JBFOMB010000194.1:0-2455 GCA_040830545.1 Paracoccaceae bacterium | reverse complement strand
GCCTGCCAGTCAGCGCTGCCTTTGTAAAACTGACAGCGTGTGCGCCCGTGGATCGTGACCAGTTGAATGCCCGCGTTCTGCGCCCTCCGCGCGACGTCTGGCGCGTTCAGAAGGCTGTCATCCCACCCCAACCGGGTCTTCAGCGTGACGGGAACTTCTACCGCAGAAACAACCGCTTCGATCAGGGAAAGTGCATGGTCTGGTGTCTTCAACAGGGCCGAACCGGAAAATCCGTTCGTCACCTTCTTGGCCGGGCACCCCATGTTGATGTCGATCACCCGTGCCCCGCGGTCCGCGACCTGCCGTGCAGCTTCGGCCATCCATTGCGCCTCACGGCCCGCTAGTTGAACGGCGGGGTTTTCAACATCAGCCGACCGCTCAGCGCGTTCTCTCACACCAGGCTTAGCCTGCACCATTTCCTGACTGGCGACCATTTCGCTGACCACCATTCCGGCGCCGAAACGCATCACCAGATCACGGAATGGCCGGTCGGTGATTCCGGCCATCGGGGCCAGCATGACCGGCGGGTTCAGGTCTTTGTCAGCGAGTCGCAGAGTCAACGTGCTTAATCCTTGGGCAGTTGCTGGCGTGATATCGAATTGAGGTCTTAGGAACAACAAATCAAAGGCAAAAAAGCCTGCTAAATCATCAGGTGCTTAATTTTTAAGCAGTTGGACACGGGTGATTGCCTCTGCATTCACCGCGCCCTAAACAAAGGCTCAAACGACCGGAGACCACACCCCCATGACCACCGCAGCCATCATCGTCGCCGCAGGACGTGGGTTACGTGCCGGTGGCGGGATTCCAAAGCAGTGGCGGCCACTTGCAGGACGCCGCGTGGCCGACTGGACCATCAACAGGTTCCGAGGCGTTGTTGATCATATCGTGCTTGTGTTGTCCGAGAATGACCCGGATGCATGGGATGAATTCTCGGGCACTGATCTGATCCTGACCACAGGCGGCAGCGACCGGGCCGGATCCGTGCGCAATGGGCTGTCAGCGTTGACACCCCATCAAGTGCAGCATGTTCTGATCCACGATATCGCCCGACCATGTGTAAACCTGCAAACTGTTCAACAGGTTCTGGACGCACTTCAAACTCACCCCGCTGCTGCGCCGGGGCTGGCGTTGACGGACGCGCTCTGGACCGGTGATGGCACCGTGGTGACCGGAACACAGGACCGCAGCGGACTGTTTGCGGCACAAACTCCGCAGGGTTTTCATTATGATGACATCGTGTCGGCCCACGCGACCCACCCCGGAGGCGCAGCGGACGATGTCGAAGTTGTCCGCGCAGCAGGACTGGCCGTGGCCATTGTGCCGGGCGACCCGGATAACATCAAAATCACACGGCCCGAGGATTTTGCCCGGGCGGAACGCATATTGGGAAAAGACATGGATGTAAGGCTGGGCAACGGGTACGACGTGCATCGGTTCGGTGATGGGGATCACGTGATCCTGTGCGGCGTGAAGATACCGCATGATCGCGGGCTTCAGGGACACTCCGACGCCGATGTCGGGATGCACGCGGTCACGGACGCCATCTACGGCGCATTGGCGCAAGGGGATATCGGCCAGCATTTCCCGCCCTCGGACCCACAATGGAAGGGTGCATCCAGCGAGATTTTTCTGCGCCATGCAGTCGAGCTGGCCGAAAAGATGGGGTACCGGATTTCGAATGTCGACTGCACTCTGGTCTGCGAATACCCAAAGATCGGTCCGCACGCGTCGGCGATGAGGGATGAGATGGCTCGGATCATGGGACTACGGGCCGATCAGGTCTCGGTCAAGGCGACCACGTCAGAACGCCTCGGGTTCACCGGTCGCAGCGAAGGCATCGCCTCTTTGTCCACAGCCTGTCTGGTAAAGTCATGAACGCCGCGCGCCTGATCGGAACCGTTTGCGGCGTCGGTTATCTGCGCCCGGCACCGGGCACTTGGGGATCTCTGGCGGCGCTGCCATTGGTCTGGGTCCTGCATACACTAGGTGGGTTCCCGTTGCTGGTGATCGCCACAATCGCGGTTTTTGTCGCCGGGCTTTGGGCCACGCGTGTGATGACTGCGGGGCAAGACAACCACGACCCCTCCGAAATCGTGATTGACGAAGTCGCAGGGCAGTTCATCGCTTTGTGGGCGATCTCATACCCGTCCTGGGCACATGGGATCGAGATCACGGCGCTGTGGCCCGGCTGGGTTGCCGGGTTCATCCTGTTCCGCCTGTTCGACATCACCAAACCCGGCCCCGTCGGCTGGGCCGACCGCCGCAATGACGCGTTGGGCGTGATGCTGGACGATGTGATTGCAGGCGCATTTGCTGGGATCGGCGTGTTGATCCTGGCCGGTATCTCGCACGGAGTTCTGGGCCTGTGACCGTCGCCGAGCTTCTGGATCATGCCAAAGCGCGCGGGGTGATGATCGCCACCGCTGAAAGCTGCACTGGCGGCATGGTTGCAGCG
>JBFOMB010000193.1:0-20767 GCA_040830545.1 Paracoccaceae bacterium | reverse complement strand
CGCTAATCACATAAGCAGACGACCCAATCGGTGCCTCGCTGAGGCCGGATGCGGTGAAATCCTTTCCCTCCCCCTGCGCCTTTTTCAGGATCGGACGCATTCCTGCGATCAGCGCCCGTTCGCGGTTGGCCTCGTTGAAAGTGATCCGAATGCCGCGCGGGCCGGTCTGTTCAATGCTCTCAATCCGCGACCACAGCCCCCGATATCGCAGATGCCCAATGGTGCCCAAGGTTTCGTAGGACCAGATCACATCCTCGACCGTGACCGGGCTGCCGTCAGAGAATCGGGCCTCTTCCCGGAGCGTATACTCAACCCAGGATCGGTCTGGCGCGGTCTCAACCGATTCGGCCAAAAGCCCGTACAACGTAAACGGTTCATCCCAAGATCGCGCCATCAGGCTTTCATACGCCCAGAACCGCAATTGCCACGGAACTGTGCCGCGACGGACAAATGGATTGAGGCTGTCAAAGCCGCCAGTGTTGCCGAAAACCGCCTGACCGCCCTTAGGGGCGTCCGGGTTCACGTAAGGGAGAGACACAAAATCCGGTGGCAGGGCCGGGTCCCCATACATAGCGATGGCGTGCTCTGCCCGGGCATCCGGGGCATACAGGCCTAGAATCGCTGCAAATACGCCGACGCAGACGCGCCGAAACTGGAAAAATTCAGATCCCATTTTGGCAACAATCCCGCTCTGCCCTTATTTTCTTGGTCCAAAGGCTATCCGGGCTTTCAGGGGTTTTCAAACTTTAAGCTTGGATAACAGGAAGTAATTGATTATAAAGACTTCACTGCTCGATAGGTTTCTTGCCTGTATGAAACCTGCCTCAATAACTTAACGCTGGCCTTGTGCCAGCGTTTTTTTTGTGCGGTTCGTATTTGGCACGGTGAGGCCGAGCGTCGCAGGAAACGGTGTGGTGCGTGCAAGCACGCACCCCAAGGTCAATACTTGCTGGGCACGTATAGTTCCGAGGGCAGCACCTGCCGTTCATAGTCGGAATTGTGCACCCGTTCCGGCAGAATCACATCCTCGTGCGGGACCGGCCCATAGGGGATCATGCCCAAAAGATGGTCGATGCAATTCAGGCGCGCGCGTTTCTTGTCGTTGCCTTCGACAATGTACCACGGCGCCTCGGGAATATTGGTGCGCGCGAACATCTCTTCCTTGGCGACGGTATAATCCTCCCACCGCACGCGGCTTTGCAGGTCCATCGGGCTCAGCTTCCACTGTTTCAGTGGATCGTGGATGCGCATGAGGAATCGCATCTGCTGTTCTTCGTCGGTGATCGAGAACCAGTATTTGATCAGCCGGACGCCAGAGCGCACGATCATGCGTTCAAATTCCGGAACGTCCTGCATGAACTGTTCCACCTGGTCGTCATCAGCAAAACCCATGACCCGTTCGACCCCCGCACGGTTGTACCAGGACCGGTCGAACAGAACGATTTCACCGCCCGCTGGCAGATGCGGCACAAAGCGTTGGAAATACCACTGCGACTTTTCGCGATCCGATGGCGCGGGCAGCGCCACCACACGCACGACGCGCGGGTTCAGCCGCTGCGTGATCCGCTTGATCACACCGCCTTTCCCGGCACTGTCGCGCCCTTCAAAGATCACGACGATCTTCTCGCCTGTATGCTGCACCCAATCCTGCAATTTGATCAGTTCTGATTGCAGATGCAGTAGCTTGATGAAATAATCCTTGCGCTCCAGCGAGGGCGGATGCGCTTGTTTGTAAATCCGCCGAATTTCCATCGACAGCGCCGGTTCGGAAATCTCCAGCTCGTAGTCTTCGTCCAGCGTGTCGGCCAGTTCTGCCGCCAACCAATCCATGCCGGGATCTGTGTCTTGGGTCATGTAATGTGCCTCGGAATCTGTTCTTGCGCTCTGAGCTAACAAATATGTCGTTGCCAACAGTTTTGTAACAGCCCGCCGATTGAGGTGCGAGTGGCCCATTGCCCATTTTCTTTGCAGGTGCAGCATGGCAGGGTGACATCGAAGCCAAATAAGGAAGATCACTATGTCGTTGTCGGGAAAAACTGCTGTTGTTACCGGGTCGAATTCCGGGATCGGTCTGGGGGTGGCGCGCGAACTGGCGCGGGCCGGGGCGGACGTTGTGTTGAATTCGTTCACGGACCGGGACGAGGATCACGCACTGGCCGCCAGCCTTGCCGAGGAAACCGGAGTCAACGTCCGCTACATCCGCGCTGACATGTCAAAGGGGGACGAATGTCGCGATCTGATCGCTCAGGCCGGGGCCTGTGACATTCTGGTGAACAATGCGGGCATTCAGCACGTGGCCCCGATTGACGAATTTCCCGTCGACAAGTGGGACGCGATCATCGCGATCAACCTCAGCTCTGCCTTTCACACGACCGCAGCCGCGTTGCCAAAGATGCGCGCGGCGGGGTGGGGCCGGGTGGTCAATATCGCCTCAGCCCATGGGTTGACGGCCTCTCCTTACAAATCTGCCTATATCGCAGCGAAACATGGAGTCGTGGGGCTCAGCAAAACGACCGCTTTGGAAACGGCAGAAGAGCCGATCACCGCCAATGCGATTTGCCCGGGCTATGTCCTGACCCCGCTGGTAGAGGCGCAGATCCCCGACCAGATGAAAACGCACAACATGGACCGCGACACCGTGGTGCGCGAGGTGATGCTGGAACGTCAGCCGTCCCGCGAATTTGCGACCGTGGAACAGATTGGCGGCACAACCGTGTTCCTGTGTTCCGACGCCGCTGCGCAGATCACTGGCACCACGATCAGCGTCGATGGGGGCTGGACCGCGCTCTAACCCATTTGGAGGCTAGGATGACCCGACATATCAATCTGGCCTTACAGGGTGGCGGCGCGCATGGCGCGTTCACCTGGGGCGTGCTGAACCGGCTGCTGGATGATCCTGACATCGAGGTGGCCGGGATCACCGGCACCTCAGCGGGCGCGCTGAATGGTGCGGCGTTCAAGTCCGGCATGGTGAAGAACGGGCGTGATGGCGCGCGTCAGGCGCTGGAGGATTTGTGGAATCGCGTTGGCGGTGTCGGGGATATGCGCTTGTCCGCCTGGATGTTGCCCTTTGACGCCGGTCACGTCATGCAGTCCGCGATTGAGATGATGCCAATGTCGCCGGTCGAAACCTGGTCACGGCTGGTGTCGCCCTACAATTACGGCCCGTTCTATCGCAACCCGCTGCGTCCGGTGGTGGATGCGTTCGATTTCCACGCGATCTGCGTGGACGAGGGACCCAAGCTGTTTGTCGGGGCCACGCGGGTACGGACAGGCAAGGTGCGTGTGTTCGAAGGCGACGAGATTACGACCGACACCATCCTCGCCTCTGCCTGCCTGCCCGAGATCTTTCAGGCGATCGAGATCGATGATCCTGAAACCGGTCGGCGCGAGGCCTATTGGGACGGCGGTTACACCGGAAACCCGGCGCTGTTTCCGTTGTTCAACAAAGGGTTGCCGGACGATGTGGTGATCGTGAACATCAACCCACTGGAACGGGACGAGGTGCCGAAAACCCCGCAGCAGATTCAGAACCGGGTGAACGAGATCAGCTTCAACTCGTCCCTGTTGCGCGAGTTGCGTGCTATCGCTTTTGTTGGGCGGCTATTGGATGAAGGCAAACTGGAACGCGGGTCCATGAGCCAGGTACTGGTGCACATGATCGCCGACGACGACGTGATGACCCAGCTGTCGGCCACGTCCAAACTGATGGCCACCCCGCGCCTGATCCATCGGCTGCGCGATGCGGGCCATGCGGCGGCGGACCGGTTTTTGAATGCGCATAAGGGCGATTTGGGGGAAAGAGGTACGGTTGATCTGAGCGAAATGTACAGTTGATCGGTAAACTGCGGCTTTCGCCTTAACCGTACCGGTCTTCGTCCGTCTCTTTGCCGTTCGGGTAGACCAGCCCGGCAGAAATCACCAGCTTGGCCGCATCCTCAACGCTCATGTCCAGCTCGATTACGTCCTCTTCCGGAAAGAACAACAGGAAGCCCGAGGTCGGGTTGGGTGTGGTCGGCACAAAGATACTCAGCAGCTTGCCACCCGTTTCGGCGCGCTCTGACACTTCGCCTTTGGCCACGGTCGAAATGAAACCAATGGCCCAGATACCCCGGCGCGGATACTGGATCAGGCAGGCTTTTTCGAACGACCGCTCCGATTGCGCAAACACGGTTTCGGAAATCTGCTTGATCCCGGAATAGATTGACCGGACCACCGGCATCCGATCCACCAGCCCCTCGGCAAAGTGGATCAGCGACCGACCGATCAGACCCTTCGCGATCCAACCAATCAGCGTCGTGAACAGGAGGAAGAACACGACCCCCACGCCGCGTAGGTCCACGCTGATGCCGATGTATTGCTCAGGCCGGAACCATGACGGCACCAAAGGCAACACAAACCCGTCAATCCAGCCCGTGACGGTCCAGATCAGCCAGATGGTCAGCCCAACCGGCGCGATCACCACGATCCCGGTCAGGAAAGAGGCCCTTAGCCTGGCAAACAGCCCTGGTCGCCGTCGATGTTCGTCAAATGGTGTCGTCATTGATCCTTTGATCCCCGGGCGAGAAATAGGCGTTTTGGCAGGGGGCTACAATGGCGCTGCACGTTCAAGAAGCAGTCAGGTGGAAATTTCGGTCAAAGCGCGTGCAATTTCAGCAGCCAGCCGGGCATTGTTTCGGACCAGCGCGATGTTGGCGGTCAGCGACCGGCCCTCGGTTGCCTCGAAAATGCGTTGCAGCAGGAAGGGGGTCACATCCTTGCCCGTCACGCCGTTTGCGTCCGCTTCGGCTTGTGCCGCAGCGATGACAGGGGCCAAATCCTGGGCCGGAATTTCGTCTGCTCCCGGGATCGGATTCGCGATCAACTGACCGCCGGGCAGGCCCAGCTCGGCGCGGGCCAGGTGCGCGCGCGCAATATCTGCCGCCTCGTCCAGCCGCAAAGGTGCGTTCAGGGGGGAGGTCGCGGACCAGAAGGCCGGGAAACTGTCCTGCCCATATGCAATCACGGGAACGCCGTTGGTTTCCAGCACTTCCAACGTCTTTTCAACGTCCAGGATCGCCTTCGCCCCGGCAGCCACCACCGTGACCGGAGTCTGGGCCAGTTCCTGCAGGTCGGCGGAGATGTCAAAGCTGGTTTCGGCCCCTTTGTGAACGCCACCAATCCCGCCCGTTGCAAAAACGCTGATCCCGGCCAGATGCGCTGCAATCATCGTTGCCGCCACCGTGGTTGATCCCGTGCCTCCGCGTGCGATGCAGACGGCAAGGTCCGCACGGGACAGTTTCGCGACGTTTTTCGCCTGTGCCAGTTGTTCCAACTGCGCATCGGTCAGGCCCACATGCAATGTCCCGTCCAGAACGGCAATGGTTGCGGGCGTGGCCCCGGCACCCCTAATGTCGGCCTCGACCAAACGCGCGGTCTCGGCGTTTTGCGGATAGGGCATCCCGTGGGTGATGATGGTGCTTTCCAGCGCCACAATCGGACGGTTTTCCGATTTCGCATCAGTAACTTCGGGGGCGTAGTGAATGTCGATCACAGCGGGGTTTCTCCGGATACATAAGCCGCTGCAGCGTCCAGCGCAGCGTTCAAAGCGGTGGCGCGATCACTGCCGCGCGCCTCCGCCGCGATATGAGCTGCCATGAAGGTGTCGCCTGCGCCGGTGACACGGGTTACCAGCACCTCGGGTGGGGTGGCGCTGATCACTCCATCGCGCGTGCCATCGGCCGACGGGTTGCCTCCATCGGTGACCAGCGCCCGTTCCGCGCCTTTCTCCAACAACGCCGCCGCAGCCTGCGCCGCCGTGTCGAACTGTGTCTGACACAGCCGCCCGGCCTCTTCGAGGTTCACATATAGCGTGCCGCGCCCATGGGTCAGGAAAGGCAGCAACCGTTCCGCTTTGCCAGGGGAGGCCGGGGCGACGCGCAAGTCTGCCGCAGCGAAGGCGTCAGACCGCGCGATGGTTTCCAGCAATTCGACTGTCAGATTGCCGTCCAGCGCCATCGGTCCAGCATAAGGTGCAACCACGCTCCCCAGCGGACCCTCCAGCACCGGGCGCAGGATTTTGTCACCCGCCGCCTCTAGTGAGTGCGCGTCGGCAATCGCCGCGATCAAGCCATTTGCGCCCTCAACCGCCATGTAGCGGTCGGTCGGCAAATCCTCGGACCGGTAGAGGTGGCTGACATCCAGCCCCAACCGTTCACAGGCCGCGACCAGTTCCGCGCCTTCCGCGTCCTGTCCCACGGCGCTGAGCAGGGTAGGCCGCATGCCAAACCGCGCCAGCGTCATCGCGATATTGAGCGCAACGCCACCCGGCAGCCGCGTGATGCGCCCCGGCACGTCCGAGCCTTGCCGCATATGGCTAGCCGACCGCCCGATCACGTCCCACAGAACGCTGCCCACGCAAAGAATGGTTGCTTGTGTCATGTGCGCTATCTGGCCGGAATGCGCTCGGTGTGCAAGCTACGATCAGGGCACAGCAAACGTCATCGCCGCCCACAGCGTTTCCCAAACTGCATCGGATCCATCGGGCATTTCGCGCAGGACCACACTGTCCAGCAGGTAGTTGTGGCCGGAAATGACGGGGATCTCGACCTCTCCGGCGTCGTTTGTGCGGTAAAGGTGAATGCTCACCGTCCCGTCAGGCGCGCGATCAAACACCTCTACTTGTGCGTCCACCCGGGGCGCCTGTTGATAGAGCAAGCGGAACCGCAGCGTTTCCGGCGTCCCGAGGTAAGGATTGTCGATCGCGACAAACTCTGTCTCCATCCCCGTTTCGCGGTCCTGACCCGCGCTTCCGCCCACGCCCACCAGAGCCTTGGCGTAGCGGGTATAGCTTTCCTTGAACTTGTCCACTGGCAGGCCACGTGCATCATGGCGTTCCCGCAGCCCCGGAAAATCCTTGTGATCCGCGAATTTCTGAAACTTCTCCCACCCACGATAGGTCAGCAGGCTGGGCGTCGTCTGATGCACAATCACCACCAGACCGTCTTCCCGTGCGGGCTGTTCCAGCGCGGGAATGTCCCCCAATCGACCCTCCACCGGCATGGACACATCCCCGATGATCAAATCAAACCGGGCGATGTCGACTTCCAGATAGGGCAGGGCGCGTCCCTTGAAATTCTCCCCGTTTCGGATATTCGCAATCAGCGGGGCACCGGGGTCCACCATATAGCGGGTCGGGTCGAGCCAGAATTCATGCGCCTCCAGCGGGGCGGAAAGGACACCGATCATGGCAACGGCACAAAGGGGCAAACGCATCTGGGGCATCTCCGATCTGACTCGAGTAAGGCTGGCGTTTGCGGCGCTTCTGTCAAGCCTGTGCATAATGCTGGCTGCATTGTCTGCGCAGGCCCATGAGGTCAGCCCGACCATCGGCAATTTCACCATAGAAAACGGGCAGATGACCCTGGAACTGCGCCTGAACATCGAGGCGTTTGTGGCCGGTATCAACCTCGATGGACTGGTGAACACAAACACGTCATCCGCCGCCGATTGGTATGACCAGTTGCGTGCCATGCAACCTGACACGATCCTGCCGCTGGTCGAGGATTTCGCAAATGGCTGGGCGGAACAGCTGAAGATCGACGCCGGCGGGCCGGTTGTCATGGCTTATGACAAGGTCGAGATCGCTCCGGTGGGGGATATCGAACTGCCCCGCGACAGTTTCCTGACCTTCACCGGCGCGGTGCCGCCCACCGCTCGCAGCATGACCTTTGGCTGGCCGGTTGGGGCCGGGGCCATTGTGCTGCGCCAGAACGGGGTGGAGGAGCCGTTTACCGGGTTCCTGAACGGCGGCGAAACCTCTCCCGAAATCCCGCTGGGCGGTGGCGCGGCGCAAAACGGATGGCAGGTGTTTGTGTCTTACATCCCGGTGGGTTTTGACCACATCCTGCCCAAGGGGCTGGACCATATCCTGTTCGTGCTTGCGCTGTTCTTCCTCAGCACACATTTGCGGCCACTGTTGTGGCAGGTGACGTCCTTCACGCTTGCGCATACTGTCACGCTGGCGCTTGGTGCGCTGGGATGGGTCACGGTGCCCGGCAGCATTGTGGAGCCGCTGATCGCCGCCTCCATCGCCTTTGTCGCGGTTGAAAACCTGTTTACGGATGCGCTGAATCGTTGGCGGCCTTTTGTGATCTTCGGGTTTGGTCTGTTGCACGGGCTGGGATTTGCCAGCGTTCTGGGCGATTTCGGACTGCCGCAAGGGCAGTTCATCCCGGCCCTGATCGGGTTCAACGTTGGGGTCGAATTCGGTCAACTGGCGGTGATCGCCATCGCCTTCCTGGCGGTTGGCCTGTGGTTCCGAAATCAGCCCTGGTATCGCACTCGGATCGCCATGCCCGCCTCTGCGGTGATAGCGATGGTGGGGGTGTACTGGTTTATCGAACGCGTGTTTTTGTAGAGCGGAATCGGTTCAACTTGCATCAAAAGCATCACCTGGCGCGTTGAAATCTCCGATTTCAGGCAGCGTCAGGTGATCCAGATTTACCGATTTCTGCTCTGGACTTTAGCCCATCGCGCGGATCAGGTCGCCCAGTTTGGCAACTGGGTCTTCACCCAGCCAGACCTCTTCCCCAAAGGCAAAGAAATCGACCACCGGGGTGAGCGTGTTAACAGAAGCCTCGCTCAACCCGCCCTGTGCCACGACCGGCAGTTCGATCATCTCGGACCACCACTCAAACAGGTCACGTTCCGCAACGCTACCATCGCCCAACCCGCTGCCCTCAACCGGGCCAAAGCTGATGTAATCCGCACCAGCCTCGCCCGCCGACATCCCGTCGTGCCGCGAGGTTCCGCAAAACGCGCCGACAATGGCGTCCTCGCCCAGTTCCTTGCGCGCGTCCCGCACCATCCGTGCCGGATCGCTCAGATGCACACCATCCAGCCCCAGCCGCTGCGCCAGTTGCACGTGATCCGTCACCACCAGCGCAATGTCCCGCGCATGGGTGATTTCGCGCAACGTGTCTGCGGCGCGCGACACCGTATCCTCGTCCCGCGTGGCCAGCGACAGGCCGACGCAGGCCACCGTATGCGTGTCCAGCACACGCGCCATCTGTTCGGCAAAAGGGTTCAGGTCAAAAGCCGGAGGCGTGAACAGATAGATTTGCGGCATGTCGTCGGATGTCATGAATAGCCCCGTCTGAAGGTGAGCGCGGTCTACCCAAATCCTTGCCCCTTGGGAACCGGTTTTGCACAACCGCGCGGGTGTCCCCAAAATTCATTGATGAATTTAGTTAGAAAAGTCGACTTTTCGCTGCGCCGACCGAGGGCTTGCCGCCATGATCTGCATGGGTCATAGACCCTGCGATCTGCAGCGGAGCCAACATGCCGACCGACACACCGCAACCCACCTTTGTCCTTGTGCGTCCACAAATGGGCGAAAACATCGGGGCCGCCGCCCGGGCCATGTGGAATTTCGGGCTGGACCGGATGCGTCTGGTTGCCCCGCGCGACGGGTGGCCGAACCCCGCTTCGGTTGCACTGGCCAGCGGGGCAGGTCGCCTGCTGGACGAGGCGCAGTTGCACGCCACCACGGCTGATGCGGTTGCGGATTGCTCCTTTGTCTTTGCCACCACCGCCCGCCCACGCGGTCTGACCAAACCCGTGTTCAGCCCCGAGGCCGCGATGACCCGCGCTGCTGAGTTGATCGGGCAGGGCGAAAAGGTCGCCGTCCTCTTCGGCCCCGAACGGGCTGGGCTGGAAAACGATGACATCGCCCGCGCGAATGTCATTGTGACTGTGCCAGTGAACCCTGAATTCTTCTCGCTCAACCTCGCCCAATGTGCGCTGCTGATGGGGTACGAGTGGCGGCGCGTGTCCTCCGAAGTGCAGCCCGAAACGCTGGAACTCGCCAAAGGCGACTGGGCCACGGGGATCGAGGTGGAGAAGCTCGCCGAACATTACGAGGACCGCCTGCAAGAGGCCGGGTTTTTCTTCCCGCCGGAAAAGGCCGAGGGAATGAAGATCAACCTGCGCAACCTGTGGAGCCGCATGACCCTGTCCCGCGCGGATGTGCAGATGCTGCATGGCATCCTGCGGCAGATGGTCCGCTGGAAAGAGCGGGACTGAGCGCGGCTGGACGATACCCCCAACAGCCCCTAGGTTTCGCGAAACACGAACGGACAAGCGACATGAGCGAAAAGCGCAGCATTTTCGAAGAGGTTTCCGACAGCAGCACAACCCGACCGGAGGCTCAGCCGGGTCTGATCGACCGGGGACGCGGTGGTGCGCGGCGGGCGATCCGGATCTGGCAGATGCTGCTGTTTGTGCTGGTGGTGGCGATGATCCTTGTCGGCGGGCTGACCCGCCTGACAGACAGCGGTCTGTCGATCACCGAGTGGCGTCCCATCACCGGGGCCCTGCCACCCATGTCCGAGGTCGAATGGCAAGCCGAGTTCGACAAGTACAAGGAAATCGACGAGTTCCAGTTGCAGAACGCATGGATGGACCTGGCTGATTTCAAGGTCATCTATTGGTGGGAATGGGGACACCGGCAGTTGGGTCGGGTGATCGGCCTGGTTTGGGCTGTCGGTTTCTTCGCCTTCCTCGCTTTGCAGAAAATCCCGACCGGATGGACAACCCGCCTGTTGGTGCCCGGCGTTCTGGGCGGGGTTCAGGGCGCGGTTGGCTGGTGGATGGTATCCTCTGGCGTGACGCAGGGTGAAGGCATGGTCGATGTTGCCAGCTATCGACTGGCCACGCATCTGGGGCTGGCTTTTGCCATTCTGGCGCTGTTGGGCTGGAATATCTTCCTGCTGGGCCGCGAGGAACGCGACCTGATGCAGGCCCGGCGCGCGCGCGAGGCAAAGCTGTTCAGCCTCTCCACCGGGCTCATGCATTTTGCGTTCCTGCAAATCCTGATCGGCGCAATGGTGGCCGGGATCGACGCCGGGCGCAGCTATACCGACTGGCCGTTGATCGGCGGGCAGGTGTTCCCGCCGGATGCCAGCGTGCTGGACCCCTGGTGGCGCAACCTGTTTGAAAGCCCCGGACTGGTCCAGTGGATTCACCGCGTCACCGGCTACCTGCTGCTGATCTTTGCGGTCATCGTCTGGCGCCGTGGCGGGCAAAGTCCGAACCCCCGCACGCGCTTTGCCTTCAACCTCGCCTTTGTCAGCCTGCTGTTGCAGGTCGTGCTGGGCATCGTGACGGTGATCTACGCCGCCCCGTTGCATATCGCGATCCTGCACCAGCTGCTGGCCATCGGTGTCTGGACCGCCATCCTGAATGCGCGCTACCACAGCGCCTACCCCCAAGCTGTTTCCGTGAGAGGTGCCTGAGAATGACTGCATATGATGACCTGATGGCTTACCAGCGCGATACCGAGGCGTTGGGCCTGATTGCCTGGCGGCTGGGCTGGGATCAGGAAACCATGATGCCACGCGGGTCCGGCGCACAGCGTGGCGCGGAAATGGCTGCATTGGAATCCGTGCTGCACGCCCGCCGGTCCGACCCGCGTGTGGCAGATTGGCTGGCCGCGGCAGAGCCCACAGACAACGTGGCAAAGGCACAGCTGCGCGAGATCCAGCGCGACTATGACCGCGCCACCAAGGTGCCCGCTGATCTGGCCAAGCGTCTGGCGCAGCTGACCTCCGAATCCCAGGGCATCTGGGCGCAGGCCCGAGCCGACGAAGATGTGGCCGCCTTCCTGCCCACGCTGAAAGAGGTCGTTGCGCTGAAACGCGAAGAAGGGGCGGCGCTGGCCGATGGCGGTGACGTCTATGACGCGATGCTGCAGGACTATGAACCCGGCGAAACCGCCGCCAATATCGCAGCGATTTTTGACGCGATGCGCGTTCGGTTGGTGGCCCTGCGCGCCGCTGTGCTGGACAAACCCATGCCCTCTGGCGTGACCGGTACCTATGACGACGCCGCACAAATGGCGCTGTCCTCCGAACTGGCGCAGGTGTTTGGCTATGACCTGACCAAGGGCCGGATCGACAAGGCGGTGCACCCGTTTTCCTCCGGCAGCTACATTGACGTACGCATCACCACCCGCACGGCGGAGGATGATCCGTTCAACTGCATCTACTCGACCATTCACGAGGTCGGGCATGCGAGCTACGAACAGAACATCGTGCCGGAATACGGCCTGACGCCGCTGGGCCGTGGCGTGTCCATGGGCGTGCATGAAAGCCAAAGCCGGATTTACGAAAACCAGCTGGGCCGGTCCCGCGCCTTCACCGGCTGGCTGTTTGGCCGGATGACCGACACTTTCGGCGACATTGGCGTTGCCGATGCGGATGCGTTTTATGCGGCTGTGAACCGGGTCAAAAACGGGTTTATCCGGACCGAGGCGGACGAGCTGCAATACAACCTGCACATCATGCTGCGGTTCGATCTGGAACGCGCGTTGATGGCAGGGGATCTCGGCGTTGATGATCTGGAGGCCGCGTGGAACGACCGTTTCCTGTCTGATTTCGGCTATGCGGTGGACAAACCGTCAAACGGGTTGTTGCAGGATGTGCATTGGTCCGTGGGTCTGTTCGGCTACTTCCCGACTTATAGCCTGGGCAATGTCTATGCCGGTTGCCTCAATCAAGCGCTGCGCACGGCCGTACCGGATCTGGATACGCAACTGGCTGCTGGCGATACTTCGGCAGCCACAGGCTGGCTGCGGAACAACCTGCAACAGTTCGGCGGGCTGCACGCCCCGCGCAAGGTGATAGAGATGGCAAGTGGTATCGAGCCGAGCGAGGATCCACTGCTGGACTATCTCGAAGCCAAATTTGGCGCGCTCTACGGGCTGTGAATGAAGTTGGGTGCGTGCGGTGCACGCACCCGTTACCTTATGCTGTCGCGAGGCGTGCGCCGCCACGCGCATCGACCGAGAACCGACCAGCACCCAACACAGCCAACGCCAGGTAGCCACCGGCCAATCCGACGTTTTTGAAGAGCATCGTCATCTGCATCTGATCAGCGGGTACAAAGTGGTAGAGCAGCCCGGTCACCAAACAGAAACCGGCGAGCGCCAAGGCGGCCAGCCGCGTCTGAAATCCAACGATCAGGGCGAGACCGGCAAAGATTTCAAACAGGATCGCAGGCCAGGCGAGGAACGCCGGAATACCGCCCGAGGCCATGTATCCAGCAAAGCCTTGTACATCGCCTAGTTTGCCCAGTCCGGCCATCAGGAAAAGAACGCCAAGGAAAAGGCGGGCAATCAGCGTGCCGAGGTCGTGAGAGGTGGTCATTTGTCATGCTCCAGTAGGGTTGATCACTGAAGCGTGATGTAAATCCTCTGTGCCAAAGAACAATTTCAGGAATTTGCGCAGGATTGGTGCACATCCGCACAGAGCGGCGGGATGCGCGTCACCACGCACCCTCTACACATCAGCTTTCGCCGTCGTCCTCTTCCTCACCCTGATCCGCGATCCAGGCGACACTGACGACCTCTTCACCCTTCCCGGTATTGAACACCTTTACCCCGCCTGCACTGCGCGAGCGGAAGGAGATCCCATCGACCGGCACGCGGATCGACTGCCCGCGTGAGGTGGCCAGCATGATCTGGTCGTCCATCTCCACCGGGAAGGAGGCGACCAGCGGCCCACCGCGCATCGCCTTGTCCATGGCCGCGACGCCCTGACCGCCACGCCCGCGCACGGGATAATCGTGCGACGAACTCAGCTTGCCCGTACCCGCCGCCGTGATCGTCAGGATCAGGTTTTCCGCCGCTGACATCTCGGCGTAACGTTCCTGGCTCAGGCGGGTGTCGGCGTTGCCCTCATCCTCGTCACTCTCTGCATCCTCAGTGACCCCGGCCACCAGACGCCGCATTTTGAGGTAAGCCGCGCGCTCATCCGATTCCGCCTTGAAGTGGCGGATGACTGACATCGACACAACCTCGTCCCCGTCCTTCAGCAGAATGCCCCGCACACCCACTGACGAGCGCGAGTTGAACACCCGCACATCCGTCGTCGGGAAGCGGATTGCACGACCGTGGCCGGTGACCAGCATCACGTCATCGTCCTCGGAACAGATGCGCGCGTTGATCAGGCGCGTGTTCTCATGCTCGTCCTCGAACTTCATCGCGATCTTGCCGTTGCGCATGACATTTGTGAAGTCTGACAACCGGTTACGGCGCACGGTTCCCGCAGATGTGGCAAAGATGATCTGCAGCTTGTCCCATTCATCATCCGGCACGTCGACCGGCATGATCGCAGCGACCGAGACCCCGGAGGGGATCGGCAGGATGTTCACAATCGCCTTGCCCTTGGCCGTGCGTCCACCCTGAGGCAGGCGCCAGGTCTTGAGCTTGTAGACCATGCCGTCAGTAGTAAAGAACAGCAGCTGTGTATGCGTGTTGGCGACAAAGAGCGTGGTAACCACGTCCTCTTCCTTGGTCGCCATGCCGCTCAGCCCCTTGCCGCCTCGCTTTTGCGCGCGGAAGTCGGCGAGCGGCGTACGCTTGATGTAACCTTCCGATGTGACCGTGACGACCATGTCTTCACGCTCGATCAGGTCCTCGTCTTCCATGTCACCGGACCAGTCCACAATCTCGGTGCGGCGAGGCACGGCAAACTGCGCTTTGATCTCGGTCAACTCATCCGTGATGATACCCATGATCCGGTCACGCGAGGACAGGATTGCCAAGTATTCCTTGATATTTGCAGCAAGTTCTTCAAGTTCGTCGGTGACTTCCTTGACGCCCAGTTGGGTCAGGCGCTGCAGGCGCAGTTCCAGGATGGCGCGGGCCTGAACCTCGGTCAGGTTGTAGGTGCCATCGTCATTCATCTTGGACAGCGGATCGTCGATCAGGCGCAGGTAGCCTTCGATTTCTGCCGCAGGCCAGCGGCGTTCCATCAGTTTCCGGCGCGCTTCTCCTGCGTCGGCGGAGGCACGGATCGTGGCAACAACCTCGTCCACGTTGGACACGGCCACCGCCAGACCACACAGGATGTGGCTGCGTTCACGGGCCTTGCGCAGGTTATAGGCGGTGCGGCGTGCGACAACCTCTTCACGGAAATCCAGGAAGGCGGTCAGGAACTTGCGCAGGGTCAGTTGTTCGGGCCGACCGCCGTTCAGGGCCAGCATGTTGCAGCCGAACGAGGTCTGCATGGGCGAAAACCGCCAAAGCTGGTTCAACACAACCTCAGCCGTTGCGTCGCGCTTCAGCTCGACCACCACGCGCACGCCATTGCGGTCGGATTCGTCCTGCACGTGGCTGATGCCTTCGATGCGCTTTTCCCGCACCGCTTCGGCGATCTTTTCGATCATCGACGCCTTGTTCACCTGATAGGGGATTTCGTCAACGATGATGGCATAGCGGTCCTTGCGCAGTTCCTCGACATGGGTCTTCGCGCGGATGATGACACTGCCGCGCCCCTCCAGATACGCTTTGCGCGCGCCGGAGCGGCCCAGGAGTTGCCCGCCAGTGGGGAAGTCGGGGCCCGGAATGTACTGGATCAACTGTTCCGAGGTCAGGTCGTGATCCTCGATCAAGGCAAGGCAGGCGTCGATCACTTCGCCCAGGTTGTGCGGCGGGATGTTTGTGGCCATGCCGACCGCAATACCGCCCGCGCCATTGACCAGCATGTTCGGGAACTTGGCCGGCAGGATCGTGGGTTCACGGTCCTTGCCGTCGTAATTGTCCTGAAAATCAACCGTGTCTTTTTCGATGTCCGCCAGCAGCGCGGCGGCGGGTTTATCCATCCGCACTTCGGTATAGCGCATCGCCGCCGGTTCATCGCCGTCCATCGAGCCAAAGTTCCCCTGACCATCGAGCAGGGGCAGCGACATGGAAAAATCCTGCGCCATCCGCACCAGCGCGTCATAGATCGCGGCGTCGCCATGAGGGTGGTATTTACCCATGACGTCGCCGACAGGACGCGCGGACTTGCGATACGGTTTGTCGTGAGAATTGCCCGTTTCGTGCATCGCATACAGAATGCGTCGGTGCACCGGTTTCAGTCCGTCACGCAGATCAGGGATCGCGCGGCTGACGATGACCGACATTGCGTAGTCCAGGTATGACGACTTCATTTCCTCTTCGATGGAAATGGTGGGGCCGTCATAGACCGGGCGTTCCGGCGTGTTTTCTTCTTCGTTTTCAGGTGTTTCCGGCGTATCGTTCACTTGGTCTGCCCGTATTTTGTGCGCGCACTACATTTTGTGGGCACACCTTATCAGACAGCGCATATAGGGTGCAATGGCGCATCGGAGGACCGTTTGGCAGCCGGAGTGCGCCTGTGCTAACATGTTGTTTTTGTTGAAAAGTAACTTTTGTTGCGCATCATGAAAGGACCAGCAACAAAAACAGAGGCAGAAATGAGCGAAACGGAAACCGAGCTGTTGCTAAAGGGGTACGGGCTGACCACGGCTGAATTTTTCTATCGGATGCCGGATTATCAGAGCGTTTTGAACAGTTACATCTGGCAGGACTACGACCTGGCCCCGGACCATCCGAAGCTGTTTGAGTTCGTGGATTTCTGGCAGCGCGAGATCGAAGGTCCGCTGCATTCCGTCCGCTTCACCCACCGGCGCATGTTGCGTCCGGGGGAGTGGCAAAATCAGGTGGGGGAATTCCGCCTGAACTGACGCTGGTGTCTAGTGATTCAGATCCAGCACCATCCGCGCCTCAAACCGGCGCAGGGGGGTGGCAGCCAGCGGAAACAGCTTTTCCGCCGGGGTCCGTTCCAACTCCGGAAACAGGCGCAGCACCTCGTTGCGCGAATCCGCTTCCAGCCCTTTCAGCGCAACCTCGCCCGGGAAGAAGCTTTCGGTCAAGCAGCCATCACTTTCAACGATTTCATGAGCATCGAACATGAAGTGAAAGTAATCTATACGCGGAACAGGCGCGACGGACACGCCGGGCAGACCGACAAAGAACCGTGCCGGGATCAGCACCTCGCGGTCCGCGAACATCAGCTCTGACCGTTCGGATGCATAAAGAACCCGGTGGTTTGGAGACAAGCGCATTGCGCGGGTATTGCCAACTGCGCCTTCGCTGAACCAGACAGGCGCGAAATCGCCTAGCCCCGACACCGTTGTCCGACCTGACCAGCGTACAATCTGAAAGCCTGATGATCGGGTCCACACACTGTCACCCTGTTCAATGGTCTCCACCGGTTGCAGCCCGGACTCGGTCAGGATTTCTGTCCCGGCGGTAAAACAGGGGGCCAAATCCGTATAGTTGGAATCGCCGTTGTTGGATCCGCCGACCTTGATGTATTGGCGACCGGCTTGCAGATTCTCCGTCGCAGAGAACCCCCAAATGTCTTCGAAATCGCCATCCTTGGAATAGACGTTTATCGTAATAACCGGACCAAACGGAATCCCGTTTTCGTCCAGTTCACGCAATTCGATCAGGGATTCGGATTCCACCTGTGTGCCATTAGCCACCAGGGATCCGCCGTCGATGACCACGTGGTTGAACCGATCGTCGTCATCGAACACACCCACGTTATTCGTGTCGTCGATTGTGATGAATTCACCAAATCCGCCGGAATAGTCATAGATCGTTCCATTCGGAGACGACGAATTGTTGATGATATTGGTTCCGGGCGACAGCGACGGAGAGTTGGCCGCAACGGTAAACGCCTCGTTATCGGCGGCAAAAATCAGCCTCGCAACCATGTGCGCACCTCAAGAAATTGATTTCTATTTTCTGCTCTTAACCAAACAGGTATTTCCCAATTGTGACCGGGGCAGGGTCGCAATGGGGAAACTTTAAATCAGAATCTTGGTAAATGCTCAGGCTGAACAGCTGGCCCCACCCAGCACGCAGAATTTCGCGCAGTGGGGATGGTTCAGGTGCACCGGGCGCTCAGCCTCTTCCAATGTGCGCCCCATTTCGAACTCGGGCGCATAGGGCAGCAGGGTACAGGCCAGAACCGTTGCGGAATCGGCCCCTTTGCGGCGGATCACCATGCGGGAAGACGCGCACATCACATCATTGGGCGATTTGTTCAGGATGCTCCAGCAGGCGGTCGTGATTTCAGGCACGTCGACCGACATGTCCATTTCCGGGAATAGTACGGTTTCCATCGGGGATTGTGGATCAATGTCAAAGCCTTCGGCGGCGTAGAGTGCTGCGAATCCTTCGCGCGCATCCGCCTCACTTTGCGCCCATTCGACCCGCCCGGCGACCGCCATTTTGATCCCGGTTTCATGCAGCCAGCGCATACCCTCCAACGACAGGTCAAAACTGCCTGGCCCGCGTTCCGCGTCATGCAGTTTTGCCGAAAAGTGGTCCAGAGAGATGCGCAGCGTCAGTTTGCCGGGATAGGCTGCATTCAAACGCGCAAGCCCGTCCTGCATCGCGGGCCGCATCATCGGGCGCATCGCGTTGGTCAGGATCAGCACCTCGTATCCCCGCTCCAGTGCCGCCTCGGTCATCGGGATGACGTCGCGGTTCATGAACGGTTCACCCCCGGTAAAGGCGATTTCCGTGATCGGCCATTTCAGGTCTTCGATCTGATCCAGATAGGGCACCATGTCCGCGAGCGTCAGGTAGACCAGCTTGTCATTGGTCGGGCTGCTTTCGATGTAGCAGCTGGGGCATTCGATGTTGCACAGCGTCCCGGTGTTGAACCACAACGTTTTCGGATTGTTCAACTCGACCTGAGCGCGTTCCTGCCCATCTGCGGTGACCAGCGGATGCGAAAACTTGGGGTTTTGCTGATCAGCAGGGACATGGTCTTTCATGACGGCTCCAGAGTGTTCGGCGCGTTGAAGCCTGTTCTTAGACCCGTTGCCTTGCGCCTGCGAGACCTTGGGCAAGCTTTGACGCCATTGTGATCCGCATATGCCATGGTAGACATTTGCAGACAGGCGTGTATGTACGCAGCAATATAGCTATGTTAGCGCTAACTGTCGATGGGTAGATATATCATCCGACCGGCAAGTCTGGTCTAGTAATCCGGGCTGCTGTCGGGTCCGCAGGTGTTGACGGCGCAACGAAAAGGTTTGCAGCAATGGTTTCACGCATCATTCCGGTCGAGGTTTTCGATCTGGTGATTTTCGGGGGCACCGGCGATCTGGCGCGCCGCAAAATCCTGCCCAGCCTGTTTCGCCGTTATTGTGATGGTCAGATGCCTGAAGACTCGATGATCATCGGCGTTGCGCGTGGGGACATGGACGATGCCGCGTATCGCACCATGGTGGGTGATGCCGTTCGTGAATTCGGCGGTAACCGGCATTGCGAGGACGGCACGCTCGACAACTTTCTGGAACATGTTGCCTATCAATCCGTGGACGCAACGGGTGACCGGGGGTGGCCAGACCTCGGCGCGCGGCTGAGCGAAGGCCGCGTTCGTGCCTTCTACTTCTCGGTCGGGCCGTCCCTGTTTGGCGCTTTGGCGGAACGGTTGCACGCGCATGACATGACGACGCCAGAATGTCGGATCGTTGTCGAAAAGCCCTTTGGCAAGGATCTGGCAAGCGCCAAGGCGTTGAACCGCACGCTGGCTGCGCATTTCTACGAAGGACAGATTTACCGGATCGACCATTATCTGGGCAAGGAAACTGTTCAGAATCTAATGGCGGTGCGGGTTGGTAATCTGCTGTTCGAACCGCTCTGGAACAGCCAATATGTCGACCATATCCAGATCACGGTTGCGGAAAGCGTCGGCATTGGTGGTCGGGGGGACTACTACGATACTGCCGGGGCCATGCGGGATATGGTCCAAAACCACTTGATGCAGCTGTTGTGCCTGATCGCAATGGAACCCCCGGCGCAATTCGACCCGGACGCGGTGCGCGACGAAAAATTGAAAGTCATTCGCGCGCTGGGACCCGTGGCGCATCATCACATCGTGCGCGGCCAATATGGCCCGGGCGAGGATGGCACGCCCGACTATCGCACCGCCGCGGGCAACCCGCGCAGCAGCACGGAAAGCTATGTCGCGATGAAGGTGGAGGTTGAAAACTGGCGTTGGGCCGGCGTGCCATTTTACCTGCGTACCGGCAAACGCCTCAAGGCGCGGTCATCGGTCATCAACGTGGTGTTCAAGGATCTGCCGCACTCGATCTTTGGCGAAGAGGCGGGAAGCCACACCAACATTCTGTCCATCCGCCTGCAGCCGAACGAAGGCATCACCCTGCGCGTAACGATCAAGGAACCGGGACCGGGCGGCATGCGCCTGATCGACGTGCCATTGGACATGACCTTTGCCGAGGCGCTGGGGGCCGATGGCGAAGATCCGCCAGACGCCTACGAACGGTTGATCATGGATGTCATCCGGGGCAACCAGACGCTGTTCATGCGCGGGGACGAGGTCGAAGCCGCCTGGGCCTGGACCGACCCGATTATTGAAAGCTGGGAGGCACGCGGCGACGTGCCAAAACCATACGACAGCGGCAGCGCCGGACCCGGTGCCGCCGAACAGATATTGGCACGCGACCAGCGGGTCTGGATTGGGATCACACCATGAATATCATCGAATACACCGACCGCGAAATCGCGGCCATCGACGTGGCAAATACTTTGGCGGGCGAACTGGAAAACGCCCTGTTCAACCACGAAACTGTCTCCCTTGCGGTGCCGGGTGGCGGCACGCCGGGCCCGATCTTCTCGGTCCTCAGTGCAGCGAACATTGACTGGTCCCGCGTCTGTGTCATGCCGACGGATGAACGCTGTGTGCCCGAGGATCACAAACGCTCCAACGCGCTGCTGATCCGCAATCGGCTGCTGACAGAACGCGCAGCAGCAGCGCGCTACCTGTCCCTGACCGGTGATCCGGACAATCCTGAAGCCACGGCAGAGGCGCTGAGCGCCGAGGTCAGCGCGGCAATGCCTCTGTCTGTTCTGGTCCTGGGCATGGGCACGGATATG
>JBFOMB010000192.1:0-20762 GCA_040830545.1 Paracoccaceae bacterium | reverse complement strand
CCCGGTCCTATCGGCAAAGGCACAGCCATGACAACACGGCACGTGGATACCGGCACAGACCTGTTGCTGTTTTCGGTTTCAGACCACATCGCAATCATCACCCTGAACTGCCCTGATAAGAAAAACGCGTTAGGGGACATCCTGACCCCTGCCTTGCGGCAGGCGATTCTGGACGCGGAGCGGGACAGCGACGTGCGCGTGATCGTCCTGACCGGCGCTGCCGACGCGTTTTGTGCGGGAGGCGACATTTCGGGCATGGGGGACAACCTGGGCGGAGAAAACCCGCCCACTACGGACGAAATGATCCGCATCCTGCAACAAGGGCAGGAAGGTCTGTCCCTGCGCCTGCATGATTGCGCCAAGCCGACAATCGCTGCACTGCCCGGCCCGGCGGCAGGCGCTGGAATGTCCATTGCGCTGGCGTGTGATCTGCGCGTGGCGGCGGACACCGCGTTCATCGTGCCCGCCTTTGCCCGCATCGGTTTGTCTGGGGACTATGGCGGCAGCTGGTTCCTGCAACGGCTGGTCGGACCGGCCCGCGCAAAGGAAATCTACTACACCAACCGCCGCATAGGCGCAGAAGAAGGGCTGGCGCTGGGTCTGTTTAACCGCGTTGTACCTGCAGACACCTTGATGAGCGAAACCAACGCACTGGCCGCCGAAATCGCCGCCGGTCCTCCGGTAGCCCTGCGTTACATGAAGGAAAACCACAACCGCGCGCAGGTGTCGGACCTGAAAACCACGTTGGCGATGGAAGCCGACCGCATGGTCCGCAGCATGCAGACAGAAGATCACAAACGGGCTGTAAGGGCCTTCTTTTCCAAGGAAAACCCGACTTTCGAAGGTCGATGAGGGAGACGCGACATGAGCAATACACAAGTCATCATTCACGAATTGCCAAAGGGCGAACTGACCGAAGGCCATTTCAACATCCAATCCGGCGAACGCCCGGTCCCGGGCGAGGGCGAGGTGCTGTTGAAAACCATCCTGATGTCCATCGACGCCGCCAACCGTGCATGGATGCAGGGCGCAACCTATCGCGAGGCGGTGAATGCAGGCGACACGATGCATACCTACTCGATCTGCGAAGTGGTGGAGAGCAAGTCGGATCGCCTGTCCCCCGGTGACATTGTCGCCGCCGAATCCCGCTGGGCGGAATACGTCACCCGCCCCGCGCGGTTGTGTCAGAAAATGCCTGCCGTCTCGCCATTGTCGCACCTGCTGTCGGTTTACGGGATCGCGGGCAAAACCGCCTTTCACGGGCTGATCGGTGTGGGCAGGCCGGTGCCAGGTGAAACAATCCTTGTCTCCGCTGCCGCTGGTTCTGTGGGCGGCTATGTCGGTCAGATCGCCAAAGCCATCGGCTGTCGCGCTGTGGGCATCGCGGGCGGACCGGAAAAATGCGCGTGGGTCAAGGACGAGCTGGGCTTTGACGAATGCCTCGACTATCGCGACCCCGGATTCTTCAAAGCCCTGCGCAAGGCCTGCCCCGAAGGTGTCGATGTCTATTTCGACAATGTCGGTGGCGAAATCCTGGAATTGGCGCTGTTCCAGATGAACGAACGCGGCCGCGTCGTTTGCTGTGGCGCTATCAGCCAGTATGACAGCAACGCACCAACTGGTCCTCGCAACCTGCCGGGTCTGGTTGTGGTCAAACGCCTGCGGATGGAAGGGTTTGTTGTGATGGATTTCGCCCATGACGACGACAAAGCCCTGCGCGCGCTCCAGAACTGGGTTGCCAGTGGTCAGGTCAAAGTGACCGAGGACGTGGTCGACGGGCTGGAAAACGCGCCCAAGGCGCTGATCGGCCTGCTACATGGCGACAACAAGGGCAAGCGCATGGTCCGCGTCGCCCAGGACCCCGCATAAGGAGGATCAGATGTCCCATATTCAGGCTGCGCTGGACCATCACCAAACCCTGATCGGCACAGAGGTTGGCGTGTCGAACTGGATCACCGTCGATCAGGACATGATCGATTCCTTTGCTGAAACCACCCATGACGATCAGTGGATTCATGTGGACCCCGAACGGGCTGCGCGGGAAACGCCGTTTGGCGGGGCTATCGCGCACGGGTTTCTGACCCTGTCACTGGCCAGCCGCTTTGCCTATGACTGTTTCGACATGCTGCCGGGGCAGGTCATGGGCATCAACTATGGCTTTGAAAAGCTTCGGTTTCTCACGCCTGTTGTGGCCGGGTCACGCGTGCGCGGTCGGTTCGAGTTGAAAGAGGCTCGACTGCGCAGCCCGACCGAGTTGCTGCGTACCAACATCCTGACCATCGAAATCGATGGCACGGACAAACCTGCGT
The DNA here is from genome assembly GCA_040830545.1 of Paracoccaceae bacterium. Lineage (GTDB taxonomy): Bacteria > Pseudomonadota > Alphaproteobacteria > Rhodobacterales > Rhodobacteraceae > HXMU1420-2. The sequence continues at coordinate 18,453 of JBFOMB010000192.1, read as the reverse complement.
TGGTGGCGGAATGGCTGGGATTGGCGATCTTCGGACCGGAAGAGGCATAAGCGGGACAGTTCCAAACTATCTGACGTAGACCGCACGACACATATTTGCCGAATTCGGGATGTACGCTACATCCCGAACCGGGGAAAGCTGGACAGAAAGGGGGGTGTCCCCCTATTCTCTGTCCTCGTCAAACGGTTGAATAAATGCTGAAATTACTTGTTCTGAACGGTCCGAATCTGAACCTGCTGGGCACACGTCAGCCCGAGGTCTATGGCAAGACCACATTGGCAGATATCGAGGATCTGTGCCGCACCCACGGGGACAGGGTTGGCGCAGAGATTGAGGCATTCCAATCCAACCATGAAGGCGGCCTTATTGACGCGATCCACGCGGCAAAGGGAACACAGGATGGCATCATCCTGAATGCGGGGGCTTATACGCATACGTCGATTGCGATCATGGACGCAATCATCTCGGTCGAACTACCAACGGTCGAGGTGCACCTGTCCAATATCCATGCACGCGAACCCTTCCGACACCGATCCTTTATCGTAAATGCACCTAATACGATTGGCCAACTGTGCGGGTTCGGGGCGCAAGGCTACACATTTGCCATCGACGCTCTGAAGTCTCACATACAGGGAGCCTGACGGCCATGAGGGTCAAGGAATATCTGTACTTCCTTTCCAACGCGAAAACGCTGGAAGAGCTGTGGTCAACGCATACAGACATGATGGACCACTACGGGTTTGACCGCCTGATCTACGGATTCACACGGTTTCGCAGCGAACATTCGTTTGGCGACCCCGAGGACTTCATCGTCCTCAGCAATCATTCGCAGGAATACGTGGACGGGTTCATTGACGGGGGCCTCTATTTCCACGCGCCGATGACTCATTGGGCGCTGGAAAACGAAGGGGCTGGCAGTTGGCGCACGCTGGCTGAGAAGTTCAATCGCGGGAAACTTTCGCCTGAAGAGCTGAAGGTGATCGAATTCAATCTGAAAATGGACGTGGTCGCGGGCTATACGGTCAGCTTCAAATCCATATCTTCGAGGGCAAAGGGGGCCATATCGCTGGCCGCGCGCAAAGGCATGTTGCAGGACGAGGTCGACGAAATCTGGGCTGAACACGGCCACGACATCCACCTGATGAACAACATTGCGCATCTCAAAATCATGACCCTGCCCTACTCGGCCCCCACCCGGTCGCTGACCAAGCGCCAGCGCGAGGCGTTGGAATGGGTCGGCGATGGCAAAACCACACAGGACATCGCGCTGCTCATGGGGCTGACCTCGGCCACCGTTGAAAAACACCTGCGCCTTGCACGCGAGGCATTGGCGGTGGAAACCACGGCACAGGCGGTTTTGAAGGCATCCTTGCAAAATCAGATGTTTGTGCTGGAAGCCTGAAACATTGGCCTGAAATGTAAAGCCTGCCTAAAAAAATGCCGCCAATTCGCGTCAAAAACCCAAAAAACATGGGGGTTTTTGAGGGTATTTACGCAAGGTAAGGAATACATGACTTTCGAAATAACGCCGAACTCAGCAAATTGAGAGCGTTCCGTGAGTGGTGGCTTTGGCCAGGGAACATCGGGAAAAGATCCTTGTGATTACAGGGCTCTCTGACCTGCGCCGGTCCTTCCGGCACCGGTTCAGACGTGTATTTGTCCACGTCTGGGCCGGACTTTGCATAGCCCCGCCCATCCCCATTGAAAGGGGCGTGCAGGGAAAGCGGGACCGCGAAGCTCGTGGTCCCGCACCCACCCAAAATTAACCAAGACCTCAATTGGCTGCCGCGCGTTCGCTTGCAATTGCAACAATCCCGCGATCCCCGGTTTCCCATAGTGCCGTCATGGTCAACGACGTCACCCGCCAGCGCGATTCGGCCGGTTTCATCTCGTAGGTATAACGCCCGCCCAGCGTCCACAGCATGTCATCAACCCGATGAGTCGCGGTGAATTCCGCCTGCACCAACGCGCTGTCACCGTCCTGCGACACCACGGTGTGGTTCGTCACCATGTGATGAGTCATGTCGAACCCCGGCAGGAATCCCTGCCATCCCGCGACCAGATCGTCAGCAGCTTGGGTTGCGGGTTCTCCACCCCACAGGCTTGTGTAGTCGACGGTTACACTGTCGGAAAACGCATCCCTGACGCGTGCCCAATCGTGCCGGTCCGCCCCTGCGGCGATGTCGGTGATCGTGCGGCTTATCTCGACCATATCGGCCATTGCGGGCGCACTGAGCGTTGTGGCCGCGACCAGCGCGGCGGCAAATCTCTTAGTCATCGTGTATCTCCTGATGTTGGGGCGGCGGGTCACCGACCACCCCGGTCGCCTCAGCCATCCACACCCGCGCGGAAATGGTCGGCCACCGTGTCAGCGGCGCGCTGCACGTCTTCGGGGTTGTCGTAGAAATCGAACTGGGTCACATCCTCCAGCCACTGCGCCGTGGCCTGACCGGTAAACCCGGCAAGGAAGGTTTGAACCCCCTGCGGTATTGCTGCGCTTTCGGAATGCACAATGGCCAGCGGTTTGTCCAATCGCTGGGGGTTGTCCGCCGGGGTGTAGGTCAGCCAGCCTTCCCACCCAGCATTGTTCCACTTGTCGTCATATTCAGGGATCGCGCCCCGATCGGCCTCGTAGTAATAGCCGCCAATGGGCATCAACACGCCCTCGGCCCCTTCCGGCCCCGCTGCTGGAATGACCTGCCCGCCCGCAGCCTCTGCGGCGCGGGAAACCTCGATCAGGCCCGCCACACCCTCGGCGCCGCCATAAACCGCCTCTACGATCTCACCATTTTGCAGCCACGGCGCGACCAGCCCGACCCGCTGCACAAGCTCATTGCCGGACACCGCATCCACCATGTACCCGGCTGACGCACAGATACCCAAACCGTTCAGCTGGCTTGCATCAACTTGCGGAAGGGTCGCGACAAATTCAAATGCCGCGCGGATATCCGACGTCTTGGCCGCCGGGCTTTCCACAAACCGGACGTTGTTCGGCAGGTCCCCGGATTTGCCCCACCCCCGGAAATCAAACGTAAACGCCGCAAACCCCCGTGCCGCCATTTCGCGGGCGTAGTTCGCAGGCATCTGTTCCTGAACCGAAGTCCACGCGCCTGTCACCACCACCGTCGGCAGTTTGGCCCCGGCATAATCCTCGGGCAGGTAGAGCGTCCCGGACATGATGGCTCCTTCGTTTTCAAAGGTCACAGCGCGGGTTTCAACCTGCGCAATCGCAGCGGTCGAAGCCATCAGCGCAGCGGCGGTGGTCAGGGTTACGGATTTCATGGGTATGTCTCCTCAATCTCGGTCGGGTTCTGTTCCCGATGAAAAGGAGATACGCCGCCCTGCCCCGATAAACTTGAACCGGGCTGCCGCGTTTTTGTACGATGCTGCTAACTGAACGAATTACGATATTGGCGCGGCGTCTGCCCCGTGACCTGTTTGAAACTCCGCGTAAAATGCGCCTGATCGCTGAACCCGCAGGCCATCGCAATTTCCCCAAAGGCCCGCTGCGTGTCCGCCATCATCTCCACCGCCTGTTCGATGCGATAGGCCATCACATATTGCATTGGCGTCGTGCCCAGCGTGTCCTTGAACACACGGCTGAAATGGGACGCGCTCATCCCTGCCTCTCGCGCCAGTTCATCCACACTAACGGAACGATCCAGCCGCGCGCGGATATACGCCAGCACACGATGATACTGGGCTGAGGTCAGGCGCGCGGATTGCGCCACCTTTTCAACCCGCACCGCACCATAACGCTGCAGCAGCTTGACCAGCAACACGCGGCTCATCGCCTCGAACATCACGGCAGACGACATATCGTCCGCGTCCAGAGCATCGCGTAACATGACCGCCGCCGCACATAGATCCGGGTCCGAGGTTTGCGGAACATCCCGAACCTGCTGCGCGTCCAGCAACAGACCCAGTTCAATCTGCGCAAATCTCGCTACCTTTTCCGGGTCCAGCGTCACCACGATCACATCCGACCGGCTGTGCCACCGCCAGCCAGACCGCATCCCTGCCGGGGTGACAATGACATCATGTTTTTCAAACGTGAAATCGCGCAAAACCCCGTCACGCCAGTTCTGCACCCGATGCGGCGTGTCACACAGGTTCAGCAAGATGTGGTGTTCCACAAACGCACCCTCCGGCATGCTGTCAGGTTCAGCCTGAAAATACTGCACTGACATCAGCGCGGCGGCTGACGGATGCTCCAAATCCTCGCTGCTCAGCAGTGGCGCAGAGGGATAAATGTCGAGGTATCGGCGAGGCATGAGGATGAAGCCGGACAGAAAACTGACGGGTACTCTAACGCCTTAGGCGGCTTCCGCAAACTAACATGCTAACTATGTTGCCAAAAATGCAGGCTTCCCCCACACTTCCCCTAGGGAAACCAAACAACAGGGAATTTACTCATGAACAGACGCGAGCTCTTCTCAGCCGCAGGTGCCAGTGCCGTTGCCCTCGCCGCCTCAACACAAACGTCATCCGCCGGTGGCCATGGCAAAACCGGGTTCCTGCTGGTCCACGGGTCGTGGCATGGCGCATGGTGCTGGGATGCCGTTGCCGCCCACATCCAGAACGCCGGCCAACTGGCCCTGGGCATTGACCTGCCGGGATCGGGGCTGAACGCGGTCTCGCCGCCCTCCTACTTCAACCGCCCGCTCGACGCGCAGGCATTTGCCACCGAACCCTCGCAATTCGCCACTATCCCCAGCGACGCCTTCGCGGACTCGGTGTTGGAAGGCGTAGCGCGCCTGAAAACCATGGGCGCGGACAAGGTAGTCGCCGTCGGCCATTCCATGGGTGGCATGCCGATCACGTTGGCCGCAGCCAAAGACCCTGCTGCCATTGATGGTCTGGTGTTCCTGACCGCGTTGACGGCCATCCCCGGCAAACCCTCCGGCGCGTATTTGGGGATCGAGGAACAGGCTCAGGGCAGCCTGCTGGGCGCACTGGTCAAGGCCGACCCGTCGGTTGTCGGCGGGTTCCGCATCGACACAGCCTCCCCCGACGCTGAATACCGCGCAGCAGGCAAGGCCGCGCTGGCGGCGGATGTGCCGGACGATCTGTGGAACACGGCTGTCAACATGATGAACCCTGATGCGCCCATCGCCTTTTACGGTGACGTGATCGAATTCCCGGACGCCTATGCCGGCATCGAACGGACGTTCATCCGCTGTGCTCAGGACATGACCTTGCTGGCGTCAACGCAGGACGCGATGATCGCTGACATGAACGCCACCTGGCCCGACAACCCCTGCCGCACCATCCCGTTGGACGTCAGCCACGAAGCCATGTTCGCTGACCCGGACGGCGTGGCTGAGGCGATCCTGTCCGCGGGCTGACGCTGGCCTGCCCATATGCTCTACGGGCGTCCCGGGCATGACCCGGGACCTCATGCCTCAATTCCGGGCATAGCTCTGCACTGCTCAAATCGGATGATTAATCGTTTAATTAATCATTGACTCGCACAATCGCCCTCTGGTTAATCGTTAAATCAGGGGGCGCAATTGGCTAGTCTGAAGAAAATCGCAGCAGAGGTCGGGGTTTCGACGGCAACCGTTTCAAACGCGTTGTCGGGCAAAGGTCGCGTGTCCCAAGAGGTGGTCGACCTGATCCGCGCCCGCGCCGAAGAGCTTGGCTACAGACCCAGCAACGCCGCCAGGGCGTTGAAGACCGGTCAGTCCGGCATCCTGGGTCTTGTGATGCCCGATCTGACAAACCCGCTGTTTCCGCGTATCGCGCAGACGCTGTCCATCGCGGCGGACAAAAACCAACTGGGCATCCTGATCGCTGATTCCCGTGGCAGCCCGGACGAACAAAGCGAAGCGCAGCGCCGCCTTTTGGATCGCGGAGTTGATGGTCTGATCGTTGTGCCACAGCGGGGAACGACCCCAGACGCATCCTCCGTTCCCATGGCAGTCATCAACACGGATGCCGACCCGCTGAACTCGGTGTCTGCCGATCATGTGGGCGGGGGCGCGTTGGTTGCACGGCACATTTGCGACATTGGCCATAGGAAAGTTGCGATCCTCGGCGGTGATCCCGTGTCCGAAGTTCAACGCGACCGGATCAAGGGCATGACAGAGACCCTCCCGCCTGATGTTCAGGCACAGGTGTTCTGGGGCGATGACGGTGTGAGCCACGCCATTGAACAGGTGCAATCTGGTACGACTGCCATTCTGACGACTTCGGACCTGCTGGCGCTGCGTGTGCGCAGCGAATTGATGACCGCGCAGTTGTCTGTTCCGGGTCATGTCAGCCTGACGGGTTTTGATGACATGTCCTTTGCGCCGATCATGCATCCGGCCCTGACCACCGTGGCGCAAAACGTCGAGGAAATTGCAACCCGCGCCATCGACATCATTTCAACCAAAATCCGGGGTGAAACTCACCCCCTGGAAGGCAGGACCGTTCCGATGCGGCTTGTCATTCGTCAATCCACAACCATCGCGAAAACCGCCACAAGGAGGCTGCCCAAATGAAACGTTCCCTCTCTCTCGTCGCGCTCAGCGCTGCCATCGCCGCGTCGCCCGCGCTCGCCAAGGACAAGCTGACAATCTCGGTCTATTCCTTTGCGCAGGACGCCTACAAAGAGGCGCTTTATGACCCGTTCGAGGAAATCTGTGATTGCGAACTGGTGATCGAAACCGGCAACAGCGTCGAACGTATGGCAAAGATCGAAGCAAACGCCGATGATCCGGTGATCGACATGGCCGTCATTTCTTCCCACGACGCGCTGAGCCTGGCGCAAAAGGGGCTGTTGCAGCCGCTTGATACGTCGAAAATCTCCAGCTTTGACCGGCTCTACCCTGCCGCGCAGGACCCGATTGGCGACAACATGGCCGTCGGGTACACGTTTTACGCCAGCTCCATCGTCTATCGCGAAGATCTGGTCAGCATCAGCAGCTGGGCGGACCTGTTTGGCGATGACCTGAAGGGCAATGTTGCGCTGCCCAACATCACCGGCACCCAAGGCCCGCTGACTCTGATGATGCTGGACAAGGCCGCCGGTGGGGACGCCAGCGACTTCACCGGGACCATTTCGACGATCGGCGAAAACGCCGACAACATCGTGACCTTTTATTCCCGCTCGTCAGAACTGGCGCAGTTGATGAACCAGGAAGAGGTCCTCGCCGCTCCTGTGGGCCGCTTTGCATGGAGCCGATTCAAAAGCTCGCCGCTGCCCTTTGCCTGGGCGGACCCGGCCGAGGGCCAGGCAGGCGGTATGAATGTCATGCTGATGACCAAGGGCAACGGCAATGAAGAACTGGCCTACAAGCTGATCGACTACTGGCTGTCGACCGAGGTTCAGACCCGCATCGCCGAGGCGCTGATCGACAGCCCGGCCAACATGGATGTGGTTGTCAGCGACGAGGTGGCCGAAAACCTGACCTATGGTGCCGAATTGATCAATTCGCTCAACATCCTTGACCCGGCTGCGATCATCGCCAACCGCGATGGCTGGGTCGAGCAGTGGAACACCGAAGTCATCAAGTAACCTAATCGGGGCGGCCTGCACCGGGCCGCCCCACTGATCCGACGGGCTATCCGACATGTTTCTGAACAAGAACGAAGGGCTGGCGTTGGCGCTTCCTGCGGCGCTGTTCACCTTTCTGGTCTTTCTTGTCCCGGTCGGGATTTTGCTATCGATCGCGTTTCAGGTTGACGGCAACTGGAGCCTTCAGGGCTATGTCGAGTTCTTTTCCAAACCGCTGAACCAGACCGTTTTCCTGCGCACGCTGAAGCTGGGGATACTGGTGGCCGGCACGGCCGCGGTGATCGGCTATGCTGCCGCGTTTTGCATCGTGAACCTGCCTGCCACCGCCCGGGGCCGGATTTTCGGGCTGGTCGTGCTGCCGCTTATGATCTCGCCTGTGGCACGCACCTATGCCTGGATCGTCATTCTGGGGCGTACAGGCATCGTAAACGACGCGCTGGTGGGGCTGGGCCTGACCGACACACCTGTTCGCATCCTGTTCACGGAAACCGCCGTCTTCATCGGTCTGCTGCAACTGTTCCTGCCGCTGATGATCATCTCTCTGGTCTCTGCCATGGAGAACATTCCCAAGGACGTCATTCCGGCGGCTCGGGTACTGGGGGCCAGTTGGCTACAGGTCTTCTTCCGGGTCATCCTGCCGCTCACCAAAGAGGGGTTGGTGATCGGCGGCACGCTTGTCTTTACCGGTGCTTTGACGGCCTACATCACCCCCGCAATCCTCGGTGGGTCCAAGGTTCTGATGCTGGAAACCCTGCTCTATCAACGGGTGAACGTGTCAAACGATTTCGTTTCGGCCAGCGTCATCGCGATGATCCTGATTGTCATGTCCTTCTCGGCCAATCTTCTGCTCAAACGCATCGCGTCGGTTCGGAGGTAACGCATGTCCCGTCTCTCCATCTGGATCATCCTCGGACTGACCCTGACCTTCCTGATCGGGCCGTTCCTGATCGTCATTCTGGCGGGCGCGTCCGCGGGCGAGTCGCTGGCCTTCCCGCCACAGGGCCTGTCGCTGAAATGGTATGCCAAGGTCTTTACTGTCGAAAGCTTCCGCGCCAGCTTTGCCCTGTCGATGTTCCTCGCCGTCTTTGGGACGTTGGCCGCGCTTTTATTGGGCATTCCCGCTGCTTATGCCCTGCACCGGTATGATCTGCCGGGGGCGGAAACCATTCGCACCATCGTTGCCGCGCCGATCATCGTGCCGGGGATCATTGTTGGGCTGGCGCTCTTGCGTTACTTTGTCATCCCGCTCGACATCACGATCACGCTGGCGCTGTTTGTGACGCATACCGCGTTGGTCATGCCCTATGCCGTGCGCGTCGTGTCCTCCAGCCTCAACAACCTGCGCGCAGATATGGAAGAGGCCGCCGTGATCCTTGGCTGCACCCGACTGCAGGCGTTTACCAAGGTTGTTCTGCCCAACATCCGTGGCGGCATTCTGGCGGCCTTCATCCTGGGCTTTGTGGCCAGTTTCAACGAGGTGCCCGCATCACTGTTCCTGTCAGGGCCAGGGGTGCGCACGCTGCCCATCGACATGCTCTCCTATATGGAAATCACCTTTGATCCATCGGTGGCAGCGCTGTCCGCGCTGCTGGCCTTCATGTCGGTTGCCATAGTCTTTGTCGCCGAACGGCTTTTGGGGTTCTCACGCTATGTCTGATGCCTTTGTCTCACTGGAAAACGTCACGCTGTCCTATGGGCAAACCGTGGCCGTGCCGGATCTGAATCTCAACATTCGTGAGGGCGAATTGATCGCACTCCTGGGCCCCTCGGGTTGCGGAAAAACAACCAGCATGAGGGCCATCGCCGGGCTTTTGACACCAACCGGCGGGCGCATTCTGATCGACGGTGTGGACGTGACCCGCACCCCGGCCAACAAACGTGGCATCGGGTTGGTGTTTCAATCCTACGCGCTGTTCCCGCATCTGAGTGCCTTTGAGAATGTCGCTTTCGGTTTGCGGTTGAAACGCCTGCCCGAGGCTGAGATCCGCGCCAAGACTGAGGCCGGTATGGCCACGGTCGGCCTGACCGGGTTCGAAACGCGAAAACCCGGCGAGATGTCGGGCGGTCAGCAGCAGCGCCTCGCACTGGCCCGGTCGCTGGTGATGGAGCCCAAGGTTCTGTTGCTGGACGAACCGCTGTCCAACCTCGACGCCCGATTGCGGCTAGAGATGCGCAACGAATTGCAGCGGGTGCAAAAGGACACCGGGATCACGATGGTCTTTGTCACCCACGATCAGGCCGAGGCGCTGGCGCTGGCCGACCGCATCGTGTTGATGAAAGACGGGGTCATTGAACAGCTGGGCACCCCGTCCGAGTTGTATGCGGAACCCAGGACCGCCTTTGCCGCTGATTTCATGGGGTTCGAAAACATCTTTCGCGCGGAGGGGACAGATTTGGTGTCTGACCACGGCAGGTTGCCGTTGGGGTTCGATCCGTCCACCCCCCTGCTCGCCTGGCGGCCGAGTGGTGTCACCGTGGGACAGGGCGCATTCAAGGGTCAGGTCCTGTCCAGCAGCTTTGCGGGCGAGCACCGCGAATATGTCCTGACCTGCCCTCTGGGACAGATCAAGGCCGATGCGCCCATTGAAACACCCGAGGTTGGGATCGGCGAAACCATCGCCTTTGACCTGCCGCAGTCCACCGCAAGGCCGCTGGCCGCGTGAGGACGCTTTGGGTCGATACGGATTTCGGGTTTGATGACCTGTGGGCGTTGCTGTTGCTGCGCCATTTCGGCTGCGAGGTTGCGGGCGTGTCACTGGTCGCCGGGAATGCCCCGCTGGCACAAGTTGCCGCAAATGCCAGCGCTGCGCAGGCAGTCTATGGGTTCAATTGGCCTGTCTGGCAGGGGGCCACGCGACCGTTGGCACGGGAGCCTGAAACGGCTGCCCGTATCCTTGGCCCAACCGGGATGCGCAGCCGGGGGAGAGAATTGGAGACCACCGGGTGCGCGCGACCCCCTGACGGGGCGTTGGAAGCGATCGTGGCGTGGCTTGAGTCCCAGCCAGAAACGTCACACGAAATGCTGGCCCTTGGACCGCTGACCAATATCGCGCACCTGCTGGAGACTGCCCCGGAAATGGCACACCGCATATCGCGCGTTGTCTGGATGGGCGGCAGCGCGGGTGCCGGAAATCACACCCCCCATGCCGAGTTCAACGCGGTCGCGGACGCCGAAGCCGTGGCGCAGGTCGCAGGTTCAGGTCTCCCATTCGATATTGTCGACCTCACTTTCTGTCGCGCAGTCACGTTCGGACCAGGCGACATGCCCCGGTCTGACCCGCTGACCTCGGACCTTCTGGGCGGCTACCTCGACATCGGGCTGGAAAGGGGCCGATCCGGCATGGCGATCTACGACCCGCTTGCCGCGCTTGCGGTGGCCCAACCCGACGCGATCCGTTTTGAACCCTACAGCTTGAGCGTCGATACCAGCGACACAGACACTTATGGCGCAACGACTATGGCGGCCGATCGCGGATCACACATCCGTATAGCCGTTGCCGGTGCAAACGATTTGGCACAAACCTGCCTCGCTGCCCTGACAGAGGAGGCCGTCCATGGCCCAAGACCGTGACCTGAACGCCCCCGACCTTCGCGCCCAAGCGGTAAAGGCCGCCCAGGGGCTGGTCCCCTTCGACCTGCTGATCACGGGCGGGCAGATCCTGGACATGGTCACGGGTGCGATCAGGGCTGCGGATGTCGGAATCGTCGGCGGGTTGATCGCCAGCGTGCACGCCCCAGACCCCGTGCGGGAGGCCACGCAGCGTCTGGACGCAATCGGCTGCCACATCGTCCCCGGCCTGATCGACACGCACATGCATGTGGAAAGCTCCATGGTCACCCCAGCGGAATACGCCGCTGCCGTCGTTCCGCGTGGGGTAACAACGGCACTGTGGGACCCGCATGAATTCGCCAATGTTTGCGGCATTCCGGGCGTGGATTATGCCATCGAAGCGGGCCGGAACGTGCCGCTACGACTGCTGACACTTGCACCCACATGCGTGCCCTCGGCACCCGGATATGAATCCAGCGGTTCGGATTTCGGCCCGGAAGTCTTAGCCGACCTGTTGGCCCGAGACGATATTTACGGGTCTGCCGAACTCATGACCATGCAGCCGCTGCTGAACGGCGATCCACGGGTCACTGGCATCGTGAACGCAGGGCTTGCCAGCGGGAAACGGGTCTGCGGCCACGCGCGGGGGCTGACCGGTGGTGCCTTGGCCGCATACGCGGCTGCAGGTGTCGAAACCGATCACGAACTGACCTCTGGCGCGGATCTGTTGGCGCGGCTGGAAATGGGGATGACCGTGGAACTGCGCGGCTCTCACGATCATTTGCTGCCCGAATTTGCTGACCTCCTGCTGGAGCTTGGCCACCTGCCCCAAACCGTCACCCTATGCAGCGATGATGTTTTTCCGGATGACCTGTACGCGAAGGGCGGCCTGGATCAGGTGGTGCGTCGCCTGATCGAATGCGGGCTACCGCCGGGCTGGGCCTATCGCGCCGCAACGCTGAATGCAGCCACGCGCATCGGGCGACCGGATCTGGGCCTGATCGCGCCGGGCAAACGCGCAGATATCGTGGTGCTGAGCGATCTGGAACGCGTCATGGCCAGCGCCGTGGTGACCGACGGAAGGCTGGTTGCGGCGGACAACCGCCTGAAAACACCCGCACCTTCAACACCTGCCCCGGCTCTGATGTCGTCGCTGACCCTTCCCGAGATGACCCCAGACGATTTTGAAATCGCATGCAATGCGGCTCAGGCCCAGATCGAAACCCTGTCCAAACCCCGCTTTCCCGAATGGAGTTCCAGGACCGTTTCCGCCGCTGACGGTAAGCTGGTTCTGCCCAATGACATGATCCGGATGGCTGTGGTCAACCGGTACGGGGCCAACACACCGGTCCGCGTGGCATTCCTTGAAAACTGGGGCACCTGGCGCGGAGCGTTTGCCACGACCGTCTCTCATGACAGCCACAACCTGACCGTTTTTGGCCGCAACTCGGATGACATGGCCGTCGCCGCCAATGCCGTGCGCCAGACGGACGGCGGCATGTGTGTTGTGTCAGACCGCCAGGTACAGGCCCAGATCAGCCTTCCTTTGGCCGGACTGGTCAGCGCCGCACCACTGGAGGAGGTCGCTCAGAGCTTTTCTGCCATTCGTGCCGCTCTGGACGCTCTGGTCGATTGGGAACCGCCCTACCTGGTCCCAAAGGCGCTATTTGGTGCTTCGCTGGTCTGCAACGCAGGACCAAGGCTCAGCGATGTCGGGCTGGTCGATGTGTTTGCAGGGCGTATCCTCGAAACGCCTTTGCAGCATCAAGAGTAGCCTCGGCTCGCCCGTGGATCAAAATTTGCACCCAATCACCGACGCAGAAAGGCCCGCCGAAACCGGCGGGCCTTCAGAACTTCCATGATCGCAAGGCTTAGCCCTGAGCAGCTTTCGCAACCTCAGCGGCAAAGTCTTCTTCGACCTTTTCAATGCCTTCGCCCACTTCCAGACGCACGTAACCGGTGATGGTCACGCCCGCCTCTTTCGCGGCGGCTTCGACGGTCAGGTCGGGGTTCACGACAAACGCCTGACCCAGCAGGGTCACTTCACCCAGCCACTTTTTCATGCGGCCGATGATCATCTTTTCGATGACCTGCTCGGGCTTGCCGCTTTCGCGTGCAATGTCCATCTGGACCTGCTTTTCCTTCTCGACCACTGCCGGGTCCAGATCCGCTTCGCTCAGCGAGGCCGGGTTGGCTGCGGCGATGTGCATGGCCACCTGACGCGCGAATTCCGCGTTATCGCCGGAATAGGCGACTAGAACGCCGATCTTGCCCAGGCCCGGTGCCACGGCGTTGTGCACATAGGACACAACCGCGTCACCCGACACCTTCGCCATACGGCGCAGGGTCATGTTTTCACCGATGGTGGCGATCTTGTTGGTGACGATGTCCGCCACGGATTTGCCGTCGATCTCAGCTGCGTTCAGCGCGTCAACGTCGTCAACACCCAGCGCCGCGCCGGAGATTGCGTTCACCATCTCCTGGAATTCGGCGTTCTTGCCAACAAAGTCGGTTTCCGAGTTGACCTCGACCGCGACAGCGTTGCCGCCATCGGTAGCCAGGCCAATCAGGCCTTCTGCGGCGGTACGGCCGGATTTCTTGGCGGCTTTCGCCAGACCCTTGGTGCGCAGCCAGTCAACGGCGGCTTCCATGTCGCCATCGGTTTCGGTCAGCGCCTTCTTGGCGTCCATCATGCCTGCGCCGGTCGAATCGCGCAGTTCCTTGACCATGCTCGCTGTGATTGCCATTTTTGGCTCTCCTCAAATGTCAGGGTTTTGGGGCAGCTTTTGGCCGCCCCATACGTCAATCATGTGACAGTCGCGGGAATATCCCTCAGGCCTCAGCCGGGGTGTCCCCTTCGGCAGGTGCTTCTGCGGCTGCGGCTTCTTCAGCAGCGGGGGCTTCGCTCAGCTCTTCCTCGACCGGCAGTTCTTCCATTGCGCCCAGGTCCATACCTGCCGCACCCAGCTGCGCGGACATGCCGTCCAGCGCCGCACGGGCAGCCAGATCACAGTAGAGCGCAATCGCACGCGCCGCGTCGTCGTTGCCGGGGATCACATAGTCCACGCCATCGGGCGAACAGTTGGTGTCCACAACCGCGATCACTGGAATGCCCAGCTTGTTGGCTTCCGCCACCGCCAGCGCTTCCTTGTTCACGTCGATCACGAACAGCAGGTCCGGTGTGCCGCCCATTTCGCGAATACCGCCCAGCGAGGCCTGCAGCTTGTACTGGTCCCGTTCCATGCCCAGGCGCTCTTTCTTGGTGAGGCCTTCTGCACCGGATTCCATAGCCTCGTCGATCTGACGAAGACGACCAATGGACTGGGAAACCGTTTTCCAGTTGGTCAGCGTGCCGCCGAGCCAGCGGTGGTTCATGTAGTATTGTGCGGATTTTTCTGCTGCATCTGCGATTGGGGCAGCGGCCTGGCGCTTGGTGCCGACAAACAGAACGCGGCCACCTTTGGCGACGGTTTCCCGAATCACCTGCAGCGCCTGGTCCAGCATCGGGACCGTCTGGGTCAGGTCAACGATGTGAATCCCGTTGCGCGCGCCGTAGATATAAGGCGCCATGCGCGGGTTCCAGCGCTGGGATTGGTGTCCGAAGTGCACGCCTGCTTCAAGCAGCTGGCGCAGTGTAAACTCTGGCAGAGCCATGTCTTTTTCCTTTCCGGTTTAGCCTCGGCGGGGATCGAAGCGGATGCTCCAACCGGCGGACGCCCGGGGATGTCTCCCCCGATACGCCCAACCCCGCCTGCGGGATAAGTGCGCGCGCTATAGAGGAGGTTCGGACCGGGCGCAAGAGGCAACCGTTTGCGCGCCCCGAGGAGAGGTTGACATCCCCTGCCCCCACCGTCCGCCCATGTTGCTGCCTGTTTCAGGGCGTATGACATCCGTACACAGGCTGTACACGATCCGTACACCGGGGGATTTGGCGGGTTTGGGGGTGTTGCGTCGCCACAGGCTTGTCTTGACTGCCACAACGTAGCCCAAAACAGTCGAAGGCAGCGAGTACCAGAGACAAGTCAAACACGTTGTTGAAGTAAGCCCACCCCGCGTCAAATGCCCTCGTTATGGAGACATCGACCGTCTCCGGGAGTGCCGAAATCGAAATCAATCTAGAACTCTCAACTGGACGCTCTCGATAGGTTCCTGCAAATGACGCATTGCCGGTTTTGTTTGCGATCACTAGTGTGAAAAAAACTTTTCGCAGCTAATGAGTGTATCTTCAATGCCTGTATTTCTTTCTGCGCTCTCGATCCAATATTATCGCGGAATTGGACCAGTGACTCAGTACATGCAGCCTTTTTCGGAAATGAATTTCTTCGTTGGCGAAAATAACGCGGGTAAGTCGATCGTTCTAAATTGCTTGCATGAGCATCTGCCCTTTGGTGAAGCAACCAAAGCTGAGAAGTTGGTTGACAACTCTGCTGAAATCTACCGAGGAGACCAAAGCGGGCAGTTTTCAGTAGCGATTGGCGTGACACCCGGACAAATTCTGAAGAACATAAAGGGGAATACGTCAAACTTGTCTACAGGTCGTGGAACTACATTTGGCGCTCTCAGCTCTATAGTTAAAAAGATGGCAACTTACGATCATGTATGGGTAAAATCTAAGAATGGCAATCCGGCGCTTTTGCATGAGTATGACATTGAAGTTACCAAGCAGTGGGCGCATGCCAGCGAGTGGAGAGATATTTGGTCACAACTTAGGAATATGACAGGAGGCAGTTTGGAGAGAGATTGGATTCCTACTACAATCTCATCCATCGCAGCGTTCGCAACCGCAACACTCCATTTACCCAAGAGCATGTTAATACCTGCAAAACGGCAACTTGGTCCAAAGGACCAAACCTTTGATGATCTGTCAGGTAAAGGCCTAATTGATCATATGGCGGAAATTCAAAACCCCGACTACCACGAGCGGCACCGAAAGAAGACGTTTGAGCAAATCAACACATTTGTCCGTGTAGTCACCGGCAAGCCTGATGCGACACTTGAAGTTCCAAACACTAGAAAACACCTCTTAGTTCATATGGACAACAAGGTGCTGCCTCTCGCATCACTCGGGACGGGTGTTCACGAAGTGATTCTAATTGCTGCATTTTGCACGATCCACCAAAACGTTATCATGTGCATTGAGGAGCCAGAAATCCACTTACATCCCGTCCTTCAACGAAAACTCATCCACTATTTGCAAGAGAATACGTCAAACCAATACTTTGTAGCTACACATTCAGCAGTATTCATAGACACACCCCGCGCGTCAGTTTTCAGAGTACACAACGACGGCAACCAAACTTTTGTCCGCCCAGCACTACTAAAAGCCGATCACCGACAATTGGTCGATGAACTTGGGTATCGAGCTTCTGACATCGTGCAGTCAAACGCTGTAGTTTGGGTGGAGGGCCCATCAGATAGGATTTACGTTCGTCATTGGCTGCGATACGTGGCACCTGAACTGATTGAAGGCGTTCACTACAGCATACTATTCTATGGAGGCAGTTTAATAAGGCACCTAAGCGCGGATGATGAGGCGATCGAAGACTTCATAAACCTACGGCAGTTGAATCGAAATTTTGCAGTAATTATTGACAGTGACAAAAGCTGTGCTCAAAAAAAGCTAAAGGAAGCCACCCAACGCATCCAAAATGAGATGTCGGGAGATCAGGGGATAATTTGGGTAACGAAGGGGCGTGAGATTGAAAACTATGTGGATCCCGAAATTCTGCAAAGTGCACTCAAGGAGTGTCACCCAACTATATATGGGAAGCCGAACATGGTAGGGCAGTACGATCACGCTTTCTACTTTGCACGAAAGGATTCAAAGGGACCTCATGCAGAAATCTACAAACGGGGCGACAAAGTGGGAGCCGCCCTAATCGTGTGCAAACAAAAACCTGATATAAATCGCTTAGATTTACGTGCGCGTTTGGAGCAATTGGCGACTATGATTCGAAACGCCAATGGTAATGAAATCTCATAGTGAAACTATGAAACCCAGTGATTATTTACTATAGTGCAAGTAATGGCCTTAGCATTTCGAAGGCAAAATTTTGGATGCAATTCCAAGACTTCTATTTCCCGATCTGCGCGAAATCGACTTTGGTTTGTAAAGCACGTTACGGAGCCGTACACTCTGAGTGCATCGCTCCGCTAATTGCGTTTTACCCCAACCGGATCGGAAATCTCCGCGCGATATCGGCCTTCTGATCCTCGCTCAGGTACTCCGGTTGATGGTCGGTCAGGATGCTTTGGGCCCGCGTCCGGGCGCGGGTCCAGGCGTCGGCGCGGCCTTGCTCTTCCCACGTGCGGGGCGTGTTGCGGTCGGCGAGGGACGGGTAGACGTAGTCGCGCTCCATCGACGCCATGGTCTGCGCCTCGCCCAGGTAGTGGCCTTCGCCCAGGATCGCCTGGGCCATGACGGTGGTGTCGATGGTGTCGGGCGTGACCTCGACCCCGCGCAGGGTGCGGTAGATGTGAGCGATCATTTCGTTGTCGAGCACGAAGGCCTCGAAGCTGGCCCCCAGGAGCGAGGCCATCATGCCGGAGCTTTCGTAGATCAGGTTGCCGCCTGCGAGCCCGGCGGCCATGGCGGTGAGGCCTTTTTCCGCGCCATATTGCGCGTCGGGCACCTTGGCGTCGGTCATGGAGCAGGCGACGCCGGAGGGCAGGCCAAGCCAGTTGGAGAGTTGGGCGGAGGCGGCGTTCAAGACGGCGATTTCACCTCCACCCCCTGCGAAGGCGCCGGTGCGCAGGTCGATGACGAGGGGCCAGTTGGAGAAGACCATGGGGTAACCGGGGCGGATCAGGTGGACCATGGTGAGGGAGGCGAGGGTTTCGGCGAGGGATTGCACGAGGAAGCCGGCGAGTGTGGCGGGGGCGGTGGCGCCGGATTGTGCGGCGGTGATGCAGGACATGGGGATGCCCGCGTCGATGCAGCCGAAGACGACGTCGACGGCATCCTCGGCAAAGCGCATGGGCGAGACGACGGGGCTGATATGGGTTTTCAGGAAGGGGCGTTTGGCGAATGCGCCGGGGCCACCTGCGGCGATGTCCAGCATCTCGACAATTGGCGGGATGTGCTCGGCCAGGGTGAAGGCGGTGGCGACGGGTTTGGTGGTGTTGCGCAGGAGCGCGTAGGCGGTGTTGACGTCCAGCTCCCACGGGTCGGGGACGTCGGTGGCGATGCAGCAGCGGGTGAACCAGCTGACATTGGTGAGCGCGTCCTGGAGGCGGGTGGAGTCGTGCAGGGCCTGGTGGGGGGGGGGGCGGTCGGTGCTGGAGGCCATGTCGCCCGTCTGGCACGCGGCGCCGCCGGTGCCGCAATGGACGGCGTCGCCGCCCACCTCGAATCTGCGGGCGGGGGCGCGGCCGTGGGGGGGGGAGCGTTTGTTGGCCT
>JBFOMB010000191.1:0-5162 GCA_040830545.1 Paracoccaceae bacterium | reverse complement strand
GTTGGCATCCCAGCTTCCTGTTCTTTGATCATCCCAATGATCTGGGCTTCCGTGAAACGGCTCTTTCGCATTCGTTTGCTCCTTCAAAAGGTTGAGCAAACTCTACATCAGAACGAGGGAAGTTTCGGGGGGCAGGTCACCAACAGGCCTTTGGTCTGAGTGAAAACATGCGCGGACATATCACCGGGGTCTTTCCGGTTGGCGTCAACGTCTATGTCGCGGGTCAGATGCAGGGGCAGGGGGTCGGATACACCTTCACTGGCGTGAACCAATTTGCCGACTTTGTGGAATATCCCAGCCGCAATACCTTCCGCGTGCAATGGGTCATGGACGGGCCGCGCAACGGGCTTTGGATGATCATCAATCCGCACGGTCCGGGTCCGACCCGGCATTTCTGTGCGTTCCAACATGTCCGATAATGTCTGTACGTTTTGGGGTAAGTCGCCTGACAGACCTGCTGCGTTTTGGGGTAAAACGGGTCTGATACGAAAAAGGGCGGACCCAAGGCCCGCCCTCTGAATTCCGTCTGGAACCTGCGTCAGAGCAGTTTCAGATCCGACGCGCTTTCCCGGCCATCCCGGCCTTCGCGCATTTCGAATTCGACTTTCTGGTTGTCCGCCAGGCCGGTCAGGCCCGAGCGTTCTACAGCGGAAATATGGACGAAAACGTCCTTGCCACCGCCGTCAGGGGCAATGAAACCATAACCTTTTGTCGTGTTGAACCATTTCACGGTGCCGGTCGGCATGCCGCGTCTCCTTTTCAAATATGGGACCCGTGCGGGATGCGCGGGCCATGTCGTGCAAACTCGGGTCTCGGTCCGGCTGCTTGGAAAAGAAGGCGGGTAGATCGAAATATGCCCTCTCAATATCGTGCTTTGACACTCCGGTTGCAAGGGATCGTCGCGATTCACCGAAAATTTTGTCAGAATGACAGCGAAGGTGGGAAAATGCCCGAATGAGTATGAAAATATGAGGGTTGGCAAGGGGTTGGCGGCGCTGTGACGCCTGAGGCATCCTGTCCCATCTTGCGCGAAACACCGCTGATCCCCAGTTTGGAAGGGAACGCATGAAAGGGAGGATGTGACATGCAGATCCAGGTCAACACCGACAATTTCATTCACGGGGACGAGCGGGTCATCGAGGTGTCCGAGGCGGCCGTGCGTGCCGATCTCGACATATTTGCCGACCGCCTGACCCGGGTCGAGGTGCATCTGAAGGACCAGAACGCCGACAAACAAGGCCCCGATCACATCCGCTGCACTATGGAGGCGCGGCCCCGCGGGCTGGACCCGCTTGCCGCGAACCACGACGCCGCAGACATCCAGGCAGCGCTCAAAGGAGCCGCAAAAACCCTGCGCGCGCGCCTGTCCTCGTTATTCGAAAAACGCGACCCTCACCGCTGAGGGTCTGATCCATTGCCCAATTGCGCCTCGGCATAGTGCCGGGTGCGATCCAGCGTATCACACAGATCGGCGAGCGCTTCTTCGCCGATCTCTTCGGCAAACCGGCGGTTCAGATCTATCGCCAGAGGCCAGATTTTATCAACCAATTCAGTGCCTTCGTCGGTCACCGACAACCGCGTGCGCCGTGCGTCATCCGGGTCGGGATTGCGTTGGATCAAACCGCGCTGCTCCAGCGCCTTGGCGCCCCGGCTGACATGGGACGGATCGATCGTCGCGATCCGGCTAAGTTCGCGCAGGTGGCAATCCCCCAGCTTGGCCACGTTCAGCAGAACGCGCCATTCCTGAACGCTGAGTCCATTGGGCCGCAGCGCCTCGCGTTGGAACAGCAGCGCCACCTTGGACGCCGTCCGGATCAGGCGGATGTTCAGGAACGCCCCCATATCCAGATCGTCCCGTCCCCTGCTCACAGGGTATCCCAGGCTGTCGAGTTTCTTGCTCACAGGCGAATGCAAACCCAATTTCATGAATAAAGCAACTTTTTTTGTGGCAATCGCAACAAACTTCTTGATTTACGGATGGGCTGCTGTTCTGCTTACCTTGGGGAAAACCACAACAATCGGACCCGCACATCTTGGGAGGAACCATGACGTATCGCTTTACTCTGGCGTCCATTGCGACTGCCGCAACCTTTACGGCCTCTGCCGCACTGGCTCAGGTCAACCTGAGCGCTGAAACCGCCTCGCCCGGGGGCGCGGTGCATCTGGCACCCAGCCACCTGACCGAAATTGCGGCCAAGGAAGGCATCGCCAATATTCAGCTGACCGACGGTCAGACGCTGACGAACTCGGTCCAGAACGTGGCCGAGGGTAAGACAGACATCGCATCCGTGCCATACATCCTGCCCTTCCTGATGAATCGGGGTGTTGGTCCCTATGGCGCATTGGGGGCCGAGGCGGGGGCCGAGCTGGCATCGAACCTGCGGGCGATCTATCCCTATACGCTGGGGGTATTTTTCCTGTTTGCCTATGACGCAAAGGGCGTTGGTGGTTGGGATGACCTGAAGGGCCGCAAGATCTACAACGGGCCGCCGCGTGGTGGTGCGCTGACCAACGCACGCGCGATCATTCAGATCACGGCGGGCCTGAAGGAAGGCGACGACTACGAAGGCATTCAGGCGAACTGGGGTCAGGCCAGCCAGATCATTTCCGGTGGTGAACCGGACGCGGTTGTCCTGCCGGAACTGTTCCCGAGTGGCCGCGTATCGACCGTGTCCGCAGCGGGCAACATGACCGCCTGGTCGCTGCCCAAGGACGTCTGGGAAGGCGAAGCCATGCAGAAATACATGAAGGCCCCGGGGAGCGCACCGGTCATCATGGATATTGCAACGGTCAAGGCCAAGCTGGGCGACGCGTGGACCTTTGTTTCCGAGGATGACAAGTTCCGCGCCATGGCCACTGTTGGTGGTGACGTTGTGAACAAGGATATGGACGAGGAACTGGTTTACAAACTGGTCTCGGCCTACATCGCAACTCTGGATGACCTGATGGCCAAAGCGCCGTTCGCGGATTCCGTCAGCTTTGACAATCCGATGCAGGGCATGTGTGGCGCGAACCCGGTGAAGTATCACAAGGGCGCATGGCGTGCCTGGGAAGACGCAGGCTACACGATCGAGGATTGCGCCAAGGATATGTGATCCTGCGTAATTTCAATGACTTAATCAAGAGCCGCCTCTCAGGCGGCTCTTGTTCCACATAGACCCGACAGGCTGATCCATGTCCGACGCGACCGACACTGCAGACGAATCCGGATTTAACGGAGGGCGTCTGGTTTACATCTTGGCCCTGCTGTTTGTGTTTGCGGGGATTGTGAACAGCATGCCAACGATCCCCGGATGGGATCAGATGTGGCGCGAGATCACCGGCATTCCAAAGCTGGATGTGCGATCCTTCGCGACCGAGTGGTTTTATCCCGCCATCTTCTTCCTGATGATGCTGATTGTTGCGACCAAACATTCCATGTGGCGCAGTTGGCGGGGGACCAGCAAGGCCGGGTTCGGGCTGTTCATGGATGTGGCGCTGGTTGTGTCGGCGGCGGCGGTGTCGGTGACCTATCTGATCGAAATCGACAGCGTCTGCCTGATCGACGTGATGGACGGTACACGCGCGCGCCTGATTGCAGAAACCATGGCGGCCGAGATCAAGTTTGCCGAGGATATGGGCCTGCCTGCACCGGATACGGTGGATGACCCGAAATGCGTCGGCAACACAGGTATCTGGCTGGTGCTGATCATGGGCGCGTCGATCCTTGTTTTCCTCGGCTACAACGTAAAGGTCTGGGGTCTGCCTTTGGTTCTGGTCGCGATCCTGATCGCGCTCTACACCATTGGCACCGTGCTGGTCTGGTACTTCTTCGGTGCCGACGACATGAACAAGTACCTGGTGACCAAGCTGGGGGGGGAGCCACGCACATTGCTGGACGGGCGGCCCAACGTGCATGATGCGCTGGTCAACAATGCTTCGGGCATTCTGGGCCGGTTCATCGCGGTCATCATGAACGTGGTGTTCCCCTATATCATTCTGGGCGCGATGTTTGGGAAATCGGCAGGCGGGCAGTCCCTGATCAAGCTCGCCTTCCGCTGGACCCGCAAGTTGAATGGCGGTCCGGCCCATGCGGCGATTGTCAGCTCTGCGATGTTCGGGACCATCACGGGCGGACCGGTGGTGAACGTGTTGTCCACTGGCGTGCTGACCATTCCGATGATGTTGAAACGGGGCTTCTCCAAGGTTTTTGCCGGTGGGATGGAGGCAGCGGCCTCTTCCGGTGGGTCGATCATGCCGCCTGTTATGGGTGTTGCTGCGTTTATTCTGGCTGCCCTGACGGCGGTTCCCTATCGTGAAATTATCATCGCGGCGGCCATCCCGGCAGTGGCCTATTTCGTCTGCCTGTTCCTGTCCGCCGTGTTCCAGGCCCGCAAACAGGGCATTCAGGCCTATGGTGAACTGACCGAGGACATGCACCTGTCGCGCAGCGATCTACTGCATCTGGCGCAGATTTTCCTGCCGATCCTGTTGATCCTGATCCTGCTGCTGACGCCCAAGGACGCGGTGGGTTGCGGTCCGCTGGGCTGGCTTCTGGGGATTGAAACCGTGATCAACGGCGACAAATGCCGCGCGGTTGACCTGCCCTGGCTGATGCAGGTGTTCCAGAACGCGGCAGGGGATGCGGGTGCAACCGGCTGGTGGGCGGCGGCGTTTGTGATCGTATTGCTGTTCCTGGACAAGGAATTCCGCGCCAAGCCGCGCAAGGTGCTGGATGCGCTGGCCGAGGCGGGGATCACGATTTCCACGCTTTACCTGATGCTGCTGGCTGTGTCCGTGATCGACGTTTGCCTGAACTTCACCGCGCTGTCGAAATTCGTGGCGGTGGATATTCTGGGCATCCTGTTGTCCTTTGATCTAGGAGGGACGGGGTCTGTGACCTTCCAGTTGATCGCGCTGTTCATAACCATGTGTCTGGCGATCCTGCTGGGCATGGGGATGCCTGCGGTCCCGGCCTATATCAACGTGGCTTTGCTGATGGGGCCGTTGCTGATCGGGCTGGGGATTGCGACGTTCACGGCACATATGTTCGTCTTCTATTTCGCTGTGGCCAGCGCGATCACACCACCTGTGGCGCTTGCGGCCTTTGCGGCGTCCACGATTACCAAGGCTGACCCGATGGCCACAGGCTTCTCCGCTGTCCGGTCCGGGATCGTGATGTT
>JBFOMB010000190.1:0-9322 GCA_040830545.1 Paracoccaceae bacterium | reverse complement strand
GAACTCTCAGCTTTTTCCCCAGATGTGCCGGGTCGCTTGCGACCACCTCGCACTGCCCGTCATTGTCGAAATCAGCTGCCCCGATGATTGCCAGCCAGCGGAACCGGCGCATGCGGTAGGTGCCATAAGCCAGCAGTCCGTTTTCGTCGTAATCCGCGACCCACGCTCCCTTGTGTCCGTGAGACTCGATCACCAGAATTTCGTTGTCACCGTCCCGGTCCAGGTCCAGAACGCGCGGTTCCAGGTCCTCGAAAACGCGGCTTTCAGGCAACTCGATGCGATACTCCCGCGTGCGCAGCAACGCGCATTCCGGGCAGGTATCCAGCCGCATGACCAACGCGCCCCATTCCACGGTGTCCCCCAGGACCCCGTGGGCATAGCGTGTGGTCGGTTCGTCATAGTGGGCTGACAGAACCTCGGGGCCCGCCGATACCGGACCGGCCAGCCCCAGCAACAGCGCCGCAAGGGCGCCGCGCATCAGATCTGCTTTTCCGGCATCTGGACGATCAGACCGTCCAGTTCATCCGTCACCTTGACCTGGCAGGTCAGGCGCGAGCGTGCGGGATCAGGCTCGTACGCGAAATCCAGCATGTCCTCTTCCATGTCATCCTTGGCGGGCAGCTTTTCCACCCAGTCCGGGTGCACGTAAACATGACAGGTCGAACAGGCGCAGGCCCCGCCGCAATCCGCCTCGATGCCGGGGATGTTGTTGTCGCGTGCGCCTTCCATCACGGTCAGGCCGTTTGCGACCTCGACAACGTGCTCTTTGCCGCCATGCTCGATATAGGTAATCTTGGCCATCAGGTCCCTTCCCTCGCGAATTCCCGGAATGTCTAGCCAAGCGATTTGGCACATGCCAGCCCCTTTTGAACCTCCACACCGGGCGGCTTGCCGAAATTCACAAATGTTCTATATTTGTTCTCATGCACATTCTGACCTCCGCCTACCCAAACACATGGCCACGCCCGCCTCATGCCCTGCCCGCCAACCGGTTGGATGAACCACCCGAAGGCGCGCGCATCACCGTGGCGGGGCTGGTCATCCTGCGCCAACGGCCCGGCACGGCCAAGGGCGTCATATTTGTAACGCTGGAGGACGAGACCGGGATCGTGAATGTGGTGGTCTGGCGCAAGATGTATGAAAGGTTCCGCCGCGCGGTGATTGCCGGGCGCATGCTGCGGGTCACGGGCCGGATGCAACGCGCGCATTCCGTCACCCATGTGATTGCAGAAGAGATCGAGGATATCTCGTCCATGCTGGACCTGCTGCTGACCCAACCGGACGCGGTGGAGCATGATGCCCCGTCACGACCCTGAGCCACCTGATGGGTCCGGTCTGAAAAGAGGTCTGACGGAGTGGCCGGGCAAAGCAAGGCGCACCTGCCAGCAAGGGTGTGATATCTTATGCCGCCTCGCAGGACCCGGGTTTCACGCCCCGCTTTCACCCACCTGCAACCCACGCGGCACACCTGGCATCCCGCCAAACACCAATCCCGAAGTCCCAGCACGCTCCGTTGCGCAAGACGCTTGGCTGACATCCAGTTCGATCGTGAAAATCGTCCCTTCCCCCAACCGGCTGACATATTCGATCTGCCCGCCATGACGCTCCAGGATCCGGCGACTGATGCTCATGCCCAACCCGGTCCCGCCAAAAGACTTCCGATCCGCCAGTTCCACCTGCGCAAAGGGTGCAAAAACCGTATGCTCGGACCCCTCGGGTATCCCAATGCCATAGTCACGCACCGCTATCCGCACCTGCCCGCCATCCACGCACAGGTCCACATCCACGGCACTCCCTGCGTGCGAAAACTTCAGCGCATTGGACAGCACATTGGTAATCACCTGCATCAACCGGCCTTCGTCGGCATCCACATGAACAACATCTTCCAGCCCACTGAGAGCAAAGGAAACCTCTTTCTCATCCGCCAAGGCACGCAGGTTCTCCACCGCCTCGCTGACCAGCTCCGCCAGGTCGATCCGCGCAAAATCAAAGCTCATCTTGCCCGCATCCAGTTTCTGGAAATCCAGCAGGTCGTTGATCAGCGACCCCAACCGCGCACTGTTCCGCTGCCCAATCTCTGCCAGCGTCTGAACCCGTTCCCGCGGCAGGTCCGCATCCGCGTCCGCAATCAGGTCCAATGATGCCTTGATCGACGTCAGCGGCGTACGCAGTTCGTGCGTCACCACGGACACAAACTGGGACTGCGTCTCATACGCCGCCGACATCCGGTCCCGCTCGACCCGCAGCCCACCCATCCGCGACTGTATCCGCCGGTAGTTGGCCACGAATTTGTTCGCGCAAGCGTTCAGCACAAACAACATGAACGCGACCACACCCAATTGCATCCACAGGGGTGAGGTCAGCGGCGGGCGCACAACCAGCAGATCATGCAGCGGAATGAACAGCAGCGCGACGTAGAAAATCATCATCCGCGCCCGCAGCAACCGCGGCACCTGGCACATGTTCATCGCCGCATAAAGCGCTGCAGAAAAGAGGAAAAACAGTGGAGCCAGATGCATCCCCGGCCCCTCGGCCAACGCCACTACCACGGGAAACAGCGACGTTGCGCCCACCGTCAGGATCGCACTGAACACCACCCGGCGCACAGGTTGCAAAGACGGTCGCGCACCCAAACGCGCCCAGGCCAGAACCCCCTGGCAGACCCTGTAATCATAAGCCTCCAGCAACAGACACAGCGCATAGCAAAACAGCGACACCGTGACATCCACATAGGCCGCCACCAACAGCATCCCGCCGATGAACATCGCCTGCCGATGCCAGAACAGCCGCAGACACGCCCGGGCATAATCCGCCAATTGCTGCTGAATCCGAAACATGTCGCCCCAAACCTTGCCTGAAATACGCTCAACCGTCCGACCAATAAAAAGACCCCGAGCCGGACAGGACCCATCCTGCCTGCCGGGATAGACAAAATTGTCACCAAATCGGGGCAAGAAGGTGAAGTTGTCCGTTTTTGTGTCAGCACACCCACCCCTTGCCTCACGCCGCCGTTACCCCCAAATTGAGGTGAGCCATAAAACACAGGGACATTTGATGACCGAAGCCCAATTGACCGCCCTCCTCGGCAGCAGCCTCGCCTATATCCTCGGCGCGATCCTTCTGGTGATCGTGATCGTCAAGGGCGTGCGCATCGTGCCCCAATCCGAAAAACACGTGGTCGAACGGTTTGGCCGCCTGCAATCGGTGCTGGGCCCCGGCATCAACTTCATCATCCCCTTCCTAGACGTGGTCCGCCACCAGATCTCGATCCTCGAACGCCAGCTTCCCACCGCCAGCCAGGACGCCATCACCAAGGATAATGTGCTGGTGCAGGTCGACACGTCGGTCTTCTATCGCATCGTCGAACCGGAAAAGACCGTCTACCGTATCCGCGACGTCGATGACGCCATCGCCACAACCGTTGCGGGCATCGTGCGGGCCGAGATTGGCAAGATGGACCTGGACGAGGTGCAGTCGAACCGTTCGCACCTGATCTCAACCATCAAAGCCAGCGTGGAGGATGCCGTGGACGATTGGGGCATCGAAGTCACCCGCGCGGAAATCCTCGACGTGAACCTCGATCAGGCCACCCGCGACGCCATGCTCCAGCAGTTGAACGCCGAACGCGCCCGCCGCGCCCAAGTGACCGAGGCTGAAGGCACACGCCGCGCCGTCGAACTCGCCGCTGACGCGGAACTTTACGCCGCAGAACAATCCGCCAAAGCCCGCCGGATCGAGGCTGAAGCCGAAGCCTATGCCACCGAAGTTGTCGCGAAGGCGATCCGCGAAAACGGCATCGAGGCCGCGCAATACCAGGTCGCCCTGAAACAGGTGGAGGCGCTGAACACGCTCGGCGCAGGGGACGGCAAACAAACCATCGTGGTGCCCGCCAACGCACTCGAAGCCTTTGGCGACGCGTTCAAAATGCTCAAAGGTCGCGGCTGATGGAAGGGCTCTGGGCGCTCTGGTGGATCTGGCTCGCGGGCGCGCTGATCCTCGGGATTGTGGAGCTGCTGGTGCCGGGCTTCCTCTTCCTCGGCTTCGCCATCGGCGCGGCAGCGGTCGCCATCCTGCTCGCCAGCGGCGCGTTTTTCTTCAAACTCCCGTTCCTGCTCCTGATCTTCGCCGCCCTTTCGCTGATCGCCTGGCTCGCCCTGCGCCGCATGTTCCTGTTCCCCAAGGGTCAGGTCAAAACCTTCGACCACGACATCAACGACTAAGCCCAAACGCGCACCTGATCCGAGGCCCCGGATCAAGCCCGGGGCTGCGTCCCGCACACAAAACGCCACCGCAGTCCCGGCCCCCGCGCCGGGACCTCAAACCGCCTCTGACAGGCCCCTTGATCCACCCCACAACCTGACGCAGAGTACCCCGGTAACCAGTCCGGAGCGTCCCGATGAGCGACCCCGTCACCCGTATCAACGCACTGACCGCCAACGCGCGCAGCACGTGGCTCGCCCTGCTCACGGTCCTGATCTTCTCGGTCGTCACACTGGTCCGCGTCGAACATATTGACTTCTACGGCGTCGACCGCGCGACCGAGCTGCCACTGGTCGGCCTCTCCGTCCCCACCGCGCTGTTCTTCTACGGCGCGCCCATCCTGATCTTCGCCGTCTACGGCTATTTCCACCTCTACCTCATCCGCCTTTGGGACGCCCTCGGCGCAGCGCCCGGACGTGTCAACGGCACCCGGCTGGGCGAGGCCGTATCCCCCTGGCTCATGACCGATGCCGCCCTGTCCCTGCGCACCCTGATCCGCAAGGACGGTGCATCGGAACGGAGGGAGACCGACTACACCGCCATGGCGCTCAACTTCACGCTCAGCTGGCTCGCCACGCCCATCATCGTGGCGTGGATGTGGTGGGCCTCCATGCCCGCGCGCGATATCTACATGTCCACTGTCGCCGGGATCATGGTAGTCGCCTGTATCGCCATGGGCAGCGTCAGTGCGCGGATGCTGTGGCTGCGCATGTGGCACACGGCACCGCAAAAGTCCCGCTATTGGCGCGTGACCACCGTCTACACGACCTTGTTCGCAGCAGGCGTTGCCACCTTCACCGCCATCTCCTATGCCCGAACCTTTGAGCCTTGGGGTCCCTTCCAACTAGCCAACGTCGACCTGACGGACCAACGGATCACGCAACGCCCTTCTGGTTGGCTCCCAGCAGCGATTGCTCGACGCGAAGCAGAGGTGAAGTGGTGCAAGCGGGAAGAGATCGTGTCTTGCAAGGATTTGACGGAAGAACAGGCAAATGAGTTTTCTGATGAATGGGACATCACCCGCCGGGCTCAAATCAGCGATCTGCGCAAGCCCGCACACATAAACACGCTGCGGGATGAAACGGAACCAGACGAATGGTTAGGTGTAGACAAACTCAGAAAAAGCAATTGGCAAACCGTCTCATTTGCGCCCGAGGTATTACAGCAACCAGACGCTGAACCCTTTGAATTCCCGGTGCCAGTCCCTCGTGGTTTACGCCTGCGCAGAGATCTGCGTGGGGCCGTTCTGAACGGTGCATTTTTGCCAGGTGTGAATCTATTCGCAGTTCGGCTCGAAGATGTGCAGGCCGCTGCCGCCAATCTGGAACACGCAAACCTGTCCCACTCCGCGCTACAGGGCGCAAATTTGTCCCGCGCAGACCTAAACAGCACCAGATTGCATTGGGCAAACCTGACGGATGCAACTTTGAATTTTGCTCAGTTGCAAGGGGCAGACTTCAGGTGGGCTCGGTTGCGAGGAGCAAACCTCGAGCGGACTCAGTTGCGAGGAGCAGACCTCAGGTGGGCGCAGATGCAAGGAGCTGATCTCAGTGGGGCACAGTTTCAGGGCGCAAAACTCACTGAGGAGATTTGGTTAGGAGACGTGGGGTTGTTGCCCTGGTCAAAAGCGAATTTGCAACGAGCAGACCTCACTTGGGCGCAGTTGCCAGAGGCAGACCTCCGGTGGGCTCAGTTGCAGGGCGCCAGCCTAAGTTGGGCGCATTTACAAGCGGCTGATCTTCGGGGGGCGCAGTTGCAGGGGGCAAGCCTCAGTTGGGCGATGTTGCAAGGAGCTGATCTTCGCCGAACGCGGTTGCAGAATACGAGCCTCGCCGGGGCTCAGTTGCAGGGGACAATCATGAACTTTTCGTTGTGGACTGGCACAGATACAGAATCGAGCATCCCTGACACAAGTTTCGATGGGAGCATAAATAGTGGCGGCGCGCTAAGGAAAGTAGATTTGACGACCGCAACTCTCGGTCGTCACACTGATTGGCGTAACGTCTTCATGGACACTTCGGTGACATGGCCATCGGAATTTAGTTCACGAATGGGCACCCCTTGCCAATGGCTATCAACTTCTCTCAAAGACGACGATTTCTACGCCCATTGGGCGGGATGGATTTTGCAACATCCGCTGTACAACGGCGACGACTGGAAAGACATCCTCCCCAAAGAATACCACCACGTCACCCCCCACGACTGGGGCGACTGCAAGTGGAAAACCGTGCCATTCGCCTACGGGGCACGTTAACCCCTCTGTACGTTTTGGGGTAACTCCCTCACCCAACCTGCCCCGTTTTGGGGTAAAACGCTTCTCTGCGCCTCTCCCTTTACCCTCCGGCCCTCAAACCCTATATCTTCACTCAGGAATCGAAATGAGGCCCCCATGGACCAGCAGACCGAACCGCTTGAAGGTGCGCCATTGATTGCGCCGTCGACCACGGATCACCCGCTTTATGACGCGGTGGTCGAGGCGTGCCGGACCGTGTATGACCCGGAAATTCCGGTGAATATCTACGAGCTGGGACTGGTCTATACCATTGAAATCGATGGCGAAAACGCGGTGAAGGCGATCATGAGCCTGACCGCGCCGGGCTGTCCTGTGGCCGGTGAAATGCCGGGTTGGCTGGCCGATGCAATCTCCATGGTGCCGGGGGTCAAGCAGGTGGACGTGGATCTGACCTGGGAACCGCCCTGGGGCATGGACATGATGTCGGACGAGGCCCGGCTGGAACTCGGATTCATGTAGGCATTACAGCCACTTACGTGACTGTGAACTTCCCCCTCTTGAGCGGATCGCGCATCCACCCTAAATTGCGCTCAAAGGAGATCACCATGTTCGGCATCCCCGGCAAACAAGCCGTCACCATGACCCCCAAAGCAGCCGCTCAGATCGCGAAGCTGATGGAACAGGGCGGCCATTCCGGCCTGCGCATCGGGGTCAAAAAAGGCGGCTGCGCAGGCATGGAATACACCATGGACTATGTCGACGAAGCCGAAACCCATGACGAGGTGGTCGAACAGGACGGCGCACGGATTCTGATTGCACCCATGGCGCAGATGTTCCTGTTCGGGACGGAAATCGACTATGAAACCACGCTGTTGGAGAGTGGGTTCAAGTTCAAGAATCCCAACGTCGTAGACGCCTGCGGCTGTGGTGAATCCATCCGCTTTGCCGAGAACTAAGGCCGCGCCGGATCGCGGCTAAGCTCTTTTTGCACATGAAAAATTGCACGCCGTGGGTCACGGTGCTAGGACACCTGCGAGCAATGCAAAGCGGAGAGCAGGATGCGGCGGAAACTGGCGGCGGGCAATTGGAAGATGAACGGAACCTCAGCCGCGCTGGGGGAGCTGCAGGTGCTGGCCGGAAACGCGCCGATAGACACCGTGGACATCCTGATCTGCCCCCCAGCGCCGTTGTTGATGAAAGCGGGCGAGGTGCTGTCGCCGGCCGGGATCACCACCGGCGGACAGGACTGTCACGCAGCGGAGTCCGGCGCGCATACCGGTGACATCAGCGCCGCCATGCTGGCCGATGCCGGGGCAAGCGCCGTGATTGTGGGCCACTCCGAACGCCGCGCGGATCATGACGAACGCAACGAAGACGTGCGCGCCAAGGCCAACGCCGCCATGACCGCCGGGCTGACCGCCGTGATTTGCCTGGGCGAAAGCCTGGCACAGCGCGAAGCAGCCAACACGCTGGACATCATTGCCGGGCAAATGTCGGGATCTATCCCGGATCAGTCGACAGGCGAAAACCTTGTTATTGCTTATGAACCCGTCTGGGCCATTGGCACGGGCAAAACCCCGACGCCGGATCAGATTGGCGAGGTCCATAGCTTCATCCGTGCCCGTTTGGATCGGCGGTTTGGTGCGGGCGTCGCGCGTTCGGCCCGGTTGCTGTATGGCGGGTCGGTGAAGCCGGGCAATGCGGCAGAGATCTTTGCCGTGCCGGATGTGGATGGCGCGCTGGTCGGCGGGGCCAGCTTGAAGGCGGCCGATTTCCGGCCAATCATTGACGCGCTGGCTGCCTCGGCAGGCTGATCATGGACGTGCTGCGCCAGTCACCTGCTGACCCGGATTTTGTGCAAAACCCCTACCCTGTCTATGACACGGCGCGTTCGGCTGGTCCGGTGCTGCATTGGCAGGACTATGATATGCTCGCAGCGTTTGACCACGCAACGGTCAGCGCGGTGTTCAAGAACCGCAAGCTGGGGCGTGAATGCCCGTC
This sequence comes from Paracoccaceae bacterium, assembly GCA_040830545.1. GTDB lineage: Bacteria > Pseudomonadota > Alphaproteobacteria > Rhodobacterales > Rhodobacteraceae > HXMU1420-2. Next base: position 828 of record JBFOMB010000190.1, on the reverse strand, counting down.
CGAACTGGTCGCGCCGGTGCCCGACCATATGGCCCCATTCATGGCAGTCGAGGCGCATTCCATGCTGGAATTGGAGCCCCCCCGGCACACGCGTCTGCGGTCCCTGGTGTTGCGTGCCTTTACCTCGCGCCGGATTGCAGCATTGGCGCCAGAGATCGAGGCGCTGTGTCATGAACTGATCGACGGTTTTCCGGGTGACGCGTTCGACCTGCTGCCCGCCTATTGCGCGCAGGTGCCGGTGCGGATCATCGCGCGTTTGCTGGGTGTGCCCGAGGATATGGCGCCACAATTGCTGCAATGGTCGCATGACATGGTGGCAATGTATCAATCCGGTCGAACGCATGAAGTTGAGGTGACCGCGTCACGGGCCGCCAGTGAGTTTTCGGAGTTCCTGCGAGCCTATGTGGACCAGCGCCGCTCACAACCAGCCGATGACCTGATCACGCACCTGATCGCGGCGGAAGAGGACGGAGAGAAGCTGTCGTCGGACGAGTTGATCACCACATGCATCCTACTGCTGAATGCGGGGCACGAGGCAACGGTGCACGGGATCGGAAATGGTGTGAAAACGCTGCTGGAACAGGGCGTTGGACGAGAGTCTTTGTCGCCAGAGGCGGTTGCGGGCGCAGGTGGGGGAAAGCGTCGGTTTTAACCGCCCCTGCATATGTTTACGCGGTTTTCATACGGGGCGGGGGGGGGTTGGGGGCGCCAGTTGCAAAGCGGGGGGCTGAATGGGCTGGGTTTGGGGGGGGGCCACCGCGGGCCCGGGGGGCGGTGGGGACCCCACCCAGTTGTTTCCAGGCGACCCGGGGAAAACAACAACCACAT
>JBFOMB010000189.1:0-16023 GCA_040830545.1 Paracoccaceae bacterium | reverse complement strand
GGAGGTTGCGCCGAATTTGTCGACGAAGGGTTAGATGATCAGACCGAGGGCCTGCCGGTAGCAAGACAGCTTGTCTTCGCGCGATTCACCAAGACCGGTGGGATCAAGGATCGGCAAGTATTCAACGGACAGAGGAAAGAACCGGGTCAGTTCCAGGGACCGCCGCTGGCTGGCCGGGGACAGGGCAATGACCAGATCGAAGGATGACAGGTCATCGCCCCATTCCTCCATCTCGTCAAAGCTGCGCGACCGATGCCGCGACAGCTCCACATCCAGTTCCTGACACACGGCGATGGAAAACCCGTCGATTTCCATGTCGTTGTGCACGCCCACCGACTGCACATAGGTGTCGATGCCATAGAACTTCTTCATGATGCCTTCGGCCATGGGCGAGCGGACCGCGTTGTGGTCGCAGCAGAACAGAACCGACTGCGGCAGCGCGTCCACGTTCAGCCCCCGAAATGCAGGACGCAAATCAGCGTAAACAGCCGCCGCGCCGTATCGGTGTCCACGTCCACTTTGCCTTCCAGACGTTCCTGCAGTACCCGGCTGCCTTCGTTGTGAATTCCGCGCCGAGCCATGTCGATAGTTTCGATCTGGCTGGGCGGCAGGTTCTTCACCGCATCGAAATAGCTTTCGCAGATTTGGAAGTAATCTTTGACCACCTGCCGGAACGGTCCCAGAGACAGGTGAAATTCCGCCGCCTTCTGCGCATCTTCGGTTTCCACATCGAACACCAGCCGTTTGTCCCGGATCGACAGGGTCAGGTTGTAGGGTCCGCCAGGCACTGGCCGATCATCCCGGGCAGGCAGGACAAAGCTGTTCTTTTCCAGGAGGTCGAAAATAGCCACCTTGCGTTCCTGTTCAATTTCCGGCGTCGGAGGCGGCAGAGCGTGATCGTCGAGTTCGATTTGGGCAATACGGGACATGGCAGGCGTTCTGGTTTCGGTTCAAGTCTGCTTAGCGGGCGACCAAAGCGCACGCAATGGGCGTTCACCGGTTCAGGTGATCCAACCGCGCGGTGACGCTCAATCCATGGGCTTCCAGGCTTTCGGATTGGGCGAGCGTTTCGGCGGACGGGCCAATGGCCCGCAGTGCATCAGGGGTCATCCGCGACAGGGTGGTCCGTTTGAGGAAGTCCATGACGCTCAGGCCCGAGGAGAAACGGGCGGAACGCGCAGTGGGCAGCACATGGTTAGGGCCACCGACATAGTCGCCAATAGCCTCTGGTGTCCATGCCCCGAGGAAGATCGCACCCGCATGCACGCATTTGGTCGCAACCGCATCGGGATCAGCCGTGCAGATTTCCAGATGCTCCGGAGCCATGCGGTTGGAAAGCGTTGCAGCCTCCGCCATATCCCGCACAGTGATAACGGCCCCGAAATCGCGCCAGCTGGCCCCAGCAATCGCCCGACGTTCCAGCGTTTGCAACCGTGCCTCAACCGCATCCGCAACCTTCTGGCCGAATTCCGCGTCATCCGTGATCAACAGGGCCTGCGCGCTTTCGTCATGCTCCGCCTGGCTCATCAGGTCCAGCGCGATCCAGTCCGGGTTGTTATCGGCATCAGCGATCACCAGGATCTCGGACGGGCCAGCGATCATGTCGATGCCAACCGTGCCAAACACCTGCCGCTTAGCCGCCGCGACAAAGGCGTTGCCCGGCCCGGTGATCTTGTCCACCGCTGCAATTGTATCTGTACCATAGGCCAGCGCCGCTATCGCCTGTGCGCCACCCACGCGGTAAACCTCGTCCACCCCGGCCAATCGCGCAGCCAACAGGACCAGCGGGTTCACCTCCCCATCCGGTGTGGGCACCGTGATCGCCAACCGTTCCACACCGGCAACCTTGGCCGGGATCGCGTTCATCAGAACCGAGGACGGATAAGACGCCAACCCGCCCGGCACATAAAGCCCCGCAGCCGACACCGGCGTCCACCGCCAGCCCAACGTCGCCCCGGCCTCGTCCGTCCATTCCGCATCTTCGGGCATCTGACGTTCGTGGTAGGCCTGAATGCGCGCTGCGGCGGTTTCCAGGGCTGCCCGTTCTTCGGCGCTCACATCTTCAATCGCTGTGTCGACCTCCGCCGCTGAAAACCGCAGGCGATCCGCCGTCAGCGTCATGCGGTCGAACTTCGCTGTCAGTTCCAGCACCGCAGCATCCCCCCGCGCGCGCACATCCGTGATGATGTCAGCCACCACCGCGCCAACATCGGGGCTGTCCTCCCGCTTGGCATTCAGCAGGTCGGTGAAACGCGGTTCGAAATCTGCCGCGCGTGTATCGAGGAACTGGGGCATCGGGCTCTCCTTCGTCGCGGGTGATAGTTCGGCAATCGACGGGCGGCAAGCGCGCGTCCTGTCGCTGCCTAGCTCCCCGCAGGACGATCCAGAAAACGGACGTAGAAAAAGTCGTCTACATATTGCCCGTTCAGCGACACGGCACGCGGGACAGACCCGCAACGGACAAATCCATTGCGCTCGTAAAACCGGATGGCGCGCGGGTTCACATCCGCAACAAACAGTTCCAATTGCAACGCTCCCCGGTCGCGCGCCTCTTCCACCAGCGCATCCAGCAAGAATTGCGCAACGCCGCCCCCGCGATGGTCCGCGGACACATAAACGGCCCCAACCTCCATTCGATGCTGGCAGGCGGCGCGCGGCATGGGGATCAAGGCCGCCAGACCGATCAGATCCGCATACCGAAACAGCCCGCGCCAATTGCCATGTGCCAGTTGCGCGCGATCTTCCTCCGTGCTGCGGGCTCTTTGCTCTGCCGCCGTGGTCAGGAAGGCCGCCGGTTCGGATTCCAGAGCCTCCAGCCGAACCGCACGCCACTGTTCCTGATCGTCGGGCGACAACGCCCGGACGGACAGGGTCATTCCCCGTGGTCGGGCAACTGCCGCGACGGTGCGCGATACGGTCTGGTCACATCGCGCAGCTGAACTTCCAGCGCCTCCACCGACAGACGGATTGCCCCGTCTCCGGCCAAAGTCACCAGCACGTCGCCCATGGCATCCTCCCCCGGTTCAAACGAGAGCGAAAGTACGGACAGCACCATGTCCTTTTCCGACCGGTCGATGCCTTGGCTGGCGACGGACATGACGTTGGATACAACCAACACCGACTGCACCCGTTCCACCCCATGCCGGTCCTTGTGGTCATCTTCCCACCGCAGCCGGTTCAGCAGAACGGCAAACTGCCGTTCGCTGCGATAAAACTGCATCTCGGTGATCGGAAACACCGCGTCCTGCACCAGGGACGAAATCACCTCCAAATCCCCGCCGTCCAACGCGCCGAGGTTTAAGGGCGCTTCCCGCCCGTCTTCGAACCGTGCGTCTTCGCTCAACTGAATCCCACCTATTCGCTGATGCGTTCGATCTTGGCCCCGATTGCGCCAAGCTTCTGTTCAACGCTCTCATAGCCGCGATCCAGATGATAGACCCGATTGACGATTGTATCCCCTTCAGCGGCCAGCCCCGCCAGGATCAGTGACACCGATGCACGCAGGTCCGTTGCCATCACCGGCGCACCCTTCAGACGCGGGGTGCCCGTCACCTTGGCCGTGCCGCCCTGAACGTCGATCTGCGCACCCATCCGCATCAATTCCGGCGCGTGCATGAAACGATTTTCGAAAATCGTTTCTTCCAGGGTGCTTTCTCCCTCGGCCGTGCACAGGACCGCCATCATCTGCGCCTGCAGGTCGGTGGGGAAACCCGGAAACGGCTCGGTCTTCACGTTCACCGCATGCACCACATTGCTGCGCCGCTTCACGCTCAGGCCCTTGTCGGTATCCGTGACCTCGATCCCTGCTTCATCCAGCTTTTCGACAAAGGCCCCGATCAACTCACGCTTCCCGCCCAGCAGCTCGATCTCGCCCCCGCACACTGCCGGCGCCAGCATGTAGGTGCCCAGTTCGATCCGATCCACCACAACGGGATGAGTCGCCCCATGCAGGCGGTCGACCCCCTGGATGGTCAGGGTCGAGGTGCCTTCACCTTCGATCTGAGCACCCATCTTGCGCAGGCAACGGGCCAGATCCGTGATCTCGGGCTCGCGCGCGACATTTTCCAGAACTGTTGTCCCCTTGGCCAAGGTCGCAGCCATAAGCGCGTTTTCAGTCGCGCCGACCGACACGGACGGGAAGGTGAACCGCCCCCCTTTCAGCCCATTTGGCGCGCTTGCATGAACGTATCCTTCCCGCAGCTCCAGCTCGGCCCCCATCGCCTCCAGCGCGCGCAGGTGCAGATCAACGGGCCGTGCCCCAATCGCACAGCCACCGGGCAGCGAGACCACCGCATGCCCATGCCGCGCCAACAGCGGACCCAGTACCAGGATCGAGGCCCGCATCTTGCGAACGATGTCATAATGCGCCGTCAGGTTGTGAACATTGTGGCTCGCCAGCGCGATGACCTTGCCGTCCTGCAGCAACTTGGCCTCGGCCCCCAGCGATTCCAGCAGGGTCTGCATCGTCTTGATGTCGCTCAGGCGCGGCGCATTGGTCAGCGTCAGCGGCTCATCGCTCAGCAAGGTTGCCGGCATCAGCGTCAGACAGGCATTCTTGGCCCCCGCGATCGGGACCTGCCCGCTCAGCGCACCGTTTCCGGTCACAACAATCTTGTCCATCTGCTCTAGTCCTCGTTTTCGCCTGTTTTGTTTTGATTGGAAGCCGAGCGCACCCGCGCCTGCGCCTTGCGACGAGCGAGGTTTGCTTTCAATGCGCTTTTTAGCCTGTCTTCCCGTGTGGGCGTGTTTTTGCCACCCTTTGACCCGGCTGCGTCTGCTTCTGATTTGCCTGCCATGGCCTCTTCTAACGCAGGCGCGGATTTGCGTCCAGATTACGCTTGCGCTGTCCGAAGATTGCAATTACAGACCCGCGCACGATGCTGCTGTAGCTCAGAGGTAGAGCACTCCCTTGGTAAGGGAGAGGTCGAGAGTTCAATTCTCTCCAGCAGCACCATCCCAACGCCAGAATGCCATTGTCGAGCAGCCCGTGCCTTGGCTGCCCAGCGCATACGGCACGCTTCGCGACAAACAGCCACCAAATCGAATGCTCTAACTAAACGTCCCTGTCACCCGGCCAAGCAACATGAAGGCGCGGGCGGTTCTGGTGTCGCTGAGCGCGGTGAGTTCCGCATCGCTCGCTTCGGGCTCGAAGTCCAGCAGCATGCCATCAAACTTGCGCAGGAAATGATGCGCGGCGTCGCGGAAGATCGGGTCTTGTTTCATGCGCGTGGCCGTCAGCGCCAGCGAGGACCGGTCGCGAACGCCGCCCAATGCGGCCACGGACCGGCCCCGTGTCCCAGCGGCAAAGCTGCGCCAGATTTCCGGGCGGGCGAGATCCGGGCGCAGGTCGTCCATATAGATGCCGTCCTGGCTGAGCAGGGTCAGCACATCCTGCGCGGCATTGATCAGCTGCGCGGTGCGACGGTCCTTCAACGCGCGGCGCAGCGCGGCAAACCCGGCCTCGTCCTCCACCGTTTCCGGGAAATGCAGGGCGCGGATCAGGTCCTCGTGCGAGACGGGTGGCGACAGTTCCTCGGCGGGTGTGCCCAGTTCCAACCTACCCTGACCCTCTGCCGTGGGTTGCTGATCTTCTGTGTCTGTCGCCGGGCGTGGGCGGGTCTGATCGCGGCGCGTCTGGAACGTGGCCAGCGCGGTTTCCGTTTTGCGCGTGGCTTCGGCAATTTCGTCCAGCTTTTTTGTCACCGACGGCGCCTGTGTCACCACCGCGCGCTGGGACTGCGCCACGTAAGCGTGCCGGATCGCGTCAATTGCCGTCTGCAACCGCTGGCTTTCTTCGCGGATCACCCGGCTGGAGCGTGCCGCTGTTGCTGCGACCCAGATCATCGCCACCGGCATGAAGATCGCCAGCATCGTGCCAACAAACCGCAACCCGTCAAAGTTTTCGTCCGCATAGTCCGGCATCAGCACGAACAGTCCAACCGACAGACCCAGCCACACCAGCGTCAGTACAGCCGCCGCAATCTCAATCCCGGTCACGTTGGGCCGCCTCGGGCGATCGTAGATGCCCAAGGGGGTTGGATGTGCAGCGTCGGTTTCCTGGGGGCTGTCGGTCATCGCGTGCCGTTACGAATAGACGATTTTCAGAACCTCATAGGACCGCTCGCCGCCCGGAGTGCGGACCTCGACGCTGTCCCCTTCATCCTTGCCGATCAGGGCGCGGGCAATCGGCGATTTGATGTTCAGCAGCCCGTTTTCGATGTCCGCCTCATGCTCGCCCACGATCTGCCAGGTCTTTTCTTCGTCGGTGTCTTCGTCCACCAGCGTGACCTTCGCCCCGAACTTGATCGACCCCGACAGCTTGGCCGGGTCGATCACGTCAGACAGGGACAGAACCCCCTCCAGTTCCTTGATCCGGCCTTCGATGAAAGACTGTTTTTCCCGGGCCGAGTGATACTCGGCGTTTTCCGACAGGTCGCCATGTTCGCGCGCCTCGGCAATCGCACGGATAATCGCCGGGCGTTCCTCGGATTTCAGGTGTTTCAGTTCCGTTTCCAGCGCGGCGTGACCGGCCGGGGTCATCGGGATTTTGTCCATGGGCAATGCGTCCAGCGTCGGATCGCCCGCCGAAGCGGGCGGTGTTCAAGTCTTTGTCAATCTGACTCTACCTGAACGAAAGCGATACGGGAAGCAAGCTTAGATGGCGGACATCCGCGTCCGCCATCCAAGGGTCAGGCGTATTGCACAACCTCGTATTCGATGTTGTCATCATCGTGGAAATAGAACCTGCGCCCCGGTTCATAGTCGCCGTGATTGCCGGTTTTGAACCCGGCGGCGAGGATTTTCTGTTCCATCCCGTCAATGTCATCGACGACGACCGCAATGTGGTTCAGCCCACCCGCCGTGACATAGTTCGACGTGGGGTTCTCGGCGATTTCCGAGGGCTGATAGATCGCAACGTACTGATCGTCGGTACCGACGTGCATCGTATAGCCCTGACCGTTCATCGCGCCGCCTTCCCAGCGGACATGCCATCCAAACAGGTCGCACAGCCAGGCTGCTGTCTTCTTGGCGTCCTTTACGGTGTAATTCACGTGTTCCAGTTGCGCGGGCATGGTGATCTCCTTGCTTGTGTAAGCCCACGATGCGACCTAAACTTAACTTTAGGTCAAGGATTTTATTGCGATGAAGTACAAAGACGGGCTCAGCATTGGTGAACTGGCCGGGCGCACGGGGCTCGCCGTGTCAGCCATTCGCTATTACGAGGCACAGGGGTTGATTCGACCCTGGCGCAATTCGGGCGGGCAACGGCGGTTTGAACGGGCAGACTTGCGGCGGCTGAGCTTTGTGATGATCGCCCAGCAATTCGGCTTCTCGCTGCCGGAAATACGGGCGTTGCTGGATCAGCTGCCGGGGGGGCGAACGCCAACGGCGGGGGACTGGACCGCAATCGCAACCGAGTTTCGAACCGTGCTGGATGCCCGGATCGAAACCTTGCAGAAGCTACGGGATAATCTGGACGGGTGCATTGGCTGCGGCTGCCTCAGCCTACCGAAATGCAAGCTATATAACCCTGAAGATCGCGCCGGAACCAAGGGGCACGGACCCCGATACTTGATGGGGGATAGGCCGGAAGCGACAGAGGGGTAGACGACGATCTGAACTTGGAACTCTGCGCGGCGACAGGCAATTTCAACCGCTCAAACCTGGTTCGCCTTATTCCACGCGGCCCGCTTGGCCCCAATCGCGCCCCAGGTCGTGACGCAGTAGGGCACGCAATAGGTCAACAGGATCTTGCCCAGTGGCGGCGCGGCCCCGGCCAACAGCGTGTCACCATGGTTGATCACCGTCAGAACCGTTCCAACCACCAACGCGGTCACAAACGCCTTGCGGGGCGTTCCATCCCCGGTCGCAAGCTGCAGGAAGGTCGGTTGTGTTTGGCGAGTCATGGCAGAAGCGTCCGGCACATGAAAAAGGGTGCCGCGTCTATAGCGGCACCCGACGATGGGTTCGAGAGCAGTACTCTCACGCTTACGCGATAACCTCGCCGATCAACATCGTGGGTTGCGCGTTGTAAAAATTCGGGATGTCCCCGACCACCGGCCCGGCATTGGCCATGGCGGCGTTCATCGCGTCCTGATCTGCAAACACCATGGTGGCAACCGCGTAGATGCCCGGAGGAGTATCCGGACCGCCTGCAACCCCCTTGGTCACAACGGTCGACTGGATATGTTCCCCCATATGCTGCCCCACCAACCCCATGTGGGTGCCGGTGTAGTAATCATAGTCAAACGTCGTGTCGTCCGTGATCGGATAGATCACCTGCATCGAGACGGCCATGCTGATTCCTCCTCTGAACTGGCATGTTTCCTGCGCCACGATACGGTAAATCCGCCAGCAGGCACGGTCAAAATGCCATCAGCAGGCCAATCGCGTTACATTTCGTCGCGTTCAAAGGTTGCGGACGTCCGGTTCTGATTGACCTCGTGCCAGCCAAACCGCTAATCACGCGCGAAACATTGTTGCGCGGGCGCGCGTCGGAAATGCAAGCGAGGAAAGCCACATGGCCGAGATTGAACGCGAATCCATGGAATATGACGTTGTCATCGTCGGTGCCGGCCCTGCCGGTCTGTCGGCGGCGATCCGTCTGAAGCAACTGGATGCCGACCTGGACGTTGTCGTTCTGGAAAAGGGCTCTGAGGTGGGCGCGCATATCCTGTCGGGGGCCGTGCTGGACCCCTGCGGGCTGGATGCGCTGATCCCCGACTGGAAGGAAAAGGGCGCGCCCGTGACCGTTCCGGTCAAAGAGGACAACTTCTACGTACTGGGTGAGGCCGGGCAGCTGCGCGTGCCGAATTTCCCCATGCCGCCACTGATGAACAACCACGGCAACTACATCGTGTCGATGGGCAATGTCTGCCGCTGGATGGCTGAACAGGCCGAAGAGCTGGGCGTTGAAATCTTCCCCGGCATGTCCTGTTCCGAACTGGTCTATGGCGACAACGGCGAAGTCAAAGGCGTCGTTGCCGGTGTCTTCGGTCTGGAAGCGGATGGGTCATATGGCCCGAACACCGAACCGGGCATGGAGCTTTATGGCAAATACGTCTTCCTCTCCGAAGGCGTGCGCGGATCGCTCTCCAAAGAGGTGATCGCCAAATACAACCTGTCCGAAGGCAAAGAGCCGCAGAAGTTCGGCGTCGGAATGAAAGAGATCTGGGAGATCGACCCGGCCAAGCACAAAGAGGGCACCGTCACCCATACGATGGGCTGGCCTCTGGGCGGCAACGCGGGCGGTGGTTCGTTCATCTACCACCTGGACAACAACCAGGTTTACGTCGGTTTCGTGGTGCACCTGAACTACAAGAACCCGCACTTGTTCCCCTACATGGAATTCCAGCGGTTCAAACATCACCCGATTGTCGCTGACCTGCTGGAAGGCGGCAAACGCGTTGCCTATGGCGCGCGGGCCATCACCGAAGGCGGGTATCAATCCATGCCCAAGATGGTCGCGCCGGGCGTGGCGCTGCTGGGCTGCTCGGTCGGGATGGTCAATGTCCCCCGGATCAAGGGCAACCACAACGCCATGCTGTCCGGCAAGGCCGCAGCCGAAGCCGCCTATGACGCGATCAAGGCAGAACGTTCGGGCGACGAACTGACCGCTTACGAAGACGAAGTGCGCAATGGCGCCATCGGCGCAGACCTGAAAAAGGTCCGCAACGTGAAACCCATGTGGTCCAAGTGGGGGCTGGTCCCGTCACTCGCGCTTGGCGGGTTCGACATGTGGTTCCAGACCATCTTTGGCGGTCTGTCGCTGTTCGGCTCCATGAGCCATGGCAAGAACGACGCGCAATCGACCGAAGATGCCAGCAAGCACAAGCCGATCGATTACCCCAAACCCGATGGCAAGCTCAGCTTCGACCGGCTGACCAACGTGTCCTTCTCCATGACCAACCACGAGGAAAGCCAGCCCGCACACCTGCGCCTGACCGACCCCGAGGTCCCGATGAAGGTCAACATGCCCAAATTCGCGGAACCGGCACAGCGCTACTGCCCGGCAGGCGTTTACGAGGTGGTCGACGACAAGTTCGTCATCAACTTCCAGAACTGCGTGCACTGCAAGACATGTGACATCAAGGACCCCAGCCAGAACATCACCTGGGTCACGCCTCAGGGCGGCGACGGGCCGAACTATCCGAACATGTGATACGCCTGTTCGGCGGAAATTTGCGGGCGTTGCTATACCGGCAGCGCCCGTTTTCTTTGCGGTAACGGAATCTGCGCTAGGTTTGATCAGAACCGGATGCCTGCGCCATTGCGTGATGCCAGCGATGCGCGTAGCCTCTGTGACCAAAGCAAACCAAGGGCAGATTACCGGTGCATTCCATTCTTCGACGCGCGGCGCTGGCCGCGACCTTCGCGGGCCTGACGGTCCCAACGTTTGTGGCCGCTGAACCCAGCTATGGCGCGTACCTGGCCGGACGCCACGCGGTCTATTCCAGCGATTTCGAAGCTGCCGCGCGCTACTATGCCCGTGCGCTTCTCGCGGACAAGAATGACCCGGAGCTGATGGAAAACGTGATCCAGGCCCAGGTGTCCATGGGCCGTCTGGATCAGGCCCTGCCAATCGCCAAGGTCATGGCGGACCGCGATCTGCGCAGCCAGGTCGCCAGCATGGTGCTGACCGCCGGCATGATCAATCAGGGTGATTTCGCTGCCGTTCTGGACCGCGATCTGGAAGCCACCGGTGTTGGCCCTCTGGTCGATGGCCTGCTGGAGGCGTGGGGCCACATGGCCGTCGGGGATCGCGAGGCGGCAATGGCACGCTTTGACGAGGTCGCCAGCCAGAATGGCCTGCGCAGCTTTGCCCTCTATCACAAGGCGCTGGCGCTGGGCATGTCGGGTGACTACGAGGCGGCAGAGGCGATTTTTGCCGAAAGCCGCAATGGCCAGATGACCCGCCGGGGCGCACTGGCCCGCGCGGAAATCCTGTCGCAACTGGGCCGCAACAGCGATGCGCTGGAAATGATGGCCACAACGTTCGGTGCCGCCTTCGACCCCGGCCTGACCGCCGTGGCTGATCGCCTGGCCGCCGGGGAAACCCTGCCATTTTCGCATGTCACCAACGCAGCCGAAGGCATGGCCGAGGTCTTCTTCTCTGTCGGTGCTGCGCTCAGTGGTGAGGCGGCGGATGACTACGCGCTGCTTTACGCCCGCGTCGCCACCTATCTTAGCCCGGGCCATATCGACGCGATCCTGCTCAGCGCGGATTTGCTGGACAAGCTGGGGCAATATGATCTGGCTGTGACAACCTTCAAACTGGTCCCGCCCGACAGCCCCGACCATCACGCCGCCGAACTGGGCCGGGCCGAAGCGCTGCGCCGCGCGGCCAAGCCCGACGCCGCGATCGAGGTGCTGGAGCGGCTGGCACTGGACCACCCCACCCTGCCACTGGTGCATTCTTCGCTGGGCGATTTGTTCCGCCAGCAGGAAAACTATGCTGCCGCCGTCGGGGCCTATGACAGTGCGCTGGAATTCACCGAAGAAGGCGCGCCGTCTCAGTGGTTCCTGCTTTATGCTCGGGGGATCTCCCACGAACGCCTGGACCAATGGCAAAATGCAGAGGCCGATTTCCGCAAGGCGCTGGAACTGCGCCCGGATCAACCACAGGTGCTGAACTACCTCGGCTATTCGCTGGTCGAAAAGAAGGTGAAACTGGACGAAGCGCTGGACATGATCCAACGTGCGGTCGAGGCGCGGCCTGACAGCGGGTACATCGTCGACAGCCTGGGCTGGGTGCTCTACCGCCTTGGCCGCTACGAAGAGGCGGTTGGCCATATGGAAAAAGCGGTCGAACTGGAACCGGTCGATCCGATTGTGAACGACCATCTGGGTGACGTCTATTGGGCCGTGGATCGCAAACGCGAGGCGGAGTTTCAGTGGAAACGCGCGCTCAGCTTCATTGATCCCGAAGATACCGATGGCGAGGCCGATCCGGTCCGTATCCGGCGCAAGCTGGAGGTTGGTCTGGATCAGGTTCTGGCCGAAGAAGGCTCTCCGCCGCTGACCGTGGCAAATGGCGACGACTAAGGCCTTCGCACCCGCCAAGGTCAACCTGACGCTGCATGTGACCGGTCGGCGGGACGACGGATACCACCTGCTCGACTCGCTGGTCGTGTTTGCGGATGTGGGTGACAGTCTGACGTTCACCCCCGGAGCGGACCTGTCCCTGACCGTACATGGGGAGTTTGCGGCGGGCGTCCCCACCGATGCCCGCAACCTGGTCTGGCAGGCGGCAGAGGCGGCCCGTTGGACCGGGCAGATAACTTTGGACAAGGTCCTGCCGCATGGCGGCGGGATCGGCGGCGGGTCTTCGGATGCAGCGGCAACCCTTTGGGCGTTGGCGGGGCAGGGTAAGGACATCCAGGACGACCTCCCCATCTCCCTCGGCGCGGATGTTCCTGTCTGCATGCAGGCTCGCGCAACACGGATGCAGGGCATTGGCGATCACCTTTCCCCCGTGACCCTGCCTTCTCTGCCCGCGCTTTTGGTCAATCCCGGCATCGCGGTCCCAACTGGGAAGGTGTTTCAGGCCCTCGCACAGCGGAACAACCCGCCCATGCCGGACACCATTCCCGAATTCGACGATGTGCAGGACTGTGCCGCGTGGCTATCGGATCAACGAAACGATCTCGAAATCCCGGCCATGGGCGTGTCGCGCGAGATTGAGTCTTTGTTGGATGAAATACGGCTAACCACCCGCGCACTCATGGCCCGCATGTCCGGATCAGGCTCCACCTGTTTCGCGCTTTATCCAACGATGAAAGCCGCCCATTTCGCCGCTTACGAAATCGGCGCGGCACATCCGGAATGGTGGTGCCGGGCGGTTCAGCTTAACTGAGCCGCGCCACCACGTAATCCGACAGATCGCCCAGCAGATCGCGCATCGGATGTTCCGGCAGAGCCATAAGCGCGGCATTCGCCTTGGCCGCCCAGGCATCCGCATCTTCGCGTGTCGCGTCCAGCGTGCCGTATTTCTCCATCAGCGACAGGGCGTGCTCCAGATCCTCGTCCCGCTGATCACCCGCCTCGATGGTCCGGCTCCAGAACGCACGCTCTTCCTCGGTCGCCTGCGCCACGGCCTTGATCACCGGCAGCGTCAGCTTCCGCTCGCGGAAATCATCACCCACATTCTTGCCGGTCGCTGCTGTGTCACCCTGATAGTCCAGCAGGTCATCGGCAATCTGGAACGCCACGCCCAACGCGTCGCCATAATCAAACAGCGCTTGTACCTGATCCTCGGGCACACCAGCAATGACACCACCAACCTCCGTTGCCGCAGAAAACAGCGCCGCCGTCTTCCCGCGCACGACTTGCAGATACACGGATTCATCCGTCGCCAGGTTCTGCGCCGCGGACAGTTGCAGCACTTCGCCTTCAGCAATCGTCGCCGCCGCATTCGCCAAAATATCCAGCACCCGCAGCGATCCGGTTTCCACCATCAACTGGAAGCTTCGTGCAAACAGGTAGTCGCCCACCAGAACGCTGGATTTGTTGTCCCACAACAGGTTCGCCGTAGGACGCCCCCGCCGCTGCGCGCTTTCATCGACCACATCGTCATGCAGCAGCGTCGCGGTGTGGATGAACTCCACCGTCGCAGCCAGCTTCACGTGATCCCCACCCGCATAGCCACACATGCGCGCCGCCGCCAGCGTCAGCATAGGCCGCAGCCGCTTGCCACCCGCCTCGACCAGATGCGCGGTCACCTCGGGAATACGCGGCGCGTGCTCCGAGGCCATACGCGTCCGGATCAGGCCATTCACGGCCTCCATGTCATCGCTCAGAAGTTCCGCCAACCGGTCATGCGGTTTGGCAACAATCCCGATATCCATCACGTTTACGCACCCGGTCTCGACAAACGGCGTCGATTGTCCCTACATCCCCATCATGAAAGAGCTTCTGCGCACCACAGATCCCACAATCATCGCGTTTGCGTCCGCCCTTCTTCAAGGCGAGGATATAGAGTGCTTTCCACTGGACGTAAATATGAGCGTCCTTGAGGGTGGGATCGGGATTTTCCCGCGCCGCCTGATGGTCGGGACACAGGACTATGACCACGCGGTCCGGGTAATGCGTGACAATGACATTCCCTACAGCCCGGAATGACCTGGACAGAGGATGACCTGACCCATGATGCGTTTCTGGGTGGGCGGTTGCATTTGTGGCAGCCCCGAACCGGATACCGCGCGGGGATTGACCCGGTTTTGTTGGCCGCTGCTGTGCCCGCGCGCGCAGGGCAAACCGCGCTGGACCTTGGATGTGGGGCAGGGGCGGCGGCGTTGTGTCTGGCAGCGCGGGTTCCGGGCGTGCAGATCGCGGGGGTGGAGCGGCAGGCGGACTACGCCGACCTTGCCCGTCGCAACGCGGAGGACGGTGGGTTTGACTGCACCATCGTTCAGGCGGACCTGACCGAACTGCCCGCAGACCTGCGCCAACGCCAGTTCGATCACGTTTTCGCGAACCCACCCTATTTCGACCCGGCACAGTCCCGCCCCGCTCAGGACGCCGGGCGTGAAGCCGGGCGCGCGGGCGACACGCCGCTTGCGACCTGGGTGCAGACGGCAGCGCGCCGTCTGGCGCCCAGCGGCATGCTGCACATGATCCAACGTGCCGCACGCCTGCCCGAACTGCTGGCAGCCTGCGAAAACCGCCTTGGTTCTATGGAGCTTCTGCCCCTTGCCCCCCGCCAAAACCGCGCTGCGCACCTGGTGATTCTCCGCGCCCGCAAAGGCGGACGCGCCCCGTTCACGCTGCATGCGCCCTGCCTGCTGCACATCGGCGAAAAACACGAACGGGATGCGGACAGCTACACGCCAGAAATTTCAGCAGTTTTGCGAAATGGCGCCGCTTTGCCCTGGCCGTTACGCGGGCGTTAGCCGACTTTTGCGACTGCAGCGTGACAGACGCCAAACTTTATGCTCCACTCGGCAGGCACTGTTGCAAAATGGAGGACGGCAATGAGCCTGAGCGCACACCTGGACGAGTTGAAAAAGAAACACGAGCATCTGAAAGACGAAGTCGCTGAAGCACAACGCGCCCCGGGATATGACGAACTGGCACTGGCCTCTCTGAAGAAACAGAAACTCCGACTTAAGGAAGAAATCGTGCGACTATCAACATAGAGCACGTCACGCCGTCGCGGATGGCATCACGAATTCCCGATGCACGTCGCAAACGCGGCGTGCATTTGTTTTTGGAGGTTTGTTAACGCATCTGCCCCAATTGCGGTTTGAGCCCATGTCCAAACCTGCTATCCCCGCGCCGGACTTCATTTGCTGATGCGACGGACCATTTGATCAAACGAATTGCAATTCTGGCGGGCTGCCTGTCCACGATCACCGCCATTGCCGGGTTTTTCGGCCACGTGCACCCCATCGGCGACAGCCTAGCAGTGTTCCAACTGCCCTTGGCGCTGATCGGTGCGGTGCTGTTGTGGCGCGCGCCTCTGGTTTTGTTGACACCAGCGGCCTGCATCGCCGCCATCTCTGTCGCCATTGTGTTTACGCCCAAACTCTCCACGGCAACGCCCGGCCCTTACACCGTTTACCAGAAAAACCTGCTCTACAAACTCGACGACCCCCAGCTGCTGATCGACGACATTCTGACCCGCCTGCCGGATGTTGTGATGATGCAGGAGGTAGGCGAAGCCAATCAGCGCGTTCTGGAAGGGTTGAAAGAGGCCTATCCCAACCAGCTCCATTGCCCCTATGGCTCCATCGGTGGTACCGCCGTGATGACCCGTTGGCCTGTCACCGGCGAAACCGAATGCGCCGAATTTGGCGGCCTCTCCGCGATCAAGGCACTCAGCCCCGAAGGCCCCGTCTGGCTCGTATCTTTGCCCCTGCGCTGGCCTTACCCCTACCCGCAATCCAATCAGGTCTGGGAGTTGCGCCCAATCCTTCAGGCACTGGACGCTCCGATCATCCTCGCAGGTGATTTCAACATGGTCCCCTGGTCCCACAGCGTCCGCACGATCCTGCGCGCCACCGGCACCCGGTATTCCGGCGT
>JBFOMB010000188.1:0-58203 GCA_040830545.1 Paracoccaceae bacterium | reverse complement strand
TGATGGATCGGACTCGAACGCGTTGCGCTGACGGCGACGCTACCCGAGGCTGGTCTTCTCACCAGCCTCCATCCGCACCACGTTGCGAGACACGACGCCGACCTCTCCCAAAGCTGCCCGGAACACACCCATATGGGGTGCATCAAAATGCGCCTCCAAGGCAGTGAGATTCGCCCATTCTTCGTAAACGCGGAATTGGTTCGGATTCTCGATCAATTGCGAGAACTCGTAGACCAGACATCCGTCCTCTTTCCGCGTTTCGCGCATCATGTCGACAGCGGCGGCGCGCGCCTTGTCGATCCCTGCCGCTTCCAGTTCGATCACACCTGTAACGATGATCATGGCAATCTCTCCCCTTTAAACCCCCAGCTTGTCCCGCAGGAACGCCAGCGCCACCCCCAACCCATCGGGCGCGATGCCGTGCCCGGTGCCCTTCATGATATGGGCGTAAACGTCTGTGAACCCCGCCTGTTCCAGCGCCTCCGCTGCCTCGGGCAGCGATTGCGGCGGGACCATTTCGTCCACATCGCCATGTACCAGGAGGATCGGCATGCGGCTTACCGTCTCATCGCTCAGCATGTCCGGGTTCAGCAACCGGCCCGAAAACGCAACGATCCCCGCCACCGGGTCCTCGCGACGCGGAGCAACGTGCAGGCTCATCATCGTGCCTTGGGAAAAACCAAACAGCGCGACCTGCTCGGGCAGAACGTCTTCGTCGACCATCAGTGCATCCAGAAATGCGTTCAGATCGTCAACTGCCGCCGCCATGCCGCGCGCGGCCTCTTCCTCGGACGATCCGTCCAGCCACGGGATCGGAAACCACTGGAATCCGCCGGGCATGCCGGGAATGTTCTCCGGCGCATCCGGTGCTACGAACAACGTATCGGGCAAATGTTCACTCAGCGGCTCTGCCAGCCCCAACAGATCGGCGCCATTGGCCCCGTAGCCGTGCAAAAACACAACGACCGAGCGCGTGCTGCCGGAGGCCGGGCCGTGACGGCCGGCTTTGAGTACTCTGGTCATCGGATTCCTTCCCTGTCCTTTGCCACCCGGTAATAGGCCCAGAGCAGCCGCGCCGCAACCGACCGCCAAGGCGACCAGTCTTCCGCCATGGCGCGAAATTCGCGATCCTTGGGCCGGTCCGGCAGGTCGAACAAGACGCGCGCTGCCTCCTGCAACGCCAGATCGCCAGGTGCGAACACATCCGCCCGACCCAAAGAGAACATTGTGTAGATTTCTGCGGTCCAGACCCCAATGCCCGGCACCTCGGTCAGAGTGGCAATGACGTCTTCTGTAGGGGCCGAACGCAAGGATTTGTAGTCAATCCGCGCCTCGGCCAAGGCACGGGCATAGCGGATTTTCTGACGGCTGAGGCCAACCGCGCGCAAATCGTCATCCGTGGCCCACATCACCTTGCGCGGGCCAATCAGCCGCGCGTCTTTCATCCGGCCCCAGATCGCGTTCGCGGAAGCGACCGAGACTTGTTGACTGACAATCGCGCTCAGCAATTGCGCGAACCCATCGGGGCGGCGACGCAGCGGCAGCGGGCCAGTCTGTTCCAACGCCGCAGCAAAGATGGGATTGGACGCCGCCAGCCACTCGGCCCCTTCCGCCACACAGGCAGGGGTTTCGATGATCCGGCCAACGCTCATGTCACCGCCCTACCCTGCATTGTGCACCCTTGAACAACCTCGAGGACCATAACGCACAGCCCCAGCACGGCAAGCGGCTTGTGGCTCCTTGCGAAGCGATATACGCCGTTCACATGAGTACGACCGACGATCGAACCGCCCGGCGCAATGTTGCCGTTCTCGTGCTGGCCCAGGCGTTTCTGGGCGCACAAATGCCAATGATATTTACGATTGGCGGGCTGGCCGGGCAATCGCTGGCCTCCAACATCTGTTTCGCGACCTTGCCGATTTCGCTGATCGTCATCGGCTCGATGCTCAGCGCGAACCCTCTGTCCGCGATCATGCAACGATGGGGTCGTCGGGCCGGGTTCTGGATCGGAACCGTTGGGGGGACCGCAGGCGGTTTGGTGGGTGCTTATGCGCTATACCTGTCCTCTTTCCCGCTGTTCCTTGTCGGCAGCTTGTTGACCGGAATCTACATGAGCGCGCATGGCTTCTATCGCTTTGCCGCAGCGGATACTGCGTCGGATGAGTTCCGGCCCAAGGCGATTTCCTATGTTATGGCCGGTGGTCTGGCCTCCGCCATCATTGGCCCGCAATTGGTGAAGGCCACCTCGGATGCCTTCGTGATCCCCTTCCTCGGCACCTATGTCGCGGTTATCGCAGTCAACGTGATCGGCGCGATGCTGTTCCTGTTCCTGAAAATCCCGACACCGCAGAAGGTGGAGGCCGGGTCCGACCGAGGGCGCACACGTCTGCAACTGTTAACGACACCCCGGATCGCGGTGGCGATCATCTGTGCCACGGTCAGTTATGCGCTGATGAATCTCGTGATGACGTCCACGCCGCTGGCAGTGGTGGGCTGCGGGTTCACGCAGAACAACGCCGCTGATGTGGTCAGCAGCCACGTACTGGCGATGTTTGCGCCTTCCTTTTTCACGGGCCACTTGATTGCACGGTTTGGAGTCGAACGGATCGTTGGCGCGGGATTGATCATTCTGGCCGCCGCTGGTGTGGTCGGTCTGGCAGGAGTGGAGCTGGAGAACTTCTTCGTCGCGCTGGTCCTTTTAGGACTGGGCTGGAATTTCGGCTTCATCGGCGCGACCTCGATGCTCGCTGATGCACATACCCCGGCAGAGCGTGGCCGGATGCAGGGGATGAACGACTTCATCGTCTTTGGCGGGGTCACCGTCGCATCGCTCGCCTCGGGCGGTTTGATGAACTGTTCTGGCGGCTCCCCGGTCGAAGGGTGGACGGCGGTCAACCTCGCCATGGTTCCGGCACTGGCACTGGCCGGTGGATCCCTGCTGTGGCTGATGTTGCGCCGCGAAGACACCGCGCAGGCCTGAAGCGGAGACCATTTTTCGTGAACGAAAAATGTGCAAATTTTTGACAATTTGCCCCACCGTTCGTTGTGCGCACAGCGCTTGACCTTTAGCCGTCCCCGCGCCACACCGCGCCTATGACTGGACCTGTTTTGATCACTGGCGCATCACGCGGGCTGGGCGCAGCCCTGGCCGAGGTGCTGAGCCCCGCTTTCCACATCGTCGCTGTCGCCCGCACCACCGGCGCGTTGGAGGAACTGGACGACCGCATTCAGGCCAAGGGCGGCAGCGCCACGCTGGCCCCGATGGACGTGACCGAACCGCAGGCCATGGCGACACTGTGTCGGGGCATCCATGACCGCTGGGGGTCCCTCGCGATTTGGCTGCATTGCGCCGTTCACGCAGCGCCCTTGTCGCCCGCTGCGTCTGTGGACGAGAAAGACTGGGACAAATCCGTCGCGGTCAACGCCTCTGCTACCGCGCGATTGATTACCTATGTGGCGCCTTTGCTGGGGTCCGAGGGACACGCTGTGTTCTTTGACGATGACCGGGCGGGTCAGAAATTCTTTGGCGCTTACGGGGCCACCAAGGCCACGCAAATCGCCCTGGCTCGCAGCTGGGCTGCGGAAACCGTGCGCACCGGACCCCATGTGCACGTCCTGACCCCAGCCCCCATGGGCACCGCCACGCGTGCGCGGTTCTTCCCCGGCGAGGATCGCAGTGTATTGGCATCACCCACGGATGAGGCCACACGTCTGATCGCTGAGTTACCATTGGGGTAACGCCGCTTGCCCGTCAGCCTCTGACGCCCTATGCAGGGCGCAACGGATAAACAGGCGGATCTCATGCGTATTCTTGTAACCAATGACGACGGCATCAATGCGCCGGGGCTGGCGGTTTTGGAGGCCATCGCAACCGAATTGGCCGGTCCTGATGGAGAGGTCTGGGTTGTCGCCCCGGCCTTTGAGCAATCCGGTGTTGCCCATTGCATTAGCTACACACATCCGATGCTGGTGGCACAGATGGGACCGCGTCGTTACGCAGCCGAAGGCAGCCCTGCGGATTGTGTAATCGCTGCCTTGCATGAATTCATGAAAGACACGCCCCCCGACCTGGTTTTGTCGGGTGTGAACCGGGGCAACAACTCTGCTGAGAACGCACTTTATTCCGGCACGCTTGGTGGCGCGATGGAGGCGGCGCTGCAGGGGCTGCCCGCCATTGCCCTGTCACAATACATGGGTCCGAAGACCTTTGGCAGCGAAGCACCTTTTGCGGCCGGACAGGTGCATGGCACCGATGTGATCCGGCGCATCCTGAAGAATATGCCAGAGGCGGGTGAAGACTACCGCCTGTTCTTCAACGTGAACTTTCCACCTGTCCCGGCGGAGGAGGTCAAAGGCATCCGCGTCGCACCCCAGGGCTATCGCAGGGATACGCGATTTTCTGCCGAGCCGCACAATTCGCCCTCGGGCAAGCGGTTCCTCTGGATCAAGGGCGGCAATCAGCACATCCCGACCGACGAAGGCACCGATGCTGCGGCCAATCTGGACGGTTACATCTCGGTCACGCCGATGCGCGCGGATTTGACCGCGCATGACGCCATTGCCACGATGAAGGGGATCGAATGACCGCCACCGCCGAGGACAAGATGCAATTCCTTTTCGCCCTGCGTTCGCGCGGGGTGACGGATGCGCGGGTCCTGACGGCGATGGAAGAAGTCGATCGCGGCCTGTTCATTCGGGGCCTGTTTTCGGAACGCGCCTATGAAGACATGCCGTTGCCGATTGCCTGCGGGCAAACGATCAGCCAGCCCTCGGTTGTCGGCCTGATGACACAGGCTCTGGAACTCAGTCCGCGTGACAAGGTTTTGGAAATCGGCACAGGGTCGGGCTATCAGGCGGCTGTGCTGGCCAAGTTGGTGCGCCGGGTCTACACCGTGGACCGTCACCGCCGCCTGGTGCGCGAGGCCAAGGCCGTGTTCGAGGCGTTGGATCTGGGCAATATCACCACGATGACAGCGGACGGATCGCATGGGTTGCCGGATCAGGCGCCCTTTGATCGTATCATTGTGACCGCAGCTGCGGAGGATCCGCCGGGGCCACTCTTGGCGCAATTGAAGATCGGGGGTATCATGGTGGTGCCCGTTGGACAATCCGACGCGGTGCAGACATTGATCCGCGTGCGGCGCGACGAAAACGGTTTTGAGTATGAAGAGCTGCGGCCGGTCCGATTTGTGCCGCTGCTGGAAGGTTTGGGCAAGGACACCTGACGTCTGACAGGCCCGCGACATGTGACCCAGGTCAAGCCCCGGACAACAGGGGCATACCTATTGAGGATATCCGAGATGCAGTTTCCATCCCGTCCATCCATTCGAACCGGCCTGTTGATCGGCCCGCTGGCCCTGTTGGCGGCATGCGACGAACCGCTGGACTACGATCTGCGCGGCAATCTGGGCGGTTTCAGCACATCAGCTGCTGTTCAGGGCGCGACAACGGACCGGCCCAAACCGGATGGACGCGGTGTGATCAGTTATCCGAACTATCAGGTTGTGGTGTCGCGCCCTGGTGAGTCCGCGCAAAGCATCGCGCAACGGCTGGGCATCGACGCGGGCGAACTGGCCCGGTTCAACGGCATCGCACCGGACGTGAAGTTGCGCAATGGTGAGATCCTCGCCCTGCCACGCAAGCTGCCAGATGCCAACTCCAGCGCTGTGGATATTGCGGCGATTGCTGGTGAGGCCATCGACAATGCACCCGATACGACGCCAGTGGAAACCACAACTCTGCAACCCGCAACACCGTCCCCTGCCGCAGCTGCCCCAGTACAATCCGGACCGGAGCCTGTGCGCCACAAGGTCGAGCGCGGCGAGACGGCCTATACCATCGCACGGCTCTATCAGGTGCCAGTCTCTGCCTTGGCCGAGTGGAACGGCCTAGGCGCAGATTTCGGCGTCCGTGAAGGACAATTCCTGCTGATACCCGTGATCGACCGCAGCGCAGCCCCGGCCCCGGCACCCGCAGAAACCGCTGCGCTGACTACAAATCCGGGGGAAGGGTCTCCGACACCAACCCCGCCAAGCGCAACACAGCCTTTGCCCGACGAAAAGGTTGCCCCAGCGGCAGAGAAGCCCAAGACCCCCGACAATGATATTGGTGAACCGACCCGCAACACGGCCAAAATGGCGCTGCCCGTTAAGGGCAAGATCATTCGAACCTACAAGAAGGGCAAGAATGACGGGATCGACATCGCTGGCACGGCTGGTGGTGCGGTGACGGCAGCCGCAGATGGCTCTGTTGCGGCGATCACGTCAGATGCAGATCAGGTGCCGATTGTGGTCGTCAAGCACCCGGGAAATGTTTTGACCGTTTATGCCAATGTAGACGGGATCAAAGTGAAAAAGGGAGACAAGGTCAAACGCGGTCAGAAGCTCGCTGTTCTGCGTGGCGGCGATGACGCCTATGTTCATTTCGAAGTGCGCGAAGGCTTCGACAGCGTCGATCCGGCCCCTTATCTGGAATAGCGCCGATCGCGCGGACAGGCAATTCGTCAACGAATTGCCTGCCGACGGTGAAGCTACTCCGCCGCAACGCGTTGCTGGGACAACATCGCCTTCAGATAGCGCCCCGTGTGACTGCGTTCGACCTCGGCCACGTCCTCGGGCGTGCCGGTGGCTACGATCTCACCGCCGCCGTCTCCGCCCTCAGGGCCAATATCTATGATCCAGTCGGCGGTTTTGACCACATCCAGATTGTGTTCGATCACAATCACCGTGTTCCCGCCATCCACCAGTTCGTGCAGCACCTCCAGCAACTTGCGCACGTCTTCGAAATGCAGACCCGTCGTAGGTTCATCTAGGATATAGAGCGTCCGTCCTGTCGACCGTTTGCTCAGTTCTTTTGACAGCTTCACACGCTGCGCCTCGCCACCCGAAAGGGTTGTCGCCTGCTGGCCCACCTTTATGTAGCCCAGACCGACCCGGGCCAGTGCATCCATCTTGTCCCGGATACTCGGCACGGCCTTGAAAAACTCCTGCGCGTCCTCAACTGTCATATCAAGAACGTCGGCTATGCTCTTGCCTTTGAACTTGATTTCCAATGTCTCACGGTTGTAGCGCGCGCCCTTGCAGGTCTCGCACGTCACGTAGACGTCGGGCAAGAAGTGCATCTCGATCTTGATGACACCGTCCCCCTGACAGGCCTCGCAGCGCCCACCTTTGACATTGAAACTGAACCGCCCAGGCTTGTAGCCGCGCGCCTTCGCCTCGGGTAGCCCCGCAAACCAGTCACGGATGGGGGTAAAGGCGCCGGTATAGGTGGCCGGGTTCGACCGGGGCGTCCGACCAATTGGGCGTTGGTCGATATCGATGACCTTGTCCAACACCTCCAGGCCCTTGATCGTCTCACAAGGCGCTGGCGTCTGCCGCGCTCCGTTCAGACGCATGGAGGCGGTCTTGAACAGCGTCTCTATCGTCAGCGTGGATTTCCCACCGCCCGACACACCCGTGACGCAGACAAACTTGCCCAGGGGAAACTCTGCCGTCACATCCTTCAGGTTGTTACCCGTCGCTTTCACAACGGTCAGCTTTTTGCCATTCCCCTGCCGCCGATCCACCGGCACGGCAATCTCCCGTGTGCCCGCCAGGTATTGCCCGGTGACCGAGGCTGCATCTGCCGTTATTTCACCCGGCGTGCCATGGCTGACCACCTGCCCACCGTGCACGCCGGCCCCCGGCCCGATATCAAACACGTAGTCTGCTTCGCGGATCGCTTCCTCGTCATGTTCCACAACGATCACGGTATTCCCCTGATCGCGCAGGTTTTTCAGCGTGGTCAACAGCCGACCGTTGTCGCGCTGATGCAATCCGATGGACGGTTCATCCAACACATACAGCACCCCGGTCAGGCCCGACCCAATCTGCGAGGCCAATCTGATCCGCTGGCTTTCCCCACCCGACAGCGTGCCGCTGGACCGGCTGAGAGTCAGGTATTCCAAGCCAACATTGTTCAGGAATCCAAGGCGCTCGCGAATTTCCTTCAGGATCGCCCGGGCAATCTCGTTCTTCTGTGTTGTCAGCGACTCGGGCACCGTATCAATCCAGGCCAGTGCCTCGCGGATCGACATCTGAACGACCTCCCCCACATGCAACCCGGCGATTTTGACCGCCAGCGCCTCCGCCCGCAGGCGATAGCCATCACACGTGCCGCAAGGGCGATTGTTCTGGTAGCGTTCGAATTCCTCGCGAATCCAATTGGAATCCGTCTCACGATAGCGGCGTTCCATGTTGGGGATCACCCCTTCGAACACGCGCTTTATCTGATAGACACGCCCGCCTTCGTCATAGCGGAAGTCTATTTCTTCCTTGCCTGACCCGTACAGGAACACCTGCTGGATCTTCTTCGGCAGGTCCTTCCAGCGGGCGTTTTTGTCGAAATCATAGTGTTTCGCAATTGCCTCGATCGTCTGCAGGAAATAGGGTGACTTGCCCTTGCGCCATGGGGCCAAGGCTCCGTCCGCAATTTTCAGCGTGGCGTCGGGCACGACCAGCCGTTCGTCAAAAAACAGCTCGACCCCCAGACCGTCACAATCCGGGCAAGCTCCGAAGGGTGCGTTGAACGAAA
This sequence comes from Paracoccaceae bacterium, assembly GCA_040830545.1. Lineage (GTDB taxonomy): Bacteria > Pseudomonadota > Alphaproteobacteria > Rhodobacterales > Rhodobacteraceae > HXMU1420-2. Next base: position 49,629 of record JBFOMB010000188.1, on the reverse strand, counting down.
ACAGACGAGGTTCGATTTCCGGGATAGTAAATCCACTGACCGGACAGGCGAAGTTTTCGGAAAACGTGATGCGTTCCGGGTCACCCTCGCTGGGCGCAGTTTCCAACACGGCAATCCCATCCGCCAGATCCAGAGCGGTCCGCAGGGAATCCGCCAACCGCGTTTCCATGCCTTCACGCACCACCAGACGGTCCACAACCACGTCGATGTCATGGCGAAACTTCTTGTCCAGCGTGGGTGGTTCGTCCAGTTCGTAGAACTCCCCATCCACCTTTACCCGCTGGAACCCCTGCTTGCGCAGTTCCAGAAACTCCTTGCGGTATTCACCCTTCCGATCCCGCACGATGGGGGCCAACAGATAGGCGCGTGTGCCCTCCTCCATGGTGACAATCCGGTCCACCATGTCCTGCACCTGTTGCGCCTCAATCGGCAGGCCGGTGGCAGGGCTGTAGGGCGTGCCAGAACGTGCAAACAACAGGCGGAGGTAGTCATAAATTTCTGTCACCGTGCCTACGGTCGAGCGCGGGTTTTTCGAGGTGGTCTTCTGCTCGATAGAAATCGCAGGGCTCAATCCGCTGATGTGATCTACATCGGGCTTTTCCATCATATCCAGGAACTGCCGCGCATAAGCGCTGAGCGATTCCACATAGCGCCGCTGCCCCTCGGCATAGATTGTATCGAACGCCAGGGACGACTTGCCCGACCCCGACAACCCCGTGATCACGACCAGTTGGTCGCGCGGTATGTCTACGTCGATGCCCTTCAGATTATGCTCGCGTGCACCCCGGACTTCGATGTTCTTAAGCTCGGCCATGGCCCCACCTCTTTACCCGTCTTTCACACATAGCGGATCGAAACCGAGTCTCCAACGCAAATCTGGAACATACAGGGAACATCCACAGTTATTCCTGACGTCTCTTGCCAGCCAGCCAAAGGTGGATCGCGCCGCCGCACAAGAAAAGCACGGTGAGTGCCCAGATCAGGCCGGAATATCCCAGAAGCGCGATGACCGCCACCATCAGCGGCGTGCCGATTGTGTTGCCGGTATTGCCCATCTGCGCCAGTCCGCCGTTGGCCAGCGCGCGGTTTTCCGCCTCTGGTGTCAATTGCGGCACGCTGGCAAAGGTCGCCCCCTGCACCAGCCCCAGCGACGCACCAAGCGCCAGCGCGATGATTGGCGAACCCGGCCAGATTCCCAAACCCAGCGCGAACAAGGCCGACAGGAAGAACCCAGCAACCACAACGATCACCGCGCTGACATAGCGCAGCAGGAATACACCCAGTGTCAGCGAGGATACAATCGACAACAGCGGCATGGCGCCCATGACCGCCGTTCGGCTGGCCTCCGGCAGATAGGGCGGGAACACGGTCAGGACGCTGACGAAACAGGCGGTGTAGAACAGCCAGCCCAAGGCAGGTGCGCCCAACCTGGCAGAGCTGTAGATGCGGACATGCGCGCGCAACAGCTCGCTGATCACAATCGGCTGCGGCTCCTGCACCAGTTGCGGGAGGCGTGGCCACAGGATTACGGCCATGATCGCCATATAAGCACCATGCGCCGCCAACAGGGCGCCGACCCCAAACCAATCCGCGAGCGGTACACCGGCAAAGGCCAGAACAGCAAAGGCCACACCAAAGAAACTGCCCCACAGTGTCAGACTGCGCCCCGCATCACGTGGGTGACTGACCTCGGCAATCAATGTTGGCGCGGCGACCACAATGGCCAGATGTGACGCACCTTCGATCACACGAGAGGTCAGGAACACGGGCAGCGAGGGCAACGTTGCCTGCACGGCCGAAACCGCTGCGCCCACGATCAGCGCCGCCAACAGGGCCCGCCGATACCCGATCCGCGCGACCAGCAATCCAGCAATTACTCCCAGCAAGATGCCCAGAAACCCAACCAGCGACACAACAAACCCCAGCGCCGCACCAGCGTCCGGATAGAGCCCCGGCAGCCGATCAAACACCACGCTGATCTTGCCGTATTGCGCCGCGGCACCCAGCCCGGCCAGCCACAGCAACCAGACCATGGGCCAATTCGTTTTTTCCTGCATGCGCGATCAGTCCCCGCTGCGTCTGCCAGCGTCAAGCGGATAATCCGGCACGCGATGGTGAGCGGACGTGTTTTGCATGAAACCCCTAATCCGGCCATCCTAAGATCACCGCAACACAAGGAAGGTAGACTGATGAAGACCCTGTTCTGGGCTGCTGCGACCCTTCTCGTGGCCTCACCGGCTCTGGCCTGTGACAAGTATCCGCTGCGCACCGACACCGACATCCAGTCAAATTCGACAGTGGAGATCCCCTGCGCCGGTCCCGGCCAGCGCTACAGCAACTGGCCTGCCCTACCCGAACGCCAGGGTGGACGGTCCTACAGCAAGATCGTGCACACCACCGGTGGCTGGCGGGAACGCAACGCGGAATCCGGGCGACGTTGATACCAAACGCGACCCAGCGCCGGGCCTGACCCGGCGCCTCGGATCAGGCCACGCGCTTACATGTGGATCACGCGCCCATAGGCATCCAGAACGGACTCGTGCATCATTTCTGACAGCGTTGGGTGCGGGAAGACCGTGTGCATCAGGTCCTCTTCGGTGGTTTCCAACTGACGACCTACAACGTAGCCCTGGATCAGCTCGGTCACCTCGGCCCCCACCATATGCGCGCCCAATAGCTCCCCGGTCTTGGCGTCAAAGATGGTTTTGACCAGCCCCTCCTGTTCGCCCAACGCAATCGCCTTGCCATTGCCGATAAACGGGAACTTGCCGACCTTCACGTCGTATCCCAGTTCCCTTGCTTTCGCCTCGGTATAGCCAACCGAAGCTACTTGTGGATGGCAATAGGTACAGCCTGCGATGCTCTCAGGCTTGACCGGGTGCACCTTCTTGCCCGCGATCAATTCCGCGACCATGACCCCCTCATGACTGGCCTTGTGTGCCAGCCACGGGGCCCCGGCAATGTCACCAATCGCATAAAGGCCATCCACCGCCGTCCGGCAATAGGCATCGGTGATGACATGAGACCGGTCAATCTCGACCCCCAGCGCCTCCAGCCCCAGACCTTCGACATTGCCGACAATCCCGACAGCCGAAATCACCGTGTCAAACTCGTGCTTCTCAACCTTGCCGCCGACCTCAATATGCGCGGTGACTTTGCCTTTGGCCCGGTCCAACTGCTTGACCATGGCCTTTTCCATGATCTTCATACCCTGCTTCACAAACTGCTTCTTGGCGAATGCGCTGATTTCTGGATCCTCAACCGGCAGCACACGGTCCATTACTTCGACGACGGTCGTGTCTGATCCCAAGGTGTTGTAGAAGCTCGCAAATTCGATCCCGATGGCCCCGGACCCGATGACCAGCAATTTTTTCGGCATACGCGGTGGGACCAGCGCGTGTTTGTAGGTCCAAACCAGATCGCCATCCGCCTCCAGCCCCGGCAACTCCCGCGCACGGGCCCCGGTTGCGAGAATGATGCTTTGGGCCGTCAGCTCTTCGGACCCTTTGTCGGTCTTCACGCTGACCTTGCCCTTGGCCGGGATCGTGGCCGCGCCCATGACCACGGTGATCTTGTTTTTCTTCAGCAGATGTTTGACCCCGGCGCTTAGCTGCCCCGCCACGCCGCGCGCCCGTTTTACCACTGCGTCCAGATCATAGCCGATCTTATCTGCCTTCAGGCCGAACTCCCCTGCCCGCTCCATCAAATGATACACCTCGGAAGACCGCAACAGTGCCTTGGTCGGGATACACCCCCAGTTGAGGCAGATACCGCCCAGATGTTCGCGTTCGACGATCGCCGTGTTCAGCCCCAACTGTGCCGCGCGGATTGCCGCCACATAGCCCCCCGGGCCCGCCCCGATTACAACGACATCAAACGCGTTTGCGGCCATGTCCGCCTCCCTTCGCGCCACCACTGAGCGGCATGTTTTCAAAAACTAGTTTAGCATTAAACTATTACCCAGACTCTCTCAACACACATCTCCCGCGACTTTTCGCTGCGTCGGACTGTGCTGGCCTGCCGCACTGCAGTACTGTGCAGGAAATTAAAGTTAATGAGGGACCGAGTCATGAAGACCATCAAAGACCTGTTGTTGGCACTGGTCAACGCCACCCTGATCCTGATCGCCCTGTGCCTGTTTCTGGGCCTGCAAGTGGTCAACCGCGCCAATGACATCACTGCAACCTTCGCCAGTAACCTTGTGAAACTGGAACCGGTCAAGGCCGAAGTCGCAGGCGTCCGGGAAGAGGTTGCCGGTCTGCGCGCGGACCTGCAAACCTTACAGGCCGGGTCAGGTGAGTTGTCCAGCGCGGCACTTGCTGGACTTGAAACCCGGCTGGACGCGGTCAGCGGACGGCTGGATGGCATGCAGGCCACGGTTCAAGAGGTAAAGTCCCTGCCTTACGACTTGACCGATCACGCTATCGAAAAAGCCGCGCAGGAATTTGGTGCCATCGCGCTGCGCTTTGCCCCGGCTCAGATTGAAGACTGACACCACCTCACACGCTGCCACAGTCCCGGACTTGATCCGGGACCTCTGACCTCTAAAACAAAAGGCCCCGGATCAAGTCCGGGGCCACGTCACGCAGTTGAACGCGTCACCTGAAATCTGAAACCGCTCAGCTCGCCCGTTGCAGTTCGCGCACGGTCTCACCATACCCTCCAGCGGCGACATAGCTCTGCTCCTGCTTGGTCATGCAGCGTGACAGGGCTTCGTTGCGGTATGGGAAACGGCCGAACTTGCGGATCACCTCGCGATGCGCTCGAGCATGCAGCAGGTTCGAGCCGCAGCTTTCCGGCATCCGGTCGACCATCAGCCGCACACAGCGCTCCTGATCACACAGGTTTTCCGAATGCATCAGCGGCATATAGAAGAACTGGCGCGCCGGTTCGTCAATGCGACGATCCCAACCCTTGCCAATGGCCGCCTTCGCTGCCGTCAGCGCCGCGCGGTCCGTGGAAAACGCCCGCCCATCACCGCGGAACATGTTGCGTGAAAACTGGTCGGTCAGAATAATATAGGCCAGCGTGCCACTGGGGTAGGTCAGCCATAGCGAATATCGACCTTCGCGCGCGCCTTCCCAGGCACTCATGAACCTGTCCCGGATCTCCTGATCCAAGGCATCGTCTTGCCTGTACCACCCATCCGGCCCGACCTCGTCGAGCCAGAAATTCAAAATGTCTTCGGGTGCCGCCATTTTCTGTTTCTCCAATATGGATCCCGTGACTTCTGTCTTTGGACCTAAGGGCAATTTACAAATGTGTTACAGTCACAAATTGCAACATAAGCGAAATAACATAGGCGGTTACATGCCATCCTCGGCCTCTTGGGCCTCCAGGTCGGCTTCGATGACCACTTCTTGGGCAACCTCCATACCAACCGCTGTCATGATGGGCGAAACCGGGGCGTAAGTCCCTGTATCCTCCACGGGAATCGCCGCGCGCTGGGTCATGCGATAAGCGGCATACGCTGACATCAGCAGCATCAACACACCGATAAATAGAAAGAAGCCCAGCGGACCAAACACCGCCTCGCCCATCAACCAGCCGGTGATCAGCGGACCAGCGATGGCACCCAGCCCATTGATGAATACCATTCCACCCGAAGCTGCCGCCATATCCGAATGATCCAGGAAGTCATTTGCGTGCGCTAACAGCAGCGAGTACAAGGGGTTACTGAGGCCACCGATGATAAACGCTACCACCAGCAGGATATTGTAGCTGGTGCCGTACAACATCCCGACGCCGGACATCACACCGCCAATCAGCGCAACGATCATGATCAGCCGCCGACGGTCCATCGTATCCGACAGCCAGCCCAACGGATACTGCATCACCATGGCCCCAACATAGAAGCTCGCCACGAAAATCGAGATCTGAGTCAATGTCAGCCCAGCCTGCGCGGCAAACACCGCGCTCATCCCGAACTGGGCCGAAAACACACCGCCCAGCAGGAACATACCGACACAGCCAAGCGGGGAAATTGTGAACAACCGGTAAAGTGACATGGGCTGGGTCGAGTCAAACGCCGGCGTCGGGCTGATCGACAGCAGAATCGGCGCGACGGAAATAGAAACGAGGATTGATGCGATGACAAAGGTCAAATACCCCGCCGGATCCCCCACCAACAGCAGGGCCTGCGCGCTGACGATGCCGATCATTTGAACGATCATGTAAAGCGACAGCGCCTGCCCGCGATGTTCATTGTCGGTTGCGTTGTTCAGCCAGCTTTCAGCCGTGACATAAACGCCCGAGAAGCAGAACCCGATGATCACGCGCCCAATGGTCCAGGCAATCGGATCGGCCAGTGCGGGATAGAGGATCATCACAGCCGACACGAAAGACGCGAGCGCCGCGAAAACCCGCACATGTCCGACCCGACGGATCAGCTCCGGCGTCAGACGCGCTCCGCCTAGGAACCCAACGAAATATGCCGACATGACAATCGACATTTCGAGCGTGGAAAACCCTTCGATCTCGCCACGCACACCCAGGATGGGGCCTTGCAGGCCATTGCCCACCTTCAAGAGGCCCATACCCAGCAGCAACGCCCAGGCGGAATTCAGAACCTGAAACATGTGGCATCTCCATTGGCCTGCGAGTCAGTGTTGCGGTCCTTGTCGCGAACAGCACGCGGGCATGCGAACATGTCTACGACAATGCCGCGTCGCGATCCGACTTTGGGTCATTTTCGTAGTTCAGGGGTTTGGGATCAACAGCGACGCATCGCCGTAGGAAAAGAAGCGATAGCGCTCTGCGACTGCATGTGCGTAAACCGAACGAATGTGGTCCGCGCCCAGCAGAGCCGAGACCAGCATCATCAGCGTCGATTTCGGCAGGTGGAAATTCGTCATCAGCGCATCAGCTGTACGGAACCGGTAGCCCGGATAGATGAAGATGTCGGTCTTCCCCTTCCACGGCACGATGGATCCGCTGGCCGATGCTGCCTCGATCAACCGTAGCGCAGTTGTGCCAACAGGAATGATGCGCCCGCCCGCCGCCTTGGTCGCAACGATCTCCTCCGCCGCCTGCTGGCTCACCCGACCCCATTCGGCGTGCATTTTGTGGGTGGTCACTTCCTCGACCTTCACCGGCAGAAAGGTGCCCGCGCCGACATGCAGGGTGACATGGCTGAATGCTACGCCCATTTCAGCGATGCGTGCGAGCAATGCGTCGTCGAAATGCAGCGAGGCCGTGGGGGCCGCCACGGCCCCGACGTTGCGCGCGAACACCGTTTGGTAGTCGGTCATGTCCTGCGCATCAGTCTGGCGTTTGGCCGCGATGTAGGGCGGCAGGGGCATTTGCCCGGCCTCTGCCAGTGCGGCGTCAAAATCATCCCCGATCAGGTTGAACCGCAGTGCGGCCTGTCCATCGACAACCGCCTCCAAGGTCGCATGAAGATCATCGCTGAACAGAATGGTTTCGTTCATTTTTACCTTCTTCAGCGGCTTTGCCAGTGCCAGCCACGTGCCATCCGCACGTGGCTCCAACAACGTCACCTCGATCCGTGCGCCGGTTTCGCCCTGTAAGCCGGTCCGAAACCGTGTCCCGCTTAGCCGCGCGGGGATTACACGCGTGTCGTTCAGAACCAGCCGATCACCGGGCCGCAACCAGTCGGGCATTGAATCCACGCGGCTGTCCGTGATTTGGTCCCCTTCCGCCACCAGCAAACGCGCGGATGTTCGCGGTCGCGCTGGGCGGGTCGCGATCAATTCTTCGGGCAGGTCAAAATCGAAATCAGACAGCTTCATGGCTGCTCTCTACATATCGCGCCGGAAACAGAATGCGCGTCAGGTTTTTACGATCACCACGTTCTGGCCTTTGGCCGCCAGGGCAATCTGCCCGTCGCATAGCCGCAGCGCGTCTTCGCCAAACACCTCGTGCCGCCAGCCCTGCAGTGCGGCAACGCCACGTTCACCCGCTGCGATCATGTCCAGATCCGCGCTTGGGGCGATAAGCTTCGCTGCGACTCCAGATTCCTCGGATTTGGATTTCAGCAACACGCGCAGCAGGTCCGCCAAGGCCGGGTTTACCTGCAGCTTGTCCCGCGAGGTATCTGGTTTGGGGCGATCTTCGGGCGGACAGGCCATGCCCTTTTCCACGGCGGCCAGAATGCCATCCGCAATCGCTCCCTTGCGAGCCTCGCGTAGCAGCAGCCGGGACTGACCTAACTCGGTAGTGTTCTTCGGCTTGGTCGAAGCCAGTTCCACCAACGCGTCATCCTTGAACACGCGATTGCGTGGCACGTTGTTCGTGCGCGCATGTTCCTCGCGGAATGCCGCCAATTCACGCACAACGGCCAAGAATTTGCCCGAGGACGAGCGTGTCTTGATCCGCCGCCAGGCGTCGCGCGGCTGGGTTTCATAGGTCGCCGGGTCCGTCAGACTGCCCAGTTCCTCCTGCACCCAACGTGTACGCTTGGTACGTTCCAGTTCGGAGGCAAGATGCTCATATATCTTGCGCAGATGGGTCACGTCGGCCAGCGCATAGCTTTGCTGTGCCTTGCTCAGCGGGCGGCGCGACCAATCAGTGAAGCGCGAGGTTTTGTCGAGCGGCTGACGCACGATTTTGCGCACCAGTGTTTCATATCCCACCTGTTCGCCAAAGCCGCAGACCATTGCCGCCACCTGAGTGTCAAACAGCGGTTCGGGGATCACGTTGGCATCGACCCAGAAAATCTCCAGATCCTGCCGCGCGGCATGGAACACCTTCACGACCGAGGTATCGCGGAACAGCGCATACAGCGGCTCCAGCGACAGGCCATCAACCAGCGGGTCAACCAGCACCGCGCTGTCGTCGCCCTCACCGGGCACGGCCAGTTGCACAAGGCAGAGTTTGGAATAATAAGTCCGTTCGCGCAGGAACTCGGTATCGACGGTCACATAGGGATGGGCCCGGGCGGTTTTGCAAAACGCCTCAAGCTCTTGAGTGGTTTTTAGGGTTTTCATTCTGGCGTGAAGACTCGCGTGCTGATCCTGATTTCTGGCCGGTATTCGACCGCTTTTGCCCCAATCGTTACAGGTTTAAGGCAATCTGGCCGGTTTGACCAGTTCACTGCGGTTGATCATCCGTCAGGTCGATAGAATCGCGTTCACCACCCGCAAACCGGCGCAACACGGCAGGGTACAGCCGATGCTCCATCCGCAACACCCGCGCGGCCAACGTTTCGGGCGTGTCGTCGGCGTTGATAGACAACCGCGCCTGCCCCAGGATCGGGCCGTCATCCAACTCACCCGTCACCTCATGCACCGTGCAGCCGTGCTCCGCATCCCCAGCGGCCAAAGCCCGCGCATGTGTGTTCAGCCCGCGATACTTTGGCAGCAATGACGGGTGAATGTTCAACATCTGCCCGGACCAACCCGCGACAAAACCCGGTGTCAGAATGCGCATGAACCCAGCCAGACACAGAATGTCCGGCGCGGCCTCGCGCAGGCGCGCGTCCAAGGCAGCTTCAAACGCCACACGGTCCCCGGCAAAGGGGCAGTGATCCACAACAGCCGTCTCAACCCCACGTTCCGTCGCGCGGGCCAGACCGCCCGCATCCGGGCGGTTTGACAGAACCAGGCAGGGTCGCGCCGGGTGGTCATCCATCATGCTGTCCACCAGCGTGACCATGTTGGACCCACCACCGGAAATCAGGATCGCGACCCGTTTGTGACTCACAGAAGCGCCCCGGAATAGCGGATGCCCTCGCCCCCACCGACCGTGCCGATGGTCTGTACGCTCTCACCCGCCTCTTCCAGCAATGCGGTCAGCGTTTCGACCTGCGTCGGATCACAGACCAGGATCATGCCAATCCCGCAGTTGAACGTTTTCAACATCTCAGGCTCGCTCACCCCGCCGGTTTCGGCCAGCCAACGGAACACTTGCGGCAGGTCCCAAGCGTTCAAGTCAAATTCAGCCCCCAGCCCCTCGGGCAGCACTCGGGGCAGGTTTTCTGTCAACCCGCCCCCGGTGATATGGGCCAACGCATGAACACCCCCGGCCCGGATCGCCGCCAGCGCCGGTTTCACATAGACCCGCGTCGGGGCCAGCAAGGCCTGCCCCAGCGGCTGCCCATGAAAATCAACCTCCCAGCCAAGCCCTGACAGGTCTACAATCCGCCGCACCAGCGAGTAGCCGTTCGACTCCACCCCGTTGCTGCCCAGCCCCAACAGCCCGCTCCTCTCCGCAACATGCGCCGGCCCCCCCACGCCACGTTCCCTCGCGCCTACTGAAAACCCGCCAAGTACGAAATCCCCGTCCCCGTACATGCCCGGCATTTCCGCCGTCCCTCCGCCGATCAGGGCGCACCCCGCCTGCACGCAGCCCTCGGCGATCCCTTCGACCACCTGCGCGGCACTTTCCGTGTCCAGCCGCCCCGTGGCGAAATAGTCGAGGAAGAACAGCGGTTCCGCCCCCTGACAGACCAGATCGTTCACGCACATCGCAACCAGGTCGATGCCAACCGTATCCACCTGCCCTGTATCAATCGCAATCCGCAGTTTGGTCCCAACCCCGTCGGTCGCTGCCACAAGGATCGGATCCTCGTACCCTGCCGCCTTCAAATCAAACAGCGCTCCAAATCCGCCCAGACCGGCCATCACACCGCTGCGGGACGTGCGCGCCGCCGCAGGTTTGATCCGTTCGACCAGCGCATTGCCTGCGTCGATATCGACACCCGCATCCGCGTAGGTCAGTCCATTCTTTCCCGTGCTCATTGCGCCGTCCTTTCCTGGTTGCGACGCGGCCTAGTCCATCCTGCGCGCCCATGCAACGGTCAGGCTTGACGCGGGCGGGGTTCGTGATACGCAGATGCACAGGTCGGGCCTGTAGCTCAATCGGTTAGAGCAGGGCGCTCATAACGCCTTGGTTGGGGGTTCGAGTCCCTCCGGGCCTACCACGTCACCAAACCACATTTCCCAAAAATTTGATTTAACTAGAAAAAAAGCCAAAGCGGGAAAATCTTTGACCTGCGGTGTAAAGTAAGCGTTGCATCTGGCCCCCTTTCGCATACCAAAGGAACTTTGCATCCCCTCATGCCTGAGATCGATACGCAACCAACGGTACCAACAAAATCAAAGTCAGGCCGTGCTAACGTGGGCTGGATCATCACCGATCTCAGCCATCTTGCTTTCTAAAGCAAAAGTCATTCTCTGCACCACGTCGGCGTATTCCGGGTCATCATATACGTTGAACAGCTCTAAGGGATCTTTGTCACAATCGAACAACTCCCACTCGCGGTCTTCACCGCCGTGGTTGGTGCCGGGAAGGTCAAAGCCCTCATTGTACCAATAAATCAGCTTGTGTCGCGCGTCCCGGATTCCGTAATGCGCATAGGCGTTGTGGAATTCGTCCCGATGCATCCAATACCGATGGTACGCGAACTGTTGCCAGGCGTCCTTCGACTGTTCTTCGAACAAAGCGCGCAGGCTGACGCCCTGCATGTAAGATGGCACCACCAGTCCGGCATAGTCCAGAAATGTCGGGGCAAAATCGACGTTGCACGCGATGTCATCGCATACCGATCCGGCGGCAATGGCTTTTGGATAGCGCACCAAAAATGGCATCTGGAAAGACTCTTCATACATGAAGCGTTTGTCGAACCAACCATGTTCGCCCAGAAAAAAACCCTGATCCGAGGTGTAGATGACAATCGTGTCGTCGGTCAGCCCGTTTTCGTCGAGATAATCCAGCATCCGGCCCACGCCTTCGTCGATCGAGGCGATCGTGCGCAAGTAGCGTTTCAAATAGCGCTGGTACTTGAAATGAGCGAGTTCGTTCTGATCTGCGAAGGTGTAGACTTCACCCGTGTCCTTGTCGATCAGCCGCAAGTTTGACACGTCGTCGGGATGGGGCACAAGCCGGTCGGGTGAGCCTGGCAGAATGCGTTCACCGACCTCTGCGCCGCCTTCCGGCTGGACGAGGCCGAGGTCGAAATACTTCATGTCGTCCCGGATGCGCATCTTGGCCTCTTTCGCGGCCTGGGCGCGGTTCTTGTAGTCATCATCAAACGTGTCGGGCACTTTGATGTCGTCGGTGTATTGTTCACGATACTTCGGATGGCACTCCCAGGACCGGTGCGGGGCCTTGTGGTGGCACATCAGGAAGAAGGGCCTGTCCTTGTCACGTGCGTCCAGCCATTCCAGAGACTTGTCCGTGATGATGTCAGTGGCATAGCCCGGCATTTCGCGCGACCTGCCCATTTCGATCATCTCCGGGTCGAAATAGTCACCCTGACCGGGTAGCACGGACCAAAAGTCAAAGCCTGTTGGTTCGTGCTGCTTGCCCTCGCCCAGATGCCATTTGCCGATGAGCGCGGTCTGATAGCCACCAGTACGCAAATGCTTCGCTACGTTGGGCAGCGTGTTGTCAATAGGCGTATCCAACGTGGTGACACCGTTCACGTGGTTGTAGGTGCCGGTCAGAATGGCCGCTCGGCTGGGTGTGCAGATGGAATTGGTGACGTAACAGTGATTCAACCGCATCCCCTCGTTTCCGATACGGTCCAGATTAGGGGTTTGGTTGATGCCATGGCCGTAGCAAGAAATCGCCTTTGATGCATGGTCGTCGGCCATGATGAACAGGATGTTAGGGCGTTTGGACATAGGCTTTTTCCTTTCACCAATGGCGACTTAAGCGCGACGCGGGAATGCGGTGCCGTTGGAGATATCGAAGGCGTGCTGACGCTCGGGAGCCAGGCGAATTTTGATTTTTTCCCCTCCGTCGGGGTATTCGGTGCCATTGACCCGAACCAAAAGCTCCTCACCTTTCACAGATAGATTCAAAAGCGCGTCCGCTCCGAGGAGTTCAGCGAGCATCACCTCTGCGTCGTAGGTCCAGGCGTCAGCAGGCGTTTCTGGCGGCAAAACTTCTATGTGTTCCGGGCGCACGCCAAGTGTGACAGTGCTCGCAGACCCGAGATCAAAGTGGTTCAGCTCTGGCAGCTCAAGGGCACCTTCCGATCGCCAACCCTTTTCGGCCCGGTTGAGCTTTATGAAGTTCATCGCGGGGCTGCCGATGAAACCCGCGACAAACGCGTTTGCCGGTTCGTCATAGACCTCGCGTGGGGTGCCAACCTGAGCGATCACGCCGCCTTCCATGATGACGATCCGGTCAGCGAGCGTCATCGCTTCGACTTGATCATGAGTAACGTAGATCGAGGTAACCCCCAGACGCGCGTGGAGCTGCTGCAGGTCCATGCGCATCTTGACTCGCAGTTTCGCGTCCAGGTTGGAGAGTGGTTCGTCAAACAAGAACACATCCGGCGTACGCACAATGGCCCGACCGATGGCGACCCGCTGGCGCTGACCACCAGAAAGAGTGGCTGGTTTTCGTTCCAAGAAGTCAGATAGGCCAATCATTTCGGCCACATCGCGCACTTTCTTCTCGATCTCGTCCTTCGGCACCTTCTGCAGCTTCAGCGCCATCGCCATGTTGTCAAAGACCGTCTTGTGCGGGTAGAGCGCATAGTTCTGAAACACCATGGCGACGCCTCGGTTCTTTGGCTCTTCATGGTCCATGCGCTTGTCTTTGATCCAGATTTCGCCCGTCGAATTGCTTTCCAACCCGGCAACCATCCGCAAAGTGGTGGATTTCCCGCATCCAGAGGGCCCGAGCAGGACCAGAAACTCGCCATCAGCAATGTCGAGATCGAAGGCTTCGACGGCCATTGTGCCGCCAAAAGACTTGCCCAGATTGCGAAGAGAAACTTGTGCCATGTAGGGGAACGCCTATTTGCCGGTGCCAGCGGTCAAGCCGCCGAGGATTTGTTTTTGGAAGATCGCGGTGATGACCAGTATGGGAATGATTGCGATCACTGTTGCGGTCGATATCGTTTCCCAGGGGAAAGCAAATTCACCGGGGTAAAGCGAAATGCCCACCGGAGCGGTCCGCATCGCGTCCTGTGTCATCAACACCAGTGCCAGCGGAAATTCGTTCCAGGAAAAGATGAAGATAATCAAACCGGTGGCGACAAAGCCTGGCCAGGACAGCGGGGCAACAATTGAGGTAAAGATTTGCAAGAAACCCATGCCGTCAATCTGCGCAGCCTCTTCAATTTCGACCGGCAGGGTGGCAAAGTAGCTCGCCAACATAAAGACCGCATATGGCAGGAAAAGCCCGGTATGAGCGACGATCAGGCCAAGATAACTGTTGAGGAATCCGAGGTTCACAAAGCTCTGAAAAAGCGAGGGCAAAAGGGCGATGGGCGGGAACATGGAGACGGATAGGATCATCAGCATCAAGCCCGTCGAGAAGCGCAGTCGAAGGCGGGCAAGCGCATAGCCAGCCATGCCACCCGCCGTCAGCGTCAGTGCGGTGCAACCGACACCTACGATGAAGCTGTTGACGACATAGCGCAAAAGCTCGGGAGTTTCGGTGAAGATGTAAATGTAGTTTTCCAACGTGAACGGGTCCGGCCAGTATTGCGGCGGCCAGGAATAGATGCCCGCGGTGTTCTTGAGCGAAGTCAGGATCAGCCAGACGATGGGAAAAAACGAGATCACGACCGAGATCACGACGGTAATATAGGTGCCTTTGCCTGCACGACGTTCCATTGCGCTAGTCCTTCGGCCTCAGAGCGAAAACATAGATCAAGCTCAACGCGAAAATTACGGCGAACTGCACCACAACGATGGCAGCGCCCGAGTTGAACTCGACAAATTCAAAGATGGTTTTGTAGGCGTAGAGCGACAGGGTTTCAGTCGCCGCAACCGGCCCTCCATCGGTCAGGTTGAAGGGCAACTCGAACGTGCGCAGCGCGTCCATTGAGCGGATCACCAGCGCAACAAGAATGGAGCCGCGCAAAAGCGGCAACGTGATTTGGGTGAACTCCTGCCACCGGTTCATGCCGTCCATGCGACCTGCCTCGAACAAGTCCCGTGGGATCGCCTGAAGCCCGGCCAGAATGATCAGGGCCATAAAGGATGATGTCTTCCAAATCGACACGACGGCCATGGACATCATCGCCAAGGTGGCATCGCCCAGCCAGTTGACAGGCTCGGCTATGACGCCTGCCTTCAATGCAACATCGTTGAAAATCCCATAATCTGCATTGTACATCCAACGCCACATCAACGCGTTCAATGCTGTAGGAAAGGCCCATGGGAACAGCACCGCAAGCCGCGCAAACCCCTTGCCGCGAAAGCTCTCGTTCATCAGGATTGCAAGGCCCAGACCAATCGCCAGTTCGACGGGGATCGTGATCAACGTAAACACGACCGTCACTGTCAACGCGTTCCAGAACCGGCTGCTGGCGAACATCGCGTCGTAGTGTCTAGTGCCGACCCAGGTGGTCTCGTCCCCTGCGAATCCTTGTTGTTGAAAGCTCATCACAAAGGACTGCACGACCGGATAGACAAGGATCAGCGCAATGATCAGAAGCGTTGGTGTGATAAATCCGATGCCGACACGCTGGCGGCGTCGCTCCAGCGGTGAAAGCGTGGTCAGGATTTGGGACATAGAGTGAATGCCTATGAATGAAGGTGCGTGGCCCGGCTGATAGGCCGGGCCAACAAGTGTTACTTGCCGAGGATCAGATTGATCTGCTCAGCGGCGTCATTCATCGCCTCTTCCGCTGTCTTGCGCTGATGCAGCGCATTGGTGATCTCGATCTGCATCACGTCCGAGACTTTCGGGTAGGCATTTCCGGTCAGCGCTGAGGGACGCACAACACCTTTGGCAAAAGCTTCGCCGAAACGGGCGAGAACTGGCACTTTCTGCATACCTTCATCGCTCACGACATCCACGCGTCCAGGGCTTTTGCTGGCCTCGGTCGCAGCCCAAAGCTGACGGTCATAGCTGGTCAGGTGTTTGATTAGCTTGACGGCCGCTTCCTTGTTCTCGGAATTGGCATTCATCGCGATCAGAAATCCGCCCATGGCCGTAGTGGGGGCATCCTCGTGCCCTGCAAAGGTCGGAATGCGACGGAAATCGAATTTACCGTCCACCGGGCTGTCATCCGCGCTGAGCGGGGCGTGCACGAAATCCTGCACCATCATGAACACGGCGCGGCCTTGCTGGAACAGGGTGCGTGCATCATCGGGGCGCATGTTCAGGATACCCTCATTGGCGATTTTGTGCTCGTAGAGGATATCGACCATGGTCTGCATTGCATGGATGGCCTCGGGCGAATTGACGGCCACGTCGCCATTTTCGTCAAAGAACGTCCCGCCATTGCCATAGACGAACGAAAGCCAGTTCATGAACAGCCCTTCGATCTTGGCCCACATCGAGGTGAAGCCGACAAGATCGGGGTCATTTTCTCCTTCGAGAACCACCTTGGCCGATGCAATCACGTCTTCCCAGGTCGCGGGAACCGGCAGGTCATACTTGTCCAGCAAATCTTTCCGATAGAAGAACAAAGTTCCTCCGACAAAAAGCGGGACGCCGTAAAACTCGTCCCCCAACGTCGCCGCTTCCAGCAGGGCGCTGTTGAAGTTTTGCAATTCGTCTGCTTCGAAATGCTCACTCAGCGGTGCGATCCAGCCACGTTTGGCGAACTCGCCCGGCCAGATTACGTCGACGGTCATGACATCCGGCGTCGGTGCCTTCGCGGTGAAGGATGTCACATAGAGCTTGCGCGATTCACTGGGGACGTCCGAAATCTTGAGCCATTCCACGCTGATGTCCGGGTTGGCTTCTTGAAAGCTTGCGACTGCGTCCGGCACAACTCCACCATATCCGCGCGGTCCAATGGAAAGGATCAGGTCTTCTGCCGTGGCGTATTGCGGTGCAAAAGCGGAAAGCAACGCCGCAGATACTGCTGCGGCGATCTTAGGGAATCTCATTATTAGTTCCTCCTTGTTGTTGATTTCGGGCGCGGCATTCTAGTGACCGGACCCCTGCATCCCGACCAGTTTCTTCTGGTCTTGTCCCACTATCTGTTTTCTAAAAACCATGGATCGGGCCCGTTCCAGGACTTGCCTGATATGGCTGACATGCCGTTCTTCATCCCGGACCGGTGTCGCTGCCTCGGCTGCGGTCAAAAGACAGATAAGCTGCCCCTCGGGATCACGGATTGCCACGCAGCTGCGGCGCACACCCATTGCGTTCCCCAGCATGTCAAACTGCATTTGGTCGCGATCTATGGATAGCAAGTTGGCGCGCGCCTGTTCCCATGTGATGCTGCGTTGATGCACGCCGACCTCATGAAACACGCTCGTATCGAGCGAGGTTTCGATGTCCTGGATTTCACAAAAGGCCAGGGATAGTCGCGATATTGAATCAAGCTCGTAGGTGGTTCGTTCAAACCCCGGGTGCGCGTGCAGACGAATGCGCTGAGCCGGATGTTCTTCGATGATGCGCCATTCCAGATTGAACCCACGCAGGAGGATGATCTCTGCCGCGGTTTGCAGGTTTTGCGAAATGAACGAACAGGCTTCCCTTAGTTGCGCAAGAGGGATCGCACCACTGCCGATGTGGCGTTCGAAGGTGAAGGCAGGCAGGAGCCGTCCATCGGCTGTCTGATAGATATACCCTTGATCCTGCAACTCCTTGAGCAACCGGTAAACCGTTGAAGGCGGCTCGCGAAAACGATCCACGATCTCTGATTTGGTGAACCCGTTTGGCGGTGCCAGAGACAAGATCTCGGCCAAACGCAGGAGTCTGAAAGGAGCCTTGGACACAGTTTTTCCTGTATTTGAGAATTGTTTTCTTGTTAATAGGAATCGCAAGTCGTGTCAAACTTGGCTATCGACCCATCTTGTCGCTTCGCAAAGGAAAGAACCGCGCTTTGAGAAGAGTTGTCCGCACACAGCCAACACAAATTGCGGCAGAGATTGCGGTGCCCCTCGGAAACGCGCGGCGCAAGGGTCATGCCCCTGCCCTATTGTCCAAACTGACCGCTACGAAATGACTCTGGTCTTATGCGATCTTGGCGGCACCAACTGCCGTTTTGCGATGCCCGATAGTGGCGACATTGGCCCCGTTACGGCGTTCAAGAACGACAACCATGTCGACTTCCTCTCCGCCGTTCAGGCCTATTGCGCCCAAATGAAGGTGTCGCGGATCGACGGGTTGATTGTTGCTCTGGCAGCCCCCACACAGGCGCAGGAAATCCAACTCACCAACAGCAGTTGGGTGTTGTCGAACAGCAATCTACAATCCGCGCTGTATGGGGCCGAGGTGGCTTTTTTAAACGATCTTCAGGCGGTTGCCTTGGGCTTGGATGGGCCTGGCCTGAATGTGAGAACACTTCGTACAGGACACCCAAGCTCAAAATGCCACCGCCTCGTCGTCAACATTGGCACAGGTTTCAACACGGCGGCACTGACTGCAGAAGGAACAGTCCTCGCCTGCGAGGCGGGTCATGCGACCTTTCCAGCCGAAACAGAGTTTGACCACCTGATCCAAGCTGTCTTCGCTCGGCGCTTTGGTCGCTGTTCTCTGGATCGGGTCCTGTCAGGAAGCGGTCTAATGACCATCTACGACATCGCATGCAAATTCCTGGAACAAGAAACAGAACACAAGACAAGTGAGGCCCTGTTGATTGCCGCCATACAAGGTAGCCAGACCGCTGCAACCATGGCCTGTAGTGAATTCTGCCGATTGGTGGGGCGCATCTCTGGGGACCTTGCACTAACTTTCCTTGCTACAGGCGGGGTCTGGATGACTGGCGGGTTGGGACGTGCGCTGGAACCCCTGTTACGCGCAGGCAGAACGGGATTCTTTGAGGCCTTGGAAGATAAGGGCAGAATGACAGACCTGGCAAAGACTTTCCCCATTCATGTCATTCAAAATGATGTGGCTGCATTGCAGGGCTGCCTGCGGTACGCCGCGATGCAAGGAATACAATAAATGCCCTCACCTCGTTTGCCGACGCGTTTGATGCCTTTGGCCATCCGTTTCGGTGTCGTTCCACTGATCGGAGATTTGCACAATCACTGCGGTATCTCCTATGGTCATGGCTCTTTGGAAGACGCGCTAACAAACGCCCAAAGGCAGCTGGATTTTGTGTCAATCACTGGTCATGCAAGTTGGCCAGATATGCCTGTGGGCGAACCAAGTGTCTCTCACATCGTGGATTTTCACGAAATGGGATTTGCGCGCCTTGCTGCAGGCTGGCCGGAGCATTTCGTGACACTTTCAACCTTTGAACAGCCCGGAGCGTTCAGCGTTTTTCCAGGATATGAAATCCACTCCAGCGCGCATGGGGATTATACTATCGTCCTTCGCGACCTAACGGCCAGTGAATTGATCCTTAGCGATAGCCCGGGTGCCCTGCTGAAGGACCTGCGGGCCACGTTTGGTGACAGTGCTTTCGCCTTTCCCCATCACATCGCCTATCGCACCGGCGCGCGTGGCATCAGTTGGGACAGCTTCATAGAAGAGCTCAGCCCGGTTCTTGAAGTCGTGTCCATGCATGGCTCGTCTGAAACCTCGCTAACGGACCGGCCGTTCCTGCACAGTATGGGCCCCGGCGATGGGCACAATACCGTGCATCATGGCTGGAACTCGGGACGTTTGTTCGGAGTTCTGGGCAACACCGACCATCACAGCGGCTATCCGGGGTCTTATGGACATGGGCGCAGTGCAGTTTATGCACCGGAAAACAGCCGGGTGGCCATATGGTCAGCTTTGCACCAGCGTCAAACCGTGGCGTTGTCTGGTGACAATATCCATGTGTTCACCGCATTGAACGGAGCGATGCAAGGCGGTGTGATCGAACCCACATCAGAGGCGACACTTGATCTGGAAGTTGTCGGTGGAAGCTTCATCGATACGATAGACGTGATCAAGAATGGCGCTCTGCTTCATCGCATCTCTCCGGAATTGGACCCCAGACCCATTGGGTCTTCCGATAATCTTGAGACGATAATGGTCCTGGAACTTGGCTGGGGCGCGCGGGGATCTTGGCATGATTGGGAAGGGTCAGTGCGTGTTCGCGGCGGAACCTTAGACGCTATCGAGCCGAGATTGCGCGGGCCAGAGGTTGTTTCCCCTCTTGAAGCGGGCGAACATGACGCACCCGTACCGACGCAGATTATGCAACGGGAGAGCGGGTATGACTTTGAACTTCGCGCCTATGCCAACCCAAACAACGCTACTCAGGCGATGCAAACCATCGCGGCGCGGGTGCAGTTGACACATGATGCCGTTTTGGAATTTTCATTGTCGGGAAAACACTTTGAAATCCCCGCATCCCGCCTCTTGTCCGGCGCTGTATCTGGCAACCTGGGCCTGATTGATACGCCTGCTTTCCGGGTTCACCCCTTACCTCGTCCGCATGAGTGGCAGTGGCAGGGTGCAAAACCCATTGGACCACTTGAAGCAGGCGATTGGGTGAATGTTCGCGTCCGTCAGAAAAATGGACAGTTCGCCATATCGTCGCCGATTTTCTGCCGCTGAAACTAGAGAACGAATTCAAACGGTGGGTCGAATTGGACTGTCGGGAACTTTCGATCTCCGTTTCCGCGACCCCGCCGCGCCAAACTGTCCAACGTCTTGGAACAACGTACTAGACCGTCTCCTTGAGTTACTAACATTAACCTATGAATCAAAAGCCGTGGAACAAAGTGAGTTTGTGCTGAACGACACCCCCCGTTCGTAGCCTGTTCGTCCTCTGTTATGAAGGAATACAACACTGGCCCGCCTCGTATCAGTTCAATCCCGTTGCGCACTCAACTGGAAAGGCCCGCTCACCTTGCGATGACAATATCCGCCCGCAAGCCACCGAGTTTCTTGCTCTCACCTAACCTCAGTACGCCGCCATGGGCCCGCGCCACATCCGCCGTGATGGCAAGGCCGAGGCCAACGCCGCCGCCCCGGTTTTGATTTCGCGCCGGGTCCAGCCGCGCAAAGGGTTTCAAAGCTTCACCGCGCTGATCCTCGGGAATACCCGGACCGTCGTCTTCCACCCGCACGCGCAAGGATTTGTCAGTCAGCGCCACCGACACCTCGGCCCGCGCGCCATATCGTACCGCATTGTCGATCAGGTTCTGCACGGCCCGACGGAACGCAACAGGACGCAGGGCCACCCTGCCCTCCCCCTTGGCCGAGACCAACTCCACCGGTTTGCCCGCACGTTCGGAATCCTCGATGATGCGCGTCACCAGCGCCAGCGGATCCGTCTCCTCCGTTTCACCTGCGGACGCGCCCTTGGCGAAGCTCAGAAACTCGTCCAGCATCCGCTCCATTTCAGCCAGGTCATTGAGCAGCAACGTTGCCTCATCGTCGTCCATCATCGACAGGCCCAGCTTCAGCCGGGTCAACGGCGTGCGCAGGTCATGGCTGACCCCTGACAGCATCATGGTACGCTGTTCGATATGCCGTTCAATCCGCGCGCGCATGTCCAGAAACGCATTGCCCGCGGCTCTGACCTCGATGGCGCCGGTGGGCGTGTAGGCCACGTGCCGCCCCCGGCCAAAGGCTTGCGCTGCATCCGCAAGCCGCATGATCGGTCGCAACTGATTGCGCAGGTAAAGAAAGGCCACCAGAACCATAAGCATGCCAGAAAACGCCATGATCACCAGCAATTGGTGCGGGGCCGCAGCGGACAACCTGCGTCGGTCGAAATCCAACCGCAAGTTCCCAAGCGTCGTTTCGAAATACAGCTCCACCCTAGGTGCAACTGGCAGGATGATAGCTCTGAGGTTGGGAAACTCGGCCTCCAGCAAGTCGGTTAAAACAATACCGGAATAGTCATAAAAAACCCGTTCGTTTTGCGTTGGCACCTCGTCGGCCGGTACAAATCGCATTCCGATTTGCAGCGCTTCCAGCACAGGTGTCGCAGTTTCCCGCGCTATTTCTTGCGTTTGAACGCCATCGGTGACCTGCGCCACTAGTCGCAGTTCACGAATAACCGTCTGCGTCATCTGGGTCGTCACATCTTCCAGATGCCGCTGGATAAATGCGACCGACACGATGGCCAGCAGGATCAGAACCGGCAGCACCAGAATCAATGCAGCGCGTCCATAAAGGCCACGGGGCATATAGCGTTTGAGCCAAGGCAACGTCATGCGCTAAGCCTAGCGGGACCACGAGACAAGAGGAAGCCGGATGCAACCGCCTGACGATTTCAATCCGCCCATTGGCGAAGCACTGGACCTTGCTGACGGCCTGCGCCGGATCGTGGCCCCGAACCCATCGCCCATGACCTATCGCGGTACAAATACATATGTTTTGGGACAGGTCGGGCTGGTGGTGATTGATCCGGGGCCAAACGATGCCCGCCATCTGGACGCCATCCTCGGAGCTGTGGGGCCGGGACAGCACATCACACACATTGTCGTCACACATACACACGTAGATCACAGCCCCCTTGCCCGGCCGCTATCGGATGCCACAGGCGCGCCAGTTGTAGCATTCGGTGATGCTACTGCAGGTCGCAGCGCGGTCATGACAACACTTGCCAACAGCGGCATGGCGGGCGGCGGCGAAGGAATCGACCTGGATTTCCGCCCTGACCAAACGGTCGCAGACGGCGACCTGATCGAAGGCGACAACTGGACACTGGAGGTGATCCACACCCCCGGCCATCTGGGTAATCATATCGCGCTTGGCTGGGGTGACGCCTGCTTTACTGCCGATCACGTCATGGGCTGGGCCAGTTCGCTGGTCTCCCCGCCCGATGGCGACCTGACGGATTTCATGTCCTCCTGCGCCCGCCTGCAGGAACGAGACTGGTCGGTGTTCCACCCGGGCCATGGCGCACCAGTGACCGACCCAGCCACACGGCTCGACTGGCTAATTACCCACCGCCGCGCGAGAGAAACGGCAATCCTCGAGCACCTGTCACAAGGCCCTGCCACCGCGAGAACATTGGCAGAAGCGATTTACACCGATGCGCCCTCCGCCTTGTTGGCCGCCGCTGAACGGAATGTGTTTGCCCACCTCGTTGACCTGACCGGTCGCGGCTTCGCTGAACCGACTGAAACCCTATCTGCAACGGCCCTCTTCCACCGTATCTGAACGCCCGCACATTTTTTGATTTTCCGCTCAAAACCCACTGGACGCCGGAAATCCGGATTGTTATACGGCGCGAACCGTTCCGGCGTAGCTCAGCGGTAGAGCAGTTGACTGTTAATCAATTGGTCGTAGGTTCGATCCCTACCGCCGGAGCCAAAGATTTCAAGAGCTTAGTGTCAGTACGCTAAGCTCTTTTTCTTTCCGAAGCAGAAAAAGAAAAACCAAAACCCGATCCGCTTCTATTGCGTACCTGTTGGTGAACCCCCTGCTTGAGTGGTTTGCCAAAATACTGTGCTGATGGAAAGATCGTCAGAAGTTGCGCAACTTGTCCTGCGTCAGCGGGCAACTCAGATATACACCGAATTCCTTACCGATATCAGCGCTGACGCGGGCATGAACGGCCCCTTGGCGGTCCAGAAACCGGCCTGTGTCGTTCACCGGAAACACGCCTTCATGCCAGATGCCTGCGTGGATGTAGATCCCTGCAGACCCATCACTCCAAAACGCCACCACCTTGTCCGGGCGCAGATTGTCGCCGGGCAATGCGGCTGGCACGATAAAGGGTTGCCCATCCAGCGGGAAAAACAACTGCCCCCCATCCGGATGATAGTTCATATGCCACAGCAACACCTGATCGCGCGGCGCGGTTTGTCGGTCGGTCTGCGCTGTCTGAGGATCAGTTGACCAACCCAGAACATAGTGACCCTTGACCGCCTCGTTCTCGCCATACAGCACATCCCCCTGCCAGTCGCATTTGAACGTACCCTCGACAAAACCGCCTTCGTCCCCGGTGCCCTCATCAATGGGTCGCCAGCCCTGTTGCGGCCAACGGGTGATTTCGATTTCGAAACTTTCGGGATCGGTCACAAGCTGACCATAGCCTTTGAGGCTGTCGTTGGTGGCGCGGATCAAAGGCACATCGTGCCATGGTAAGGAGGGTTTGCTGCTGGCTTCGAAAATGTACTCGGGTGAGTTCATGATACCCCCATGTCGACGTGCTGCGTCATGTTGGGGCTACGACATTTGCGCTGGTTTCGTCCAGAGGCAGTTGGGGCACCGCACGGGTTGCGCGATGCCCGGTCGTTTCTTTTGATCAGCAGTTCGCTGCAGTGTTGCCAATGACGGCGCCTGCCGCCACGCCAGCCGCCGTTGCCAGCGTGTTGCCGGTGCCCGCACCGATCTGGTTACCAACCAGGCCACCCAGTGCCGCGCCGCCTGCGGTCGCTGCCACACATTCCGCTTCTCGCTGACCGGCAGGGTCCGTGCAGGCCGCGAGGCCCGACAGCATGACCGCCACACAAGATAATGCCATTGCTCGTTTCATGTTCTTTTCTCCGTTATCACGACATGCCTTTGCATAATCCTGCGACCTGCCGTTCCCGACGAATTCTACGCCCGTCGGCAGGCCACGACAATTCGTCAGGTTTCCGTGCGCGGAAATACGCACATCTTCGGTTGGTGCAAAGGGGCGGAATGGGTGTCGCCGAACGCAGCTTGACCTCAGATTGGGTCAAGCCCCTGCTCCAGTGCTTTACCCAGCCGTGGGAGGCGCGCCTTTTTCATCAACGCGCGCATGGTCCAGTCACTGAACTGGTTCGCCTGCGCCAGAACCGCCTGACCGACCGCCTGCATCCGGTCCGCATCCGCCTGCCAGAACCCGTGTAACAAGCCGTCAGGGTCCATGCGCACCACGCCCTCTTCGGCCAGAACATTGCGCGGAAAATCCTTGGCGTTCACGGTCACGATCCCATCTGCCGAGCTTGCAATGGCAACTGCCAACACATGAACATCCGCGGGGTCGGGCAACCACAACCGCGCTTCCAATCCTGCTGCCGCCGCCTGCTCTGCTTCTGGCCAGGCGGCACGGGTCATGGCCACCTCCGCCCGTGCCTGCGCTTCGCCTTCAGGCCCGAGCTTGCGGGCCGCGCGTGCCCACTCCTCTAACAGGCGTTCGGACCAGACAGGCGTGAAAAAACCGACCCCCGCCGCGCCCAGCAGCACTTCCCGCATTACGGTTGGGTAAAGGACACAGGCATCCAGAACCAGTTTCACAGCGCTGCCTTCATAGGGCGAATACCAGCGCCTTGAGATATCCCGTTTCCGCAAGCATCGGATGTTGCGGATGGTCTGGCCCGGCAAACCCCGTATGGATCAGCGACGCCTGCCGCCCGGCCCGGCCAATCCCGCGCGTACAGGCCTGATGGAAGCGCCCCAGATCCGCAGCGTGAGAGCATGAACACAGAACCAGCGTGCCGCCCTGTCGCACCAACGGGGCCGCCAGACGCGCCACACGTTCGTAAGCGCGCAAGCCCGCATCCAACGCCTGTTTGTTCGGCGCAAAGGCTGGCGGGTCGCAGATCACCAGATCGAAATCGCGCCCCTCGCCCTGCAACGCGTTTAGCGTATCAAACGCATCACCGCGCCGCGTCTCCAACGCCAAACCCGCAGCGGTGGCTCCTGTCCCGGCCAGTTCCAACGCTGCAGCCGACCCGTCCACGGCCAAGGCCGAGCGTGCACCAGCTGCCATCGCGGCCAAGGCAAACCCGCCGACATGGGAAAACACGTCCAGCACGTCCGCCCCGCGCGCCAGCCGTGCGGCAAAGGCATGGTTTTCCCGCTGATCGAAAAACAACCCTGTTTTCTGGCCGCCGGTCAGGTCCGCCATATAGGTGGCCCCGTTCATCGGCACGGGCACCGGTGCATCGGGTGCCGCGCCCAACATGACAGTCGAGATATCGTCCAGCCCCTCCAACCCACGCGCCCGACCCTCGGCGTTCTTCAGAATGTTCACCACACCAGGCAGCTCGGCCAATGCAGCAACCAACATGTCCAACAGCGCCTCGGCCCAGGCAGCGTTGGGTTGCAGCACCAATGTATCCTCGAACCGGTCCACGATCACACCGGGCAACCCGTCGCCCTCTGCATGGATCAACCGATAGAACGGAGCCTCATAAAGCCGTTCGCGCAAGGCCAGCGCGCGCCGAACGCGCGCCGCAAACCACGCCTGATCTATTTCCGCACCCGCGTCACGGTCCAGCATCCGAATGGAAATGCGCGACGACGCGTTGAACCCGGCCACACCCAGCGGCCCGTGCGCCTCATCCTCCAGCACAACCAAACTGCCCGGCGGCAGTTTCTTGGTCCGTCGGTCCAGAACCAGTTGGTTGGAGTAGACCCAGGGAAAGCCGTGTCGGACCGATCTGGCATCGGTCTTGGGCTTTATCCGTACCCGGGGCAGATCATCACGAAAAGAGGGCGCCGTCATGGCGCCCTCTTACCGGTCATTTTTCCGAGGGAAAAGCTCAGAGCGAGTTGACCAGTTGGAAGAATCCCAAATTCGCGTTTTTGTAGCCCTCGGGGTTCGTCAATTCCTGACGGATCACTTCGGCCAGATGATTGCTGACGCGGATTTTCTGCGTTTCGCCACGTGAATCAGCCAGAACCGCCTGTTTGCCGCCCAGCGCGTCGAGGTCGGATTTGATTTCGCGCACCGGCACGATCAGTTCCCCGGTTTCCGCGTTCTTGATCGCCAGATCAAAGGTAATGGAGTGCACGCCACCAACCGTATAGCGCGCCTTTTCCGACACGCCGTGGAAGCGTTTGACGTCGATGACCAAATCTACCGGAACCGGACCGTTCAGAGATTCAACGCCTTTCATCATGGAGTCTTCGAAAATCTTCTGCACTTGGGCATGACGATCGCCAATTGGATCACCGCGCCATACAATGTCGCCGTTCGGATAATAGCTGTTGGCCTCGTTGACTTTCAGCTTGCGCGACACCCGCACAGCCACGGACTGCACTGTCACTGGGGACGTACCCGCTTGCAGCACCTGGGACGTATCGGTCAGGGACGTGTCCCGCGCCGCTGCTGTCACGGTCAGTGCATCGGGGTTCTCTACAGCCGCAAAATCCGTACCAACAGGCACTGCTGTGCCCGGTGTCGTTTCATAAGGGGCATTGCGGGTCACTTCCTGAACGTTGGCACAGGCCGAAACGCTCAGGCCCAGTGCAACCAACAGAATTGCGCGAACGGGTTTCATGATCTCTGTCTCCTTGGTCACCCCTTTTTTCACGGGGCTTTTTGTCTCGTGACACCAAGATGACAGGCAATTGAGGCAAAAAAGCGTCAAATTGCGTGTTTTTGGGGGGATTCGCGATGGCAGTTGGCGTTGGCGCGCTTCGTTCAAGCACGAACCGGGGAGCTTGGATGAAAACCTAAATCGCGATCAATTCCTTGGCCGTGACCGCCACCCCCCACGCCGCCGGGGCGCGGACAATTTCATCAAACCTTCGCGCAGTACCTCGGTCATTGGATGATCCACTCCATCACCGTACTGCGCAAGCATCTGCGTTATTGCTTCTGTATTGTCCTGCCCGTCGGGCAAGCTCAGCGCCCAGTCCAGGAATATGCTGCGGCATTCCGCGTCGGTTATGCCTTCGATGCGATAGGCCTCGCGGATAAGACCCTTACGGTCCAGCGGATCGTCACTTTTCATCTGGACGAACCTCAGCCAGCAGCTCGTCGACCCGAGCCTTCGTGTCCGCATAGGCGGTCTCAAGCGCATCCCGCAAATCTCCGATCCTCTCATAGCCGGTGATGCGGCACAGGAATGCAGCTGACCCGGCGCCTACCTCGTCCTCTTTGGGGGCAGTGTCGGAAATCAGCCGCGTGGCCACGATCACGGACCAGAAAAGATCATGCGCGCCCTGCAATGCTGCCGCGTCTGCGGCGCTCAACCATCCGGATGCGACGCCTGCCTGCAAACCTGCTGGAGTATCACGCGCGGTTGAGCCCGCAATCAGCGTGCCCGCCTGCGCGATCAGTTCCACATCCTGCATCCGGCCCAGACCTGTCTTGGCATCCCAGGGGCTGTCCGCCGCCTTAGCCGCCTGAATGCGCGTGCGCATTTCGGCTACCTCCTTGCGCACCTGATCCGGGTCTGCGCCATGCAGCACGTCATGGCGGAACTGCTCCACATCCGCCCCAACTGCTTCGGCACCCGCAACGGGGCGGGCACGGGTCAGGGCCAGATGTTCCCACACCCAGGCTTCGTCCCGCTGATAGCTCTGGAAACTGTTCCAACTGGTTGCCACTGGCCCCTGCATACCCGACGGGCGCAGCCGCATATCGACCTCATAAAGCCGCCCTTGCGACATAGGTGCACTCATCGCTGTGATCAGTGCCTGGGTCAGCCGGGCAAAATAGGGGCGCACCGCCAATGGCCGCTTGCCCTCCGACATGTCGGCCTCTTCCGGGTCATAGATGACGATCACATCCAGGTCCGAGCGCGCATTCAACCGCGCTGCCCCCAGCGACCCCATGCCGAGTACCACAGCGCCGCGCCCCGGCGGATCCCCATGTTTATGGGCAAACTGATCCACCACGACAGGATAGACCGCCGCCAGCACCGCGCCCGCGAGGTCCGCATATTGTTGCCCCGCCTCCACCGGGTCGGCCAACCCGCGCAGCAGATGCACACCAACGCGGAAATGCCATTCCTTCTGCCATCGCCGCGCTGCATCCAGCCGCGCCTCATAGTCGCCCTCAGCAGCCATGTTCTGCGCCAGTTCCTGCTGCAGCGCTACACACCCCGGCCATTCGGAGAAGAACGATCCACCAATGACCGCATCAAACACCGACGAATTCCGGCTGAGATGCGCGGCCAGCGCCGGGGAGGTGCCAACAATGTCCACCAACAGGTCGATCAATTGCGGATTCGCCTCGAACAACGAAAACAACTGCACACCGGCAGGCAACCCAGCCAGGAACCCGTCCAACGCCAACAAAGCCTCGTCCGGTTTGGACACGCGGGACAGGCGCGACAGCAGTTCGGGGCGAATGCGGTCAAAAATCTGCGCTGCCCGTTCGGAACGCAGTGCCGGGTAGGTCTGCCAGCGTTTCACGACGCTTGCATCAAATTCCCCCTCCGGCTGGGGTGCAGGAGTTGCCCCGTTCTGGCCAGGGGCAAAGAAGTCTTCGGTCAGGTGATGCACCTCTTCGAACCGGGATTGCAGCATCGCGGTCAGGTCGGGCACGGACATGCCTGCCAGCGCGGCCACACGGCCCAGACCTTCGGGCGATTGCGGTACCTTGTGGGTCTGCGCGTCCTCGACCATCTGGATGCGGTGCTCTATATCGCGCAAGGCGCGATAATGATCCGTCAACGCGTCGCGCGTGGCTTCGGGCACCCAGCCCTTGCCCGCCAACGCCGCCAGCCCATCAACTGTCCCCCGCTGGCGCAGGCCCGCATCGCGCCCACCCGCGATCAACTGCCGGGTCTGGGTGAAAAATTCGATCTCGCGAATACCGCCACGGCCCAGTTTCACATCATGGCCCGGCACCGTGATCCGTCGACCTGTGCCCTTGCTTTCCCGAATGCGAAGGCGGATGTCGTGGGCGTCCTGAATGGCCGCAAAATCCAGATGCCGCCGCCAGACGAACGGGCGCAAAGTCTCGAGGAAACGCTCGCCCGCCGTGATGTCCCCAGCTGCCGCCCGCGCCTTGATGTACGCTGCCCGTTCCCAGGTCCGGCCCAGGCTTTCGTAATACCGCTCCGCCGCCTCCATCGGGATGCAAACGGGCGTCACCGCCGGATCAGGCCGCAGGCGCAGGTCGGTGCGGAAGACATAACCGTCTGCTGTCCGTTCGCTCAACGCGCTGGAAAAGGCACGGGTGGCTTTGACAAATCCGGCGCGCGCCTCGCCATAATCATCCGCGTCAAACCGGGTTTCGTCGAACAGGCAGATCAGGTCGATGTCGGAGGAGTAGTTCAGCTCCCCCGCCCCCATCTTGCCCATGGCCAAAATGACAAGGCCACCAGCATCAGCAATGTCATCTTCGGTCTGGCCGGGCATCTTTCCCCGGCGGATCAGCTTGGCAATCTCGGCCTGGGCCGACAGATCCGCCGCCAGCCCGCCGAAATCTGTTAGCGTGCCGGTCACCTGCTCCAACGGCCACGCCCCCGACAGGTCCGCCAGCGCGGTCAACACCGCAACGCGCCGTTTGGCCTGCCTCAAGTCGCGCAGCAATCTGTCTGGCGCGGCCTTTTTCAAGGCGTCGAAGGTGTCCGTCATCGCGCCCTCAGGGTCATCCAACCCGCCTTCCAGCCATTCGGACTCTTGCCGGATCAAACCGCGTAGATAGGGGCTGCTGCCCCCTGCCCCGGCCACCAGTTCAGCCATGTCGCCAGTCAGATAAGGAACGGCGGCGCGTACCTCGTCACCGATGTCGGGATCAAAAGCGTGCGGCAGGCGGGTCATGCGGGCGGAAATTGACATGGGGGCACAGTGCGACCGGGCAACAGGCGCGTCAATTGTCCCAGATGGCGCAGGCCCAGTTCGTCCTTGCACCCAATCATTGCTCACACCAATCATGTGCCCATGAGCAAGAGTTTGAAACGAGTCCGCGCTGCGCTTGACGCTGCCGGGCTGACGACCGAGATCATCGAAACCCCGCTGTCCCGTACGGCAGAGGAGGCCGCAGCCGCCATTGGTTGCACCGTCGATCAGATCGCCAAAAGCATCGTGTTTCGCGGTGAAACCAGTGGTGAAGCCATTCTGTTCATCACCGCAGGCGGCAATCAGGTGGACCCGACCCGCGCGGCGAACCTGGCGGGCGAGCCATTGGGCAAGGCCGACGCGGCGCTCATCCGCAAGCAAACCGGGTTTGCCATTGGCGGTGTGTCCCCGGTGGGGCATCTGACACCGATCCGGGCCTGGTTTGACCCGCGTTTGATGGATTTCGACCAGGTTTGGGCCGCTGCGGGCACGCCACAGCACGTTTTCGGAGCAAATCCGCAGGACATGCAGCGCATTTCTGAAGCGCAAATTGCTGATTTTACTTAGCAATCCCGAATAATGTAAAAATCTTTCACATTACACCTTGATCCCACGCCCCTTACCTCCCAAATCTTTTAATGTGAAAAGGCTTCACATTGAACGACACACCTAACGATTGGGAGAGCGACCTCTATGACCACGTACACTGAAACCGCCCCGGCCCCGGCATCACATCCGGGTAACTGGTTCAACCGGTCCGAGGCCTGGCTCGACAGCAAGGGCAAAGGCGCCTGGATCGCCGCGATGGTGCTGGGCTTTGTCTTCTTCTGGCCCGTCGGTCTCGCCCTTCTCTTCTACATGATCTGGAGCAAACGCATGTTCTCACATTCCTGCAGCCGCCGATCCAGCTGGAAACATGGCATGAGCGCCATGCGCCCCACCGGCAACACCGCGTTCGACAACTACAAGGCAGACACCCTGCGTCGCCTGGAAGACGAACAGCAGGAGTTCGAACGGTTCCTGGAGCGCCTGCGCGAAGCCAAGGACAAGTCGGAATTCGATCAATTCATGGACGAACGCGCCCGTCAGAACGACGCGGAAAACGGCGCCGCCTGATCCGGATACCTCGCCCAAGACCCGCCCCCGCATCCTGCGGGGGCACCTCATTTTCCAAACACGAACGGCCCCATGTACCATCTTCCCGATCCCGAACGGCAATACCAGTTTTACGAAGGCGTCCCGGTCAAACGATTGTTGGCCTGGGTCGTGGACACGGTGCTGATCGCGATACTCTGTGTGGTCGCGATCCCGTTCACCGCCTTTGTTGGCCTGTTCTTTCTGCCGTTGCTGTTTGCTGTGCTAAGCTTTGTCTACCGCGTCGCGACTCTGGCAGGCGGGTCCGCCACGCTGGGCATGCGCTTTGCCGCGATCGAGTTTCGCACCATGGATGGCGAGCGGCTAGATGGGTCCACAGCACTGTTGCACACCATCGGCTATTACCTGTCCTTCGCCTTCCCCATCGCGCAAGTCATCTCGGTCGTTATGATGCTGACCGGCGCGCGTGGTCAGGGGCTGACCGACATGGTTCTGGGCACCGTGGTCCTGAACCGGCGCAGCGCGGGATAAGCTGTAACTGGGGACTAGGCACGTTCCCAGGGCATTGTTATCATCCCGCTGATTTTGCCCGGTAAGGACCGTTATGCGCCATTCCCTGCCCCTTGCGCCGCAATTTTATGTCACTGCGCCGCAGACCTGCCCGTACCTGCCCGGACGGATGGAACGGAAGCTGTTCACAGCGCTGCAGGGGGACAGTGCACAGCGGCTGAATGACAGCCTGTCGCGTCAGGGGTTCCGTCGCTCGCAAAACGTGCTGTACCGACCGTCCTGCGCTGAATGCTCGGCCTGTTTGTCCGCTCGAATCGATGTGGCACGCTTCACCCCGACCAGCAGCCAGAAACGTGTGTCCCGCCGCAATCGCCACTTGGTGCGCAGCGCCAATTCGCCCTGGGCCACGGATGATCAGTTCGCCCTGTTTCGCAGTTATCTGGATGCGCGGCATGCGGATGGTGGCATGGCGGACATGGACATCTTCGAATTCGCCTCGATGATCGAAGAGACCCCCGTGCGCAGCCGCGTTGTCGAATATGCCGATCCTGAGGATGAAACCCTGTCCGCCGTCAGCCTGACCGACGTGCTGGAAGACGGGATCAGCATGGTCTACTCCTTCTTTGACCCTGATCTGGAACGGATGAGCCCCGGAACCTTCATGATCCTGGACCATATCCAAATCGCGCGCGAGGCAGGCCTGCCGTATGTCTATCTGGGCTACTGGGTCCCCGGCAGTCCCAAGATGGGGTACAAGGCCCGCTTTTCCGGGCTTGAAGTCTATTACAAGGGTGGCTGGCAGTCGGTCGATGATCCGGAGACGTTTTCCAACGCCATGCACCCTCTGTCGACCGATCCGATTGCGGAACAGGTGGCCAATATCCACTTGCCGGACACGCGCCCGACCCGCGGGTAGCATCAGGTTCCTGTGAGAACACACAGCCTACCAATTGTGCAGTTTCAGATAGTTGACCTAAGGGCAGCCGGGACAATTCGCCTCATTGGTCAAATATTTTTACCAAAATAGAATGTGAAACAGTTGCAATCCGCAGGGTTCTGAATACCGTGGCGGGGCATTGTGGTCGCGTCCCTCGGGGGAGCCATTGGATGTGACCGCATTCAACGCGAAAAACGACCAAAAAACCGGGAGGGAAACCGAATATGGATCGTCGTAAGTTTATCAAAGCCGCAGGCATTGGTGCAGCAGGCACCGCGCTGGCCGCTCCGGCCGTCAATGCGCAAAATGCCAAGCAGCTGACCATCGTGTCGACCTGGCCGCGGGACTTCCCGGGTCTGGGTATCTCGGCACAGCGTCTGGCGTCCCGCATCCAGCAACTGGGCAACGGCGCGTTCAACGTGGAATACTTTGCAGCCGGTGAACGTGTTGGCGCATTCGACGTGTTCGACGAAGTCGCCGCCGGCAACAGCCAGGCCTACATCGCGGCTGACTATTACTGGATCGGTAAGCACCCGGGTTTTGCCTACTTCACCTCCGTGCCGTTCGGCATGTCCAACAACGAATGGAACGCATGGATCCAGTTCGCTGGTGGCCAGGAACTGTGGGACGAAATTTCGGGCGAATTCGGGCTGAAGGCGCTGCCTTGCGGTCAGACCCCGGATCAGGCCGGCGGCTGGTTCAACAAGGAAATCAATGGCCCCGAAGACTTCCAGGGTTTGAAAATGCGTATTCCGGGCCTCGGCGGTCAGGTTCTGTCCAAACTGGGCGCGTCCACTGTGTCCCTGCCGGGCGGCCAGATCTACGAAAACCTGGTTTCCGGTGCCATCGAAGCGACCGAATGGGTTGGTCCCTACAACGACTACTTCATGAAGTTCTACGAAGCGGCCAAGTACTACTATACCGCTGGTATGCACGAGCCGGGCGGCGGTCTGGGCTTTGGCATGAACCGTGCCTTCTATGACGG
This sequence comes from Paracoccaceae bacterium, assembly GCA_040830545.1. GTDB lineage: Bacteria > Pseudomonadota > Alphaproteobacteria > Rhodobacterales > Rhodobacteraceae > HXMU1420-2. The sequence goes on along the minus strand of JBFOMB010000188.1, from coordinate 15,934 downwards.
CCTGACCGATTGGGAACGCGCCGTGATCGAAGCGGCATGCTATGAAGAGCACCACAAGTCGCTTGAAGAAAACCACGCAAACAACGGTATTTACCTGAAAAAGCTGGTTGAAGAACATGGCGTCGAAGTGCGCAACTTCAATGACGACACCTGGGATGCCTTCGGTGAAGCGGCAGAAGAAGTGTTCGAGGAAACACGCGCGCATTCCGAGCTAGCGGCAAGGATCGACGATGCGTTCCAGTCCTCGCTACGCGAGATCGGCACATCCATCGCCCTGTTTGATGTCCAGTACATCAATCAGCGGAACCGCGTGCTGGGCATCGGCTGATTGCCCTTCGCATAGCCAATCAGACAGGAGCCGGATTTCTTCCGGCTCCTGTTCTCTATCTGCCCTCTGAACAGTCACGTCCACGTGACCTGAACAAGGCAGCGCCGACACAGACAGACCCGGGGGACACGCCGTGAGCGCAACGCCAACCGACACGATTTCACCCATCGGGCCGCCTGCCCCGCTTGTCAGGTTCTTTGGATGGACCATGCTGAGCGTTCTGGCCGCCTTCCTGATCAACAATATCCTGATTGTGTGGATGGGTTTCCCGCCCCTCTCTGCCCTGTTCACCGGGGGTGATGGCCGGGTCTGGGTCGTGGCGGGGCTTTATGTTCTGGCTGTCATTGGCGCCGGGGCCTGGGTCGCACGCAACGGCAACGCCTCGCTGCGTTATGAGGCGCGCAAAATCGGCGCTTTCAACGCCTATCTGATCCGGGCCTGTTTCTTTGCAGTGCTTTTCGTCGGGATCGCCGATGGAATCGTCAGCTTCATGCGGGTGGAAAGCCTGCTGGGCCGGTTCCTGTCGGATGAAACGGTTCTGAACATGATCCGTGCCCAGTACATCGCCACCTGGGTGCACCTGCCCAGCATCATCCTAGGCTTTGTCCTCGCGCTGTTCACACGCACGCTGGGCTTTCACTGGCTGGCACTACTGATCGTGATTGCCGAATTGCTGATCGTGTTCTCGCGCTTCATCTTCTCGTACGAACAGGCGCTGATGGGGGACCTTGTGCGCTACTGGTACGCCGCGCTGTTCCTGTTCGCCTCGGCCTATACCCTGCTGGAAGAAGGCCATGTGCGCGTTGACGTGTTCTATGCCGGGTTCAGCCCACGGGGCAAAGGCAAGGTCAACACGGTCGGAACCATCCTACTGGGGATCACGACCTGCTGGTGCATTATCGTGATTGGCATGGGATCCGCCCAGTCGATCATCAACTCGCCTGTAAAGAACTTCGAGGTTAGCCAGACCGGCACTTCCGGCGCGTATACCAAGTACCAGATGGCCGCATTCCTTGGCATCTTTGCCGTCACCATGCTGATCCAGTTCGTCAGCTATTATTTCGAAGCTGTCGCAGACGCCCGGGGCGAACGCGGCCACAAAGACCACGACGCGGTTGTGACCTAAGGCAGGACTGACACATGGAACTCTTCTTTCTCGCCCTGCTCGTCATCATCATGGCCGGTGCCCTAGGCTCCGGCTATCCGGTGGCCTTCGCCCTGCCCGGCGCTGCAATCATCACCATCGTGCTGGCCGCTGGCGCTGGTTACCTCTTCGAAAGCAACTCCGAGGCCTACTTCCACTCCGGTGGCCCCTACCAATGGCTCTCAGCCGGGGTGACCAACCTCCGAGGGGTCTATTGGGAAGTTGAACGAGATACCCTGATCGCCATTCCGCTCTTCATCTTCATGGGCATCATGCTGCAGAAGTCGAAGATTGCCGAGGACCTGTTGGTCACCATGGCGCAGCTTTTCGGCCCGGTACCGGGCGGCTTGGGCATTTCGGTTGTCTTTGTGGGCGCTTTGCTGGCCGCGACGACGGGCATCGTTGGCGCAACAGTGGTGGCCATGGGCCTGATCTCCTTGCCCGCGATGCTGCGCAACAATTACTCCAAACCGCTGGCAACTGGCACAATTGCGGCCTCGGGTACGTTGGGGCAGATCATCCCACCCTCCATCGTTCTGATCATCCTCGCCGACCAGCTGGCCGGTGCCGCTGACCAGGCGGGCACAGCCCGTACCGCGCTCTACAAGGACGTGACCGGCGAACTGTCGATGCCGTCTTCCTACGCTGTGGTACCGACCTCTGCGGGCGAGATGTTCCTGGGCGCGTTTGTGCCGGGTATCGTGCTTGTGCTGATCTACATGTTGTTCATCCTGTGCTTTGCGCTGTTCCGTCCCAAGGCCGCACCAGCTGTGCCGTATGACGGCGCGCGGGACGCAAAGTTCTGGGGCAATGTGCTGCTGACGCTTGTGCCGCCACTTGCACTGATCTTCCTCGTGCTGGGCTCCATCATCGGCGGCATTGCCACGGTGAACCAGGCCGGGGCCATCGGGGCCGCAGGTGCGTTGATCATGGCGGGCTATCGTCTGACGGAAAACCAACGCGGGACTTTTATTCCTGCGATTGTGGGCATCATCGGCCTGGCCATGGTGGCCTATGCGCTGTCGAACTACGAGATGAACGTCAAATCCGTTCTGGTGAACGGCGGTGACATGACCGGCATCTGGATTGGTGTCGTGGCCGTGGCGCTGATCCTCATCGCCCTGATCTGGAGCGGCCTGCGCGTGCTCAAGATCGAAAACACCATGTACGAGGTGATGATCGAAACGGCGAAAACCACGTCGCTGGTGTTCATCATTCTGCTCGGCGCTGCGATGCTGACGGCTGCCTTCCGCGCCTTTGGCGGGGAAGAGCTGGTGCGCGACTTCCTGAATTCCCTTCCAGGCGGGTTCTGGACCCAGTTCGTGATTGTCATGGCGGTGATCTTTGTCCTGGGCTTCTTCCTCGACTTCATCGAGATTGCCGTGGTTGTGGTGCCAATCGTGGCCCCGATCCTGTTGGCTGATCCCAGCGCGAATATCACGGCTGTCTGGCTGGGTGTCATGATTGGTCTGAACATCCAGACCTCGTTCCTGACACCTCCTTTCGGCTTTGCACTGTTCTATCTGCGTGGCGTTGCCCCGCCAGAGGTCAAGACCACGCAAATCTACCAGGGTGTTGTGGCCTTCATCTGCCTGCAACTCGCGGCCCTTGGGATTGTCGGTTACTATCCGCAACTGGTGAACTACCTGCCCAACCGCGTGAGCCTGCTGGGTGAAACCGCCCCGCCCCCGCGAAACCCAAAGCTGCAGATTTGTCTGGAGGACTATACACACACCGCGCTTCTGACCGAAGGCGACACGGTACGTGCCGTGATTGCCAAGGCGCAGGGGCTGGACCTGTCTGTTCTGCCGAAGAAGCTGTCGGGTGATCTGAGCAAAGGGTTTGAAAGCGCGGGTGACGCGCTGACCAAACTCGATGAGGCATTTGTGGCTCATGACGCCGTTCTGGCAGCCGCGCCAGAGTATCGCCCGACCCACAGCGAAGTGCGCAATCTGGAACGGCAGATGCGGTCCGTCATGCGCGAGATCGAAGAGCTGAAAAAGGACGCGCAGTACCTCAACAGCGACGAGCAGGCTGACCGTCTGGCAGCGCTGCAGGAAGAGATTGCCGAGCTGGAGGCCGAACACGCCCATATCGGTGAAGGTATTCCGGAGACGTGGAACGATACCTATGATACGTTCCACAAGCTTGTTGTAGCCGAAGACAAGGCGCGTGCCGCCTATCGCCGTGCGGCAGACAGCGCGGTGGAACCGGCCCGTGTGGCGCTGGAAATCCTAGAGGGCAATGCCGCCTTCCTGGAACTGGAAAGCATGCTGACAGGCCTGCGCGCGACCATCGAAACCGCGGAACCTGAAGAGGCGGAAGAGATTCTGAAACAGGCGGGCAGCACCATCAACGCGGTGCCGGGCGCACGTGATGTGGGTTCTGCCATCTCGAAGGCGCGGCGGAACATGCGCAAGAACAAGCTCGACCGAGAAAAGGCGATGGAAGAGTACGAAAAGGCACTTGCCGAGTATGAAGAACAGAAGGTCTGGCGCGCCGCGGCAGAGGCCGATCTGCGTCCCGGGTTGCAAGCCTATATGGACGGGATCGCTGGCACTGTCGGCGCACGGCAACAACCGCGCCTGACCCGCGATCAAGCCCTGTTCATCGCCAGCTGTAACGCCGGTCATCGCGACCTGTCGCTCAGCTTCTGATCCGCTCATCGCTTCCTGCCGGACGCTCTTCGCTTAGCGAGGACCGCCCGGCAGAGAGGGACGAGCGCGCCTCAATACGCGTTTTCCGGGGCCCATATTTCCCGCAGCACTGCGCCCTGCCCTTCGAACCGTTCGCCGGTTTCGGTGCAGTCATAAATCCGGTCCAACCGGAAATGCCGAAAGCCCGCCCGCAACTCGCACCAGGCAGCCAGCAGGTTACAATGCAGATGATAGATTACAGCGACGGGACGCACGATCCGCGTGGTCTCCACCTCCTCCTCATCCCGATAGACCAGCTGTAGTTTGCGTTCTTCCAGGATCGCCCGCCGGAGCGAAGCCACCGCCACGCATCCTGCCTGTGGATTATCCAGCGGTGCCCCATGCGGCGCGACCTGCAACCAATCCGCCGGCCCGTGCAGCGCATCGACCTTCTCCCGCACCCGGTCCGCTGCCTTCATCAGCGATGTGTCCCCAGACCGCGCCAGCATGCACAGCGCCACGCGCAACGCTTCCACCTCTTCCTCATCAAAGTTCAGCGGCGGCAGATCATACCCTTTGCGCATGACATAGCCGATACCGGCTTCACCCTCGATCGGTGTCCGCATCGCCTGTAACGCCGCGATATCCCTGTAAATCGTGCGCACGGACACTTCCAAAGCCTCCGCCATATCATCCGCCCGCACGGGCCCCGCCGCTGCGCGCAAGATCTGGATGATCTCGAAAAGACGTGTGGATTTTCGCATGTCTCGCCCGCCTAGGTCCTTAGGATGATCCCCTCCTGACACTCTACCATAGGCTCCTGCCAACGGGGTGTCAGGGGCGTTCCGGTTTACTGAATTTCATCAGAAACCAGAGGCTTTCGCATGACATCGCATGACCATATGACAATGATCAAACTGGGGCTCGGTCCCTGGAAAAACGGCGCTCATCACAGCCCATTGCTAACCGATGTGCGTATGGGACCCACCGTCCCGATCACCTCACCGGGCCAGGGCCTGCGCGCGCCTTCACCGCATCGCGGCTGGTACGGTTTCTTCCGGCGCGCGGCCAAGCGGATTCAGTCGCGCAGTGAATCCGCGCGCAGACCCGCCCGTTCGTGATGCACAGGCAAGACCCGGCCGTAAAGTTGCCGGGTCCGCTACACCCCACCACACATGCCCTCTCTCTCAACAAACGAGAATATCCCGACATAGCGCCGGGTTGCCCCACTGACCGGCGCGACACGATGCAAGGCATACCTCCCCTTGAAGATCTGCAAGTCACCTGGCTGCAACTCCAACCGACGCACCAGCGAATGATCCCCATTCAATACGCGCGCCACACCAGAGTAGTTTTCATCCTCAGCCGTGCGCAGCGACGGGACATATTCAAACGCCCCGCCTTCCTCCGCATTCTGGATGGCCAGAGTCACGGTGAAATTGTTGGTGTCGAAATGCCAGGGAAACCCGTCCCCCTCATGCACCATGTTCACAATCACATCTGCGAGCGGGTCGTCGTACCGAAAAAACCGTGCTGCGGGTTCATCCAAAGCATCCCGAATGAAGGGCATGAACCCCGGCGCCTCATAGATGAACCGCAGCGGACCCTTGGCCGGAAAATTGTCCGCCGGAATGAACGCATTGGACCGGTCGTAAAACCGACGCACCGGGTGGCCCGGCGCCAGCTTTGGATCATCCTTCGAAAAATATGCATTCGTCCGCCCGAACGAGGTATGCGCCTGATGCGCCACGCTGTCCGCTTCGGCCACCAGTGCACGCACCCCGTCCGCATGGGCAAAGCCCGGCAAAACCGCACAACCTTCATCATTCAGCGAGCGCCGGGTATCTTCAATTAACCGCTGCAATGCAGTTGAACCGGGCAAATCAATCGGATAGCGGCCGAGATCGATCAAATCGTGCAAGGACACCATATCACTCTCCCATATCTGTGTGCGCCTTCCGTGGCCTGACCCCACGCTGACCCGCAGCATCCCTCGCGTCTTTCCCGTTCAAGACAGACGTAATGTCGCAAACGTCCTGTGGGATTCGCGCGAATTTCCGAAAATTCCACGGCGACGAGCAGTCGCGAAACGAAATTTCGGAAAACTGCGACATACCGACACTTTTTTCGCCCAATTGCCGGTTGACGCCTATGCGCGCCCTCCTTAAGGTCCCGCGCAGCCAAAGGAGTCTCTGGGATGTGTGTCCTAGTCGTCATCGTAGAAAGAACGCGCATGGGCCGGTAACGGTAGACCAGACCAAACCCCATGCGCCCCCGTCTCACCGGGGGCTTTTTTGTGCAAAACAGTATTATTACCGCGGATGGAGCTAGAAAATGTCGCGTGAAATGACCGGAGCGAAAATGGTGGTTCAGGCCCTGAAGGATCAGGGTGTGGACACGGTGTTCGGCTATCCCGGCGGCGCGGTCCTACCGATTTATGACGAGGTGTTTCAGCAGAACGACATTCGCCACATCCTCGTCCGTCATGAACAGGGTGCTGTTCACGCGGCAGAGGGCTATGCGCGGTCCACCGGGAAACCGGGCGTTGTGTTGGTGACATCCGGCCCCGGGGCCACAAATGCGGTGACCGGCCTGACTGATGCGTTGATGGACTCGATCCCGTTGGTTGTTCTGACCGGACAGGTGCCGACCTTCATGATCGGCTCGGACGCGTTTCAGGAGGCCGACACCGTTGGCATCACCCGCCCCTGCACCAAACATAACTGGCTGGTGAAGGACACCGATGCGCTGTCCAGCACGATCCACGAGGCGTTCCATGTGGCCACTTCGGGCCGTCCCGGCCCGGTGCTGATCGACATCCCCAAGGATGTGCAATTTGCCACCGGTTCCTATGCTGGTCCGAAACCTTCGGCCAGCCACTATCAGCCAAGGGTCAAGGGCGATCTGGAATCGATCACCGAACTGGTCGCAGCGATGGAAGTCGCGAAGAAGCCGGTGTTCTACACCGGTGGCGGCGTCATCAATTCCGGCCCCGGTGCCAGCCAGTTGCTGCGCGAGTTGGTCGATGCCACCGGCTTCCCCATCACCTCCACGCTCATGGGGCTCGGCAGCTATCCTGCGTCCGGCCCGAACTGGCTGGGAATGCTGGGCATGCATGGTCTCTACGAGGCCAACATGGCGATGCACGACTGCGATCTGCTGATCAATATCGGCGCGCGGTTTGACGATCGGATCACCGGCCGCATCGACGCGTTCAGCCCGAATTCGATCAAGGCGCATATCGACATCGACCCAAGCTCGATCAACAAGGTGATCAAGACCGACATCCCGATTGTGGGTGACGTCGGCCATGTGCTTGAAGATCTGCTGAAGGTCTGGAAGTCCCGTGGACGCAAGACCGACGGCGCGCATGTGAAGGCCTGGCAATCCCAGATCGACGAATGGCGCAAGGTGAAATGCCTGACCTATGCGCCCAGCACCACCTCGATCAAACCGCAATACGCGCTGGAGCGGCTGGAAGCGTTGACCAAGGACCGCAAGGACCGCTTCATCTGCACCGAGGTGGGCCAGCACCAGATGTGGGCGGCGCAATTCCTGGGCTTTGAGGAACCGAACCAGTGGATGACGTCCGGAGGTCTGGGGACCATGGGCTATGGCTTCCCCGCCTCCATCGGTGTGCAATTGGCCCACCCTGACGCGCTGGTCATCAACGTCGCGGGCGAAGCGTCATGGCTGATGAACATGCAGGAAATGGGCACCGCCGCGCAATACCGTCTGCCGGTCAAACAGTTCATCCTGAACAACGAACGGCTGGGCATGGTGCGCCAGTGGCAGGAATTGCTGCACGGCGAACGCTACTCGCATTCCTGGTCCGAGGCGCTGCCGGATTTCGTCAAACTGGCCGAGGCGTTTGGGGCTAAGGGCATCCTGTGTTCCGACCCCGCGGACCTCGATGACGCGATCATGGAGATGCTGAACTATGACGGGCCGGTCCTGTTCGACTGTGTCGTCGAAAAGCACGAAAACTGCTTCCCGATGATTCCGTCGGGCAAGGCGCACAACGAAATGCTGCTGGGCGAAGCTGAAACCCAGGGCGTGATCGACTCGAAAGGCTCGGTGCTGGTTTAAACAGCACCGAATGCATCAAAGAGAGAGACGGTAAGATGTCCCCGCTACAAATCCAGAAGGGCTCCACCAGCCATTCCGCCTATAACCTGCGCCCGACCTTTTCGGACGTCGAAGAGCGTCACACGCTGGCAATCCTGGTCGATAACGAGGCTGGTGTGCTCGCCCGTGTGATCGGCCTGTTCTCGGGTCGCGGCTACAATATCGAAAGCCTCACCGTGGCCGAGGTGGACCACACCGGTCATCTCAGCCGGATCACCATCGTGACCAAAGGCACACCGCAGGTGATTGCGCAAATCCGCGCCCAACTGGGCCGAATCGTGTCAGTTCATGCGGTACAGGATCTGACAACAGATGGCGCTTCGGTCGAACGCGAGCTCGCCATGCTCAAAGTTGTCGGCGAGGGCGAAAAACGGGTCGAGGCGCTGCGCATCGCAGAGATTTTTCGCGCCAAAGTCGTCGACAGCACGCTCAGCAGCTTTGTGTTTGAAATCACAGGCGCACCTGACAAGATCGACGCGTTCGCCGATCTGATGCGTCCACTGGGCCTGACCGAAATCGCCCGGACAGGTGTCGCGGCTCTGCTACGGGGCGCGTGACGCCCTTACGGACCACAACCCGCAAATTTGGTGTTCATCAGTAAACCCAGGTTCGACCATCGGCCTGGGTTTGCAGATTTGTGCCTATGACGCGACACAAAGGGTCCCGGTCATCACCTCAACTACGATGCACCCAGCCTTCAACCTTAGCCGCGCTGTCGCACGGCAATGTCCATGGTTTCCCGCCCCGCACGCGGTCGAAACGGCAGAATTTCCGCAGACATCCGATCACGGTCTTTCGTCTGCTCATTGATTTGCGACGTTGGCAGCAACGCTTCAGCCAGTCCGGAAGAAAACGAGTCTGAAACCAGCTCTGGCTTGTGGGCATAGCGGAACTGACGCTCCATCGACAGTTCAAACTTCACCAGGTCGCCAGCCCCCAGCAACACCTCGGTTCCACAATCTGCCTCGCTATAAAATGCCAGGTCACCATGATCCTCGCACCAGATTACGGCTTTACCCGCTGATTGATCACTCCAGAGTACCACTCCAAACATTTGCATTCTCTCTACCTGTCCCGGACTCAAGTGTGCTGCAAATGTGCAAAACGAGACATGATAAACTTGGCGTCTGCCTATTGCTTTTTGTGTCAGTCGGTCGCATCCTCGACTCATAATCGCGTCAGTGATGACGCTAATTAGAAACAGGCGCGACCAACAAAAAAATACCACATTCGGACACGACGAAACCACGCGACCTGACGAATCGAACAACCGGGAATACACTAAGACATGTCGAAACCAACGCGATCCCCTGCAGAGTTGCGCAGTATGTTCGGCGCAAATCTACGCCAGCTGTCGCAGGGTTACCCCTCAATCTCTGAACTGTCGCGTCAGCTTGGGATCAACCGAACACAGTTCAACCGTTACCTGTCCGGGGAGAGCTTTCCTCGACCGGACGTTCTGGAACGCATCTGCACATTCTTTGGGGTTGATGCGCGTATCCTTCTGGAACCTGTTGAAAGCGTGAAGAAAACCGGCAACGTGCTGACAGGTCACGTGTTATCCGACTTCGTCGGCGCAGGCGTCGCCGATCTGCCCGAAGATGTATTTCCTACCGGGTTCTACCGTTTCACTCGGCGCAGTTTCATGGACGTAAACCAGTTTCTGGTGGGTTTGATTTACATCTACCGCGAGGGTTCCGCGACCTACCTGCGCGGTTTTGAGGCCCGCGCCGCCATGCGCCTTCAGGGCTTGCCGACGGACAGTCGCTCGCGTGAGTTTCGCGGTTACATTGCCAGGCAAGAAGACGGGGTTGTGGCAGTCGTGTCCCGACGCCAGGCGATGACATGCTCGTTCAATTATCTGAGCAAAGTGGCGTCATTCGAGAACAACTATTGGGTCGGTTATTCTTGTCGGACCGTGCGTGAAAGCCCCAGCAGCACACGCGCAGAACGTCAGGTGTATGAGTATCTGGGCCGCGATTTCAAAAAGGCACTGGCCGCCGCACGCAATACGGGTTTTGCCGAACGGGACGGATTGTTACCTTATCACGCCAATCTTCTGCAGACTGATCAACCGTTTCGCTGACGCGAAATGGCGTCAGTTCGCAATACACGAATCCGGGCGAAATCCGGCGTCTCTGCTATCGGGAATCAGTCGATTTTCAATTGATCGTAGAGGTGCCACGTCGCGTGCCCCAACCACGGCAAAACCAGCAAAAGGCCCAGGAAAGCCGGGATCAGCGCAACAAACGTGACAACAGCGATAAACAACGCCCACGCCAGCATGACCACCGGATTGCGCGTCACATAGCCAAAGCTGGCGATCAGCGCGGTGATAAAGTCCACCTCCCGATCCAGCAGCATGGGCAGAGCCAGAACCGTGATGTTGAAAATCACGACAGCAAAAACCGCGCCGATCACCGTGCCAAATCCCAGCATCATGATCCCGTCCACTGTTTGTAAAACATCCGTCGAGGAAAACACGTTCGTCATTGCCGCGTGACCGAGGAACAGCGCGAAAATCATGTGACCGATGAAGAACCAGAACAGAAACAGGAAAATGATGATTGAGCATAACCACGGCAATTGGCGCTGCCGTTCGCCCAGCACCACGCTAAGAACCTCGCCCCAGCGCAGCGGCAAGCCCAGTTCCAGACGGCGGGACACCTCGTACAGGCCCACCGCTGCAAACGACCCGATCAGAGGGAAACTGATCGCCGCCAGCACCAGCCAGAAGGTTGTGCCGGTTTGCACTGTGACAACATACATGATCCATCCGGTTACCACGTAAACACTGGAAAAGAACAAACCGTACAGGGGCGCACGACGCAGGTCATGCCAGCCACGTTTCAGGGCTTCGCGCAGCATGCCAGCGTCAACGGGGCGCAAGTCCGGGGCGCCTTGTTCCCGTTGGCTGGGACTGCCTTGGTCAACGTGTCCTGCGGCGCTCTGGCTCATAACATATCCCCGGCAAAGGCTGGTCTGTTTTGGGGCCACTGGGTCGCCTGGTGATAGGCCTGTCCCAGCGACAGGATCGACGCATCGTTGCCCCGCGCTCCAAAAATTTGCACACCCATCGGCAATCCGTTCGCCCCAAAACCAGCTGGCATGGCAAGGCTCGGCAATCCCAGCAGGCTAACGGGCAGGACCACCTCCATCCAGCGGTGGTACGTGTCCATGGCTTGACCCGCGATTTCAGTCGGCCATGCGGTATCCGTTGAAAACGGCCAGACCTGCGCTGTCGGCAAAGCCAAGGCATCATATTTTTCAAACAGTTGCGTCGCAGTCTTGAACCATTCTGTCCGTCCCAGACTGGCCTGATGAACATCCAGCGCCGTCATCGACAACGCGCGCTCCAGCTCCCACCGTGCGCTGTCCTTCATTTTGTCGATATTGGCCTTTTCTGGTGCCAGCCCAGCCCCCACCTGCCAGGAGCGCAGCGTGATCCAACTGTCCCAGATCACCTCGCTGTCAAAGGGCGGCGGCACCTGTTCCACAACAGCCCCCTGCGCTTCGAACACCTTCATCGCCTCTTCGCACAGTGAAAGGATTCCGTCCTCCATCGGATAGGCCCCGCCCCAATCGGCCAGCCAGCCGATCCGCTTCCCCGTCAGATCCGCCGCCGCCAAAGGCGCGATCGGATCGGAGGGGACGCCATGCGGTTGCCGAGGGTCCGTGTGTGACAACACATCCAGCAGCACCGCAATATCTTCCGGACTGCGCCCCATCGGTCCTAGTGTGGCCAGTTGATGCAGGAACGTATCGCCCTTTGGTTCAGACGGCACACGCCCCCAGCTGGGCCGGAACCCATAGACATTGCACCACCCGGCCGGGTTGCGTAGCGATCCCATCATGTCCGATCCGTCCGCCAGCGCCGTCATGCCGGTCGCCAACGCCACAGCCGCCCCGCCAGATGACCCGCCGCAGGTGAACTCTGCCGCGTAAGGGTTTCCAGTAGCACCATAAACCGGATTAAAAGTGTGCGAACCCAGACCAAATTCCGGCACGTTGGTCTTACCAATCAGGATCGCCCCTGCCGCCCGCAAGTCGGCGGCCAGCAGATGGTCTTCTTCCGGGATCAGGTCGGCGTAGATCGGCGAGCCGTGAGTTGAGCGAACCCCCTTCACCTCCACCAGATCTTTCACCGCTATGGGCAATCCGTGCAGCGGACCAGAAATTGGTCCTGCATCCTTGGCCCGCGCCTCGGCCATCAGGTCTTCACCCTCGCGCAGCCCGACAATGGCATTCACGGGCGGGTTCACAGCGGCGATCCGCTCCAGTGTCCAGCCCATCAACTCTTCGGCGGTCAGCTTGCGTGACGCCAGATCGGCCAGCAGCGAGGTTGCGGATCGTGTGGCGAATGTCATGGCTGTCCCTCCGGTCTTCCGAGGTAGCCTAGAATACTCTTCCAGAAACCGTAATCAAAAACCTCAGCCCTCAACCGGCGGCACGACCCGCTGATACAGGTGCCATGTCGTATGCCCCAGAATCGGCAAGGTGAAGATCAGCCCCAGAAATGCCGGAACCAGCGACAGGATCATCGTCACCGAAATGATCGCCGCCCAGGTCAGCATGACACGGGGGTTTTCCGTCACCACCCGGATCGAGGTCAGCATCGCCGTCACAAAATCCGTTTCGCGATCCAGCAGCATAGGCATGGCCACCACCGTGACCGTAAACAGGACCGCTGACAGAAACGCGCCGACACAGGTGCCAATCGCCAGAAACGTCCAACCCTGCGGGGTGAAAAACACCGTGTGCAAAAACCCGTCCAGATCCGAAAAGGATTCGTTTTGCAGCACGATCACCAGAACCGTGCGGAACTGGTACACCCAGACCCAAAAGATGAACAACGTGACAAAGGCCATCCACCCCATTTCGCGTTTGCGCTGTTTGGCCATGACGGACAGGATTTCGGACCAGCCAAAGCTCTGACCGCTTTGTAACCGGCGCGACATTTCATAAAGCCCGGCAGCCGCAAAGGGCGCGATCAAGGGGAAACCGATGGCCGCGGGAATGACCATCCAAACCTTGCCCAGCCACACCAGAACCCAGACAAACAGGATACCGAACAGCGCATAAAACAGCCCGAAAAACCCGCTCATGAACGGTCGCGCCAGAAAATCCGCAAACCCGGCCTTGAGCGACTCGGCGATGTCATCCGGTGTCACCCTGTTCACCTTCGGGATGCCCTGCGGCGGTGTGGACCCTGCGGTTTTGGATGTCATGCCATGTGCCTCCGTCTCATACGCCCTGCACCTCGAATATCAGCGGCGCGTGGTCCGAGAATTCGTCGATCCATTGGTCCTGCTCTGCCACGGTTGTCTTCTCGGCCCAACCCGCCACGCGCACCTCAGCCCCGCCGGTCTGTGCCGCGAAGTCGAGGTTTTCAGAGGCATAGACGTGATCCAGTAGGCTTTGCGGATAGCTGCTGTTGGACCCGTCGTTGTAGGTAAACGGATGTGACGTGCTCAGCCGCCGCACCTTACGCGAGGCCAGCACGCGGTCCAGCCGTTCGATTTCTTCAGCGCCATCCAGATCTTTGGGCGAATAGGTCAGGTTCATGCCCATCGTATTCAAATCGCCCACCAGAATGAACCGGCCACTATAGGGCGGCAGCCCCTGCGTTTTCGTCAGCCCATCATCAATCGCCTTCTTCAGGTTGCGCGCCTTCCCGACCATTGCATCGCGCAGCCCGAACCCTTCGGGCGTGGGCGAGCTTTTGAGGTGGGTGAACAACAGTGACAGTGGTATGCCAGCGTCACCTTGGATCGTAACCAATGCGCCGGGACGCAGGAACGGATTGTTGCGCTTGAACTCGGTCCGATGGGTGACAAAGGCAGTCAAACCGTGACGCAGACCCACCAGAATCTCCTGACTTTGGCGGCCTTCGGTGATCGTCAGCGTGTAGGTCGCAAAGGTCTGGGTGAATTCGTTGAACACATCCGACCCTTCGACCTCCATGACCGCAAATATGTCGGGATCAACATCTTTGATCGCGGCAGCCACGCGCGTCACGCGGTCCGCGCGACTGCCCGTGCCCTTTCCGTCAAAATGTTCGACATTCCACGACAGAACTTTCAGGTCCATGACACACTCCACACCCAGCCTGAGGAAACCGGGGAAAGTGTATCACAGATTGGTAGCTCGACCTACCGGCGACCTTGTTGCGCCTGTCGGGCGGCGCGCAATCGGGCGAAGTCATCCCCAGCGTGATAAGACGACCGTGTCAGCGGTGTTGCAGATACCATCAGGAACCCCTTGCCCCAGGCCGCTTTTTCGTAGGACGCGAACTCATCTGGCGTCACGAAACGGTCCACAGCGTGGTGTTTTGGCGTGGGTTGCAGGTATTGGCCGATGGTCAGGAAATCGATGTCCGCCGCGCGCATGTCATCCATGACCTGCACAACGGATTGCCGATCCTCGCCCAGCCCCACCATGATTCCCGATTTGGTGAACATTGTCGGGTCCAGTTCCTTCACCCGCTGCAACAGACGCAGCGAATGGAAATACCGCGCGCCTGGCCGCACCTCGGGGTACAGCCCCGGCACCGTTTCCAGGTTGTGATTGAACACATCCGGGCGTGCCTCCACCACGGTTTCCAGAACCGAAGGATCGCATTTCAGGAAATCGGGCGTCAGGATTTCAATGGTGGTGTCGGGCGAACGATGCCGTACGGCGCGGATCGTCTGGGCAAAATGCTCGGCCCCGCCATCCTGCAAATCGTCCCGGTCGACCGAGGTGATGACCACATGGTTCAGCCCCAGTTTCTGCACGGCAAAGGCCACGCGCCCCGGTTCGAACGCATCCAACGTCTCGGGCTTGCCCGTTGCAATGTTGCAGAAGGTGCAGCCACGCGTACAGATGCCGCCCATGATCATCATGGTGGCATGGCCCTGCGACCAGCATTCGCCGACATTCGGGCATCCGGCCTCTTCACAAACCGTGACCAGGTTGTTTTCGCGCATGATCTTGTGCGTGTCGGCATATCCTTTGCCGCCCGGCGCCTTCACCCGAATCCAGTCCGGTTTCTTGGGCTGAGGGTTGTCAGGACGATGCGCCTTTTCAGGATGGCGCTGCTCAGGGATCTTCAGGTCACGCATATTTGGCTCCGCTCGGCTGCGGTGAGGCTGACGTTGTGTAACATAGCTGCCTCACACAGGTACCGCCAGAGGCACATAGCTGCTATGCACCTTACGATTGGTAAACCGGCACGCTGACGTGTGACTTGCCAAACGCAGGGTAGGCCGACAATACTGGGTCATTGATTTACGTAACGACAATTTCGTCAGAACATCCCCTTTTCAAGGAGTGGATCATGCCCAAGGAAGCCGAAAAGTTCGAAAAGGATTTCCGCGCCGCAGCCACGCAGAAAAAGATCAAAGCAACAACCGTGGCCGAAGGTCAAAAGCTGAAGAAGCTCATGACAAACTGGCTGGAAACCACCTGGAAGATCGAAGACATGGTGTCCGACGGTGTGCAAAAGGCACGCATCGCGGGCAATTCCGGATCCAAGGCCGCGGATTTCGTCTCAGAAACGGGCGTCACCAAACCGCTGAAGGAATGGTACGCGGCGGTCAAAAAACACCACAAAAACGTGGATGGGTTTCAGGCCTTCTGCAACGACGCGCAGGAGTTTCATGACGAGTTGGACAAGCGCATCAAGGCGGTCGAAAAATAGCTGAAGAAAGGCAAAGG
>JBFOMB010000187.1:0-39716 GCA_040830545.1 Paracoccaceae bacterium | reverse complement strand
GGGGGCGGGCGAGGGTATGTGTCCGCCCGCCAGTCCACGCCCCTGGGCCCGCCGTGTCGGGTCAGGTAACCGCCGGACAGGGTGGCCGGACGGGTCATGCGCGCAGACGCTCGTTGTCGCCGTCCCACAGCGGGCGGTCTCCCGGAACGCCAGCGCGGCAGCGCTCGCCGTAGATTTCGACCTCCAGCTCGGTGCCCGGCACCGACAGCTCTGTCTGCACGACACCCAAAGCGATGGAGGCATCCACGCGGTAGCCCCAGCCGCCCGAGGTGGTTTCACCCACGATCTGCCCGTCATGCCACAGCGTGGACATGTAAGGTGCATCCGCATCCTTGGCGTCCACGATCAGCGTGACAAACCGCTTTTTGCTGCCTTGTTGCTTTTCATTCTGCAACGCGGCCTTGCCGGGGAATTCCTGCGGCTTGTCGAGCTTCACGAACCGGTCCAGACCGCCCTCGAACAGGGTGTAGTCGGTGGAAAGGTCACCCTTCCACGCGCGGTAGCCTTTTTCCAGACGCAGAGAGTTCAGCGCCCACATGCCAAAGGGTTTCGCACCTGCGTCCAGAACCGCGTCGTAGATTGCAGGCATGTGTTCGTTCAGCGCATGGACCTCCCAGCCCAGTTCCCCAGCAAAGGACACGCGGATCAGGTGCGCGGGCTGACCGGCGACCGTGGCGCTTTGATGTGTGAGCCAGCCGGTGCTGAGGTCCGCATCAGACAGCCCGCCAAGGATGTCGCGTGATTTGGGGCCAGTCACGATCAGGGTGTCGCGGGTGGTTGTCACGTCCTCGACGCTCACGCTGTCGGGCATGGCGTTCATCAGGATGTCGCGGTCATGCCATTGGGCGGTGGCCGCCGTGATCATGACAAACGCATCCTCGTCCAGACGCATGCAGGACATTTCTGTCAGGATACGGCCACGGGAATCCGAGATGTAGACCAGATTGATGCGACCGACCTTGGGCAGGCCACCGGTGACCAGCCCCCGCAGCGCTTCGGCAGCGCCGTCTCCCTGCACCATGAAGCGGGAGAAGCCCGGCAGGTCCAGCACGCCGCAATGATCGCGAACGGCTTCGCATTCTTCGCGAATGCGCTGCTCCCACGGGCCGACGCGGTCCCAGGTCTGCGTGCTTTCCTCGGACGTGTCGTCGCCCGGCTGCGCGAACCAGTTGGCGCGTTCCCAGCCGTTGTAGGCCCCCATCACGCCGCCCAGTTCCTTGACCTTGTCATGTACCGGCGACAGTTTCTTGTCGCGGCCTGCAGGCCATTCATGCCAGGGGAAGTGCATGGCGTATTCGTTGCCATAGACCTCCATCCCCTTCACATCGCAATAATCCTGATCGGTGTAGTCAGTGTAGCGGCGCGGATCGACCGACCACATGTCCCACTCGGTCTGACCTTCGGTGATCCATTCGGCCAGCACCTTGCCTGCGCCGCCCGACTGGGCGATGCCGAATGTGAACACACAGGCCTCGAACGCGTTTGGCACACCCGGCATCGGGCCGATCAATGGCAGGCCGTCGGGCGCATAGGGGATGGGGCCGTTGATGATGCGCGAAATCCCGGCAGTTCCGGCCAGCGGCACACGTTCCATCGCGTCGGCAACAATGTCCTCGATCCGATCCAGATCGTCGGGATACAGCTGGAAGCTGAAGTCATCCGGCATCGGGTCAGACGGCGACATCCAGTGGCCTTTGCAGTTCGGCTCGTACGGACCGATGTTGAACCCGTTCTTTTCCTGACGCAGGTAATAGGACACATCCACGTCGCGCAGCAGCGGCAGTTTTTGCCCGGCGTCTTTGGTCCATGCCTCGATCTCGGGCACTTCTTCGGTCAGCAGATACTGGTGGCTCATCACCATCATCGGCACGGTGCGCCCGCCATAGGGTTTGAACCATTCACCCACGCGTTGCGCATAATAGCCCGCAGCATTCACGACATATTCACACCGAATGTCGCCCTTGTCCGTGTGCACGATCCATTCGCCGTTTTCACGGCTGACACCGGTTGCCGGGCAGAACCGTTCGATCCGCTGGCCCATGTCGCGCGCGCCCTTGGCCAAGGCCTGGGTCAACTGGGCCGGGTCGATGTCACCGTCGTTCGGGTCATACAGCGAACCGACCATGTCATGGGTTTCCATGAACGGGTAGCGCGCCTTGGTCTCCTCGTTGGACAGGATTTCCAGGTCCATGCCCTGATAGATGCCCATGCCCTTGGCACGTTCGAATTCCTGCATCCGTTCCTTGGTATGCGCCAGACGGATCGATCCGGTCTGGTGGTAATTCATCGGGTAGTCGACCTCGTCCCCCAGACGGGCATAAAGCTCGGTCGAATACCGCTGCAGGTTCATGATCGACCACGAGGTCGAAAAGGGCGGCACATTGCCCGCCGCATGCCAGGTGGAGCCTGCAGTCAGTTCGTTCTTTTCCAGCAGGACGCAATCGGTCCAGCCCGCCTTGCCCAGATGATACAGGGCGGACGCCCCTACTGCGCCGCCGCCGATGATGACCACGCGGGCCGTTGTCGGAAAATCTGCCATGTTTGATTGTCCTCAGTCGATGATCAGGCGGGCCGCGAGCCCGCCAAACAGGATTGCCGTCAGTTTGTTGAGATACCGCACCCGGGCCCGGACCTGATCGGCCAGAAGGCCAGCCAAAGCGCCAAGTGTCAGAGAGAAGATCAGCCCGTTCACGAGGAAGATCGCGCCCAGGATCAGGATTTGCGTTGCAACCGGGCCAATGTCCGGGTCGGTGAATTGCGGGATGAACGCAAAGATGAACAGCGCCGTCTTCGGGTTCAGAATGTTGGTGAGGAACCCGCGCTGGACTGCGCGGGTCATGGATGGGTCGGTTTTGGCCGAGCCGAGCTCATCAGAGCTGTTCCATGCCTGCCAGGCGAGCCAGAACAAATAAGCCGCGCCAAGGAGTTTGATGGTCAGGTACGCGCCGGGTGCCGCCAGCAATAGGGCCGACAGGCCCGCCGCTGCTGCGATGACATGCACCGCGACGCCGAGGTTGATGCCCAGCGCCGCCGCCATGCCCATGCGCGGGCCGCCCTGCATTCCACTGGCCGAGACGTAGACGAAATCAACACCCGGCGTGATGTTCACCAGCAAACCAGCGCCAACAAAGGCTGCCAGTACCACCGGATCAAAGGCCAGCAACACCTCCAGCATCACTGATCCCTCTGCGGCAGGCCATCGGCGATGTCATAATAGTCGCCCTTGTCCGCAACAAAGATGTGCTTTTCCAGTTTCAGGCCCGTTGGTTCGTCCAGCGCCCCCATGGCGAAACTGATCGTGTCCTCGTCATGCGCCGCCCAGAACAGGAAGGACCCGCAGCGCTGACAAAACCCGCGGGTGGCCTGTGGGCTGGCGTCGTACCACGCGACCGGCCCTGAAATTTGAAGTTCCCCGCGGGGAACCCATGCGGATGACCACACATGCCCGGACTGTTTGCGGCATTGTTGGCAATGGCAGGCACTGATGCCCTGCGGCGTGCCCTGAACCTCGAAAGTGATATCGCCACACAGGCATCGACCGGTGATCATCCGTCAAATCCCCCCTGTTGGGGCAGACCATCAGACAGGTCGTAATAGTCGCCCTTTGCGTCCACCCAGCAATGCCGTCCCAGCGTCAAACCCGTCGGCCCGTCAATGGCACCCAGCGCCACAGCGATGTCGTCGCCCTCGTCATTGCGCCAGAACAGCGTCGACCCGCAGGCACGGCAAAATCCGCGCATCGCAAAGGTGCTGGCGCGGAACCAGACGAGTGAAGCGTCTTTGGAAAACGTCACGGCGGATTTCTTCGCGTGACCGGCGGCAAAGTAGAAACCGGATTGCTGGCGGCATTGTTTGCAATGGCAGCCAATTGGGTCGGTCAGGGTTTGATTGACCTGAAACGCCACTGCGCCGCACAGGCAGGACCCTTTGTGCATCATGCCCTCCGTCAATAGACCGGCGGCGCGATCACCCAGATCGCAACGGCGGGTTGGTCATAGGGGTTGATCCATTCGAACGGTTCCCCGCGAATGCGGAAACTGTCACCCGGATGCACGGTGAAGCTCTTGCCCCCGATCACCAGGTCCAGCTTGCCCGAAAGAATGTATCCGACTTCTTGCGTCGGGCGGGTCACGACCTCGCCGATCCGGCTGTGCGGTTCGAAGGTGGAGTGCACCATCTCGAAATCGTCGGTCAGGTCGGGGGACAACAATTCCTCGACCAGCCCGGCTTCACCTGACCCGATGGGACGGCGGGCGCTTTTGCGCACGACATACCCGGCCTCTTCTGCTGGCGCGCTGGCCTGACCGAAGAACAGGGATGTCGGCACGCCCAGGGTCGCCGCCATGTGGCGCAGGTCGGTGATGGACGGGTCGGACAGGTCGCGTTCCACCTGGCTCATCCAGCCGACCGACCGCCCTAGACGATCCGCCATATCGGCCAGCGTCAACCCGCGCGCCTTGCGAAGCGCGCGCAGGTCTGCGCCAAGCGTGCCGCTGTTCAGGTGCGAATGCGCCGTCATTCTACCACTGCCGAATCGTGAAATTCTTCCCTTGTTTTTCATGATGCAGCGACGTGGTGAAAAAATCAAACGAAATTTCACGCGCTACCCGGTTCCGTTCATCACAGGAGTGTGCGAGTCTGTGATCACCACGGCACGATGCCGATTGGACCCCATCACCACATTAAGGAAGCGCAGAGATGATCAGATCCCTTTCCAAACCCGTCGCAGGATTCGCACTGGCCGCCATCACGGCGTTTTCCGTTGGCTCTGCCAACGCGCAAGACATCGAACGGGTCGAGGTGGGGCAGTTGAAATGTGACGTGGCCGGAGGCGTTGGTCTGGTGTTGGGATCGCGCAAGAAGATGAGCTGTGTGTTCGAACGCAACGATGGCACGTCCGAAAACTATTCCGGGCGCGTTGTGAAGGTCGGCGTCGACATCGGGATCACCAAGGAATCGGTGGTTTGGTGGGTGGTTCTGGCCCCATCGGATGACACCCCGGCCGGCGGCCTGGCGGGTGAATATGTTGGCGTGTCCGCCGAGGCCACTGTTGCGGTCGGCGCGGGGGCAAACGTGCTGGTTGGGGGCGGCAACAACTCCTTTGCCCTGCAACCGCTCAGCCTGACCGCGCAGAAGGGTTTGAACATCGCGGCCGGGATTGGGTCAATCAAGCTGCAATTTGACGGCTGAACGGCGCGAGTTCCGAGGCCCCGGATCAAGTCCGGGGCTGCGGCCCGTGTTATTTGCGGGCAAACACATCAGACAGCAGGCGTGTCAGCGCCTCTGCATCCTTGGTCGTGAAGGCATCTGGCTGATCACTGTCGATGTCGAACACACCGATCAATGCGCCTTCCTTGTCATGAACCGGCAGGACCAGTTCGGACCGGGTGGAGGATGAGCAGGCGATGTGATCGGCAAACGCCTCCACATCCGGGACCAGTTGCACCTTTCCCGTACGCGCCGCAGCACCGCAGACCCCACGGTCGAACGGTATCACCAGACACCCGTGCCCACCCTGATACGGCCCGATTTTCAGCAGTTCAGGAGCCGTCACGCGATAGAACCCGGTCCAGTCGAACCGGTCATCCGCATGGTGCACCTCGCACACCACGGTGGCCATCAGGGCGACCTGATCCGTCTCGCCCTCGGTCAGGGCAGCGATCGTTTTTTCCAGGGTGGCATAGTCTGCGCGCATTGTTCGGTCTCTGTTCTGCGATTCTCGGTCTGCAATACCGAATAGTAAGGTTTCCCGTCTAGCGTGCCTGAAACGCGCAAATTCCGGAAGGGTGCCATGAGCCTGACAAGTACCATTCAAAATGAAACTCGCATCATCTCGGTCGATGCGGATCGCATTGATGCCGCGATGGCCATTCAGTTCAAGGACGACATGCGGTCGGAAACGGCGGATGGGCCGGACCGGGTGGTGCTGGACCTGACCAAGGTTGATTTCATTGATTCCAGCGGGCTGGGTGCCATCGTGGCGTCGATGAAGCAGTTGGGACAGAACCAGAAGCTGGAGCTGGCAGGGCTGACGCCCAATGTGCAGAAAGTGTTCCGCCTGACGCGGATGGACACGATTTTCACGCTGTTTGCCACGTTGAACGACGCTATGGACGGGCAACCGGTTTAGCGGCTGTTTCCCGTGACGGATTGCGATCTGATGACGTCGCTCCATACCACCATTCGGTTTCAACCCGACGCATTGGGCGTCAGACAGGCTCTGGACGAAGGCATGTCGCGCTGCCGAGGCCTGGTTCCCGTCGGTCGGGAGGATCGGCTGGGCAACGTGCAAATCGTGCTGGCCGAGGCACTGAACAATGTGGCCGAACACGGGTTTGCCGAACTGCCATTGACGGAGGCGCGTCTGGACATTGCGCTGAACCGTGACACGCTCACCGTATCAATTTGCGACAAAGGCCACGAAATGCCGGGACTACGGGTACCCGCGCCGAAACACCACGATCTGAATGGCGATGTTCAGGACCTGCCGGAAGGTGGGTTCGGCTGGATGCTGATCCACGAGTTGACCAGCCGGATCGACTATGCCCGGGTGGATGATGAAAACCATCTGACGCTCACATTTGTGCTGGCTTTGGATTGAACAAACTGCGTCTAGGTATCATCCTCGCCCAGTTTCGGCCCGGGACGATGCAGTGCCAGATCGGCATCCGAAAACCGGAATGGCGCGCGAATGCCCGGCACCCCGTCGAGTTCGATCTGCATGCCTCGGGCCACCACATGGGGGTCTGCCAGAACCTCGTCCAGCGCATTGATCGGACCGGCGGGCACACCTTGTGCTTCGCAGGCGTCCAGCAGGTCCTGTTTCGTCCGCTGCGCCGTCGCCCCGTTCAGGCGTGCGATCATGACACGCCGGTTCGCGATACGGTCCTTGTTGTGCAGGTAGTCCGGGTGGGTCGCCATGTCCTCCAGCCCCAGAATCGCGCAAAGCCGTTGATATTGCGCGTCATTTCCGGTGGCGATGATGATGTGACCGTCGGACGTGTCAAACACCTGATACGGTGTCAGGTTCATATGCGCGTTGCCCATCCGCCCAGGCGCGACGCCCGTGGACAGATAGTTCAGCGCCTGATTGGCCGTCACTGCGACGGCCACATCCAACAGCGACATGTCGATGTGCTGACCCCGGCCTGTGGTCTGACGCTGATGCAACGCGGCCAGGATGGCCGAGACGCTGTAGATACCTGTAAACACGTCGGTGATCGCCACACCAGATTTCTGCGGCTGGCCGTCGGGCTCTCCGGTGATCGACATCAGGCCCGACATGCCCTGAATGATGAAGTCATACCCGGCGCGATGGGCATAGGGACCGGTCTGCCCAAAACCCGTTATGGAACAATAGATCAGACGCGGGTTGACCGCGCTCAAGCTGGCATAGTCCAGCCCGTATTTTGCAAGCCCGCCAACCTTGAAATTCTCGATCAGGATGTCAGCGTCCGCCACCATTTCGCGCAGCAGCGCCTGACCTTCGGGGGTGGTGAAATCCACGGTGACCGAGGCCTTGCCCCGGTTCGTGGAATGGAAATAGGCCGCTGAAACGTCATCGTCGCGGGTGATGAAGGGCGGGCCCCACGCACGGGTGTCATCGCCACGCGGCGCTTCGACCTTGATGACCTCGGCCCCCAGATCAGACAGCGTTTGACCGGCCCAGGGGCCGGCCAGGATGCGCGCCAGTTCGACGACTTTCAGTCCAGCAAGAGGGGCTGCCATCAGCTGCCGATTTCGGCGTCCAGCAGCGCCTTGAAATCATCCCAAGCCATGTTCGACACTTTCTTGCCGTTTACGATGAAGCTGGGCGTGCCGGTGATGTCATGCTTTTCCGCGTTTTCCTGATACCAGGCAACCAGCGTGCGGGCCTTGTCGCCATCCTGCAAACAGGCTTCGAGGTCGTCGTTGTTCAGACCGGCCAGACGCCCGATTTTGCGCAGTTCTTCGACGATCGCCGCAGGTTCGCCGGCGCGGGTCCATTCGGCCTGACCCTCGTAGATCAGGTCCGTCACGCCAAAGAACCGGTCCGGCCCGGTGCAGCGTGCGATCATCGACGCCCACAGACCGTAGCGGTCAAAGTAGACTTCGCGATAGATGAACTTGACCTTGCCGGTGTCGATGTATTCGCTTTTCAGCTTTTTGTAGTTGCCTTCGTGGAAGGACCGGCAATGCGGGCAGGTGTAGCTGGCGTATTCGATGACCTCGACCGGCGCGCTTTCCTCGCCCAAGGTCATTTCCAGGATCGTGGAAGTATCGACCTCTTGCGCGAAGACTTGCGCGTGCTCGGACGTGCCCGACCCGACCCAGGCCACAGCACTGAGCGTTGCAACGGCCAGTGACCCCAGAACGGATGTGAAACGGTTCATGTCATGCCTCTCATTTGGATTTGTGTTTGGTTAATACGTTGCGGCCCAGACGTTCAAGCGCCGTTCGCAGCGTGTCGTCTGTGACCTCTTGTGCCAAGTGCGTCGCGCGCTGCCGCGTTGCGGGGTCTTCGGCTTTGGGCTGTTTCGCAGGCGCACCGGCAAAGTGCGCCTGCGCCTCGGCAAAGCCGGATGCAGCGGTCTGCGTGATGCGAATGCGCGAAATTGCGTTGTATCCATAAGCCGTGTTCACACGTTCACGTAGACCGTCCTTTTCCATTTCCAGCATGGGGGCCTGCGGACCGGTCGTGAGCACCACCAGCGTCGCGCCAAACCCACCGCGACCATATGTAATCTCAACCGGGCGGGCCATGGCGGCCAGTTTCGGCCCAGCAATCTCGTCCCAATGGGTCAACAGCCGCGACACCGCAAAGCCACGGGATTCGGCCGCCTTGCGGATATTCGACCCCATCAGGCGCGAGGTCTGTTTGAATCCTTTAGTCGTGGATTGACGGCTAGGCATCCCTGTCATCCTCTGCGATCCGGTCTATTCTAGACCGGGGTGACCCGTGCACCAGTAAAACCCGCATAAAGGAACGTAAAGAATGCGTGACATGGCAAACGCATCGGATTTGCTGGAATGGTACGATGTGCATGCACGGGACCTGCCATGGCGGGTGCCCCCGGCGCAGCGGGCGGCGGGTGTCTGGCCTGACCCGTATCGTGTGTGGTTGTCCGAAATCATGTTGCAACAAACGACCGTGGCCGCTGTACGCTCCTATTTTCTGCGGTTTACCGAGTTATGGCCGACGGTTGATGCCCTGGCTGCGGCACCTGACGAGGCCGTGATGGGGGAATGGGCCGGGTTGGGGTATTATGCGCGGGCGCGGAACCTGTTGAAATGCGCGCGGGTTGTATCGGCGGAATATGGCGGACGCTTCCCCGATGATCACGACACGTTGCTGTCCTTGCCGGGAATCGGGCCCTACACGGCAGCGGCGATTTCGGCGATTGCCTTTGATCGGCCGGAAACGGTGATGGACGGCAATGTCGAACGGGTCATGGCGCGTTTGTTCGAGGTCACGACCCCCCTGCCCACGGCAAAGCCAGAGTTGAAGACACATGCGACCGCTTTGACACCGTTGGAGAGGCCCGGAGATTATGCGCAGGCGGTGATGGATCTGGGCGCAACCATTTGCACGCCGAAATCCCCGGCCTGCGGGATTTGCCCATGGCGTGATCCCTGCCAGGCGAGGCAATCGGGTATGGCACCAGACCTGCCTGCAAAAACGCCGAAGAAGCCGAAACCGGTGCGCTACGGGATCGCCTATCTGGGGCGTCGTGCGGACGGAGCGTGGTTATTGGAACGCCGCCCGGATCGGGGGTTGCTGGGCGGGATGCTGGGCTGGCCCGGCACGGACTGGCGCGAAGACGTGTCCGAGATCACGGATCAGCCGCCCTGCCCTGCCGATTGGCAACCGGTCCCCGGCGAGGTGCGGCACACGTTCACGCATTTTCACCTGAGATTGCAGGTTCAAACTGCTCGGCTACCGCAAGATGCTGATCCCGTTTCGGGAGCTTTTGTCCCGATCAATGAGTTTCGTCCCGCCGATTTGCCGACCGTGATGCGCAAGGTGTTCGATCTGTCGCAGGGTCAGGTCGCGCCATGACTTTTCGAACGTTCCAAATCCGCGCATACTCTGCCCAATCGCATGTTGGAGGCCCGTTGTGACCCAATCCCGCGCTTTTGGCAGCCTGGGTGCTGCCCTGCCCTTCTGGCTGTCGCTGGTGCTGATCCCGCTGTCGTGGATTTCCGCGTTTGCCGGGGGTTGGGCGCTGGCCATCCTGCCTGTTTTCACGTGGTACCTGTTTGCGCTGGCGGATTCGGTCACAGGGCTGAACCTGGACAATGCAGACCCTGAAACGGACGAGTCAGAACTGTACTGGTACAAGCTGATCACGCTGATCTGGACGCCAGTGCAATTTGTATCCCTGTTCGGGCTGATCTGGTACGCGACCCGCGCCACGCATCTGAGCGGGTTTGAAAAGGTTCTGCTGTTCTTTGGCATGGGAGTGATCAGCGGCACGATCGGGATCAACTACAGCCACGAATTGATGCATCAGAAGAACCGGTTCGAACGACTGATGGGCGACCTGTTGCTGGCAATGGTGCTGTATTCGCATTTCCGGTCCGAACACCTGTTGGTGCATCATCGCTATGTCGGCACGCCGCGTGACCCGGTGACGGCGCGGTACAATGAAGGGTTCCATCGGTTTTTCCCGCGCGTGTTGAAGCAATGCCTGCAATCGGCGTTCCGGGCGGAACAGGATATGCTTGCCCGCAAGGACCTGCCCTGGACGGACCTGAGCAATCCGTTTTTCCGGTATTGGGCATTGCAGGGCGCAATGCTGGTTCTGGCGTTCCTGATCGGCGGATGGGTTGGCGTGGCTCTGTTTGGCGTGCAGGCGTTTACGGCTGTCTGGCAGTTGGAACTGGTGAATTATGTGGAGCATTACGGCCTGACCCGGAAACACCTGGGGGACGGCAAATATGAACATGTCCGCCCTCAACATAGCTGGAACGCCGCGCACAAGGCGTCAAACTGGCTGCTGATCAATTTGCAGCGACACTCGGATCATCATTATAAACCTGACCGGCGGTTCCCGCTGTTGCAGAACTATACCGAGGCGGACGCGCCGCAACTGCCCTATGGCTACCCGTTGATGACGGTTGCGGCGATGATGCCGCCAGTGTGGCGGCGGATCATGAACCCGAGGGTCCGGCAATGGCGGCAGATGTATTACCCGGAAATCACCGATTGGTCGCCTTACATCAAACGACAACTGCCCATGCCGCGGTGAGGGGCCGGCAGTTCGTCCCCCTCAATCGGACGCCCAGACGGTGATGGCGTGATCCACGCCGCGAATGCTTTGACCTTGGTGCCGGACCAGATCGGCCAGCGCGCCTTCTTTCTTGCCGCTTTCCACGATCACCCGCGCGCGCGTTGCATCGCTGATCGCAACGTTGCCCGGCAGCTCTCTGGTCAGTTTCTCGATCCGGCTGGCGACGTTCACCGTGTCCCCTACGACAGCGAACTCCAACCGGCTGGTGCCAATGTCCGCCAGAACCACGGGGCCGAAATGGACGCCGATCCCGGCCACGATCTGCGGGTCCCCCCGGCGTGCCCGATCCCGGTTCCAACGCTCCAGATCCGTCTGCATGTCACGCGCGCAGCGCAGCGCGTTGGTGGCGTCGGTTTCCCCGGCCACCGGTGTGCCAAAGGTCGCCATCAGTCCATCGCCCAGATATTTGTCGAG
Organism: Paracoccaceae bacterium; assembly: GCA_040830545.1. Classification (GTDB taxonomy): domain Bacteria; phylum Pseudomonadota; class Alphaproteobacteria; order Rhodobacterales; family Rhodobacteraceae; genus HXMU1420-2. Next base: position 28,029 of record JBFOMB010000187.1, on the reverse strand, counting down.
CGTCCCGTTGTGGCGGAACACCTGCTTTTCCATCATTGCGTGAAACTCGCGCAGGGTATCGATAACATCCACCGGATCGCGACCGGACGAATACGCGGTGAAGTCGGCGATATCTACGAACAGCACCGCAACGTCGTGGCTTTGAATTCGCTTCAGCGGTTCGTCATGCTGGGACAATTCCTCGACCACGTTCGGCGAGAAGTAGCGCGACAGGTTTTCACGCTCGCGTTCCAGTGCCGCATTGCTCAACAACAACCGGCTGAAGCGACGAATGGACAGCGCCAGCGTTGCCGAAATGACCAGAAACACAACAACCTGTTGAATGCGTAAATCAAAATTGACGTTGCTGGGGTCCATCAGTTTCATCAAATCCGGATCATCGCCCAGGATCGCCTGCAGCCCCGCCGTCAATTCCGTGTCTCTGGTGCCAAACCACCAGATTGCGACCGCCACAGCCATCCACAGACCACTGGTCCAGATGCCAATTGCCAGGATCGTGCGCCAAGAATACGCCATCGTGCCGGCGGCAAGGATGATGTAAAAGTACTGGAACCCCTCAAATTTGTAGATTGCTGACGTGGGCCAGTCATGGTGGCTGAACGGGTTGGGCAAGGCCAAGGCAAATGTCAGGATCAACAGATCGAGGAACAGTATTGTCAGTTCCATGCGTGATCGGCCAACACGCGCGACCCGTCTTTGCAACAGCCCGACCAGGGCCAGCAAACCCAATACAACGTGATGATACAGCATTTCCCAGCCAGGGTTCAGGAACACGATCATCACGGCCACAACCGCCAGCGCGCCCCAACGGGCACGAACGGCCAATTCCATGCCTTCGCGTTTGTGGCGTTCCAGCGCGGCCTCGGTGTGGCGATTGGCCAGCGTTTCGGCCTCGGTCATCTGGTCAGGCAGATCGGACCCCATGATGTCTTGGAAAACTGTTGAATCAGTCATTTATGCCTCGGAAGGACAGGTCATTCGCACTAACATAGGGATTGTTCGTGCATACTTCACGAAAAATGCCCCGCCATCAGGCGGGGCAAAGGTGAGTGCCATGTGACAGGCCACAGGCACCGGCGGTATTTCGAGGTGTCTTGGTGAAGGTCAGGCCTGCATTTCCGCCCTGATTTGCTGCCTGAATACGTCAATCGGGACCATTTTGCCGTCCAGCTTGTAATGCCAGTAAGTCCAGCCATTGCAGCTGGGCGCACCTTCCAGCGCTGCGCCCACCTGGTGGATGGATCCTTTGACATCGTCCCCGATCAGAGTGCCGTCTGCGCGCACCTTGGCTGTTTTGCCACGGGGCGAGGTCAGAACCTCACCCGGGCGCAACATGCCGCGTTCGACCAATTGGCCGAATGGCACGCGGGGTTCCGCCCGTTTTGATGCGCTGACCTGCAACGCGTCCCGGTCATAGCGGCGCACGCGGGACAGGCGGCGTTCGGCCACCTTGCGGTAGCTTTCTTCGCGTTCGATCCCGATGAAATCGCGGCCCAGCATCTTGGCCACGGCGCCGGTGGTGCCGGTGCCAAAGAACGGGTCCAGCACCACGTCGCCCGGATTGGTCGTGCCCACCAGCACGCGGTGCAGCAGCGACTCGGGCTTTTGCGTAGGATGCGCCTTGTCCCCATTTGCGTTTTTCAGGCGTTCGTGCCCGGTACAGATAGGCAGAACCCAGTCACTGCGCATCTGGATGCCTTCGTTCAGCGCCTTCAGCGCTTCGTAGTTGAAAGTGTATTTGGCGCCCTCATCTCGGCTGGCCCAGATCAGCGTTTCATGCGCATTGGTCAGACGCTTGCCCCGGAAATTCGGCATTGGGTTGGATTTGCGCCAGACCACATCGTTCAGCATCCAGAACCCGGCATCCTGCAACGCCGCACCAACGCGGAAGATGTTGTGATAGGATCCGATCACCCAAATCGCGCCATTGGGTTTCAGGATACGGCGCGCGGCCTTCAGCCATTCCCGCGTGAAACGGTCATAGGCAGCGAAGGACGAAAACTGATCCCAGGCATCATCAACTGCGTCCACCTGGCTGTTATCCGGGCGATGCAGCTGCCCTTTGAGTTGCAGATTATAGGGCGGATCGGCAAAAATCAGGTCCACGCTGCCCTCGGGCAGGGCGTTCATCTGTTCAATGCAGTCACCCGCAAGAATCTGGTTGAGCGGCAGCGCCGCCTTGGTTTTGGTCTTCGTCATAGTCTGCCTCTGTCCCCGGCGCTTTTGCGCTCGTTGGTTGTTGGCAGGATGAGTCAAAGCCGATTCGCGGTCAAATTCTTTATTGAATCAATGGTTTACGATTTATCTTGATACAAGATATTGTAGACGGGTTTGAACGAACGCCTATGATGTGGGGTCACCCCAAGATTTTGCAGAGCCACTTTGTGGCTTTTTGATGGATATCCGGCATTTGTATCCCATCCGTAGCCCGGATGCTGTTGCGCCAATTCAACCATGATCCGGTCACGACAAATTTTTGCCACAATTGAGGCCGCTGAAATCGAAACGGAGCGCGCGTCGCCCTTGACCACGGCCTGTGCCGGTTGGGTCAGATTGGCGGGGATCAGGTTGCCATCGATCAACAGGGCGTCGGGTGGTGACGACAACCCTGCCACCGCGCGTTCCATGGCAAGGTGGCTGGCGCGCAGGATGTTCAGGTCGTCGATTTCCTGAACGGTGGCGTGCGCGATGCTGACATCGCCCAGCGCGTAGATCTCTTCGGCCAATGTCTCGCGGCGTTTTGCGGACAGAGCCTTGGAGTCGTTCAGACCCGAAGGGATGTGCCCCAGGTCAAACACCACTGCTGCTGCGGTCACTGGTCCGGCGAGCGGGCCACGCCCAACCTCGTCCACGCCCGCAATGCGAAGGTATCCTTGCGCCTGGAGCGCACGTTCGAGGCTGTCGTCGGGTCCGGTTTTCATGTGTCCGGGCTACTAAAGGGCCAAGGGCCCTGCAATCGGACAAAAAGAAACGGGGGGATCGCCCCCCCGGTAGGTGTGGCATCATTCGGATGCCGGTTTTCCCGCCTGCCTTGTCTGGCTGTGTCGGGGCCTGCTCGACTGACGAGGTAGTCAGGCCTGGTGACGGCAGATCAGTAGTGCGCCATGCGGTAGCCGTGCTTGTGCAGGCAGTTCAGCGCGTAGCCCTTGCGCACGTCGCCCTTGCGCTGGTTCCAGTACTTCACCGTGCAATTGCCCGGCAGCGAGTCCGCGTAGCCGTAGTGGCGCTTCAGGCACCCACGCCCCAGCAACGCATTGCCAGCCTGCGGGTTGCCTGCGCGGACACATTTGTTGGGCAGGGTGTAACGCTGCACGTGGGACGGCAGCGCGCGGGGCTGCACGGTGTGGCCATGATTGGCACGGCCAACGGGTGCGTATTGTGGATGCGAGCGTGACTTTTGCTTGTCGGCCAGTTCCGACAATGCGGCCCCGACGATGACCACGCCCAGCAGGCCTGCCAGAATCTTGCTGCTGTCGCTGGCGCGGGCCGGACCCGGTGCGGCCAGTGCAACCACGGTTGCGGTCATTACGATGAACTTGGTGAAATTGGTAATACGCGGGATCATGTTCGCCTCCGATTGATGTGGCGGGTCCCTGAGTGACAGGACCGCGCCGGTGATGTCCTCACCCTCGGCTCACACGGCGATTTCAAGCAATATCGGCGGAATGTTATCGCATAACGTCGGCGCAAAGCCCTGTGGATATTGAATATCTGCCTTTCCGCAGGCAGGGTACGGGTATGAAACATTTCCGTCTCATCATGCTTGTCGGAATGCTCAGCGGCGTCGCCCTGTCGGCGTCAGCCGAGTGTTATGCGGACTACAAGGCGAAGCAGGACGCGCCCCTGCGGCTGCACTATGGAATCGCGCAGATACAGGGACCCTGTTCAGCGGGCGCAGCAGCGCAGGAACTGGCCCCGCGTCTGGCGCGAGGTGGGTGGACGTTGTTGACCGTGATGTCGGTTTTCGGTCCCGAGGGTCTGTCGCAGAGGAGAGGCGATGCAGGTCCCAACTACCTCCGTTACTGACGCGCGGCGTTCGGGCACACGGATCGTTGCACTGGGGATTGCGGCCATCGTCGTGATCCTGATTGCGGCGGCCACGGTCCTGTTCCTTACCCTGCCCGATGCCAATGCGTTTAATGCCCGGGTTGAACGGCTGTTTATCGAAAACGCCAATCTACAGAGTCAGGCCGAAGTGAAGCTGCTGGAGATTCTGGCGCAGTCGGGCACGGCATTTTCCGACACGTTATCCAGCTACAGGCTGGTGATCTTTGTGCTGCTGGTTTTTGCAACCGCGTTGCTGATCGCGTCGCTGGTGTTTCTGGTCATGCTGGTTGTTCTGAACCGGCGTATGGCGCAGATCGAACAGGCCGGGATTCAGGTCAATTCGCTTTTGATCAGCCGGGATGAGAACACGGTTTACCTCAACAACATGGATTTCAAGCTGACGGCGGCGGCGATTGAGACCCTGTCCGTGCTGGCTGAGGCGCGGATGGATGACGACATCCTGAGCGGGGCTGAGATCGAGGCGATGATATCCGGTCGCGACGCCGCTGATTGTGACGAAGCGGCGGGCGCCACGCGGATCAAACGGCTGCGGGATACATTGGGCAATCAGATGGTCAGCGAACTGTTGGTGAAAACCGTGGCGCGGCGGGGGTATATGCTGGCCATCGACAAGGATGTGATCCGGGTTCTTTAGGGAGCGTGGGCGTTTGGGTAAAGCCGTGCTTCGACGGGCCGAGGTACGGCGATCCGACATTGTGGTCACGCACTTTATGCCCGCAAAATCCGTACACCCTCACCGGCACGCACTTCGACCAGCCAAATCGCCGTGCCGTGGGGCGGCCCGGCGATGCGCGGCGCCCTGCGGGCTTGATTCCGCGCAGTGATCCTAACTTCACGGTTTTCTAAGGCCCTTTGTAGGGCGGAGTTTCAACCCCGGTCTGGGACGGGCGTAAATCGTTTTGCAGACGATACCAGTCCAAGGGGTCATAGCAGCTGCACAAGTGGCCATACTGGTATATCTGCGTCTGGTTTGCGGGTGGACAACTGGCCTGGGAAACCTGCGCGCCCGCCGGGTCCGTCCACACTGGAATCGAAATGCCACGCAGCTGGCACGCCTGCGCGCAAAAACATGGTGAGCCAATGAGGGACGCACCCACGCTGGGCGCGGTGAACAACACCGTCAGCACAATCGCCAGAATTGAACGCATCATTCGCTGACCTTTCCTGTGTGGACCCCGTTTGAACGGAACGACTTGCAATGGACCTGCGCCTCCCCATCTTCTAGGAAACCGCGTCACATCGCAAACCGGGGCGGATCACGGGGATACCATGAACACGCATGCGCGCACAGTTTCCACCGGTTACGGTATCGTTGTCGAGGATATACCGGGAAGGGTCACCGCCCGAATCGGCGATATTGTGCTGGCCAGCAGCACGCGGGCCAAGGTGATGTATGAAACGCGGCTATCGCCTGCGGTGTATTTTCCGCCCGAAAACATCATTGCCGATTTTTCCGCGCCCACCAGCCTGCAGACCTTCTGCCCGTTCAAGGGCACGGCGACCTATCGCGACATCACGTTGCCCGACCGCACGTTGTCGAATGCCGCCTGGACCTATCAGAAGGCGCTGCCCGAAAGTCGGGAGATCGAGGGCTATTTCGGCTTCATGCCCACCGCGGGTGTGGAGATCGAGGCCGAGGACAGCGACCTTGCCATGCCGAACTATGGCAATGTCAGCGGGCCGCTGGTCGATTGGCTGCTGCGTGCCGCGTGGGCCTGCAAGACGCCTGAGGAACTGACCGAAGCACTGGCGGAAAAGCTGCTGGAAAACGGCGTGGCGGTTTCGCGTCTGAGCATCCTGATCTGGTCCCTGCACCCGCTGATCGCGGGCAAGAACTATATCTGGAAAAAGGGAGAAGAGGGCGTCGCGACCTTTGCCCCGTCTTACGAGATTTACGACCACCCCGGTTTCGTCAACAGCCCATTGCTGCATGTGTCCCGGGGCTTGGGCGGTGTGCGCCAGAAAATCGGCGTAGAATATGACGACAATGCATTTCCGATCATCGAGGATTTGCGCAGCCAGGGGGCCACCGACTACGTCGCGATGCCGTTGCCGTTCTCGGACGGGCAGACGAATGTCATGACAATTACCTCGGATCATCCAGACGGGTTCACGACCGCCAATCTGGGGCTGATTTTCGAGTGTTCCGCGATCATCAGCCGATTTTATGAGGTGTTCAATCAGCGCACCAACTCCATGGCGCTGCTGGAAACCTATGTCGGCACGCGGGCGGGCGGTCGCGTTCTGGGTGGTGAGATCCGGCGCGGTGACGGTGAAGAGATCGATGCCGCGATCATGTTCTGCGACATGCGCGCCTCAACCCGGTTGGAAACCGACCTGGGTCGCGAGGCGTTTCTGGACCTGCTAAACCAGTTTTTCGAAACCATCGCAACGCGGGTCGAGGAACATGGCGGCGAGGTGTTGAAATTCATCGGCGACGCGGTTTTAGCGATCTTCCCAGCAGGCGATGACCCGGTCGCAGCCCGTCGCAACGCGGTGAAGGCGGGATGTGATATCGTTGAAGGCCTGAACCAGATCAACCAATCGACCGAGGGCCTGGATTGCCGATGCGTCATGGGCATCGCTTATGGCAATGTCATGTACGGCAATGTCGGTTCACAAGCGCGGTTGGATTTCACGGTGATCGGGTCAGCGGCAAACATCGCAGCCCGATTGGGTGATCACGGCAAAACGCAGGGGCACAAGATCGTTGTGACCCAAGACATTGCGGTCGAAGCGCCCAGCGCCATTCCGTTGGGGCGGTTGGAGTTGCACAACGTGGCTGAACCCGTCGAAGGCTATGCGATTGACGCCAGCTGTCAGACCTCAACCGCATAGGCTGTCTGTTCGCCGACACCAAAGACGCGTTTGTACCTTTCGATCTCGTCAGCCGGTCCCATTGCCTTTTCCGGGTTGTCCGACAGTTTGACCGTTGGCCTGCCGTCCGCTGCGACCGCTTTACACACCAGTGAAAAAGGAGCCAGCGCATTGTCCGGCACCAGATTGCGGAAGTCGTTGGTCAGCAAGGTGCCCCAGCCGAACGACACTTTGACCCGGCCCGCAAACTGGCTGTGCAACTCGGCAATCTTGTGCACGTCCAGCCCGTCGGAGAAAATGATCAGCTTTTCCTTCGGGTCCTCGCCGCGCCGTGTCCACCAGTCGATAGCGGTTTCAGCCCCGGTCGCCGGGTCACCGGAATCAATACGAATGCCCGTCCAGCCGGCCAACCAATCCGGCGCGTTTTCCAGGAAGCCCCTGGTTCCGTACGTATCCGGCAGAATGATCCGCAGGTTGCCGTCATGTTCTTCGTGCCAATCCGACAGAACATCATAAGGTGCGGCGGCCAGCGCCGTATCACCGTTGGTCAGAGCGCTGTAAACCATTGGCAGTTCGTGAGCGTTGGTGCCAATCGCCTCAACCTCGCGGCGCATGCCGATCACGCAGTTTGCCGTTCCGACAAATTTGTCGCCCAGCCCCTCCATCAGCGCCTGCACACACCAATCCTGCCACAGGAACGAGTGTCTCCGACGCGTGCCGAAATCGGCAATGCGCAGGTCGTCGATACTGCGTAGGCTTTCTATCTTTTCCCAAAGCTTGGTCATGGCCCGCGCGTACAGCACCTGTAGTTCGAACCGCCCCAAACCGTTCAAAACCGCTCGGCCCCGCAGTTCCATCAAAACGGCGAGCGCGGGGATTTCCCATAACATGACCTCCGGCCATGCTCCCTCGAAGGTCAGTTCATACTGATCGCCGATACGCTCCAGGTGATATGGCGGCAATTGCAGGTTCTCGAACCACTCCATGAAGTCTGGGCGGAACATCTGGCGTTTACCATAAAAGGTGTTGCCCCGCAGCCAGGTGCTTTCCCCCCGGCTGAGCCGCAGGGACCGGATATGGTCCAGTTGTTCGCGCAGCTCGCCTTCGTCGATCAGGCGGGCCAGTGGCACGTCCTTGGACCGGTTGATAAGGGAAAACGTAACGCGGGTGTCGGACTTGTTTCGAAACACCGACTGGCACATCAGAAGCTTGTAAAAATCCGTGTCGATCAGGGACCGGACAATCGGGTCGATCTTCCATTTGTGGTTATAGACTCGTGCGGCGATGTCCAATTTCTGTGCCCTCTGATGCCGATTCAGCCATTGTTAGGCCAGAAACGGACCCGGCTTCAAAGGGATTTCCGTGTCCTGGGCGCAACTGCGCCGTAATACTGCGCAGCAGATCGGCCTTGCGGACGGGTTTCGTGAGGAAGCCATCCATCCCGGCCTCCAGACAAGCGTTACGGTCGGTGTCAAACGCGTTGGCGGTCAGGGCGACGATCCGGGGTTGCGCGCGACCGGACGCGCGGATTTCCCTTGTCGCGTCCAGCCCGTTCAGAACAGGCATCGACATGTCCATGAGGATCAGGTCGGGGCATTCCTCTGTGTGCATCTCGACAGCCTGCCGACCATCATGGGCAAAGCTGACGGTGCCCACGGTTCCGGACAGGAATCGCTCCAACAACCGCCGATTGACGCGATTGTCTTCTGCGACGAGAATATGCGTGTCAGCCAGATGTGCCAGACCTTCCTCGGATACTGCTTTCGACACCTTGGCGCAGGGTGTCACCTGTTGTCCTTCGCCAACCACAAGAACCGCGACAAAACTGGATCCTTGCCCCGGGCAGGACGTTGCTGTCAGCGACCCATCCATAGCCTCAGCCAAACGGCGCGAGATTGTCAGACCCAGCCCGGTGCCACCGAACCGACGGGCCGTGTCTCCTTCAGCCTGCGCAAAACTGTCAAAGATATCGGCCAAACGATCCGGTTCGATACCAATTCCGGTGTCTATCACCTTGAGGCACAGTTCGACCCGTTCGTCTTCATCCGACTTCTCCGCCGAAACGCGCACAACTATGCCACCGGTTTCCGTGAACTTGATTGCGTTGCCGATCAGGTTCAGCAGAATCTGCCGAATGCGCCCGTCATCCGCATAGATCATCGGGGGCACGTTCTGCGCCATCTCCAATTCCAGCGACAGGGACTTGTCCTGAGCCTGCTGGCGCAACAGACGCAGGACATTGTCCAGACAATCCCGCAGACTGAACGACACTGGGCTCAGCGTCATTTTTCCGGCTTCCAGCTTTGACAGATCCAAAACGTCGTTGATGATCGTCAGCAGTGCAAAGGCAGAATCCCTGATGGTCGAGGTGTATTCCTGCTGTTCTTCCGATAAGGCGGTTTCCGACAGAAGTTCCGCCATACCGGTCACGCCATTCATTGGTGTTCGGATTTCATGGCTCATGGTGGCCAGAAACTCTGCTTTGGCCTTTGCCGCCTGTTCCGCCGAGAGTTTGGCGGCTTTCAACTCCTGTGCATTGCGGCGGGCTTCAGTGACATCTCGTCCGACACTGGCAATGAATTCCAGATCGCCGTTTTCATCCAGGACGGGCAACACGTTGACATCCACCCACCGGTTTTTGCCGTTTTTCGTCAACCCCTGCACCTCGCCCCGTGCAGAACGGCCCTCGCCCAACGATTGGCGGATACCACGCAGAACCGTCTTGTCAGCCTCAGACCCGACCATCAAGCTTTCCGAAGTCAGCCCAATCACCTCATCCAGTTCGAAACCTGTCGCCTCACAAAACGCGTCGTTGGCCCAAAACACGCGTCGTTGGGCATCCATCAGCAACACGGAATCATGGGTGTTTTTGACAACCAGTGACAACCTGTGAGCTTCCCGCTGGCTTTCACGCAATTCACCATTTGCTTCGATCAATTTCTCAGTGTTGAGCCGTGATATGCGAAAGTTCAAATTGATATGAACAATGTACATGTAAACCAGGTAGGCCATGATCAACGCACTGGCGAATTCCATGAACATCAAATCGTGTCCATGGTTCCAGCCAAACCATTGGTGCAGAAAGAAACCCGCTGCAGCCGCACCGTAGAACACAAGGCGTACCTTCACGGCTGAACGATGATAAGGCAGCGACAAACCTGCGTTCATGGCCGCTGCCATCAGGAAGGCCATGCCGAAAAGTGGTTCATTTTGCGTGTTCGGGCCAACCCAACTGAGCACGACACATCCAACAAGAGCCAGCGCGTTGAAGGCGGCGGAATAGAAACATAGGGATTCAACACGCTCCAGCGGTTCACCACGAGCGATCTGGTCAGGCACCCTGGACAGGCAGATGTAATCCAGCCCCTCGCCCAGTATCGTGATCCAAAGGGCCGCAAATCCAAAGATCGGGCCGTTAACGATGCCCAGGACCAGACATCCCAACATCGTCAGCGCCTGCCGAATCCAGAAATACTGAATCCGACCACGCGCATAGCGTGTCAGCAGCCAACCCCGGCTGTATTTTTCCAACTGATCCGTGGCGGCCATACCCGGTCCTGATCCATTTGCATCAGGTACCGGCTTACGAAAAAGGCTTTAACAAAGCGGAAATTCAGGACAGGGACACACCCGCGTTTTGCATCGCTTCTGACGCTGCAGCGAGCGATCCGTCCAGGTCGATTGCCCGGCACAGGTCAGTGCGTACCGCTACGGTGAAGCCCAGCGCGGCCGCATCTACTGCGGAGTAGTGCACACAGAAATCCGTCGCCAGCCCGACCATGGTCAGGTCCGTCAATCCGCGTGTGCGCAGGTACCCCTCCAGCCCGGTCGGAGTTGTCCGGTCGTTTTCGAAAAAGGCCGAATAGCTGTCGATCTGCGGATTGTACCCCTTGCGGACGATCAAATCGGCGCGCGTGGTGTTCAGGCCATCATGAAACGCCGCGCCTTCGGTGCCCTGAACGCAGTGATCGGGCCACAGCACCTGCGTGCCATAGGGCATTTCGGTCAGATCATAGGGCGCGCACCCGTCGTGGGAGGATGCAAACGAGGAATGCCCCGCCGGGTGCCAATCCTGCGTGAGCACAACAGCCTCAAACCCCGCCATCAGGTCGTTGATGCCCGTAACGATCACATCCCCTTCCGGCACGGCCAACGCGCCCCCGGGGCAGAAATCGTTCTGCACGTCGATCACGATCAGTGCCTTTGACATCAAAGCTCTCCTTCACCCTGCGCAGACTGGATGACACAGGCTTAGTTTCAATTGCATCCCGCTTCAATCGGCGTTAGACCGCGCGTCTTTCCTGATACAAAGAGGAGGCTGCCATGTCTGCCCTGGGCATTGATTTCGGCACGTCGAATACTGCTGCCAGCATTCTGGTTGACGGAACGCCCCGGTTGCTGGAACTGGAACCGGGTGAAACGACCCTGCCCACTGTTGTGTTTCTGGATTTCGGTGCGGGCAAGACGCTGTATGGCCGGAACGGGGTAAGCGCGATGACATCCGGGCAAGATGGACGTTTCATGCGCGCGCTCAAAAGCATTCTGGGAACTCCGCTGGCGCGCGAAAAACGGCAGTTCCTGAACGAGAAGCTGAGTTTGATCGAGGTGATCGCGCGGTTTTTGGGAGAGATTCGCGCGCGTGCCGAGCAATCGACTGGTGCCACCTATGATCAGGCGGTGTCGGGCCGACCGGTGCGGTTCCATTCGAAATCCGAGGCGCGCAATGCGCAGGCTGCCGTGGATTTGGAAGAGGCCTATCATCTGGCCGGGTTTTCCTCGGTCAGTTTTTTGCCGGAACCCGAGGCTGCGGCATTGGCAACGGGCGGATCTGGACGGATGCTGATCGTGGATATTGGCGGCGGGACTTCGGATTTTACACTGTGTGATCGGGTCGATGGCGAAACCCGGATTCATGCCAGTCAGGGCATCCGCATGGGTGGGACGGATTTCGACAGGATCCTGAACCTGTCTCATGCCATGCCACTGCTGGGGTACGGGGCCGAGATCGGGAATGAAATGGGCAGCGGCAGCCATACCGCGCCGCGCGCGCTGTTCCACGATCTGGCGGCCTGGGAAAAGATCGCGTTTGTCTACAGCCCCTCGTTGCTGCGGGATGTGAAGAAATGGGTGCGACTGGCCCCGGAAGCGCACCTGTTCGAGCGTCTTGCTGATGTGCTGGAGATGCATTTGGGGCATGACATTGCATACGCGATCGAAGCTGGCAAAATCCGTGCCAATTCGGGGGACTCGGGACGTGTGGTGTTGGACGTGGTTGAGTCCGGGCTGGAGGCATGGATTTCACCGCAGGACGTGCGTTTGCAGCTGGCTGCCCAGGCCGAGGAAATTGCCGCCTGCGCGCAAGAAACGCTGGATATTGCGGGATGCCCTGCTGCCTCGGTCGATCGGATTGTTTATGTCGGCGGGTCCAGCCTGATGTCTGTGATCCGTCAGCGGATCGAGGCGATGTTCCCAAACGCTGTACCCGAAACCTCCGAAGTGTTCACCGCCGTCGCAAGCGGTCTGGCCTTAGAAGCGGCGCGGCGATGAGACCCATGGAACATTGCTCGTCTCAGGAGTAGATCGCCGCCATGTTTACCGTTGCTGCGCTCTATCACTTTACCACCTTTCCCGACCCCGCCGCGTTGCAGGGGCCGTTGCTATCGCTGTGCGATGCGCAGGGTGTCAAAGGCACGCTGTTGCTGGCGAACGAAGGGATCAACGGTACCATTGCCGGATCGCGCGTCGGGATCGACGCGGCTTTGGCCCATATCCGTGCCCTTCCCGGTTGCGCTGATCTGGAATGGAAGGAAAGCACCGCCACGGAACCGCCTTTTGCCCGCATGAAAGTGCGGTTGAAAAAGGAAATCGTGACCATGGGCCAGCCGGATGTCGATCCGCGCGCCCGGGTTGGCCACTATGTTGCGCCGGAGGATTGGAATGCCCTGATTTCCGCACCGGATGTTGCGGTGATCGACACGCGGAACGATTACGAAGTAGCGATCGGCACCTTTGACGGTGCGATAGATCCGGAAACCAAGTCCTTTGGTGAGTTCCCCGAGTGGTGGGAGGCCAACAAAGAGCGGTTCGGCAACAAGCGGATTGCGATGTTCTGCACGGGCGGCATCCGTTGCGAGAAATCGACGAACTACCTGCTGGGTCAGGGCGTTGAAGAGGTCTATCACCTCAAGGGCGGCATTCTGAAATACCTGGAAAACGTGCCTGCCGAACAGAGCCTGTGGCAAGGCGAGTGCTTTGTCTTTGATAACCGGGTGAGCGTCGGGCACGGGCTGGTCGAAGGGCCGCACGAGCTGTGCCATGGGTGCCGTCGCCCGATCCTGCCAGAGGACAAAGCGCGGCCCGAGTACGAACGTGGCGTGTGCTGTCACCTGTGCGCGGATGAAACGACCGAGGCGGACAAGGCGCGGTTCCGCGAACGTCAGAAACAGATCGACCTGGCCCGCAATCGGGGTGAACGCCACTTGGCCTGACCGTTCATGCAGGCACCGGTTCAGGGCTGCGAGGGCGGGACCGGATCAGCAACATCACCATGATCGCGATGTTCATGAAGTTCCAGACAATCCCGTTCAGGAAGGCCCAGAAGTAGCTGCCTGTCAGGTCGTAGATCCAGCCGGACAGCCAGCCGCCGAGCGCCATGCCCAGCACTGTCATCATGATCACGAAACCCACACGTGCACCTGCCTCGCGTGCGGGCATGTATTCCCGCACGACCAGCGCGTAACTGGGCACGATGCCGCCCTGACTGAGGCCAAAGATCGTACTGACGATGTAGAGTGACACCATGCCGTCATAGGGCAGGTAGAAAAACAGCGCCATGCATTGCAGGACCGACCCGATCAGCAAAGTGAGCACGCCGCCTAATTTGTCCGCTACCAGACCCGAGATCAGGCGGCTGACCACCCCACCCAACAACATCAGCGACAGCATCTCTGCCCCAACCGCAGGCCCGTAACCCAGACCAACGCAATAAGCGACGATGTGAACCTGCGGCATTGACATGGCGACACAACATCCGATGCCTGCAAACCCCAGCAGGTATTGCAGCGTCCGAGGGGACAGACCCACACTCGCGGTGCGTTGGGTTGCAGCGGCCTCGGCCTGGCCCTGCGCCTCAGCAGGGACTCGGCGGCGCAGCAACAGGGACAGCGGGATAACCGTGACCACCGTGATCAGCCCCAGCAACATGTAGACCTGCCGCCAATCCCCATCGGCCAACATGCCTGACATGACAATTGGCCAGATCGCGCCGGACAGGTAATTCCCACTGGCGGTGATCGCGACCGCAATCCCGCGCCGACGGATAAACCAATGTGATATGTCGGCCATTAGCGGCCCAAATCCAACCGCCGTGCCGAGCCCCAGTGCCAGATGAATCAGTGAATAAACAAAGATGTTCGGGGCCAGTGCGGCCAACCCGTAGCTGACCCCGATGACAACCGCTGCACCGCTTAGCGCCAGGGTCACACCGAACCGATCCACCAGCCGTCCAATCAGCAGGTTGCCAACCGCAAACCCGATCATCGTCATGGTATACGGCATCGAGGCCGCAGCCCGCGTCGCGCCAAAATCGACCTCAACATGCGGCAGGATCACGACAACCGCCCAGATGCCCACATTGGCCACCATGGCGATCAGCAAGGTGATCCCCAGCCTGATCCACGAATAACGACTGTCCAGGACATCGCTGGTCATACGGGCACCCTGCATCGGTGATAATGAACTGTGGTCATGCGTTCGTGCCCTTAGAAGTTTTCCACCCAGGGGCGCAGCTCAATTTCCCAGGACCATGCGGACCGGGGTTGATCGAGGAAATGCAGGTAGCTGTCGGCAATCGCATCCGGGTCCAGCCATTTGGCATCCTCGTTTGCCATGTCCGCCCTGGCGATGCCCCCGTCGATTACGAAATGTCCGATATGAATGCCCTGCGGTTGTAGCTCGCGTGCCAATGACTGGCACAGGCCCCGCAGCGCGAATTTGCCCATCGCGAAGGTGGAGGAGTTGGGATAGCCCTTCACCCCGGCAGAGGCCCCCGTGAACAACAGCGCACCGTTTCCACGCGGCAACATGCGTTTGACCGCGTGATGTGCCATCAGAAACGCGCCATAGCCCGACACAAGGATCGCGTTTTCCACGCCCTCTGGGTCCAACTCATGCACTGGGCCGCGTATCCGGGCACTGGGATTGTAAACCGCAATCTCCAACGGTTCTGGTTGAGCGTCGATGGTCTGAAACAGCCGCTCCATGTCATCCCGATCACGGGCGTTGCAATCCACCAGAACCGCACCCGTCTCTGCCGCCAGATCGCCCAGATCAGACGTATCGCGCGCTGCCAACACAATGTGGTGCCCCCGGGCCCGAAGCTTGCGCGCCAGGGACGCCGACAGGCCGGGGCCCGCGCCGATGATGAGTGCTGTTGTCATGACGGGTTCCTCCTGCCGCGAACTCTCGCACGAGTGTTTCGGGAACCTCAATGCGAATTGCTCAGCTGTCTTCGGAACCTTCCATCACGTTCCGGAGATGGATCATCCGCAGCGCACTTTGTGCAGGCAGGAACAAATACCCTATTTCATCGCCAATGGGGCTCGGAGCGCCCAAAAATGACCGAAATTGTTTCATTGCAATAGCCAAAGCCGCGATGCAGGATAAAGTCTGTATTCGTTAATTGGACAAAGACAAATCATGACCGCACAACTTCTATTTTATGAAAAGCCCGTTGCCGTTAGCGCCACCGCTCATCGCGAAACCTGCATCAAGGCAACCGACGATTTCAGCTTTGCCAAATCCGTTAACTCTGTTCCGCTGGTCGCCGCCGAATTTGCCGAGGCAGGTGCGGAATTCCCCATCGTGTTCGCAGGTCAGGACAAGAACATCGTACCGACCGCGATTCTGGGCGTGGCCGGTGGCGAAAACCAGTTTGTGGACGACAATGGCGCGTGGACTGCGCGGTTCATGCCAGTGTTCATCCGCCGCTACCCGTTTGTGTTCAGCCAGGCCAACGAAGACGGTCGCGCGCTGCTGTTCGTGGACGAAGCCTATCCCGGTGTGAACAACGAAGGACGTGGCGAGCGGCTGTTTGATGCCGAGGGGAACCAGACTCAATACCTTGCCTCAGTTCTGGCGTTTCTGGAGGACTATCAAGTCAAGTTCCGCCGCACGCAGCAATATTGCCAGCGCCTGATTGACCTCGACCTGCTGCGTCCGATGGAGGCGCAATTTAACGTTCCGGGTGCTGAACCCCGGCGCTTGACCGGGTTCCTGACCATTGACCGCGAGAAGCTGAAGGCCATCGACACCGACGTTTTGAAAGAGATGTTCGATACGGACGAGCTGGAATGCACCTTCCTGCATCTGGCATCCCTGCGCCATTTCGCAACACTTGCAGATCAGGCAGCGAAGAACGACGAAGGCGCCGCTGCACCGACGGAGCCAGAGCCGGAAGCAGAAGCCGTCGATGGCGAATGATGGGTCAGTTTTCTGCGCTGACCTGATCGAACTGAATGTGGCAACGGGTGCCTGGAATAAAGCGCCCGTCGCCGTTTTCGACCGAAATTGACAGACCGTAAGTCCGGCTGGCCGGGTCGATCACAGCATCCTTGGCCAGCAACTGACCGAGGACAGAGGTTTCTCGCCCCGCATCCCATACGGTGATGACGGACGTTTCCTGAACCTGCCGATAGGTGTCCGAGGGCATCAGTACCTCGGCATTCAGATGATCCACCACGACCAGTTCGGCCAGAACCGTGTCCTGCGCGGCGTATTCGCCGACATCCGGTTCCTGTTCCAGAATCACGCCGGACACCGGCGCGCGCACGATCCGCTGCTCCAGGGCCGCTTCGGCCCCGCGAACATCCAGTTGCGCGCCTTGCTGAACATCCCGCGCCTCCTGCAACAGGCTTTCCGCCAGCAGCACTTCAGCAGTGAGTTCGGCCAGCGTGCTTTTCGATGCGACGCCGCGTTCGGCCAGCGACACGATCTGCGCCAACTGACGCTGCGCTTCGGCCAGTCGGGTTTCCGCAGACTGGATTGTCGCCCGGCTTGCCGCGCGGAAGCGGGCCGCTTTCAGGGCCGCGCGTTCAACGGTGGAATCGATCCGGGCGATCAGGTCACCGGCCTCTACCTGATCCCCGCGCGATACGGCGACCTCTTCCAGAATGCCGGGTACAGGAGCAGAGAGGGTGACACTGCGCGATGGTTCGAAAATGCAGGAAATCGCCTCCTGCGACGCCGCTGGCGTCGCTATGGATAAGGCGACGAAGGCCCAAAGGTGGTGTGTTTTCATTCCAGCCCCCCGGTGAATGCGGTCATGTCGTCCAACCCATCTTCCATCTGTGCCAATTCCGCGCGTTGGCGGGCATGCATGTGTTCCAGTTTCGCCTGCGCGGCGTCGAAGCTGGCCAGCGTCGGATTGGCAGGCGGCGATTTCCCCAGAATCTCATCCTCGGCTGACAGGATCACCTCGTACAGACCCGGATCCCCCTGCCGCGCCGCGCGGCCAATCAGCTGTCGGTCAATCCGCGCGGCGTCATGCCGTTGGGCCAGCAGGACCACCAGACCACCCGCCTCGCGCGCCGCGTCATCCAGTACGATGTCCGCCCCCCGCCCCGCCATGTTGGTCGCGACCGTTACGGTGCCCGAGATGCCCGCAGTTTCAATCACCCGCGCTTCATCCTCGGACTGTCGGGCGGACAGCACGCGGTGGTCGATCCCGGCTGCGGTCAACGCATCCGAGGCCGCCTCTGCCGCTGACACGCTGGACGTTCCGACCAGAACGGGCCGACCCGCCATGTGGTGCGCCGCTGCTGCTTCGGCCAGCGCCTGCCACTTCGCATCCTTCGTGGGCAGGATTTGCGATGGTCCCTGCCTGCGCTGCGGTGGGCGATGAGTGGGCACCTGCATGATGGTCAGATCATAGGTTTCTTTTAGTTCTCGTCGCGCTTCGTGCAGCGTGCCGGACAGGCCGGAAAGACGGCGATACCGGCGGAAAAACCGCTGAAACGTCAGGCGCCCGATGATCTTGCGATCTTCGCTGGGGTCCAACCCCTCTTTCACCTCGACCATCTGGTGCAACCCGTCCGACCAGGTACGATCCGGCATGATCCGACCGGTGTTTTCATCCACAATCTCGACCTTATCCTCGGGTGTCAGGATGTAATCCTTGTCGCGGGTCAGCATGTGCAGCGCAAAACAGGCGCGTTCCGCCAATTCGCGTGCGCGGCGCTGGCCCTGCCAGACACCGGGCATTTCGGCGGCGGAGTCCAGCACGGCGGATAGACCGGCATCGGTCAGCGACACGGGCTGTTCCGTACCGGGTGCAAGGATCAGGTCGCGCCCCGGCACAAGGGTTTGTGCCAGCATCACCGCCTGATGGGCGATGTCGGCCACGTCACCCTCTGCCGTTGCACTGCCGGGGGTGGAAATCACCAGCGGCGTGCGGGCCTCGTCGATCATGACGCTGTCGGCCTCGTCCACAATCGCCGACCACAGCCCGCGCATCACCGGTTTCTGCCCTGCCCCCAACATATCCGCCAGGCGCAGGCCAAGACCCGAGGTCTGCCCAAAAGCAATCCGGTCCCGCAGGTGGTCGAACGCGATTTCCTTGGAGGAGGCATAGACGATATCCGCCGCATACAGCGCGGCCCGCTCTGGTGGCATCGCGTCCGGGTCAATCCCTGCGGATGTCAGGCCAAGGCGATCAAACAGGGCCGTGCCCTTTTCCAGATCGCGCAAGGCCAAGTAATCGTTGGCCGTAATCACATGCACCGGCCATCCTTCGGCTGCCTGCAACGCGGCGGCCATGACGGTGACCAGCGTTTTGCCCTCACCCGTCGCCATTTCCACCCCTGTGCGTTCGGACAGGGCGGCGGTGGCGACCAATTGGACCGGATGTGGCAACAGCCCAGTGACCCGCCGCGTCAGTTCCCGCAAAAGTGCCAGCCGCCGGGCCGCGACACGGTGCCGGGCTCCGGGCGCACGCACCCCACTACGCACCTGCGCCCGCGCGGCCCGGGTCGCCTCCACCCAAGCCGCATCCAACGCAGCGTCATCTGCATCCACCCATTGCGTCTGCTTCAACGCGGCGCGAGCCGTGCGCCAAGCTGTTCGGGACCGGAACCGGGACGTCGTGGGCGCGGACCACCCCCGCAGCGCGCGGTAGATGTCGAACCCTTCACCTGTGTTTTCGCGCTCTGCCTCCGATTGGGGGAAGGGCGGCAATCTGCGCCGGTAGGACAGGTTGGTCATGTTTTCCGACATGCTCATCAGATCGCCAACCTTGTCAGGAACACCTGCCGCGCTGCACGCCATAGCCTGGGAGCCAGCGGGGCGCGGCCGTGATCAAACCGGACCCAGATCAGCGCGCCGATAGCTGTCGTTTCCAAGGGCCACGTGGTTTCGATCTGGGCAAAGTGCACAGGCTCCGCCGCGCGCTGCCCATCAGGGTCCGACGGGTCCATCGTCAACGGCCCCCCTGCCGTGGCCGCGAAGGCGACGTAAGGCAGGATGCGCGTGGCCTCGGGCGAGATGCGGGTGACTTCACCGGTGGTCGGGTCGAACAGGCGTCCGGGGTGGCGGACCTCGACCCGAGCGGGTGCGCGCATCACTTCCTCAATCCGCCAGGCCGGGATTGCGGCGCGCAGTTCGACCTGAACGTCCAGCGGGATCAGCGCGCCGACCTCAGCGCCCCGCGACAGCAATCTGCCGGGTAGCAGCACGTCAGCGCGGGCCACCAGTTGCCCGTCGGCCTCGGCAAAAATCTCCAACGCTTCGGCGTCGTCTGTCAGGATTTGCCGTTCCCGTTGCAGGTATCCGATTTCAGCACGGATCGCCGCCGCCTCTGCCGCCCCGCCGGACCGTCCCTCTTCGGAGGCCAATTCCGCTTGCGCCGTGGCAAGCTCTGCCACGGTGACGGCCAGTTCCGCCTCCAACAGGGGCGCTTCCATTGTGATCAGCGGTGCGCCCTTGGCGACGCTTGTGCCAGCGGGCTGCAAAACCTCGGCCACCTGCGCCTGTGCTGGAGCGGCCAAACGCGTGCCTTCGGGCTGGATCACGACGGCTGGTGCAACGGTGCCATGGGGTATGGGAATGCCGAACAGGACAAGCACCGGCAGTCCGATCATGGCTGCGGTCACCAACACCGCCCGTCGCCGATGACGCGCAACGCGCGGGCTGGTGATCACCTGCCACACGCCCTTGGCAAAGGGGAAACCGAAGGTCGTTGTGATCGCCCAAGTGGCCAGTGTCAGGCCTACCACCGGATATTCAGACGCCACGAACAACGCGATGGAGAGCGTCAGGAACACGCGATAGGCGTAGCTGGCCGGTTGGTAGAGAGTGAACCACCAGCCCTCTGTCCGGGTGCGCATGGGGTTTTCCCATTCTTCGATCCCGAAGCCGTAACGATGGACCAGCCAGCTCCACCATTTGCCCGACCGCGTGCCAAGGTTTTGCACGCCAATCGCGTCACACAGCATGAAATAAGCATCAAACCGCAGCAGCGGATTGCCGTTGAACAGCAGGGTCGAGATGCCCGCGACCAACATCACGTTGAACGCAATCGCAGTGACCAGCCCGGTTTCCGCCGTCAGCCAGACCGCCATGGCACCAGCGGCCAGTACGAGTTCGGCCATCATGCCCGCAGCGGACGTGAACACACGCGCGAACCGACCGGGGAATGCCCCGGCGGCAGAGGCGTCGACATAAGGCGCGGGCAGAAACACGAGGAACATGATGCCGCAATCGCGCACCTCGCCCCCATAGTGATGGACCGCCCAGCCATGGGCCAATTCGTGGATGAACTTGGCGACCGGAAAGACCAAGGCAGCGATCAGCAGGTTGTCAGCGGCCAGCGCGCGATCCAGCGTTGTGGCGGCCAGTTCGTCCCAGTTCTGGATAACCATCACACCCAGCCAGCCAACGATCAGCAGCCACAGCAAAAAACCGACACGGCCAAACATAGGACGGACCAAGGGGTAGGTCAGTTCGATCAGCCATTGCGGATCAAAGAGGTGGAAGCGGACGAAAAGCGGGTTTTTCAACTGCCCTAAAACACGCTGGCGGGCGACGCGGCGGGCACGGCGGGCGGCCTCGGACAGCGAGGGCATCGCGCCGGCGTTTAACGCATTGGCCTGATGCAATTGGCCCAGCAGGCGCAATGCCTCGTCCTGTCCCGGGGCGTCGTCACCAAAGCGGTGCAGGACGGTGCGCCAGATCTCCTCTAGCGTAGCGCGGCCATCCAATGCGCCAACCAGCGCATAGCCCGCAGCATCCAGACGGAAGTGGCGATTGGTTTCCGGGGCGGACAGGATGTGCCAGATTTCCCCCTGCTCGACCCGACGCGTGATGGTCACGCCGGGGCGCAGGCGGGGTTTCAGGTTCGCAATCTTGTACCAATAGGGCGAAAACAGCGGTCCGTCCGCCGTAGCCGCGCGCCGGGCCGCTTTGCCGCCCCAATCGCCGCCCTGAATGACACTGGCGTCAGTCATGCCGCGCGCGCCAATATGACTGCGACCCGATCACGGCCAGAAGCTCCAGACCGCCAGACGGATGTCTTCGAGGAAGGGTTTGCCCCAGGTCGCCACCCATAGATCCCTCCCGGTGGTGATCTTTGCGGCCCCCTCCATACCGTGCGTCAGATCTTCGGGCAGAGCACCGGTCAGTTCCGCCGTCACGCGGAACGTGTTTTCCCCGTCTCGTGGTTCGGTCACGGGTGTGATGCGGATCACCTCGAACGACATGGGGCGTTCCGGGCTGGCGGCGAGCCTTAGCTGCCCTGTCTGCCCCGGCTTGATGCGGTCAATGCGGGCGTCAGGAACGAAGAGCGTAACTGTGCGCACCTCGGACGGGGCGAGGCTCATCAACTCGTCCCCACGTGTCACCGGCGCACCGATCCGGCCATCGGTTGTGTCGGTTGTCACCACGCCATCAAACGGCGCGGTCATGCGTCCGGCGACCAACCGTGCCTCGGTCAGGGCCAGTCGTGCGTCTACTTCAGCGATCTCGGCGTTCAGAACAGCAAACCGTGCGCGGTCACCGGTTGCCGCTGCCGTGTCTCGCTCGATCAGCAGTTGTGATCGTGCCGCCGTATCGCGCAAACGTTCCAGTGTCAGGTCGCGATCATCCAAAGCGACCATCAACTGGCCCTGTTGCACCGCCTCACCCGGCCTCACAAAACGGTCGGCGAGGAACCCGTCAAACGGGGCAGAGATCAACACGCGCCCTTCTGCCGTCAGTTCCGCATCCGCTGTGACCCGGGCCGGGGCCTGAACCGTGGCGGCTGCGACCCCTACGATGGCAAGGCCCAGAACCGCTGCCTTCCACCCCAGCGCACGAGGCCCCAGCACGACGGACACTGCATTCACACAGGCATCCCAAAGGCGTTTGGGCAGCCAGCGATCCTCTTCCCGTTTCAACGCGAGCAGCGGCGCAAGCGCATCGGCCCCCAACGTCAGGGTCGGCGCGGCCAGATTGGCCGCTTCGGGATCTGCAAATTCAGCCACCAACGCGCCCCAGGGCGCGGTTGGATCGCCCATCGGCACACCGGCCACGGACCCGGCACCGGATTGTCTGGCAAGCGTTTCCAGCGCATGGCGGGACAAGGCGGGGGCGTCTTCGGATGGGGGCCAAACCAACGCTTCGGCTTGATCCAGCACCTCGTCCGCAGCGGCGCGCAGGGCATCGGTTGCAGCACTGGCCCGACCGAAGTCCGCAGCATGGGACAAGGCAATCAGCTTGGACCGGCTGGGCACGTATCGCATGCGGGCGATGGCCACGCGTTCAGCCCCCAGTTCCAGTGCCAGATCCGTGGCCGCCGCGCGGGCCGCGTCGCGGAATCCGTCCGTTTCCAATGCGCGAAGGAAGACGGACAGGCCAGTGCTGGCACGTGCCTCCGGGTCGGAGTGGGTGACGTCCTTCAGGTCTTCCGGAACAGTCTGCAACTGCCGGCGTAGGTATGCCTCAACCCCATTCAGGCCCCATTGCAATTGTCGGATCGTCAGGGGTCCGACCAGCGCCGGGTCGCCCTGCATCTCTGCGGCAGCTACGGCGGCAATGCCTTCCATGTCCAGTGCCATGGCAACGGCGAGCCGCCCTTCACCAGCGGGGCGCACAATGGGACGTCCACCTTCGGCAGCGGAAGTCGCGGCGGCGCGCAGAAACTCGCCTGGTCGATCATCGTGAGGCACGGCCCCAGCGAGCCGCAAAACGCCCTCGGTATCCCGGATCAGCAACAGAACCCGCGCGTCCGACCCCATCTGGTCGGCCTGCCCACGTGTCCAGGCCAGGCCAAAGGCCATGTCCTGATCGCTCAACACGGCAGAGGCCTGCACGCGCCCGCTATTGGACGTTGTCATGCGGCCCCCTGCCGGTTGGGCGTTCGATTTGCACACTTCATGGACGGCCCACGTTTAGGCTTGCATCTTGGCGATTGTGGGACGCACCCACGTCAAGATCAAGCAGTCCCATGGGCCGTCTGGATCCCGTTCAGTTCCAGACAATGGCCGGTGCGCTCCCTTGCGTCGGGGTCAGGTCCGTCAGGTCTGTGGCCTCACTGTCGAGCGCGAATGCCTCCGGCTGAGGTGCTTCACTGCCCGCGACCAGCGCGTGTGCGGTGAAGCAGAAGCCACCCGTCTCGAACTCGGCCCCGGTGACACCGTAGAGGTCCAGCGCAATCTGGCCATCAGCGGATAGCTTCGCGCATTCCGAGGTATCCAGCGACAGCACCAGTTCCGACCGACCGCGCGGGATGATCGCCTCACCCGTATGGCTTTGACCAAGCGCGTCATTGCTGCCCCGGAAACCAAAGAGGACCTTCACCGGTTCCTCCGCAGGCTCATCGAGCTGAGCCACAAACCGCACTTCGCCATCGCTTTCCATCGACACAACATCCGCGACACGCAGCACATTGCGACGGGCCGCGCGGGTTTTTGCGCTGACCGCCAGAACACCCGCTGCCCCGACCACGGCCCCGATACCGCCAGCATCCTGACTGGTGATCGGTGCGCCGGTATGGGCGTTGATCGTGACATCCTGTGTCACCACCTCGGACCGTGCGCCGTCAGCGTCGTATGCCCAGACGCGGATGGTTTCGGTGCCTGCCACGCCATAACGATGGGTCAGCGGCCCGGAGTCGCCCGAAACGGTTGTCCGCGTGCCGTCACCCCAGTCGATCAGGTAACGCGCGATCTGGTCGCCATCGGCGTCCGTTGCGCCCGGTGTCAGGGTGAAGTCCACCCCGACCGAACCTGTGGCATCCGCCGTGATCGACGCGACCGGTGCGGGGTTGGACACCGCGACACGGAACCGGGTTGAGACATCGCGGCCCTCGCCACCCGCCTCGCGGGCAACCACCTGGAACGTCGCGTTCCGCAGCGTGTCGGCCCCGGCGGTCCAGGTCAGCACACCCGTCGGCGACAGGGTTGCGCCCTCGGGTCCGCCTACCAGGATCAGGTTGAACGGATCACTTTCCGGATCACTGACCAGCGAGGACAGATCAAGCGTGAATGTCTCACCCTGTGCCACCGCCTGAACCGGGATGTCCTGCCAGATCGGCGCGGCGCTGGCTGCGGCCACGTCGATGCGCAGGCTCGTCGTGGCCCCAAAACGGCCATCGGAGTCAATTGCACGCAAACGGACGTTGTAGCTGCCGCTTTCGCGATAGACGTGCCCAAGTGTTGCCAGGCTGCCATCCACACGCTCGACATTGCCGTCGCCCCAGTTGACCTGCCATTCAGCGATGTCGTCATTGCCCGGGTCCACAGCCGTCGGCGTGAAGGTGAACAGCGCCCCGGCTGTTGCAGCCGAAGGAGCGGTGATCTGCGCGACCGCGCCCAGATTGCGGACATTGATGACAAACGTATCGTCTGCATAGCTCGGGTCAGTGCCCAACCCGGTTGCCCGAACCGTGACTTCGACCCGGCGAACATCACCCGGCACGTTCCAGGACAATTGACCATCCGCTGTCAGCGTCATGCCCTCCGGCGCGCTGACCAGCGAGAACGCGACGCCTGCGCCTGCCGGATCGGCAACGGACGGTGCCAGATCCAGGCTAAACGCCGTGCCCTCATCCACACGCGTGTTGGCCACCGGCGTCCAGACCGGCGCGGCCTCGGCCCCCTGCCCTGCGCCAACGACGTTGAAGACGTAGGTCCGTTCGCGCGTGCGCGGATCAATCGGATCGTTGTCGGACACTTGCACGCGCACTGTGTGACGACCATCCGCCCCCGCTGGCACGGTCCACGTCATGACGCCTGTTACCGGATCAATCGTCGCGCCATCCGGGCGGTTCAGCAGCAAGAAGCTGAGCGTCCCACTTGCATCCGGGTCATTGGCCAACGCGCCAAAGTCGAAGGTCACGACATCACCCGGATTGACCGTCTGCGCGCCTGCCCCGCCAAGGGTCGGGGCCGCGTTTTCACGCTCTACCCGGATCGCCTGACGCACCGCGTCCGACCGTTCGCCGCTGGGCGATTCAGCCACCAGCGTGATCGTGCGGTTGCCGCGCGCGGTGTAGGTGTGCGAAATCTCGGTCGCGGTGCCATCCACCACTTCGGAGGTTCCGTCACCCCAGTTCACGCGCCAGAAGGCAATCGGATCGCCATCCGCATCGGTCGCCGTGGGTCGGATCGTGGCCGTTTCCCCGACGTTGATGATCAGATCATCCAGAGTGAATGCCGCCACCGGTGCCGGATCCTCAACATTCAGACGGAAGCTGACAATGTCACGCCCCTGATCATGCAGATCATCATCCTGTGCCAACAAGCGCACGGTCACGTCACGACCAAAGTCGTTTGGTGCCGTCCAGCGCAGCACGTTGTCTGCACCAATAGTCATGCCCTCCGGCCCGCTCAGCACGCTGAGCGACAGCACGTCACCCGCATCCGGGTCGGACACCAGCGCCGACAGATCCAACGCGAAGGCACTGCCTTCCTGCACGGTCTGCGGCAGGATGGGCGTCCAGACTGGATCAGAGTTGCGTGGTTCAGCCGAGACCACCTGCCGAACCGTTTCGCCGGTTCCGGTCGGACCAAATGGCGTGACACTGATCACATGGGTCGCAGCCCGCACATAGGTATGTGTGACCGGGGCCAGCGGACCATCAAAGGTTTCAAAGCTGCCATCACCCCAGTTGACACGGAACCTCGTGACCTGATCCACCGCCGGATCGACCGGTGTCGGGGTCAACGTATAAGTCGCGCCTACAATGGCCGTATCCGAGCCGGACAGGTTGATGCGTGGGCCGGCGATCGCAACCTCCCGCACATTCAGGTTGAAGGACCGGACCGACGCTTGCTCTTCCCCTGCTGTTTCTGCCGCCTCAATGGTGAAGCGATAGGACGACGCTGCGTTCGCGGGCGGGGTCCAGCTCAGCTCACCCGTGACCGGATCAATGGTTGCACCGGCTGGCGCCTCGGTCAGGCGGAACGTCAGACCCGCGCTCTCGGGGTCAGAGACAAAGCCCGACAGGTCCAGCGTATAAGGCGTGCCTTCCACTGCAACCGGGGCCACAATCGGAACCCAGACAGGCGACTGATCGCCATCGGTGACCTGCAGGGCGTGCGTTGCGGCCTGGCCCATGCGGCCCTCGGCATCAATCGCCTCCACCCGGATCACGCGGGACCCCGCCACACGGTCATAGACATGGGTCAGCGCAGTCACGCTGCCATCGACGAATTCACGTGTGCCGTCGCCCCAATTCACGCGCCATCTGTCAATCGCGTCGCCATCGGGATCATTGGCGACCGGGTTCACGGTCACGGTCTGGCCCGTGGCCACGATGGCCGGAGCGGTCAACGTCACGGTTGGTGCCGGGTTGGTCACACGGAAGCTGATCCGCAGATCCGCCGCCTTCGAACCCGGGCCATCGTCGCGCACGCGCACGGTCGCTTCGGTCGTCCGTGCCTCATCCGCTGCCGGTGTCCAGGACAACAACCCGCTGACCGGATCGACCGTCAGGCCGGATGGGCCGGAAATGACCTGATAGCTGAGCGGATCAGCGTCCGCGTCCGAGCTGATCGTGGACAGATCGAACTGATACAGTTCACCTTGTGTGACCTGCTGCGTCGTCAGCGGCGCCCAGACCGGGGCCGCATCCGGTGTTCCACCCAGCGGCGGGGTCGGAACGCGCACGGTGAAGGTCCGCGCGGCCTCGTTCCCTGTCGCATCCTCTGCCGCCACCCGGAACCGCACGTTGCCGGACATATCCGCCGGAACCGTCCAGGTCACAACATTCGTTGCGGGATCAATTGATGCCCCTTGCGGACCCGCCAGCAAGGATATCGTGCTCAGATCACCGTCCGCATCGCCGACAAAGGCATCCAGATCCAACGAGAATGTCTCGGTCGCGGCCACCGTGGTTGTCGGGATTGGCGACCAGACCGGTGCAGACGATGGATCGGTAACCTGAATGACCAGCGTAGCGGAATTCTCGCTCGCCACGCCATTTTCGTCATAAGCCGTGACGCGAACCGTGCGGCGGCCCTCATCCGTGTAGGTGTGGGTCAGAGTGGTAGCCGAACCCACGACATTCTCGGTCACACCGTCACCCCAGCTGACGTACCACCGCCCGTTCTCATCCCCATCCGGGTCAACAACGCTAGGCGTGATGGTGACTTCCTGCCCCACAACCGCAGTTGCCGGACCGTTGATCGCAACGGCGGCGCGCGGGTTGGGCGTCACGATCACGAAGGAGGCTGTGTCAGACAGCGGCGTTACGTCATCATCCGTGACGCGGATCTGTACGCGTGCCGTACTCGCATCCGATGGGGTGTTCCAGGTGAAGATACCCGTCGACGCGTCAACCGTCGCCCCAACAGGCCCGCTGAGGATTTCATAGCTCAGGACATCGCCGTTCGGATCTATTGTGAAGGTCGACAAGTCCAGCGTGAACACGGTGCCTTCTGTCGCAATCTGACGCGGAATTCTGGCAATCGCCGGCGCCTCGTTCGGTCCGCCGGTTTCCGCATTGACGGTGACGTTTGCGGTTGCGGGGGGGCTGGTGGCGCCGTCCGCGTCGGTGGCGGTGACGCTGATCGTGTAGTTGCCGACGCTGGTGTAGGTCGTGCTCAGCTGCGTCTGGGGGCCGACAATCGTCTCGACCGCGCGGCCGTCACCCCAGTCCACGGCAAAGCTCTG
>JBFOMB010000186.1:0-15485 GCA_040830545.1 Paracoccaceae bacterium | reverse complement strand
CCGCCAACAGGGGCGTTGGTTGCCAGGGCGGCGTCCCCGTCGGGGCCATTGTCGCGGCCTGCCTCCCACGGGTGTGTGATGAAGATCCTCCCGTCCGCCAGCCGCCATGTCATGAACCACCGATGCCATTCCATCAGCTTGGGAAACAACATCCGCAATCGGAGCAATCCTGCCTCTGGCGCCTGATCGTACACAGCCCTGGCGAAACTCGCGGCCACCGGTGGTTGGCTGATCCCGGAGCTGCGGACCGGCCCGATCCCGTCCGTGCCCCACACGTCCGGCCCCGGGAAATAGCCCGGATCATCCGCGTGAAACAGGATGTGCGGCACCATGCCCGACGGCCATTGTCCGGACATGAGCGTTTCCAGCTCTAT
The DNA here is from genome assembly GCA_040830545.1 of Paracoccaceae bacterium. GTDB lineage: Bacteria > Pseudomonadota > Alphaproteobacteria > Rhodobacterales > Rhodobacteraceae > HXMU1420-2. The sequence goes on along the minus strand of JBFOMB010000186.1, from coordinate 15,111 downwards.
CCAGGCGCGGTCGATGTCAAACAGCGCAAAGCCCCACGCGGCAAACGCGCTGTCCCAGTTCCACTGATAGGGGTAGAGCCCCTCGGTCGGCACGGTATAGCCGCCCCGGTCGTTCAATTTCAGAATGTCACGCGCCTGTGCATCCAGGGAAATGGCATCCATCTCAGTCATCCTTTTACCGATCCGGCCGTCAGGCCTTTGGTCATGAAACGTTCGAGACCCAGGAACAGCGCCATGATGGGTACGGTCGCAACAACCGCTCCGGCCATCAGGTGCTGGCGTGGGATTTCCGAGGAATTGAGGCTGGCAATACCTCGGGTCAGCGTAAACTTGGACGGGTCATCCAACAGCATGAACGCCAGCAGAAATTCGTTCCAGGCGATCATGAAGACGTAAAGTGAGACCGAAGCCATCGCGGGCAGGGACAGGGGCAGAGTGATTTTCCAGATCACCGCAAGCCGCGACAGCCCGTCCATCAACCCGGCCTCTTCAACTTCGTGCGGAAGTCCGCGGAAGTATCCCTGCAGCATGTACAGAGCCACGGGGATCGTCGTGACGGGATAGATCAGCAGTATGCCAAAGATCGTGTTGCGCAGACCCGTCATCGAAAAGGCGATATAGATCGGCAGCGCCAGAACGATCACCGGCACCATGTAGATCAGCAGGATCGACCGCGAAAACAGCGCCTGTCCTTTGAACCGCAACCGTGCGACGGCATAGGCCCCAGGCACGCTGAACAACAGCGTGATGAACACGGTCAGGACCGAAATCAGCAGCGAATTCACCATGTAGGTGCCAAAGTTGAAATCATTGAACAGCTCGGAATAGGACCGGAACAGGTCCCAGCCCTTCGACAGGTCCAAAGAGAAGTCGAGCGGGTTCTGGATCAGCTCGGACTGGTTTTTGAGACTGGTCATCACCATCACGTAAAACGGGATCGCGACGATGGCAGTGAAGAAGATGTAGCCAAACCCGGTGAGGAACCTGATCACCGCGTCTTCGAATTCATGTTTGGTCAGGGTGGCGGGACCGGGCAGAGGTGTAATGATCACCGACAGGGTCCATCCCATGGCCAGACCTGTGACCGCATTGACCAGAATGGCCCCAATCAGCCCCGCGCCAGCGGCAATCGGTCCAATGCCAACCGCCCCGAGCAGGGCCAGCAATACCGACGCGGCCAAGCCCGCAAACCTCGGGGGCAGTGGTCGCAGAACCATCGCCGCACCGATGCCGCCGCCCCACAGGACGGACAGCAGAATCGCTGGCCGGAACGGAGCCCCGGTCGCAAATGACGCCACGATGGCGCATGTTGTGGCCAGCACGACCAGCCACAGCGCACCCAGGATTGGCCCCGTTACGATACCCTTGCGCAGGATGCTCATAGTCCTTCCTCCTGACTGACAAACCGGAAGAAGAACACCGCGAAGGTGAGCAGGCACAGGAAGATCACGACAGCAACCGCTGCGCCCGCGCCGATATTCGACACGGCGAAGGCCTGTTCATAGACATTGACCGTCAGGGTACGCGTACCTGCATTTCCGCCGGTCAGCAGGAAAATGTCGTCGAACTTGTTGAAGGTCCAGATGAAGCGCAGCAGGAACAGGACACTGAGAATGCCCAGAAGTTGCGGCAGAGACAGGTACCAGAATTGTTGGAAGGGCGACGCGCCGTCCATGTCTGCCGCTTCGTACATATCCGTGTCGATGCTTTGCATCCGGGCCAGAATGAACAGGAAGGACAGCGGGAAGTAGCGCCAGATTTCGAATACTGTGACCATGATCAGCGCCAGCGGACGTTTGCCGAAAAAGTTAATCGCCTCGTCCGTTACGCCCATTTGCAGCAGCAGTGCATTGGCCGAACCGGAAAACGGATCAAACAGGATCAGCCAGGAAAATGCCACCGCGATGATCGGTGCTACATATGGGAACAGATAAAGACCACGCAGGATGCCTTGACCGCGAAAGCTCTTGTTCAGCAAAAGCGCGGCAAACAGGCCAACCAGCAATGCGCCGACAGTGCCGAAAACGGTGTAAAACAGGGTGACGCCCAGCACGCCCCAGAACTCGTCGCCGTCGAAAATCCGGGCGAAGTTTTCGAAGGTGAAGGTGAAGTCGGTCAGTACGGATGGGGCAGACCCGGTCACCGCAGGTTCGCTGCCTTCTGCCGCCTCTTCCATCGCGTCCGCATCTGCGGCCTGTGCTGGCAGGCGCAGGCGTTCGTTGTGCCCGCCCTCCAACGTACCAAAGTCACAGAACAGCGTCGCCCCGTTCAGCGTACATTGGTCCGGCAATTGCCCGGTCAGGGTCAGCCCGTCGGGCAGGGTGTCGGTGAGGGTGACGCCGGAGATTGCAATCTCCTGACTGGAGTTGCGCACACGGTATTCAACGCGCAAGTCATCGCCCGACCCGCGCACGCTTTCGCGGACCACGGCCACCGGAGGGCGCAGGTCAGCCAGTCCAATGGGTTTGAAGCTGATCCAGAAGATTGCCAGCAAGGGCAGGACCACGACCAGCGCAACGCTGATCAGGGTCGGGGCCAGCAAGCCCCAGGCAAGCCGGGCCTCGCGCCGCGCCAGCGGCGTGGTCCCGGAGGGTGGGATCGGTGACATGATGCCAGCTCCGGTTCAGGACAGTGGGCCACCGCGCGTTGCGATGGCCCACAGGGACAGGTTACTCGATCCCGGCCAGTTGGTCGTTCATCGCAGCAACCGCAGCGGCGGCGCCAATTTCACCATCGATGTACTGCCGCACAACACGGTTGATGATCTGACTGTTGATCATCTTGGACGCCAGGGACAATTGACCCTCGGCCACACCCCAACGCTGTGCCACATCCAGACCGCCGACGATTTCATCAATCATCTCTTGGGCATAAAGGTCACCCAGCGGGGCCTTGCGATCCACGCCAACCGGCAGGGTTGCCCACAGATCCTTGAACTTGGTCGGGGCATCTGCCGTGCCCGCGCGCACCGGGAACTTGCCCTCGGGCGCGATGGACAGCGTTTGGCCGTACCCTTCGTCCATGGAGAATTTCACGAAATCCATCGCTGCATCCGTGTCCGCGTCTGTGGTGATGCCAAAATAGCGGATGTCACCCCAGGCCGCGCCATCCGGGTTCGATGGGCCGGAGAAGGTCGTGACAATCCCGGTTTTGCCTGCCAGTTCGTTCGAGGTCGGGTCGTCCGTGATGGTGGGCGGGGCGCTGTCGCGCAGACCGGCCAGTTCGTCCAGAATGAAGGGCGACCAGATGATCATCGCCGCGTTGCCCGAGAAGTAGAGCGAGCGTGACTGATCCCAGTACAGGTCACCCGGCGGGGACGCTTCGGCAATTGCCTTGTAGAACTCCAGAACCTCGGTGGTCTTGGCCTCGTCCAGCGGCTGGAACCCGTCCGCGCCGACCGGAGTCACGCCATTGGCCAGGAACACATGTTCCAGCACCTGGCTCATGAAGTTTTCGTCGACCTTGGTCGCCGCGACAAATCCATACATTTCAGGCGGGTTGTGCAACGCTTCCAACGCAGCCTCGACAGTCGCATAGGATGTTGGCGCGGCCAGCCCAGCGGCATCAAACAGGTCCTTGCGGTAGACCACCATCTGTGTCCAGCCATCCACGGGCACCGATGCAACGTCGCCATCATAGGCCGCCATTGCAATCGCTCCGGGGGCAAAGGTGTCCTTCCCCAGATCTTCGATCACTTCGGTGGCCGCCTCGGTATCCAGCAGGCCCGCTTCGGCCCAGGGCAGTGCATATTGCAACGTGTGATAGATCACGTCGGGTAGATCGCCAGCCGCAAAGGCCGCCGTGGCCCGCGTGCCCAGATCGGATTCCGTGACCGGGATCACTTCGACCGCTGTGCCGGTGGCCTTTTCGAAGTCAGCGGCCATGGCTTCTTGGCGGGCCAACCGTTCGGGCTGTTCTTCGGTGGTCCAGAACCGGATCGTATCCGCCGATGCAGCGACCGCAGACAGCGCCAGAGCAAGCGCCGAACCGGTCATCAATAGTGTACGTTTTTTCATTGTCTCCTCCGAAAGATGATTGGATGTCAGGGTGAAATCTGGGCACCACGTGGGGCCGGTCCGTGTGAGCCGCGATTGAGAAACCGCGCCTTGTCCAGTTCGCGTAGCTCTTCAGGATCAGCGCCGCGCGCGCGGCGGATCAGCAAGTCTGCCAACCGTTCACCCGCCTTTCTGGTGTCCACCGCGTAAGTGGACAGGGGCGGGTCGACAAAACTGCTTTCCGGTATGCCGTCATAGGCGATCAAAGACAGATCGCGACCGATTTTCAGACCATGTCTGCGCGCCGCGTCATAGGCACCAAACGCGGCCTGGTCGACAGCAAACACAATGGCCGTGGGGCGATCCGGCAGGTCCAGCAAGGTTTCCGTCGCCAGCCCTCCGGCTTCGCGGTCCACAGCCGGTTGCGCGATCAAGGCAGGGTCGATCGAAAGGCCCGCGCGGTCCAGCCCGTCGCGATACCCGTCCAGGCGCAGTTCGGCATAAGTGTAACCCGGGCCCCCGGGGACAAAGGCAATTCGGCGATGCCCCAACGCAGACAGGCGCAGCACCGCATCTGTCATCGCGTCTTCGCTTTGGATGTCATACCAGGCGCATCCGCTGGTATTCCCGGTGCGCCCATAAAGGACAAACGGCGTGCCGTGGTCGCGCAGAAAGTCGATGCGCCGGTCCGCGACCTGTGTTCGTGGCAGAATGAACCCATCAGCCTTCCGCTCGTCCGAAATCTTCTCCAGCAACCGCAACGTGTCTTCTTCGCTTTCGGCTGTGGCCACGGTCAATGTCCAGTCTTCGCGGCTGGCTCCTTCGGACACGCCAGCCAGAAAGTCCGCCACAAAGGGCCGGTGCCCGTCATGTTCGTTGACCTGTAACACCAGACCGATGGACCGGACGCGACCGGTCCGAATAGCCTGCGCATGACTGAGCGGACGGTATCCAAGCTGATCCGCTGCCCGGCGTACTCTTAGGCGCGTGGTTTCGGAGATATCCGCATATCCGTTCAGGGCGCGGCTGACCGTGCCTTTGGTCAAATCCAGGTATCGCGCGACATCGCTGATCGTCACGCGTCGGCGCGTTCCAACCACGGTAGATTTCACCAGCCCTGCCATTGCGATTCTCCCCTTGGGGTTCAAATGAGTTTCCGAAACCGGTTTCGGCAACAACTTTTTTTTGCACAGCTCAGGGCGGTACGGTTGCGCTGAAAGGAAGGAAGCCCACCGGCGGGACGCAGAGGTCCTTGTGGGACGCGATGAATTTCAAGGATTTTTACGGTTGATCCGAAGGCCACGAGACCTCGGGAGAGTGTCATCCCAGTCTCACTTACTCAGGTTGAAAAGTGACGTTATTTAACGTCGATTTTGACCCTCTTTCGCGTTAGAATGGCCTCATGACCGAAGAGTTTGACAGTCTTCTTGACGATATCTCCCGGTGTTTTGTTGAGCGGGATTTTGACCTGTGGACGTCAAGATTGCTGCTGCCATTCTCGATCATCACGCGGATCGGTCCGACCGCCATGACCAGCGAGGCGGATTTGCGTCGGAATTTTCAATACTACCTGACGGCCATGGAAATCATGGCCGTCGACATGGTTGATCGCACGGCTATCAGCCTCGAAAACTGCGAAGACGGGACCTGGCTGGGAACGTTTCAGACCCGCCTGGTAAGTCAGGGGAAGCTGGCGACTGATCCCTACACCGCAACCGGGCTGCTGCAGATACAAGACGGCCGGTTCATGATGTCATCCATGTTGAATGGCCGTGGGCATTTCGAATGGACCGGCGTTTCCGACGCATAAAGCAACGTGGACGTCTGTCCGTGGTATGAAAATCGGGAGCGAACTCAGTCTTGTGAACTATTGGCCTTCCGGCGTGCCATTTTTGGCAATAACCGTTCCGCGACGCCCGGCTGGCTCCATGGGCAGATAGTCGTGCAGATCGAACAACCCAGATGTTCGTTGAAGAACGGTTGGCATTTGTCGAAATCGACATACCAGCGCGTTACCCCCCGGACCATATGTTTGTCCGGAGAAAGGGCCTGGGGCGGGCAAGCGTGTTCACAGACCCGGCAGGATTGGCAGAACGTGTCTGCGCCAAATTCGCGGGGCGTGTCCGGGACCAGCGGCAGGTCGGTTGTGACCGCGCCAAGCCGGAAATTGGATCCGTAGCGTTCGTGGATCATGCTGCCATGTTTGCCCAACTCGCCCAGCCCCGCTGCAATAGCTGCCGGGATCATCGTGAAGGTCGCCGGTGTGGGTGATCCGTGCGCTTCGGCGTCCCATCCATGCTGGCGAATGTATCCGGCCAGGTGGCGCGCGGCCTTCAGAACTCGGCTGTATTGGGTCAGAACCTCGGCCCCGGCGATTTGGCCCGGGGCTTCGCTCATGCGGTCATAGTCCTGTTCGACGACCAGCAGAATGACGGTTGGGTGGTTTGGAACGGTTTTCGTGTCGTAGACCCAAAGAGGATCAAAGGCAGCAACACCAATCTGATCCGCCCCGGCGCTAAGCGCGATTTGGTCGATTTCGTCCCGCCAGGTTTGCGGGGTTCTGTCAGTCCGGTCCTGCACCTGATCCGGGATGGGTTGATCCAGTATCACCTGCCGCCGCGCGGCTATTTCATCGATTTCCGGGATCATGTCCCGCTCGCCAAACCAGGTCTGCATGGCCCCGTGGGCGATGGTTTCGGGGTCCTGCCAGTAGACCGGCGTGGGGCGGCGCACCTCACTTTCGTTTAGACCGTTTATGGCATTCCCCGAGATGTCCGGGCGCAGGGCGATCTGTTCGGGGTCCGGGGACCAGTGGGCGCGAATGTCTTGCGCGCGACGCTGGATGTCTTTGGGGGAAAACGGGCCGTCAGGCATGGCGCGCGCGTCTTCCTGTGTTTCTGGTTTCCATGCTAGCCCCTCTGCGCGTGGACGAAACCCAAGCCCGGCCACACCTGTTTAACGGTCAGCGTATCGCGACCTGTGCGGTGCGGCAACCGACACCCGGGCAAAGCCTGTGACAGATCCCGGGACTAAGGTCTGGACGTGCGCAAATTGAACCAGATGGCCCCACCAATCAGCGCGATGTTGATCAGGATCAGGGCAGCGGCCACCGGGCGATCCAGGAAAATCCACAGCCCGTTGTCCGAAATCAGCAAGGTCCGCCGCATGTTGTTTTCCAGAAGCGGTCCCAGAATGACGCCGATCACAATGGGGGACAGGGGGATGTTGGCCGCCCGGAACAAGAGGCCGATCAGGCCAAACCCGAACATGACAAACAGGTCGAACACAGACGATTGCAGCGCAAACGTGCCCAGAACGCACATCAACAGCACAATCGGGATCAGATTCACCTTGCGCACCCGCAGCACCCAGACAAACAGCGGTGTGGTCAGGATGCCAATCACCAAAAGCGCTACGTTGCACAGCAGGTAGATCACAAACACGCCTGCAACGATGTCGGGGGAGTGTTCGAACATGGTCGGGCCGGGGAACAGCCCCAGGATCAGCAGCACGCTGATCAGCACGGCCGTTGTCGGATCGCCCGGAATCCCCAGCGCCAGCGAGGGCACCATCGCGCCGCCAATGGTGGCGTTGTTCGCGCTTTCGGTTGCGACAACCCCGCCTTCCGCGCCTTCGCCGTATAGTTCGTCCGGCTTGGCGAGGCCCTTGGCAACGGCATAAGAGGTGAACGAACTGATCACCCCACCCGCACCGGGCAGCGACCCAAAGAAGGTGCCGATGGCCGAGGACCGCAACAGGTTGCCCCAATGGCGCAGCGTCAGGACCAGGGAGGAAAACCCGGGCCGCACCATCGGGACATTCGGTTTGTTAGTCAGGCCGGGGCCCATGAGTTGAATGATCATCTCGGACACGGCGAATAGGCCCACGACAATGGACACGATGTGAAACCCGTTCAGCATGTTGAAATTGTCAAAAGTGAACCGGTAGCCGGTGGAAAATTCGTCTGTGCCAATCGTGGCCAGCAACAGACCGAAACAGCCGGCCATGATACCTTTGAGCAGGGAGCTGCTGGAAATCACGGCGATGGCCAGCAAACCGGTGATGGCCAGCATCGCAAATTCAGGGGCCGAGAAGTCACTGGCAAAGGCGGCAAGCGATGGCGCGGCGACGATCAGCACCAGCCCGCCGAACAACCCGCCAACGGACGAGGCCGCGATTGCGATGCCAATGGCGTCCGCCGCCCGGCCCTTTTTCGCCATGGGATAGCCGTCAAACAAAGTCGCTGCCGCCAGCGGTGTACCGGGAATGCGCAGCAGAATGGCCGAGATTGAGCCGCCACAACTGCCCCCCACAAAGATCGCCAGCAAGAACCCCATGGCCGGGATCGGGTCCAGCGTGACCGCAAAGGGCAGCAGCAGGATAATTCCCATCAGCGGCCCCAACCCGGGCAGCACGCCAACCAGCAGACCGACCAGTACACCCGCAAAGGTCAAGAGAAGCGACCAGGGCGTGAACACCAGCCCGACGGCTTGGGTCAGATGGTCAACCATCAGAACGGCCAGAGGATATGTAGTTTGAACACGCCACCGGGCAGCACGATCTTCAGGACAACCTCGAAGGCGAAGGCCATCAGCAACGATGCAGCGACCGGCACGATCAGGATTTCAGCAATCCGCCGCGATCCGCCAAGGATCATCAGGGCTGCGATCATGGATGGGGTCGCGATGTGATAGCCCAGCCAATTCAGGCTCCAGATATAGGCAAACAGGATGGCCAGCCCCGCAGCAGGACACGCCAGATGGGTCAGCGACAGCGTTTCGCCACCCTCGCGGCGTCTGGCGACAAAGGATACCGCCAATTGCAGCGCGATCAGGATCACGATCAGGATTGCGACAGCCCTGGGATAGGCCGCGGCGTTGTCAAAGGGACCGCCCGAGGCGATCCCCTGTTCGGCAAAGGACGTGGCAATCTGCTGAAACACCACGCCGACCACCGCCAGCAAAAAGGCGTAGGCAAGGTATTCGGCGTGTTTCTGTTTCAGGTCCATATGCGGTGAGCTTACTTAAGCTTTGCCATTTCTTCGCGTTCCCAGTTCAGTGCATCGCCCATCGCCTTGAGCTGATCTGCAACCGGGCCGACGATTTCGTCATACTGGTCGGGGCCATAGGGTAGCGGCACAAAACCCAGCCCTTCAAGCGCAGCTTTGGTTTCGTCCTTTGCCATCGCCGTGGCCAGTGCGTCCTGCAGGATCTTCACCTCGGCTTCGGGGGTGTCCTTGTGGACCAGCCACCAGCTCCACCCCATGGGGGAAAGGCCCGACAGACCCACGTCGATCCCCAGTTCGGCGATGGTCGGCGCGCCGCCAAACGCTTTCTTTGCGCCTTCCAGTTCGGACAGGACCAGCACGATGTTGAAGCCATCCGGGTCCGTGCTCATCACGCTGACATTGATGAAAGCGAAATCCAGAATGCCCGCTTTCAGGTCGTTGCGTGCGTCGCCATCGGTTTTGTAGGGGATGTTGCGCGCAACAACGCCATGCTCCTGCAGCACCTTGGCGATCACCATATGCGGCAGAGTGTTGGACGTGCCCGAGGAATACTTGAGCTTGCCCGGGTTGGCGCGGCCCCATTCCATCATCTCTTCGAAATTGGCCCAGCGGTCATCATCCTTGCGGATGCCGATGGAAAACGCGTTGGATACCGTGCCGTGCAGCGGGATGAAGTCCTTGTAGGTCCAGTCGGCGTTGCCCAGCACCGGTTGCAGAACCAGCGGCGCAACGTAGCCGTCAAAGATCGTGTAGCCATCCGCGGGTTTGTTCATGGCCGTCTGGAACGCCTTGGTCCCTGCCGCGCCGGGGGTCGATACAACGGTTATCGTCACGCCCAGCTCTTCGCCCATGGCGTCAGCGATGATCTGGCTGGTCGCCATCGCGCCGCCCGCCGTCCACGGGAAGATGTTTTCGATTGTGCGCTCGGGAAATTCCGCGAGCGCGGCACCCGTACTCAGGATCAGGGCAGACAGCCCGCCTGCCAGCAGTTTGAATTTCATGGTTCTCCTCCTCTTAGTTTCCGATGCCGTACCACTCGAACACCTCCTCGGGTGTGTCGTGCTGTGTGAGTACGGCTTTCAAACCGGTCATCAGCCGGTCTTGAATCCCCTGATCGTTCAGGGGGGTTTCCTGTTTGGGGTCTTTGATGATGTCGAACAGCCGCGTGCCGATGTCGTCAAAGGCGTGGCCATCATTGTTCGGGATACGCTTGGCCTCTGCTGTTGCCGCGATGCTGAGGACGGGAACGTCCTTGGTAAAGTCGAACCCTTTGTGCAGGGTCGCGGTTTTCAGTTCATCCACCGTGAAATAGTCCAGCATGTGGGCAGGCATCAGCGTGTATTCCCGCAGCCCCGGTTTGGTCAGGTCATCGGGGTAGTAGTAGAGGACATGTTCACCGTCGGTGACGCCCAATGGCCCGCCAAACAGCCCAAACACCGCGATGTCGCGCCCCTGATCGGCTGCGCCCGCCAGAACCCCTTTCAAATCAACGCCAGTGGTTTCGGGCGGTGCTGTGACCCCGTGCAGGCCCAGCAGGGTCGGCATCAGGTCCATCGTCTGGGTCAGCGCATTGGTTCGGGTGCCTGCGCCTTCGGCGTGGCGCGGGTCGTGGATCATCATGGGGATGTGGGCGATCTCTTCGTAATAGGGCATACGGCATTTGCCCCACCACTCATGTTCACCCAGCATGAAACCGTGATCCGTGGTCAGGACCAGCGCCGTGTCCTTCCACATGTCATGCTCGTCAAAATAATCGAGGAGACGCCCGAAATAGTCGTCACACATCGCGACCAGAGACGCGTAATTCGCGCGAATTTCGCGCATCTCTTCTTCGCTTTCGGTGACGCGGGCATAGTGCGGCCAATCCAGGATTTTGCCCTCATAGCCGCTCTCGTAGGCTTCGCGGAACCGCGCGGGCGCGTGGAACGGTTCATGCGGATCAAAGCATTCCAGCATCAGAAGCCAGTCGTCGGCAGCCCGATTCCGGTCCAGGAAATCAAAGGCCGACGCGAAACACTTGGGACCGGGGAAGTCAGCCTCGTCCCGCATCTGTTCGCGGTTGATCATGTGCTGCAGCCGGCGTTGGCCGCGATTGAATTCGTAGTGATGGTCGGAATACGTCTCGCGAAACCGCTCAATTGGTGGTTCGACCATGGCGACCCAGGGGTCATATTCCTGCCCCCGAATGAAATCCCAGCTGTTGAAACGGGTGTGAAATCCGCCTCCACCATCTTCGAAATAGTGCAGGTGGTCGCTGACCATGTGGGTATAGGTGCCTTCGTCACGCAGGATGCGGGCAAAGGAATTGTCAAACGGCTCCAGCGGTCCCCAGGACCGATGCATGAAGTTCAACCGCCCTGCATGCATGTCCCGGCGCGCAGGCATACAGGGCAGTGATCCGACAAAGTGATTGTCAAACGACATCGACTTTGTCGCGAACCGGTCGAAATTGGGCGTCGCGATTTCTGTGCCGCCATAGCAGCCCAACGCCTCGCGGTTCAGGCTGTCAAACAAGACAAATAATGTGCGCATGAATCCCCCTCTGCGGGGCAGACTGACACGCGGGTTTCATAAACAGAAATACTGTTTGTTTGAGGTCGATTAATTAATAATTATACCCATGCGCAGTTCATTCCCGTTTCAAAACCGCTTCACCGACTTCTTTCTGGCGATCTATGACACCGGCAGCGTACAGGCAGCGAGCCAGCGGCTGGGCGTGTCACAACCGGCGGTGTCCGTGGGCCTGAAGCAGTTGGAGGAGCATCTGGGCACCCCTGTGTTCACGCGCAGTTCTACCGGCATGGTGCCGACGCAGGCAGGACAGATTTTTCACCGCCATGCCAGCTATTGCCGCCAGACGGCGCAATACGCGGAACAGGAAATCGCTGCGCTGACCTCGGGCGTGACCGGGCATATGCGCATCGGTGTTGGCGTGGCCTGGGCGGCGACCTTTATCCCGGATGTGGTGTTTGAACTGCACAAGGCGTTTCCGGCGCTGCATCTGAACGTGGTGTCGGGTGTGGCGGGGCAATTGACCGACATGCTGTATGACGGCGATCTGGATATCGTACTTAGCGCCAGCCCCGCTCAACCCATCGAAAGCGAGTTCTTCGTTTCGCAGTTGATTGCTACGGTCGAGATGATTGCTGTTGCACGAGCCGAACATGCGTTGTTCGAAAAACCGGAGGTGACCCTGTCGGACCTGGTGAAACAGAATTGGGTGAGTTTCGCGGATGACACCGCGTTCGAACAGACAGCATCTGGGTTCATGGCATCACATGGGTTGCCGTCACCAACCAGCCTGATCAGGACAAATTCGCCCAATGTGCTGACCGAGTTCACGCGGCGCGCCGATACGGTTTCGGTTATCGCAGAGCCTCTGTTGCAACGGGCGCGAGCGTCGGGGTTAAAGCAACTAAGGCTTCAGTCACCGTTGTGGACCATCCCGATCAACATTCAGTGCGCGCGTACCGCGCTGGACCTCGCGCCATATCAGCTGTTCCTGAAGATCGTCAAAACCGGGCTGCACGGGCATATCCGGGGGCACAACACGGCCCGTGTCAGACCGAAATCAGGCGCATGATCGTGTCGATGTTGAAGGCCAGCCGGTCGTCCAATGCCTCCGGTGTCATGTAGTCCCGTTCGAACAGAATCTTCCCGGAAAAGCGGTTGGTCAAATAATAGTAGCCAATCGCCGCAATGGTGATGTTGAGCTGACCCGCGTCGATCCCGTCCCGGAACACACCCTCGGCGGCTCCCCGATCCAGCAGCGCCTGGATCATCCCGATGTAACGCCTGCTGGCCTCTTTCAGTCGCTGCGATCCTTCCAAATGCTTGCCTTGATGCAGGTTCGCGCTGTTCACCAACCGAATGAACTCAGGATTGGCCAGATAGTAGTCCCAGGTGAATTTGATCAGCGTGACCATCGCTTCGGAGGGTGGCAAATCGTCAAGCTGCAGTTCCTGTTCCGCAGACCGGATGTCCAGATACGCTTCGACCAGAACGGCCGAGAACAGGTCCTCTTTGTTGCCGAAATAGTGGTAGATCATGCGCTTGTTCGCATCGGCCTTTTCCGCGATCTCGTCTACACGCGCGCCCCCCAGACCAAGCCTGGCGAATTCGGCTTTGGCCGCAGCCAGAATGCGGGCCTTCGTCGCCTCTGCGTCGCGGGTCTTTGTTTTGGTCGCGGCCATGCTCTTCCTCTAATGCGCTTTCGTCATCCGCTTTCGCGTCGGCAGTCATCAGCGCGGGTATCTTATCCATAACTCACTTGACAGCCAAAAGAAAGATTAAGTAACTAACTAGTGCGTTACTCATCGAATCCGAGGGGCGTACCGCTTGTCCGGCAATGTGTGCGGTAAGGCGGGTGAAGTGAGGGGAAGCCCTCGACGGAAAAGATGTGGAAACCAGGGAGGAAGCCCATGTCATTTATCAAGAAGTTTATCGAAGCCGAAACGCTGTCGCGCCGGAATTTCCTGCTTGCGACCTCTTATGGCGTTGGCGCTGCTGCAGCTGCGAGCATGTTCCCGTCCATGGCGCGCGCGGCATCTGATCCCACGGTAGCCTGGTCCTACCGCAACCGCACGAACCCCTACTGGAACGAAATCGTGTCCGGTGGCGAGGCGTTTATGGACGCGCAGGGTCTGGGCAAGGACGCGCTGGTCCACCTGATCAACGAAGGGTCGTCCGAAAAGTCCCTGGCAGACGTCAAGGCGCTGTTGGCCAAGACCGACGGCAACCTGGCGCTGGCCATCGACACGAACGATGCACCGAACGCCCGGCCGGTTGTTGAGGCCGTTGCCGCGGCAGGTGGCTATGTGTCGACGATCTGGAACAAGACCGACGATCTGCACCCGTGGGACTTTGGCGACAACTATGTCAGCCACATGAGCTGGTCCGACGAAGGCCCGGCAGAGCAGACCGCGCGCATCCTGCTGGAGGCGATGGGCGGCAAAGGCGGCGTTGTGCACCTGGGTGGCATTGCATCCAACAACCCGGCAATCGAGCGTCTGAATGGCCTGAAGAACGCGCTGAAGGATTATCCGGACGTCGAACTGCTGGACGCGCAGCCCGCCGATTGGGACACGCAGAAGGCCAACCAGGTCATGTCCGGTTTCATCACCCGCTATGGGGACGAGATCACCGGTGTGCACTGCGCCAATGACACCATCGGTTATGGTGTTCTGGAAGCACTGCGGGCCGAAGGCATGGATGTGCCGATCGTGACCTATGACGGCAACCCGCAGGCGGTGGACCTGGTCCGCGAAGGCCGCATTCTGGCGACCGTGTTCACCAACCCGCATTGGGGTGGCGGCATCACGGCGGCGCTGGCCTATCACGCGGCCATCGGCACCTTCAAACCGTCTGATGAACCGCACGCACATCGCGAATTCTATGGCCCGACGATCATGATCACGCCGGAAGATGCCGCGCAGTTCAAGAGCGACTACCTGGAAAACGTGCCGACCTATGACTGGACGGACTTCTGGGGCCCGACCAACGGGCAGATCCAGTACAAGTAACCTCCCTGAGGCTGGCCGCGCATCCTGACGGTTTCAGAGCGTGGCCAGCTTTCAAAATGCCGGGCGCAGGTCGTTGCCTGCGCGCTGTGGAACAGTGGCAGGACACATCCGATGTCAGACATGACCATGACGGCGAGGACACCGGTCCTGAGCCGCGAGACGATTATCAAATGGGCGCCACTTCTGGTGCTGTGTTTCCTGGTTCTGCTGTTTCCGGTCTTTGAATGGCTGGAGGATTTCCGCGAAGGGAAGGATCACATCTATCTGCTGGATTCGCGGTTCTTTTCCATTCGCAACGCGGCCCGGATCGCGGTTGCGGCAACACCTGCCCTGATGGTCGCGATAGGTGTGACCTTCATCATCATCATGGGGTCCATCGACCTGTCAATGGAAGGCACCGTTTCCGTAAGCGCGGTGATTTTCGCCTTTGCCTTCATCGGGTTGGGTGGAACGCTGGCCAGCTGGGCGTGGCTGGCGCTGCCGCTGGCATTGATCGTTGGGGCGGTTCGTGGGGTCATCAATGGGCTGGTGCATGTGAAGCTGAAGATCCTGTCCTTCATGGCATCGCGTGCCATGGGGTTTGTGG